>NZ_CP009056.1:1346175-2019263 GCF_000807275.1 Frischella perrara | reverse complement strand
TAGATGCTTTTTTAAACGGTGAATTGACCCCTGTGTTTTTTGGTACAGCCTTAGGTAATTTTGGTGTTGATCACATGCTTGATGGTTTAACTGCATGGGCTCCAGCACCACAACCTCGCCAAACGGATAAACGTGAAGTAACGGCGCAGGAAGAAAAATTTAGTGGGTTTGTCTTTAAAATACAAGCAAACATGGATCCAAAACACCGCGATAGAGTAGCGTTTTTGCGAATTGTTTCGGGTAAGTATGATAAAGGTATGAAATTACGTCATGTCCGTTTAGGTAAAGATGTTAATATTTCAGATGCATTAACCTTTATGGCTGGTGATAGAGAGCATGTTGAAGAGGCTTATGCCGGCGACATTATAGGTTTACACAACCACGGTACAATTCAGATTGGAGATACCTTTAGTCAAGGTGAGGAGTTTAAATTCATTGGTATTCCTAACTTTGCGCCAGAACTGTTTCGCCGCATTCGTTTAAAAGACCCACTTAAACAAAAACAATTACTAAAAGGTTTGGTTCAATTATCAGAAGAGGGTGCTGTACAGGTTTTCCGACCTTTAATGAATAATGATCTCATTGTTGGTGCGGTTGGGGTATTACAGTTTGATGTGGTAGTTGCTCGTCTAAAATCAGAATATAATGTAGAAGCAATTTATGAGCCAATAAATGTGACTACTGCCCGTTGGGTTGAGTGTCATGATGTTAAAAAATTGGAAGAGTTTAAACGTAAATGTGAAGCTAATTTAGCTTTAGATGGTGGAGATAATTTAAGCTATATCGCCCCAAGTTTAGTAAATCTAAATTTAACGCAAGAGCGTTATCCAGATGTAGTATTTAGAAAAACGCGTGAACATTAATTAGCATTTTTTAATTGGAATTGTTTAATCTAAGCAAATTCTAAATATGTTCTAAATTAGGAATACATCTTGTTTCATAACATTATATGCAACAAGATGTATTATCTTTTTTATGCCAATTATTACTTGAAGACTTATTAAATTGCTATAAATTCAATCTAACAACATACTCTCACAATATCAAAATTAAAGCGTATTATTCATCATTAATATTGCTCACTTTAATGAGTTAGTCATGTAGTTCTTAACGTGTTCTCTACATTATTACATTACGGAAGGCAACGATTATCTATCAAGTTAATTATGTAGTAAGATAGATATCTAATGGTTTTAATATTATTTCTTTAAAACGATGTCACAACTTTTCATGCTATCGCGACAATAAGTTACCGATAAAAAAATCGATCTTAACTATTTAATTACAAATGGGGTATTTTTTGTATAATCTATAGGTGGTTGTTAAGGTTAGTTTTTAAACACGAAAGCGACTTAAAGATTTTTATTACTGTTTTATTAGTATAACCGAAAATCATAGTGGTATGATAGCTTATGGTAATTCGATAAATACAATTAACCCCATATATTTTTTAAAATTATTTAGGATAGTGTAAATGAAAAAACTATGTCGATGTTTGTTTCTGTGCTTTGCTAGTTTACTTTCTTCCATACCTCTGCTTGTTTTCGCAACTGAGCAATCTTATAGCGTCTCGAATGTTGAAATTAATAAAAGCGAGCGAGATGATCGTCGATATGAAGTTATAAGACTGATCAATGGAATAAATGTGCTATTAATCTCAGACGAAAAAGCAGTGAAATCATTAGGTGCATTAGCATTACCGATTGGTTCATTATACGATCCTAAATTACAGCAAGGACTGGCTCACTATACCGAACATATGGTATTAATGGGATCTAAAAAATATCCCAATCCCTCAGATTTTTCAGAATATTTGAGTGCTCATGCAGGTAGTTATAATGCAAGTACTACATTAAATCGTACATCTTTTTATTTTGACGTAGAAAATAGCGCTTTTGAAGGGGCATTAGATCGCTTAGCTGATGCGATATCTGAACCATTATTTGATCCAAAATATGCCGATAAAGAACGTAATGCCGTTAATTCTGAATTCACACTGTCACGATCTAATGATGGTTTTCGTATATTTCAGACTGATGCTGAGACAATTAATCAAAATCATCCGGCTTCAATGTTTTCCGGAGGTAATTTAGAAACCTTAAGCGATAAACCCAATAGTCAATTACATAAAGAGTTAGTCGATTTTCATCATAAATATTACCTGCCTGATATAATGAGCGGGGTATTATATAGTAATCAATCTTTAAACGATTTAGCTCAACTGGCTGAAAAAACATTTGGCAGAATTCAGGTAAACAAAAATAAAATCCAAAAAATAAATCAATCAGCAATTACAAAGGAAAATGTGGGTAAAATAATTTATATGGAACCCGCCCAACCTAAAAAAGTATTATATATTCAATTTCCTATTGAAAATAATCTGGATAAGTTTGCGGATAAAAGTGATGAGTATATCGGCTATATGATTAGAAATCGTAGCCCTAATACCTTATTTGATAAATTGCAAAAACAAGGTTTAATTGAATCGATCAATGCTTATAATGATCCTATTCGATATGGAACAAGTGGTGTTTTTAGCATTTATGTTAACTTAACAGATAATGGACTTGATGAAAGGGATCGAGTGTTGGCCTCTATTTTTAGTTATTTAAAGCTGTTAAAAAAAGAAGGTATTGATAAAAGATATTATGATGAATTGCAAAAGGTTTTAGCACTTGAATTCAAATATTCAGATATAACCCAAGATATGTCATATGTTGAATATTTATCTGATCAGATGTTGTTATATCCGACCCAACATATTTTAGATGCGGATTATGTTGCCAATCATTTTAACAAACAAGCGATCGAACAAAGACTGGAATCACTTACGTTAAAAAATGCACGAATTTGGTTTATTGCACCAAATCAGAAAACAGATAAACGAGCTAAATTCCTTGACGTACCTTATCAAATAGAAAATATATCGACTTCTCAAATTAATCAAATCATGAAAGAAGCAGATCAACTTCAATTTTCGCTTCCTTTATTTAACCCTTATATTCCAGATCGTTTTGAAATCGATCAAAAACCTACTAAAGAAGAACAATTGATTAATCAGCCTTTTAATCCAAAAGGTAATTATTTCCATTTTGCTAGTAAGTATTTTGCAGAAGATCCTAAAGCTGCTGTTATTTTATCTCTACGGAATAATTTTGTTGATGATAATGTTAAAAATCAGGTGATGTTCATTACACTAAATTATTTAGTCAAACGTCAATTAGCCACCCTAAATTTTCAAGCTGATGTTGCAGGTATATTTATTGGAACATTTAACGACTCAGGTATTGAAATAACTGCCAATGGTTTTAATCAACATATTTTAGCTTTAATTGAAGCCACGCTAGCAACTTATCGGACTTTTGATATCAAAGAAGAAGATTTAGCATTAGCTAAATCTTGGTATTTAGAAAGATTAGATGAAGCTGATCATGCTAATAGTAATAGCTTAGCAATGCAGCCAATTTATGCAATAACAGGAAAAACTTATTTTAATCGTAAAGATAAACGCCAAGCCATTTCAACGGTGACAGTTGAAGATTTACAAAATTTTCGCCAACAACTCTTAACCAATTCAGTGCCTTACATGCTTACTTTTGGTAATTTATCTGATCAACAAGCACTAGAATTATATAAGACCGTTAAAAACCACTTAAATTCTGATATAGAATATTATCCGGATTCAACATGGGATATTAATCATCAAATTAATGCTATCATAACTCAAAATGCAGTGAGTTCAGACAATGCATTATTTATGGGCTTTGTACCAAAGGGCTATGATAAAATAGCTAGCGGAAATATTAGTATGTTATTATCTCAAATCATTTATCCTTGGTTTTATGATCAATTACGTAGTAATGAACAGCTGGGGTATATCGTATCTGTTTTTTCATTTGATATTAGTAACAGTAGTGGTATTGGCTTCTTAATTCAAAGTAATGAACATGATCCTGCTTATTTGAATGAACGTTATCAAGCCTTCTATCCAGTAATATTGGAAAGGCTAAATGCATTATCGGATGCTGAATTTGATAATTATAAGCAATCTATATTGAATCAATGGATGATGCCTGCACAGACATTTTATGAAGAATTTGGTGACTATTATGTAGATTACTATGATTCACTATTTAAATTTGATACTAAACGAAAATCAATTGAGCAATTTAAACTATTGACTAAAAATGATGTTATTGAGTTTTTTAAACAATCAGTCATTCAACAAAACGGATTAACTATTGCATCAGAAGTAATAGGTAATCAACCTGATAAAGAACTTAATCACGTTAAAGGCCTGACTCCATATCAGAATGCAGCAGAATTACAAAGGGTTTTATCAAGCCTGTGATCTTGATATATGCAATAATATTTACCCTAAATTAATTATGCTAACCTAACTAAAAAATAACCGCCAAATTGGCGGTTATTTTTTATATTAAATAAATCATATTCAACTTTATTTATTGACGATAATTAGATAAGAAGCGGGCAAAACGTTGAATAGCATCTTCTAATGCCCCGGTATGAGGTAAGGCGACAATTCGAACGTGATCAGGTTTATGCCAGTTAAATCCTGTACCTTGTACCAGTAACACTTTTTCTTGGATAAGAAAGTCTAGTACTAATTTTTGATCATTATGTAGATTGAACTTTTTCACATCTAATTTAGGAAACAGATACAATGCTCCTTTCGGACGACGACAACTCACTCCAGGAATTTCATTAAGCAGTTCCCACGCTAATTTACATTGATCATATAAACGTCCACCGGGAACAATGAATTCATTAATACTCTGGTAACCACCTAAAGCAGCTTGAATTGCATGTTGTAATGGTACATTGGCACATAGACGCATTGAAGACAACATATTTAATCCTTCAATATACCCTTTTACATGTTTTTTCGGTCCGCTTAATGCCATCCAGCCTTGTCTGAATCCTGCTGCACGATATGTTTTAGACAATCCGCTCATTGTGACTATAAATAAATCAGGAGCTAGTGCAGCAATTGAATGATGTACAGCATCATCGTAGAGTATTTTGTCATAAATTTCATCAGCAAAGATAATCAAGTTATTTTGACGAGCAACTTCAGCAATCTCTAACAAAACTTCTTTACTATAGACAGAACCTGTTGGATTATTCGGATTTATAATCACAATCCCTTTCGTTTTAGGAGTGATTTTTTGCTTAATATCAGCTAAATCAGGTTGCCAGTCTTGTTCTTCATCACATACATAATGAACCGCTTTACCACCCGACAAACTCACGGCGGCTGTCCAAAGTGGATAATCGGGCATTGGTATTAGGATTTCATCACCGGTATTTAATAATGCTTGCATAGATTGGACAATCAATTCCGACACACCATTACCAATATAAATATCTTCGACATCGATACTATAAATACCAACAGCTTGATATTTTTGCATAATCGCTTTACGTGCCGAATATAAGCCTTTCGAATCAGAATAACCTTGTGAAGTAGGAAGGTTACGAATAACATCAACGAGTAATTCATCTGGTGCATCAAAACCAAATACCGCAGGATTACCAATGTTGAGTTTTAGAATTTTTTGCCCTTCTTCTTCCATCTTTTTGGAATATTCCAAAATTGGACCGCGAATATCATAACAAACATGATCTAATTTATTTGATTTATCAAATGTCACCATAATTATTGACCTTTATGTGAGGGTTTATCGTTATAATTTTTATTAATAGCCAATCTACTACTATTTAGTTAATTTTTGAAGATGTTATTATAACCAATTGATAAAAATATTTAAATTGCCTAATAATTATACGGAGCATCATATGAAAACCATCTTAACTGTTATAGGAAAAGACCAAACAGGTATTATTGCTGGTGTTAGTCAGCAGCTTTATGAATTAAATATTAATATTCTTGATGTTTCTCAAACTATCATGGGTGATTTTTTTACCATGATTATGTTATTAGATCTGAGTAAAGTTGATCGTCCTTTTGATGAAATAAAACAAATACTGACGGAGACAGGTGATAGATTGAAAGTAAAAGTTAATCTACAGCGTGAAGAGATTTTTGATGCAATGCACCGACTATAAATAAATTACAAGGTAATCAATCATGGAAACCAGACAAATTCTAGAAACGATCAAAATGATCGAAGAAGAAAAGTTAGATATAAGAACAATCACTATGGGTATTTCATTACTAGATTGTATTGATAGTGATGGTGCAAAGGCTCGTCAAAAAATTTATGACAAAATAACGCGTTTAGCCGGGAATTTAGTCAGTGTAGGGGAGGCAATTTCTTCAGAATTTGGTATTCCAATTATTAACAAGCGCATCTCTGTAACACCTATTTCATTAATTGCTGGTGCTAGTGATGATAAAGATTATGTTGAATTTGCTAAAACCTTAGATGCAGCAGCAAAAGCTGTGGGCGTGAATTTTATTGGTGGCTTTTCAGCTTTAGTACAAAAGGGATTTCACAAAGGTGATCAAATTTTAATAGACTCTATTCCACAGGCATTGGCACAAACCGAAAGGGTCTGCGCTTCCGTTAATGTTGGCTCGACCCAAACAGGTATTAATATGGATGCGGTCAAACGGATGGGTGAAGTAATTAAACAAGCAGCTAAATTAACTGCCGATAATAATAGTATGGCATGTGCTAAGCTAGTAGTTTTTGCTAATGCTGTTGAAGATAATCCATTTATGGCAGGTGCTTTTCATGGGGTTGGTGAAGCAGATTGTGTAATTAATGTCGGAGTAAGTGGTCCTGGTGTGGTTAAACGAGCACTTGAAAAAGTTAAAGGGCAATCATTTGATGTCGTTGCAGAAACTATTAAGAAAACTGCTTTTAAAATTACACGAATGGGTCAACTAGTTGGTAAAGAGGCTTCCGAACGTTTAGGTGTCCAGTTTGGTATTGTTGATCTTTCGTTAGCTCCGACCCCGGCAATTGGTGATTCAGTTGCTCATATTTTGGAAGAGATGGGGTTAGAAGTGGTTGGTACGCATGGTACTACCGCTGCACTAGCGATGCTAAATGATGCTGTGAAAAAAGGCGGAGTAATGGCTTGTGGGCACGTGGGCGGTTTAAGTGGGGCTTTTATCCCAGTATCTGAAGATGCCGGAATGATAGATGCTGTCAATAAAGGTTCTTTGAACTTGGAAAAACTTGAAGCAATGACTTGTGTTTGTTCCGTTGGTTTAGATATGATTGCTATTCCTGGTGATACACCGGCAGAGACAATTGCTGCCATAATTGCTGATGAAGCAGCCATTGGTGTCATTAATCACAAAACTACTGCGGTTCGGATTATTCCAGCGATGGGTATGCAAGTGGGTGATAACATTGAATTTGGAGGTTTACTCGGACATGCACCTATTATGCCTGTTAATCCTTTTAGTTCTGTCGATTTTATCCACCGTGGCGGACGTATTCCAGCTCCTATACATTCCTTTAAGAACTAATCTTAAAGTTTAATGAATTCATCACTAATTCATAAATAATTAGTGGTGAATTTAAAATTATCTTTATTAATCAATAAATTATATTATACTTTATATAATATAGCATTTCGAACCACTTAAATTAGCCATAAAATTGGGGAAGGGTAAATCATGAAATCTAAGTTATTTCTAGTAATTATTGTGTTAATTGTTATAGGTGGAATATATTTTTTTAGCAGCTATAATAATGTACAGTCTAATGATGAAAAAGTCTCGGCGGCTTGGTCAGAAGTGCTTAATCAATACCAACGTCGTGCTGATTTAGTGCCTAATTTAGTTAATACTGTTAAAGGATATACTAATCACGAGAAAGACGTGTTAGTTCAAGTGACACAGGCACGTTCGAAGGTCTCTTCAGTTCAGATTAATGCCGATCAATTATCTGATCCCCAAGCTGTCGCTCGATTCCAAGAAGCGCAACAACAGTTAAGTTCAGCATTAAGCCGTTTAATTGCTGTGAGTGAGAATTATCCTGATCTTAAAGCTAGCTCACTTTACCAAGATTTAATGGCACAATTAGAGGGTACTGAAAATCGAATCACTGTAGCAAGAAATCGATATATTGATATGATTCAAACTTATAATAGCTATATTAGGCGTTTTCCGGGCAAATTTATTGCAATGTTCTCTGATTTGAAACCGAAAGCACAATTCAGTGTCGAAAACCAAAAACAAATTTCGACTGCACCAACTATCAATTTTGATTAATGATGAATCGTTTAAGCCACATTTTGTTGTTTGCTTTACTGTTTTTAAGCTATTTGGCTTATGGTGATACTGCCATACCAACATTTAGTCAGCGTATTGTTGATACAACTCATACATTGACGGAAACACAGTTAAAGGCTCTAGAGCAGAAAATCATACAATACGAGAATGTTAAAAAAGATGGTGCCCAGATTGCTGTTCTCATGATACCGACACTGTCTGATGAACCGATTGAAAATTATGCCGTTCGCGTATTTGAGAAATGGAAAATTGGCAAAAAAGGCAACGATAATGGCATATTATTGCTCATAGCGAAAAATGATCACCGAATACGTATTGAGGTCGGTTATGGTTTAGAAGGAGATTTACCAGATCTAAAGGCAAAATTGATTATTAATCGCAACATTACGCCAGAATTTAAGCAGGATAATTATTATCAAGGGATTGATAATGGACTAACGGAGATGATTCGTCAATTGACGCAGGATGTAACTAATAACGATCGCCAAAATTCGCCTAAGGATTTACAAATACAGGATGTACTAAGTGGAGATTCAGGTCGGCAACTTTTCAATTATGCTGCTTTCTCGTTTGTTATTTGTGTCCTGATTGGCAATATAATACCGTTAAATTATCTAAAAAAGGCCAGTAAATTACGAGGACCGCTGATCGGTGCATTGAATGGTTTATCAACTGGAGGCTTTTCATTATTTTTAGGCTTTCCATTTTCAATTGCGATGCCAATTTTATTCTTAGTTTTTGTCGTCAGCACTATCATCTATGGCATCTTTAGTATTAGAGGCTCTGGTGGTGGCGGTGGTCCCTTTGGTGGTGGAAATTCTGGCGGAGGATTCGGCGGTGGTTTTGGTGGAGGCTTCGGTGGTGGTGGTGGCGGTCGCAGCGGTGGTGGCGGTGCATCAGGAAGTTGGTAATGAAGATGGTTTAAGGCGAACGTACCATTGCCTTAAACCAAATTTATTCTTTTATTTAATTATTATTTAAACTAGATGTCACAATTGTTAATAAGAGTTTGTCCACAACGCTTGTTGCCATGAGCTGTGTTTGTTGTGTTCTACTAGCTGCTTGTGCTGTAAATGCAAGAACTAACCAATAACCTATAGTTTTATTTGGGTATCCTAAATAAGTATCTAACAAATGTGAATTTGGCGAATCAGATTCATTAAGTTTGATACCATAGTCCGAAAGTAAAATCTGTATCTTTGTAACTATTTTTTGATCGATCTGACTGTACCAAATCTGTTTAATCACACTAAACTCAGGTTGTATTTCATGCATTTGTGCTACTGCAGCAGGGTACTCATTTTCTGTTGTTAACATCGATCTTAAAATATAACTTTGTGGATTTAAATGAGTTCGATTTTCATACAATGATTCATTTGCGAGCAATAAGGCTGTGATAAATTGAGAACTTTCCGTTGTTTCAGTGTTATCGGTAATAATTAAATAAAGACCAGGATTTTCATCATCAATAAGCGTATCAAAATTAAATGGCTCTTTACTTAAAGTCGATTCATGAAAAAACTCAATTGTCAGATTACCGTTAATCAATTTATATGCTTTGCGTATTAGGTTTTCTTTTTCAGTTTTTTCACCAGGAAAACTAAATAATATGACTGTTAGTACACATTTAGGGTCAATTAGCTCTAAGCTATCCGCTAAATTAGCAAAGATCCATTCATAAGATTCAAGATAAAAGTTTTGATCATTATTATCAAAAGAAAATGCTTTATTAGCAGCACATTTCATTTCACTTTGATTAGTTAGGAAATCATCAATAGATGAATTTAATGGAGTAATTATCACACTATTTAAAACAGCTAAGGATTGCATTGACCACTGTTGCCATTGTTTATCATAAAACTTTATTTGTTCATCCCAAGTTTTAACTTTTTCTAATGTTAAATAATAGGTAAAAACCCGAACACTAAAGAGTATTCCTGTTATCACAGAGGTAATACAGAAAAGAATTACAATAAATAGAGTATTATTATTAACTTGAAGAGGGAAAATAAATATTATGCTTAATAAGCTACAGACAAATACAAATAACATAATACATAACCAGTGCCAGATTTTTATTGTTCTCGGTGGAGGTAATTCACGAATGGTTTTTTTTTCCCACATATTATTTCCTTTATAATCATTATTGCTTAATATACGATCAGATATATTTCATCATTAATATGATTGATTTATAATAAGTTTTTACTTAATACATTGCGACCTAAATTAATTCAAATTGTATTGATGGTGTATTTTTCAATAATTATGATAAATCCATAACCAATACAACTTCATATTGTTGCTAATTTTTCAGATATTACTAATTAACGTTAAAAACTTCTATTAATTGGGTTATGCAATACTTATTGCAAGTACACCATTGCAATAGATTTTATTCGTGTAAAAACAGTTTATTTTTTTAGTTTTGCTTTGGCTTTACTTTAATCTATAAATTGAGCAGACATATACTCTACCATATCTTTTAGGTAATAAATAAAGTGACCAGTGAATTATTTAATTTTAACACTTAATAAAGTATCCTTTAGGCAACAGTTAATATTAAAATAATGACATTTTATTTGTATAGTAGAATATGGTAATTTATATTTAAGTGATCAGAGTTTTTTTGCTGTTTCATTTTTAAATTTATTACTGGGCACTTAGATTAAAAATATGAAGTTAACCCACTATATACAAATAATAGTTTAACTTCTTTTATTTTCACGACTTGTTGCTTTCTTTATTTAATTATTATTATCTAACCGTTGTTGCCTTATAAGCGTATCCAAAAGAACTGTTTCAAAAGTATCAGGAATAAAAGGTAGATTATCATAGGGTTGTGGTTCATCGTTATCTAACCATTTTAACTTGTTTTTATTATTTTCGTTTTTCTTTGACTCATCAATGGTAAGTAAGATATTGCCTAATCCATCAAAAAATTGAGTTTTAATATAATGGCGATGTTTTATCTCTGACTTAATTAATTCAATATGTTGTGTTTTGATACCCTCATCATTAAATTTATCCAAAGTTGCGGAGATATTTTCTTTATTAACGCGTTCAAACATCCTGATAACGATGCCATTAGCATTTTTAAGTTCTTGCTGATTTGGAATGCAGTTCCCACTTTCATATGTAGTTTCTATTATCATATTTTGATAAACAGGGCTCTCGAGTACCGTATGTTGACTTCTTGTTATATTATTACTCTCATACTCATATTCATTTAACATTTTAATAATTCGTGTTTTTTGGATTACGGATATAATTTTTCCCATCACTCTTTCAACCCGAATATAACTTGGACGCTCAATCGCTTGTTCAGCACTATCTAACTGTTTTAATTGTTGATCTTCAGCTATTTCAAAAAAGTGAATACCGTTCTCTAATGATTTAAATTGATCTAAAGTTAAATTAATAGGGCGTTGTTGCCACACTTCATGTATAACTTCCCTGTATTGTAAATTATCACCAATTTCGACTTTAATAAGATCACTGTATTCATTTTTCGGTTGTTGATTTTCTGCCTCAATTAAAGTTAATGGTTTTTGATGAGGGAAATTTTTATAACGGTCATTTAAAAATTTTGGATAGGGGAGTTTGTGGTAATAAATTTGATTTGCTTTAATTCCTAAATAGTTAGCTCGCATTATTGCTTCGTTATCCCATTTAGCCGTGTTATTGTCGAAAGTATGTTTAAATAGTTTATTGATTAGAACGTAATCGGTTTTTTCGATATCCATAATTAGTGAGTTATAAGGATAAGTCTCATCTAAATATTTGCTAGAATCAAATATCTCTTCGGGTTTATTAGTTATTGTTTTTATTATGTCACCATTATCATTTAATAACTGATTTTCAATGCGCGGGGAAGGCATAGGATTATCGTAGTAAATGACATGGTTAGTTTTGATGCCGTTATTATCAAAATACTCTTCAATTTTTTCAATGCCATTTTTACGGATATTTGTATAATGCATGGTTTGTTGGGTTAATAGATTTTTTTGCTTGCCTTTTATCCTTTTTCCCTGCTCATCATAAGATATTTCATTAAAATATATAACATTATTATAGTTATCGTATATTTCAGTTGTTGAATGTTTGATATTTCTATTTGGCCAGTATTCATAGGTATAATGGCTGATTGATATTAAAGGTCGTTTTTGAATGCTTACTACTTTTCCATTTTTCTTTTCGACACGTAAATAGGCCGGTAATTCGAATAAATCTCCAAAATTATCTTTTTTTTGTAATTGATTATCTTGATCAAAAATATAGAAATGGACACCATCTTCCAGTGTTTGAAAAGTCTCTGATGGGTATAATATTTCGATTATATTTCTTCTTCTTTTAACTATATCACTATACTGATAATTATCGTTCAATTTCACTTGGGAAATATCTTGTGTAGCAGTAGAGTACATACTTGGTTCAGTTTCTAATGAATTACTAATTGATGAAAATAACTTTTCAGGAAAACTGTTTTTTATATCAATAAAACCACTAAAATTAAGTTGGTAATAGGTTTTATGAGGTTCTATTGCTTGATCTTTTAATTTCGTAATAATTACAGATAGTTCATCCATTGTTATCTCCGCTATAACAGGTAAATTATTTATTGGTATAAATGCTATAAAAAATGAAAAACAAATTTTCTGAAAAGTCTTCATATAATCCTTAATCATTTCAAATATAATTAAACTGTTATATTTTAAAATTCGCTAAATCGGATATTTTAAATAGTCTGTTCATTAATTCCTTTCGTTGCTTGAATTTTTCATCTAGATCAGAATCATCTTCATCGTCTAAGGATTTTTTATAATCTCTAAAATGTTTATCCAGATCTAAACCGATACATTCGGGATCAGCTAAATTACAGTGTGCTAATATTAGAAACAATAATGTATGACAATTCGTTTCATCAAAGCCATCGCCATTCCAACTCCATTCTTCATTTTCAGTTTCTTTGAATCGTTTAACATAGTCTCTAATTTCATCTATTACTTGTTCTTCAGTTCGCGTATCATTTGGTAATAAATAAGGATTTGAGGTGATTTTAATTGGCGTCGGTTCTATAAATCGTCGGTATTGACCACAATCGAATGCTAGTTTAGATAACTCATTATTACTTTCACTCCTACCCGCGATTCTTACTAATGTATGATCTAATTTAAGATCTTCATCTTTTTCGCGTCTATCCTCGTGATCACCATTAAAACATCCTTGATTAGAAATCGCTCTTGAATTAATTGTGATAGCACCTAGAATACTAAAATTCCGCCAAAAATCATCCGATATGGGATACCAGCCATAACTTTCACGAAAGCCATTTATTTTCTTTGCTTTTTTTCCAAGTTTTATGAAATCTTTTTCTTTTAAACCTTGTTGTTGGGCTTGGACAAAAAATTCATCCATTTCTTCTTCATCTTCATGGATAATTTCTATCCAATAGTGACCCGTATTTAAACCATCTTTGGGTATTCTGCGTATTAATATATTTTCTAATCTTCTTGCGCCAAAGATAATTTTGGTATCCATACTAGCATCTCTGTCCCAAGGGCTACAAGTTATTGATGTTACTTCATTAAAATACATAAAACCGCCTTTATTTTTTCATATTTGAATTTTCTTTTATTATTTTGTAGATTTATGTCACCATTTAAACTTGTCTTTTTCACTTTTTGCGATAATTGAATTATTATTTAAGACCTATTACTTTGATTAATAAACAGTTTATTTATACCTTATACTAAATTAAATCGACTAAAGTTAGTGAAGCGTTGATAGTGGTCTGAGGAATAAGTTAAATAAAAATCGTATCTTTTTCTAGCAAAATCTAAAATGAGGTTTAACACACGATTAAAACTATATTGCTTATAAATTCTTAAAAGATCATTCTTAATTTCAATTACTTTATTTTTAAGCGTATTAATATATTGAATGCTTATCAGTGAAACTGGTTGTTCAATGTATTGGTAAAAGTTGCTAAATATTATATCTATTCTATCTTTTAAACCGGAATACCACATAGGTCGTTGAAAACAAAATAGAAGTCGAGCAGTTTTAAAGATTATTGATGTTAAAATTAACTTAAATTTTTCATTGGTTAAACATTTATTATTTTTATAAGTATTAGAACCTAAAACACTATAGTAATTAACTAATACGATTATCGTTAATAGGTTACAAAAAAATTCACTTTTCAATCTGTTAATTGCAATCAAAACCTCTTCTATCATAATTGCCAAGTATTCCTTATTATTTTGGTTATTCTTTAATAAAGATAAGCGGTTAGCATAAAATAAGCTATTTTTTTAGACAATTCAATGATTTTCAAGATTCAACTAAAAGTGTGATAAATAATGTCATTTAACAAATAAAATGTAATAAATATTGTTTAATAACTATCTAAAAAATAGCATATTTTTTAAGAAAATATTGAGTAAAATTTAATAAAATCCAAAAAACAGTTAATTTATTTAAAAGCGGTTAGTTATGAAAGAATAGTTAACTGTAATTTTATACTCTATATTTGTTCTCTGCTACCATGTATTGGTGCTAATTCCCAAACACGTTGTGTATCCAAATTAATGATTTTAACCATCAGGAAATTGTTACTTGTGACGCAAAAAGGAAATACATTAGTTAGCATCAAACTAAATCGATACATTTCACCTTCATTTTCGAAACATTTCGGATCAAGTGTAATGATCATCTCAATACCGCGTTGCATATCACAATTGAAAATCCAATCAATCGGTCTTGTTTTAACGTCTACAATACCATCAAGTGCTTTATCTTGTTTTAGTTTTAATGGTGCGTTCAAATAGCCATGATAATTTAAATCGGATATTAGTTGTTTAATAGCATCAATGTTCTTTAAAAATACTGTACTTAAAGATAAATGAGAAATAATGGACCAGTGTTGATAGCTGTCTACTATTGGCGGGATTTCTGTGGTCGGTTTCGTGATATTTTTGAAAGCTAAGCTACTACTAATTGTTTGTGTGGGTAAGTAAATATCATTAATGTTTAACATATTAACTTTATCACCATTAGTTGCCGTTACATTACATATAAAGTTCTCATGACAAAAATCGTCAAAAGATTCTCCTTGGCTATTTATAAAAGTAATTTCGCTTTTAACTTTTCCTGTAACACTATTTTTGAACATGCTTTGATAATAAATATTACGTATTTGACTGAAACTGTTAGTCGCAAATTCTGTTATGGCAATATATTTTTCTTTTTCACCGCGTTGCACTTGTTTTGCTGGTTCTAAAGGGGAATAGACTTCATTTATTTGATATATATTATTGTTATTGGCTAATTTTAAAGTATAACTACTTTTTCCCGGTTCAAAATTTAATAGTGGAGTTGTTTTTTTAAATAGATTAATAATTGGTACACAGTTAGTTAAAAAAGAATTTGTATTATCTAGCTGCAATACCGTAATTAATGGTTCGTTAAATTGGAATACTATGGTAAATGTATTATCTTCATCAAGTTCTATTTCGAATAATTCATTATGAAGATTAATGGTAAGGAAGTCATTAACATGAGGTAGATAAAAGTACTCTTGTAGCAATTGTAAGCGCCAGAATAATGGCTGTTCTAAAGGTAATATCAATTTTTCTGGTGCTGGTACAAAATTAGAAACAACATCTCGACTTAGTGTAAAGGTTTTATCTTTTTGTATAACTGTTACGCTAGTTAAATATTGTTGAAACCAAAGTTGTAAAAAACCAGCAATATGTGTATTTGTGCTTAGGAAAAAGTCAATAGGTAATGTTTTCCAAGTTTTGGTTTCTGTTAATGATCCTTTCCATTTTATTTTCAAACTTATTTTGCAGCCATTTGGTGTGTTGACTAGATTGCAACTTTTCACTTCTAAAGGAATAATTGTTTTATCTCTGACCGTATGATAAATACAGTTTTCACTTTCAACCGCCTGGCTTTTAACCTCCGATCCTTTAGATAAGTGGTGTATATCAGCAGATTTAGGCATGAATTGCAAAATAGACGTCGAGGGAATGGGTCTTATTGGCGTTGGCCAGACTCTTGATAATAAATTTTGAGTGATTTCAGGAAATGCATCATCAATGTTTTGATGTAATTTGGCCATTAAAAAAGCAAAATGCTCAAATAAATATTCTATATCATTTTCATTATCAAAAGATGTTAGAAAATCATGGAAAATATTGCTGTTGTTTGAACTTTCTTGAGCGAGTTCTTTTATATAAGCTAATTCATCACGAAAATAATCTTTAAGATCCATAATTCCCTCATTTTTATTATTAATATTATATGGTTAATAAAATATTAGTTATCTCTGATTATAAATGGATATTTATTATCTAATTTACTTTATAATGTATTTTATATTACTATGTTTTGGTTATCTAATTAAATAAACAAATTTGCATAAATAATTTATATATGATTTTTTACTTAGCTATTTACTTCTAAATTGAATATTTGATTTTATTATAATTTCATCATTTGATGAATAATTAGATATAACGAGGACATAGTTAATTTTTATAATTTAATTGGCCTGTTTAACCTCTTTTTTAAAAGGAATTCAACATGCGGCAACATAATTATTGGCAGCCATTATTTACCCTACTATCTTTGTTTCTGTTCAGTCTTATTCTCACTGGTTGTTCCTCTCCAACAAAACGGCCTTTTTATCCCAGAGTTGAAAATCTTGGTAATTCGCAAAATATGCAATTAACCGAATATGAAGTTCTAGATATTGATTTAAATCAGGAGATTAGTGAAGAAGATATCCGAACAGCTGTAGAAATTGCTAAATCACAGGTTTTTAAACTAGCGCCTAAATCAAAAATCGTATTAGTTCAATCAGGCGCAACCGTACCTGACACGACGATGCAAGAAATCATGATGAAACATTATCGAGTATCAGTTTATTCGGGTATATCACAGGCTAAAAATACACCTAAAGTATTCAAGAAAAATGATCAATCTACGGTTACATCAAATAATAGCTTTATTAGAAAATTACGATTGGCTTCCGCAAGAGCTAAACAAGATAAGATTATTGTTTATTGGGGAAAAATGGAATTAGGTCGATTAGATCGGGAAAGTAAAACACGGGTATGGGAGGGTTATAACGGGGGTAGTATTCCATCGTCAACAGAATATCTGCGTTATTTAGTCCGTTTTGCCATAGTTGATGTTAATACCGGTATGTGGGCAATGTACTCATCAATTAACAAAGAAGAACCCTATAAAAGGCGTTCTATTAATAGTACAAGCGAGGATATAGCCCAATTAACCAAAGTTAAAAATGATGCATATCTATTGTCAGTAGAAAACCTTTTAGCTCAATTTGAATAAATTTAGCCTTACAATAATCACATTTAATAATTCAGTTATTGTGTTATTTCTCTTTTCGAAGTTCATGATAATGACTGAGTAATGTATTAAAGCGGTCATCAATATTTTTAATGAGTATTGGTGACGCGTTTTTAGTTACTGATAATTGTCTTAATAATTCTTCAAGAGGGACTTCTCGATCTAATTGAGTTTTTATGTCATAGATAGCAGATCTAACCTGTGAAATTGTGAGAGTTTGATTCTGCTCTTCTGCTTTTGTTAGCGTATCCTCAAGTTTTTGTAACTGTCGTTTGGCTTTGTAATATCCGTCTCGCATAAAACGATCTTGACGCTGAATATCCAACCATTTCTGCCAATCTTGTGCCATATCTTGCGATATTTTATTTTTAGGCCATAGATTTTGAGTGATATAAACTAAATTATCACCATAATAACGCGTAGCTAGCGGTGATAAAGTATAAAGTTGTTGAAGTTGTTGTTGAAAAATTTCTGGATTAATTTGTTTAAATTGAATTTGCAATTCATATGATTTTGATAGCAATGATACACTCGGTTTAGATAATGGGGTAAACAAAGCTAATTCAACTTTTTCAGGTCTAGCAGCATGTTGCCAATAACTATTAATCCCTAATAGCAATATACCAGTCATTAAGCTCCCAATTATTAAACCATGCCATCCTTTAAAACGAGATGTTTTTTGTTGTGGCGCTGGGATGATTTTAGTCACATAGTGAATTTGTGGTGAATTCGTTGCAACGGGTTGTATTGAAATTGGGGATGTATAGATTTTTGTTTCTTCTTTTTTGGGAAGTGATACTGATGGTTCTTTTTTAACTACTTTTTGTTTTTCCATTAACCTTTTTTCAAGGGTCATTCTTGTATTTTTTAGATATTCTAATAATTCAAATATCTTAGGTGTTTTTTTTAATTGTTCGTTTTTTAATTTATCTACTATTTTTTTTAGAGGTTGTTCCAGTTGGATTAGTAATGCAATATGATTGACGGTATAAGGAAAATCACGGACTTCTTGATCTACTCGAATATTTAGCCAGTCTAAAATATTAATACGGACCGTTTCATCTGTCGGCCATAGTTGTTGCCAATGATTAGTTATTAATTTGGCAATAATTTCACACCCCTCCATAAAGCCTTCAAGACCATTAAGACGCGTTTTAGCAAATGTTAGATAGGTGGCTGTTTGTAAATCAACCCCATTTTTGGTAAAAAGCGTTTTCGCTAGTGACTCTATATTAGAAAAATCAACTTGTTCTGCTGCGGGGTGACTTAGTTTATTAATTTCATTACGTATTTCGGTAAATTCTAAGTATTTCCTTGGATCGTCACCTACCTTTAATAGTTTTAGCATATCCATTGTCCTAGGTATACCCAGGAGTTATCCTGGGTGTTTGTAATTAATAGAGTGTTGATGGTAAAGAGAATTTACTAAATAGTCCTCCGGCAAAAGGATTATCGGATTCATCAATATGAATACGATAAATAATATAACTATTATCAATATCATAACGAACATCAAAAGTATTGTTTTTAACATTAGTTAATTTGCCGGCATTGATTAAGCGAATGAGTCCCCAAGGTCCATTGTAAACAATTGATTTCGTCGCACGATCACCTCCAGTTAGGCTAAGCCTACTTTCAATGTTATCACGCATTGAATTTGGCCAAATTAGACGAACGGCATTGTTGCCTGCATGTCTATATTCGACAAGTTGACCATCTAGATTCAATATTCCTCGTCGACGATTTCCAGACATTTCTAGAGGTTGTAATGAAAATTGCATACCTAATCCTTGTTGTGTGAAATAAGTATGGCGTATTTTTTCCGCTAGTTTTATTTGGTTTATAATGTCTTGGCGAATTAATGGTTTTCCTGATTTATCAATGCCTAAATTATTTTCAATAAATGCTTTTAGATTTTGTTGATAAAAATTATCAATTGTACCGTTATAGCCAAAGAAACGTTCAAATTCACTTAGTGGTACATCCAATTTAGAGGTTGGATTAAATGGATAACGATTAGCAAAAAATTGCTTAAATGGACTAACGACTTTTTCATTCCACTCTATTTCAAGTGATTTAATCGCTTCGACCATAATCGTATTCCAAGTCTCTTGTGCTAATTCTTCAACCCAACGTCCGAGTGGCATAGGTAAGGATTTTGCTAATTGTTGTGCTTCAAAAATAGGATCACTTCCATTATTATTCACACGCAATTGTACGGCCTGTAATGCTGCTTTACCCGGTGATGGTGAGTTTTGGATGGCTAGCAAGTAACGATGCATTTCGGAAAGTTTGCTTATGACATTCTGCAATTCACTGACTTGATCATTATCTTCTGTAACAACACTTGTTTCTTGGCGAAATTCATGATTTAGATAATTAAGTAACTGGTAATCACGGTTATTGATGACTTCCGGAGAATTTTTAGTTTCAGTTAAAATTTTTGGTGAGGTATTATCTTTTAGTAATTCGATCGCCCGTCTGAAAATTTGTTCTCCATTAGTAATTTGTTCAAGTGCGTAAATTGCTTCAGGGATATTTGCAAACTTTTTAATATGAATATTATGATAAGCGGCATGCCAAGTTGAAATATAATCATTCAAGTATAATGTAGTAATATGGTGTTGTATTTCTTTCCTATCTTCTTCACTATATTTAACATTAGGTGTAATTTCTAACACCCAACTATCCAAAGAAGTTAACTCAATCAAACGATTATCTTGATGAATAAAATAATTGGTTAATCCTGAACGTGTTAAAATCTGGGGTATATATAATAACTTTTCATTTTCCGGATAAAAAACAGCATTAAAGCCAGATCCAATTTGATTTCTAATATTTAAATCAACAGGCAAAGCCGTTTTGGACTGTGCTCGAAGATTTTGGTATACCCTTTGATAAACGGGTATCCTACGCAAGTCAACTTGTGCATCTTTGATACTTTGTTGGAATGGAAGATAACTGTTTATAGCAATCTGATCATTATTATTACGTGAAGTTTTCCATTTTATATGCTCTAACGCATAGGTTAAATGTTTATGTAATTGACTTTGTAGTTCACTTTGACCATTAAATCTAACACTCCAACGGGATAACATATATTGGGTGACCATTTTTATATCCCGACCACTTTCATCTTCAATCATACGCATTATGCGTAAAATAGCTAATTTTTGCTCACTTCCTTCGGGCGCTTTATTTAAGTCACGTTGTAAACCATTCATAATGGCCGGCATATAACGTTGTTGTAGTAAATTAAGATAAGTATTTTCAACATAAGGTCCAATTTTATATCCTTGATATAATCCTAAATCAGATAAATATTGATTACGTCTATGATAATCGCCATATGCTAGTGTGGCTTCGCTAATCGGATTTAGTAAAGGTAATTGAAGATCTCCCCAATAGTCTTTTTGATCAGGTAATTGAATACGCATATACTCCTGCGCTTTAACTAATACAGCATCACCAGAATTGTAATTTTGTAAGTAATAATATTGCCAACCGATAACTAAAAGACATGTAGCCACAGCTGACGATATTCCCCAACGATAAAGTTGATAACGAGATTGATTATGATAATTTTTATTTTCTCCAGCCAAATTTGTTTCTTTAAATAATAAAGAATTTAATAAGTTATGAGTAAAATATGTATGGGAAATGGGAGACTGCCAACTTGGATATATTTGTTCTGGTAAATTGTATTGAGAGGAAGCTGATTTGACAAATAGGTCTTCCATCTGTCCTTTTTGTTGCGATGAAGTAAGATAGACCCCTCTTAAAGCAAAAGATCCTTCTTTTAGTGAAAGAAAACAATTATCAATAATATGGGTTACATAGTCTTTTATGCCATAAACTTGACGTATAAAGGTAAATAATTGGCTACGTTGACTTATATCAACATTATTAACCATCATTGCCGGCATAGCCCCATTCAAATGGGAGATCCATTTTTGCCAGAAGTTATCAAGCTCATTTAACCAGTTTTCTTCATTATAAGTGAAAGTAATTCCCAAAACTTCTTCACGTTGATTCTTGTCGAGGGACTGATACATAGCTTCAAAACCATATAATAGATCTAACTTAGTTAGCACAATATAAACAGGCAATTGAGTATCGAGTATTTTTTTTATATCATCTAACCGGGCTTTTAACTTAGTAATATAATTATCTCTTTCTGTTTTGGTAAAAGTACTGAGTTGATAAATATCAATGGTTAATATCATCCCATTTAGGGGTTGCCGATTTCTTTCATTAACTAACCATTCTAACATTCCTTTCCAAAGTCGCTCATACAATGTAGGTAATGTACTATTATTATCTTGTTCAAATAATTGACCTTTACTTTCAATAATAACTGCACTTTCATTTAGCCAGCAATGTACAAGTTGTGGTATTTCTGGGGTATAGAGTTCATTAAGTTTACAACCTTCTTTTAAGAAAGTAGTTTTACCACTGTTAACATTACCAATTACTAAATACCAAGGTAATTTATAACGAAAATTTTTTACAACTAATTGTTTTTGTAACCGTAGCAACCAACGCGATAAATAGCGAGATTGTGTATTAATTTCTATTTGGAGAGGATCCTTTTGCTCTTTTTTCATTTGTAATTGCAAAGAGTTCAATCTTCTGAGCTTACGGATTAAAAAGACAGTAAACCATATCATTAGGCAAACTGTGGAAATTAAAGTAATTAACCATCGTTTATATATTGAATCGAATGGTTTAATTTGCAGAATTTCAAAATCCGTTCCTAGCGTCCATAACCATAGCAATGCCATAGCCCATAACACAACAATTGAATACACTAGCGTTTTTTTTGTGCTAATATTAGGTAATTTGGGTTTAGGAATTGATAATAACTTCATGAATCACTCCTTATTAGTTATTTTTTCTTGTATCTCTTTACAATGTTCAAAGAATGAAGGTTCCCATTCTTGTACGCTAAGATCCTTTGCTCCGTCGTATAACATATTCAACTGTTGAGATGCTAATTTATGGCAACCAGTTAAATTCAATAACGCTACTGCTTGCAATTGTGAATAGAAAAGTGAACGTTTTTCATTAGAGGTATTTTTTTCCAAATACTGAAATGCTGACGGTAAGCCTTCATCATTAAGCACATTCAGTGCTTTATTGTTATCAGCAGTTAAGGAAACAGTTGGCATTTCCTTTTTTAACCATTTTAAGGTTTCTTCATCAGCAAAAGGCGTATTATTACTATATTTGTAATCCCTACATTCAGGAAAACGGTCAAGAAAATAATTTAACTCATTTTTTATTAATTCAGCGAGCAACACATAACCCAATTTTCTTGCAATATAAGCCGACATATAATGACCATCAAACCAGTATGGAGAATAAGTAATGGTCGTTTCGATTTTTTGCCAAAGTTCTAAAGTCGGTCGGTTTAATTCTCGGCGATATTCATTAGTCTTCTCAATTGGAAGTGCAGGTACGTTGGTGACACAATCGGTTGCTGGGGGTATGGTTAAATCTAGCCATACAATATGCCGACGTAACTGGAAAACAATCGGTTGATCAAATGCTTTTTTATTTTCGTACTCCACAATCTTTAATAAAGTTTTGCGCCAATTTTGCGAAGAAGATGAATCAATTATAATTGAAGGAGATTCTGTTTCTGATTTGGTTTCTGGAACAACCGGTTTTGGTGTCGAGGACGCTGCTTCATTTTTATTCACTAATGTACTTGCGTTCGCTGGTTTTTTAGCGAAGCTTACAATTAACATATCAATATCATCACAAAGTTCGGGATAATATTCCTCTAATTGTTGTTTTAATTGAATAAAATAAGTGGTTGATGCTTCGCGTTCTTCTTCAGTAGCATTATTATTAAAGTCATTTTTAGCTAAATTAAAGCGTTGTATAATTAGCTGAAGAATACGTTTTTTTAATTTTTGAGGGGCGGCAACCTGCCAATATAGTGATAAATATTCAGTAAGTAATACTATAGCAAGAAGATTATTTTCAGGTTTACCGTGGCGTTGTAAAGTATTTAACAAATGAGCCAATAACCGAAAATCTTTGGTTTCTGTTGAGAGAAGTTGCAAAATTGTATTTTGAAGCTGTTCAATATTGACTGTATCGTGGCCGTTAGTACCGATTTTTGCTGCTTCACCTTCAATATATTCCCAATCACTATTATCAGCAGCTATTGGGTTTTTCTCGTATTCAGGTGAAAGACGTTGATTGATAGCTTCACGCCACGGATGTTGAGTAATCATTTCCATGTGTTATTACCATCTGCATGCTTGGCGCAAAGGGGTGATCTCCTGAGCCAAATTATGAATATTAAAAGAAAGTCCGTTTATATATGGATTATCGGATTCAATGTAGATTGTTTCAGCGTTAAATAATCGTTGAATTTGTGAAATAACAGGTAATCCACGACTGCTTTCAAGTAAATAACCATCATCTCGAATAAACCAACTAACATTAAGATTTATATTAGTATTTGTTTTAAGTGTGAATTGACGAGATGAGTTAGGCTGTGGTTGAAAAAGTACGATTTGCATACGTGTTATATGATCTAAGCAACTAAAAGCTAATACCGGTCGTGGTGGCTTTACTCCTAGAGCTGGTATAGTAAGAATAATCTCTTTTGATATGGCGCCTTGTGCTTCACTCTTAATGAAATGATCAATATCCTCATTATTGCGTTCTTTTTCTTGAGCTAAAATTCGAGCAGCTATCTCACTGCTGAAAATAGGTTTTTTTTGTTTCTCCAGATCACCATATTTAGACTTTAGTGTATTATCGTAGCAATCTAATCGAATTAACGCAGAGGTTTCTTCACGGCATTGAAGTAATTGTTGCGTAATATCATCTTCTGCCTTTAGCGAACATGAAAATAAGATTAATAACATTAATATGATAGCAGTATAAGAGCGAGTATTTATATTATCAAAAGAGATTGTCATATTTAGGAATCCTCGCGTTCACCAATGTATGTAGTAAATTGGTTATCAATGACACTAAACCTAATGTAATTAATTGGCTCGCCAGCGGCTAACTTATTAAGTATTTGTAATGATGCAGGGGGAAGAAGATGTCCATCTATAATAGATTCCAACATTCTAGCACCATTTTCTGAACGCGTTGCATTGAGGATAATTTGTTCACAAACTTCATCATCAAAAACCACTTCCGATTGAAATTTATCATAAAGATTCTTTTCTAATTTTTTCAATTTGCCATGTACGATATTTAGCAGTACATCACTTGATAATGGCAGATAAGGTACCACTTCCATTCTCGCTAATAATGCGGGTTTGAAAAAAGCAGCTAACTCTTGATAAAGTTGATCGTTTATTTCTTCAGGACGGTCAGCATAGTCGACAATTGTTTGATAACCTAAATTGGAAGTGAGGAAGAAAACAATGTTTTTACAATCAATGATACGACCTTCACCATCAGCTAATTCACCCTTATCGAAAGCTTGATAAAATAGATTTAATACGTCAGGATGTGCTTTTTCTGCTTCATCTAATAACACAACCGAGTAAGGTTTTTGTCGAATACTTTCCGTTAATATACCACCTTCACCATAGCCAACATAACCCGGCGGTGAACCGATTAAACGAGAAACGGTATGTTTTTCCTGATATTCTGACATATTGATTGTAGTAAGGTACTGCCGACCACCGAATAATAATTCAGCAATTTGAATCACTGATTCAGTTTTACCAACACCACTTGGTCCAACCAGTAGAAAAGCTCCTAATGGTCTTCCTGAACGTCGTAAATCAGCTCTAGCCGTTAATAGATGGCGATGCAATGATGCAATGGCTAAGTCTTGACCTTTAATTTCTTTACCTAAATAATCAGGTAAGTTAGTGATTACTGATACTTCATTTTGAGAAATGCGATTGAGTGGCACACCAGTCCATTCAGCTATTACAGCGGAAACTTGCTGCTTGCTTACATGTGGTGAAACTAATACTCCGTCTTTTTGTAGAGTAATTAATTCATTACTAAGTTGGTTAAGCTCATCAAGGACTGATTCTTCACTTTTAATGTCATCAATTATCTCATTTGTTTGTTCATCAGAATTTGTTTCATTGGTAGATATTTTTTTAACTTGTGATTCAGAATCGCTAGCTATCTCGACCGGCGATAATAGTGATGCACGTAACTCAATTAGACGATTAACAATCGTTTGTTGCTGATGCCATTGAGTATGAATTTGGGCTAAATTTTCCTGTGTTGTCTCCATTTGTTGCTTTAATTCTACTAGACGCTGATCATGGTTGCCCAAACCAACTCTATTTTCTCTTTCCAATAAAGCAATTTCTTCCTGATATTGGTATAACAGGTTTTGAAGTTGTGATACTTGACGTGGAGGTGAAGTTAAATTGATAGAAACACGTGCACAGGCTGTATCTAATACATCAATTGCTTTATCAGGTAATTGGCGACCAGAAAGATAACGAGCACTTAATTGAGCTGAAGCAATCAAAGCCTCATCATCAATTAATACACCATGTGATTTTTCATAAATTTTACGAAGACCACGCATGATGATAATGGCTTCTTCAACGGTAGGTTCTTTAACTTTTACTAATTGAAAACGACGTGATAGTGCCGCATCTTTTTCGAAGTATTTTTTATATTCACTCCAAGTTGTGGCAGCAATGGTTTTTAATTCACCACGAGCTAAGGCTGGCTTTAATAAATTAGATATGTCTAAACCACCACTAGGATTACCCGATCCAATAATTGTATGAGCTTCATCAATAAATAAAATAATTGGTTCAGGGGAATGAATAACTTCTGACATAATGCCCTTGAAGCGTTTTTCAAATTCACCTTTTATTGATGCACCAGCTTGTAATGCACCTAAATCAAGGTTCATGATGTGGGTACCTATAAGCTGTTTAGGTACATTTTTTTCAGCAATTCTTAATGCCAACCCTTCAATAAGCGCACTTTTACCAACCCCAGCTTCACCAACGATAATTGGATTATTTTTTCGACGTCGACAAAGAATATCAATCATGAGATCTATTTCGTGCGTTCTTCCTAACACTGGATCTAATTTCCCTTCGATAGCTTGCTTTGTCATATCAACGGCATAGCGTTCTAATAAAGTTTGTTCAACTTGATTAGTATTAGTTGATGTTGGTGTGGTTGGTGTACTATTTTCAGCAGAGCCACTAGTCCATATAGAAAATTGCGATTTAAGTTGATCTTTATTGATTTGGGAAAGTAGTTGTACCGCAGATTTGGGTAAATAACGTAATGGACTATGCAAGATAGCTAACAAAAGGGTGCCTGTTCGTAGATTAGTATCTTTAAATTCAGCACTATTAAGTAAAAAAGCATCCTGAAGTAATTCGACGAGTAGTGGCGAGAAACTTGGTGTTGGTGAAGAAGTTACAGAAATATCAAAAGGTACTTCTTCTAAACAGTTTTTAAGATTTTCAGGATCAATGTTGGCTTTCGATAAAATTTGTCTAACATCTGATAAGGGTGTTGCAATACTTTGTAAAAGGAAATGAGCCACTGTAATTTCCATTGATTGTGAATTGACACAAACAGCAGCAGCATTTTCAAAAATATGACGACTTATTGGGTTAAGATGTTTAATCAGTTGCGGTAAATCGATATGAATCATAGTACGATCCTATTTATTTTAATAACAAATTAAGTTGTTCCAAAATTTCAGCACTTTGTAAATTTAAGCTTAGTAAATAGAAGAAATAAGCTAATAAAATTAATCCACAAGTTAAAAATAAGATATGCCTTCTCGTGATTTGTTTTGGTAGTTTATATTCTGATGCTTGAACCTCACCAAGATTAAGAAATGTCGCTGCGGGTTCACCATTTAACGATTGGAGTAGGGCATTTAAGCGTCTAAATAATTTTTCAAACTCGTCACTATTTGGGTTTTGTACTTTATAACGACCTCTAAAGCCTAAACCAAAACATAAGTAGATAAATTCAAGCATATCTTTATAACGTTTCGGTTCATTCATTAAACGTTCCGTAATTTGGAAAACCCGTTCACCTCCCCAGCCTTCATTATGGAAATGAATGAGCAAGGATTTTTTACTCCAGAATTTGGCTAATGAAGGTTCTGAACTCATGATAGTTTCATCAATAAAGGAACAAAGTACATAACGGAAAGTGATGATTGAGCCAGGTTCATAATTTTTAAGTTCGAGCTGTTGCTCAATCGTTTGTATATCTGTCACTATTTGTCGATAAAGATAATCAGGATCAGTTATCGGCGTGGTTAGATCCTGAATACGTAGAATCATTCCTAAAAGTGGTGTCGCTGCATCTATAATGGGATTGATATTATCGCCTCGTAAAAGCAATGAATATTGCTCCAATTTATTATGATATTGAATAGAAGCATTAGCACCATGACGAATAACTTGTTCCGACATTATTTACTCCTTACTGCCCAAAATTGCAATTGAAGCTCGGGGAAATTACCGGCAACATGAAAAGCGATGCTATTTGTTTTAATAATATCTTCCCAACTTTGAGCATGAGTATCCAGTTGGAAGTAGGTATAGCCGGCGTGAAATGGCAATTGTGGTGGAGCAGCTGATAGTGGAACTAATGGAATACCTGTCAACTGAACACGAACTAATTTTTCAATAGTTAAAGATGAACCAATCTTTGTTTGTTGTACAAAAGTTCGGATTAATTGTTCTTGTGGTATTTGAGTTTTAACCGCTAATACAAAATTGGCAGTTTTGAGTAATTCCTGATCTTGAATAGTACCGATAAACATACCATTTTGTTCACTAAGCGGAATAGAAACAGCACGTGGCGTTAGAACAATACTTAATGCCTGACGAGTCGCTAAAATTAAATCTTTGAATGTATTTGTTAGGTCATCATGATTATATTGTTTGAACTCTATTGCTATTTTAGATTCTGAAGTAAACGTCATAAGTTCAGAACAGGTTTGAGTTAATATTAAATAGAGCGTTTCAGGATGAACCATTTTAGTATAAGCAAGATGTCGGTAACGAGGCTTTGCTGCATTAAGAAGTTGTAGCATTAGAAATTCAGCAATACCGGCAACACCTTGTTGAGTTGGCGCCCCGATTTTTTCAGAAAGTTGTCTAGCACGTTCAGCAACTAAATTAGCAACTTCTTCTAAGAAATTTTGTAAATGCGGAGCTGCCCTAACTTTAGATATGGTTGGAATAAAATCTTCATCAAGGATAATTGTACCGTCGGTTCTAAGTTCTTTAATGCGACATAAAGGTAGAATGGTATAGGCATTGAGATCATCAGAACCTTGTACTATTTTAGGTGCTAACTGTGCGCCATCTAACTGGATATAACTACCACCTTTGGTGTGTAAATCTTTAACTGGTATTGGCGTTTTTTTATAACGACAACTGTCTGATGAAAGTTCAAGTGCAGAGTCAACCTCACTAAGCGCTTCATTCATAATCGGCAGAGCTAAATAGATATTTTTACTCTCACTAGTGGTCAATTGTTTTATTTCAATGGGTTGTGGTTGTATGTCTTGATAAGGAATTTCAAATAATGTTCCATCTGGCATAATTCCAAGTGCTTCTGTAATTCCAATTCTGCCCAATTTAAGCAATTCCAGATCGAGTTGTAATCGGCTAAAACCATATCCATAGTTTATGGTAGCCTCACTTTTGAATGAAACGAGATAATCAATGTGGCGTTGTTGTTGTTGAAAATGTTGAGGGGAAACTGACATCCCTTCTTTCCAGATAACGCGGTTTTTACTTGCCATAGAGTGAATCCTTTACGTTTTTTTAATTTCAACTTCGTCGGAACGTACATGTATTAACAATGTGTATTTTTGTCCGGTACTTTCAACCTTGATCAGGTCTAACCATTGAACAACACTACTATCAGCGTCGGCATAATGTGCGATCACAGCGATGAATTGGGTGTTTTGATCGAGCTTAAATGGTTTTAATATCTTAAATTGTCCAGGCTCAACCGTATAATCTTGGTGGTCAATATAGTTTTTGCTAAGCAGTTGATCTAATGGTTCTGTTGCAATTTGATAATAGTCAACATTTAATATTTTTGATTCTTCATTAAGATATATTAGTTGTATATCAACAGGGGTAGGTTCTCCACTATAATTTAAATTAATATCCTTATCAGCTAGAATCGAAAACGATACTTCACTCGCTTCATTTTCCGGATAGCCTACAGGTACACCAGGATCAGAAATAACCATATAGATTTTTTTACTAGTTTCACATCCATTTAATATCAAGGATGATAGTAATAAAATAGCTAGCCAAAAATACTTCATCATTGCTCCTTTTGATCTTGCTCTTTTTTTAAGCGACGAATATTTTGGTCATAGGCTTGTTCATATATTTCCCAAAACAATTTATCGAAACCTTGTTGACGTTTCGAAATGAGTTCATTGTAATAACTGCTGTACATATTCCATGCCCATTCACTATCGGTATTGCCTTTTTCGTAATGCCGACGATAGCGTATGAAACGTTGTTTTAATGCTACTGGTGCAAAGGCCTCAAGTAATGCTGAAAGCGCTTTAGAAATAGCAATTTTATTAGCCTGATGATGAAATTTAATGTGATTTAGACTTTCAGTAATTGCCGAAGGAGCACAAAGATGCACAGGGCATTTATCAGTAGAATAAAGTAAATTTAGCGTCTCTTGATAATCTAAATTTAAATACAATGGATTATCTTCAGTTGGCGTTAATTGCTTATTTGCCAAATGAAGGTGATTGTTATGCAGATCACATAGACCATCGATTATGGCCTTAATACTGTGTCCTATCTCTTCAAGGACATCATAAGCTTCTTGGCTATTATTTAAGGGTAATGTCGTTCTTAGTCCTTGATAAAGGGGTTGAATAGCAACATTTGTTAAACGATTTTCATCATTAAAGAAATGACCTGTCAATGGATTTAACTTGATAGATTGTTCTAAAATATTATCTGTCGGCGAATCAAATACTGATGTCTCGGGTGATGCATTATAGATCGCCGATGATTTTTCAGAGTCTAGAACTTTTAATGGGTCAACAGGCAAAGGCGTAATTAACGGCGCCTCAACTTTATTTGTTAGGGATGGTTCACTAAAGTCCGCTTTCTCTTTATTCAGAATTTCACTTAGCGGATTTTGATAATTAGAAATGATATTTTCTGGACTTATCGCTAATGGATCAGGTCTTGGGATTCCATTATCATTAATACGCACTTTGATGTTAAGATCACCAATAACAAGTAAATCATTATGCTGTAAGCGGATCGGTTTATTTTTATTAAAGAGATCAATATCGTTAAGTAGTATATTAGGTGCATAGGCGCTAATACAGAAATAACCATCTATCATTTCAATATTTGCATGAACTTGTTCAACTGATTGTGTTTGGCTCTGAATAGACCAGTGGTTATCATCAGTGTTACCAATTGTACCACCATCTATGGCAAATAAAGCAGTACCATGTTTTCCACTGGCTAAATTATCATTATTTAATATTTTTAATGTTAATGTATCCGTTGTTTTCATAATTATTCCTGAATCGTAAGCAAAGCACATGGATTATTCGGTGGCTGTCCTAAAAATGTTGTCCAACCAAGATAACAGCTAGTATCAGTACCAAGTTTCATACTTGATGCCTGATTATTGGATAAAATTAGTTGTAAATCCCAAGCTAATTGATCACGCAAAATAAATGAAACAAAATTGATAAGAGAATGGTATAAAGAACCAGTAGGTAAGAATCTTTCCATCTCTTTAAAGCTCAAGTCGCCGATGGTGAGGATAAATTTACCAGTATAGTTAGGCATATGACTACCAACTATAAAGCTTTTTCCAAGTATATTATTTTTTTTACCAATTTTATTTTGCTGCTGAGCAGGAATTTCAACGCGCCTAAATTGCCATGATTGAATTTTAACTGAAGATAATTCAAAACAATGCGAGATAAGGGCCGAGATAAGTTGAGGTGATCGGCTTGAATTGGCAAGAATACCTGCATATGAAAGCATCTTACTTTGATTAACAAGCAATAAATCGCGAATGCGTTTTGATCCTAAACCAACTAGGGCAAACATGCGCTGCGATACTTCATCCTCACCATTATGTTTAAAACTAATAAAGTAGCGGTATTTCCGCCAGATTTTATAGAGAAAAACATTGAGCCGGTGATTGAATAAATTAAGTAGGGTAACTACACGCGGATCCTCTTGTAAATCTTCCCATACTAAATCATCAAGATAATAACTAGGTAATGGAGAATGAGCACCAAGCAAATTATTAAATGGAATTTTGACTTGTATCTTCTCTTTGGCCATTGTTATAGCCGTAATATCACGCGTAACAAACGATAATGATGCATCACCAACAAAACGTAAAGGATCCGCTTTAGGAGCCAATTTCAACAGAGAATCAATATCAATACCCTTATACCGATAGAGATATTCAGTAAGTTGGAAAAATTGAAATTTTTCAATTTCAGATGGTATTAAATATTCATTAACTTCCATTGATATACCTCACTAGTTAATGAATTGACCAATTTAAGAAAATGAAAAGAATTTACCGCAGCATATTGAGAATAAAAATGAGCAATTACCGAACCAAAAAGATACATCTCTCCATCATTATTAAATGCACTAGGCTCTATATAAATAGTTGATTCATAACCTGTTACTTTAAGATCTTCATAAGGATAACTTATCCAATTGGTTTCAAAGCCTACGATACTGTGCAATAGTTTTATGAGTGATTTCTCTGCACGATGGCTATATAAAGTAGTGAAGTTATAATTTTGTAATATTTGATTTAATGATTTTGCATTAAGTAAAGAATGATAGTTTAGAGCTAATGATGAAATTGTGGTCCATTGAAGACTCGCGTTTAGAGTTGGTCGCATAGCCTTTGTGGGACATGCAATATTACTAAAACTAACTCCAATCGGAATATCATCGCCAGCAACATTAATATCACCAATCCGTAAACTTTGTGCTTGATCGCCATTACTACATAATGCTTTTATTGATATGATCTCATCTTGACCATGTACAATTGTTTCATCATCACGAACAAAGGAAAGGGTATAATTAATTTGATCGTCATTCGCTTCTTGATAGCGATTAACATAATAGTAATATGATGGTTGTTTTTTATTATAAGTAACTTGATGATGAAAGCCATCAAACAATGCATAATCACGATAATGATCTTTGAACCAACCGGTAACTTGGTTAATTGCAAATAATTCATAAAAATCCTTATTTTTATAATCTATTGCTAGTGGGTATTCTGTTCTTTGACCACTTAAAATTATTGGCTCGCAATCATAATAAAATATGTTTCTTACTGGTGCACAATTGGTTTTAATAAGCTCATCATGTAATCTAATGGTATTTGGTAATGGTTTTTGAAACGTTAACCTTAGTGCAAATTTATTTGCGCTAATTTTATTGAAATAGTCAGGTATACCATTAATATCACAAAACAGATAACCTTCCGGATAGCAAAAATACTCATGGAGCAAGCGATAGCCACTAAATGTATTTTTAGGATAAATGAACATGGCATTAATATCTTTAAAACCAATTGGTTCAAAAGAGAGATCTCTTAACGTATATTCACTATCATTAACTAATAGTGTTGCCTCTTCCAGATATTCAGCTAACCAAAGATATATTAAGTAGCCAGAATGAAGATCTGAACCACAATACAACCGTAATGCATTAAATTCATTTTTAGTTAGAAATACTGGCTCGGTTGCTTCAAAATTAATAACTATCTCTTGATTGTTAATATTTTGCGTGATGCTTGTAATATTGAAAGGGCTAACATGAATATCTCTAGTTAACGTGAATTTACATTGGACGTCGACATCATGTTTTTCTCGACTTAAAACTGTCGCACTAGCAGGTACATCAATAGTACGATTAGTCGAATTCTTAAACTGAAGCATCGTCATGCTAGGGGTGGGTTGTAAATAATTCGGCCATAGCATATTCATCAACCCAGCCGTTAATTGTGGATACTCTTTTTCTAATTTTGCATTAAGTAAGGCACATAAATAAGTAAAACCATCTAAGGTTCTATTTATATCTGGATCAGCACTAAGATCAGATAGGTATCTAGAAACTTGTGGAAAAGCATCAACAAACTCTTTACTTTCTTGATAGAGATAATGACGTTCACTACGTATAAAACTATCTTGCATCCTATTTTTCCTAATCTGTAATCTTCGATTTATCTGACTTTTATACGACTTTTAATTTATTATCATTTATGTGAATATCTATTTCTATTTTGTCATTTTCATTAATATGTTTGATATAAGCGATAATAGAAAAATAGTGGTAAAAAGTAATGGGATCTTGATGCATACTTACGCTTATATGACTAATGCGCGGTTCATAGCGTTCAATACAACGTTGAATAGAACTACAAATCGCACTCTGTATTTCTTCACTACCAAGTAAGGCATCATTAATATCTATGATGCCTAACTCTTTACTTCCATGACATTCACCTGGTCGAGCATTAAAGATGCGTTGTAAATTTTTTTTAATCGACAAGACAAGTGCCACTTTACCTTTTGCAATGGAAGTTCTATCGCTCTGTAAACGCTCAAATAGGCTAGCTTTATGATATTCTTTATCCCAATGATGCAGAGCGACCATAACTTATTACTCCTTATCTAATCGACCAACTAAAGATAAATCAGTATAAGATCCCATAAATTTCATATGTGGACGGAGATGCAAACGGGTTTTTGACCAACCTGGTTCGCCTGGAATATCCGTTACTTCAAGTCTAATTGCACGGAATGGGCGACGACAACGAACATCAACAGGTGGATTTTCTTGGTCAGATACATATTGCTTTAACCAAGTATTTAAGAAACGTTCCATATCTGAAGATTCTTTATAAGAACCAATTTCTTCACGTTGAATCACTTTCAGATAATGTGCAACACGCGTAGCCAACATAATATATGGTAATTGTGTTCCTAATTTATGATTGGTTTCAGCTCGTTTCCCTTCTTCAGTATTTGGGAAGGTCTTCGGTTTTTGTACTGACTGTGCTGAGAAGAATGCGGCATTATCTGAACCTTTACGCATAGTTAACGCTATAAAGCCTTCTTCAGCTAACTCAAATTCACGACGGTCAGTAATCAGTGTTTCAGTTGGAATTTTAACCTGTAGCTCTCCCATAGCATTGAAAACATGAACAGGTAAATCTTCAACAGCACCACCACTTTGTGGACCAATGATGTTAGGACACCAACGATATTTTGCGAAACTATTGGCCAAACGTGTGGCTAAAGCGTATACCGAATTACTCCATAGATAATGCTCATGATTTCGGCTAACATCTTCTTGATAACCAAATGTTTTTATAGGATTATCAACAGGATCATAAGGTAAACGCGCCAAATATCTAACTGTAGTTAGCCCTAACATGCGTGAATCTTCTTGTTCACGTAATGAACGCCATTTTGTATAAACTGGACCTTCAAAAATAGAACTTAATTCTTTGATAGTACTTAATTCGGTGTAACTTTCAATACCGAAGAATTTAGGTGATACAGCAGATAAAAATGGTGTATGAGCCATGCTACCAACAGCCGCAACATACTGTAATAATTTCATATCAGGGGCACTGGCATTGAATTGATAATCGGCTATAACAGCTCCGATTGGTTCGCCACCGAACTGACCATATTGATCTGAATAAACATGTTTATAGAATCCAGATTGAGTAATTTCAGGAGCAAATTCAAAATCCTCTAGTAATTCTTCTTTTGTTACATAAAGCATATTGATTTTGATATTTTCTCTAAAATCAGTTCTATCAATTAGTAATTTTAGTCCGCGCCATGAAGATTCAATTTTTTGTAAATCAGGATGGTGTAGAATTTCATCAATTTGCAAACTCATTTTTTTGTCTAGTTCGGCAATCATTCGATCTACAAGTTGTTTGTTGATCGCTTCTTCGGTGTTACCACTATCTAGTAAATTAGATATTAAAGCGACAATACCTTGCTTGGCAATATCGTAACTTTCGTCTGTTGGAGAATAACTTGTTTGTAAAGCAATTTGATCAAGAAGACTACCGGAAGTAAATTCCTGTGATTCTACTGAATTACTCGTTGCTACTTTAGACATCTTTAATACTCCCTATAAATGACCCTCTCTACAGAAGGGTTGGTATCAATTTTTGAAATAAAGCCTTTTTATTACTTATTATCATTTTCGACAGCGAGCATATTGAGCTCTTTAAGTAATTGTTCACGACTTGTTTCATCACCAATAAGTGCTTCTAATTGAGCACGGAAAGCCGGTTTATTACCTAGCGGTCCTTTTAATGCCACGAGTGATTCGCGTAAAGCCAATAGTTTGTTCAACTCGGGGATATTTTTAGCAATATTATCGGGAGAGAGGTCATTAAGTGATTCAACTTTTATTTTTACTGGAATGTCTGTTTTGCTATCTTCTTCTAAACGATTTGGAACAGCAAATTCAAGTTCAATTCCTGCGTTAGACATAACAGCGTTGAAGTTATTTTTATCAACTGAGATAGGCTTACGTTCTTCAATGGGAATATCTTGAGTTTTGCCGAGAAAATCACCAGTAACTAACATGTGTAATGGTAATTCTTTCTCAGCAACTTGCCCATTTGTTTCAGTTGTATATTTAATATTGATACGTTCTTTAGGTGCTACACTGCCTTCTTTATTCGCCATAGATGAGTCCTTTAATTATTAACAGCATTGCTAACTAGTTCACTATTATAAAAATTTACTGGAAATTCTAATATTAGTGAGATTTTTTATTTAAATGTGATTTTATTCATTAAAAGCAATATATTAATGAAAATTTAACATAATATTATTTTGGAACGTTTCAAATTATAATAAATTAATTTTTGCATTTTGTTAAGAATTTTATATAATTTAGGTTAAATTATTTTGGTTACCGAAATAGTGTAATTCAGTAACTCTCCGTTTTAATCTATTTAGGCAATTTTTTTATAATATTATTCAGACAAGTTGATCTGAATTGTTTTGAAATGAATATTATAAATTTTACCAAAGTAATTGTTGTCTGCTGTAGATGTACATAGTTTAGTTGTAGTTATTTAATCAAAATGAATAATAAATATAAGGAGAATGTTATGCCTACACCGTGTTTTGTTGCCATCAAAGGAAAAACTCAAGGAAATATCACTGAAGGTGCTTATACTCTAGAATCAGTAGGACAGAGTTTTGTTGAAGGTCATGAAGATGAGATGATTGTTCAAGCTGTGCGACATGAAATTCTTGTCCCAACTGATCCTCAATCAGGTCAACCTTCAGGACAGCGACAACATAAACCGTTGATTTTAACCGTTGCATTAAATAAAGCCGTACCATTATTATATAATGCATTAGCTTCAGGTGAGAGTTTAACGGATGTGACGCTCAGATGGTATCGTACCTCAGCTGATGGTAAACAAGAGCATTATTTCACTACTTCGTTGGTTGATGCAACTATTGTAAATATTGATCTTAATATGCCAAATAGCCAAGATCCAGCGATGTCAAACTTTACACAATTAATTGATATTTATCTTGCGTATCGTAAAATCAATTGGGAACATACAGTTGCTGGTACTTCGGGTGCTGATGACTGGCGTAAACCTCTTTAAATAACTTGATAAGCGACTATATTGGCATAGTCGCTTCTTATATTTTTCAATGCTGGATTTTTTTAATAAATTTAATAATTTTCAAGTTCCATTATTAATAATTATTCTTAATATTATAAATAAAACATCGCTAAATTTGTTATTTTTATAGTTTGAGTTTTCATTATAAATAATTTAAATTCAAATAGTTATAATGTTATCTTCTTATTTCATGTCTTATTTTTACCTCATCACTCCAAAAATAATCAATATTTTTGTTTTTATTTTGTACCATTTTATATATTATAACGATAATTTATTTAGGTTAATTAATGCATGTAAATAGAGGCGCAAATATCTATTTTTATCGTATTTATAGTTTTATAGTATTTATCGTTATAAACATTGCGTTTATTCATTTAAAAACAATAACGCAATGTGTGTCTGCATCGCTAGCAGACGATAGATTTTAATAAAGCAGTATTGAATATTTAGATTGATTGATTGTTTATTTATTCATCCAAACTTAGCTTATCAAGCACAATGATAATAAGAATAAGGACGGCTTCATGAAAACTGGGTTATATTTTTCTGTAACAATTGGTGATTTACCCAAAGATACATTTGATGTAGTTGAGTTTACCCTACAGGAAGGATTGTCAACATTATTCACGTTAAGCTTAACCTTGTCGAGTAAAGATAGCAATATTGATTTACAGGCGCAATTACTTCAGAAAGTGCAACTGGTGGTGTACAGCAATGGTCAAGTTGAACGGACGGTTAATGCACTGGTAGAGAAGGCAGAGCGAGGCGACAGCGGATTTAAACGTACCTTTTACACTATTACAGCGCGCCCGGCACTATGGCAATTAACGCTGACAAAAGACAGCCGAATTTACCACTTTAAGAGTGTTCCCGACATTATTGATGAAATTCTTCAAGATTATAATATTGTTGTTGATAAACAATTGATGGACCCTCACCCGGTCAGGGAATACACGACGATGAAACGTGAATCCTATTTTCAATTTATTGCTCGGCTGGCAGCTGAAGAAGGGATAGCGTTTTGGTTTGAGGAAAATCAATTATTTTACAGCGATAGTCATTTAGGGATGACGGGAGGATTATCACTTATCTATAACCCTCACCCGCAAATTGCCACCTTTCTGCCGACGATTAGCGCTTTAAAATTTGGTTGTGCTATGCGCCCGACGGAAGCTAAAACTAAGGATTATCGTTACAGTCATCCTGATGTGATGATGGATGCGAAGAGTAAGACAGATAAACCGTTACCTAGCTTTGAAATTTTTGACAGTTACGGACGTTACGATGATGAACAGATGGCGCAGCAGCTAAGTCAATATCGTTTACAAGCATTACAATCTGACAGTGAGCAGGGTCAGGCGGCAAGTAATTATTTTCAATTAATGCCGGGAAAGATTTTCAGCATTAGCGAACATCCATCCCAGTCAATGAATCAATCATGGCAGATTGTCACCATTACCCATCATGGTTATTTACCGCAGTCGCTGGATAATGAGAGTGATGACCGTCCGGCGACATTAACCAATGAATTTACCTTTATTCCCGGCAAGAATGACTGGCGCCCACCGTTTATTCACAAACCACAAGCTGACGGTGATGAAGTTGCGGTGGTTGTTGGACCGGCGGGTGAAGAAATCCATGTAAATGAACATGGTGCAGTGAAAATCCATTTTCACTGGAATCGTTATGATGCAGCGGATGAACGGGCCTCTTGTTGGGTACGGGTATTACAAAACTGGAACGGTGATGGTTTTGGTTTCCTGTCGATTCCGCGTATTGGTCAGGAAGTCTTGGTAGGTTATATCAATGGGGATATTGACCGACCGATTATTATGGGCACCACTTACAATGGTAATAATCGCCCACCTCTGGATTTACCTTCCGCTAAAACGCAAATGTCTATTAAATCGAAAACACACAAAGGTGAAGGATTTAATGAATTACGTTTTGAAGATGAGAATGGCAAACAAGAATTATTTATGCATGCGCAAAAAGACATGAACACGGTTGTGCTTAATGACCGCTCAACGGTGGTAATGGCAAACCATACTGAGAATGTGGCGGCGAATCAAATTATGACTGTTGGTGAAAATCGCATTATTGAGGTAGGAGAAAATCAGGATTCAACCATTTTAGCCAATCGTATCCTCTCTGTTCAGGGTGATTCTAAGACCTTAGTGGGAGGGGCATGTGATATTCAGGTTAAAGATGTGGTTTACATATCGTCAGCGACTGCTATCCGGCTTGACTGTGGACAATCGGTGATTGAAATGGACAGTGGTGGCAATATTAAACTGCATTGTAATAATTTTCATATTTTTGCCAAAAATAGAGGTGATGTAATTGGGCAATCCATTGTTGAAATTAATGGTGATGGAGCACAAGCCGAAGTTACCGAAGAAGAGGTTGCTGCAAATATTGAGGCGAGTCTTGAAAGCACATTCCCTAAATAGTTAACGGTAATTAAAGTGAGGGCGGTAATTAATGTGAAAAGTGAGACGTTAAAGTGTATGAGGTATAAAACGATAACGTTCTAAAGTTCTAGAGTATCACGTACTAACGGATAAAGCGTTAAAGTTAAAGCGATTACAATCTACGTCAGAGTCAATTGCCAACCAAAGTTAGGATAAGGTTAGACCAATAAAATAAAGGGATAACTTGAACAATAAAGAGCGGTAAGAGTAACTATCAAGAATTAAGAAGAATTAAGAATAAATAGAAAAAAAGCAGAATAAATAAAAAGAAAGATACTCAGCAGGTGCAAACTAATAAGGATAATAATAATGAATCAGCAGGCACAACTATACACCTATCAATTTAATGAGGGGCAACTGATATTGCCGGAGGCTTATCAGGATGACTCGGTTCAAATATTAAAACTACCACATAAGCAAGCTAATCTTATTATTACTCGTACGATATTAAAAGCGCAACAAACAGAGGACAGTTATTTTAAGCAACAAATTGCCTTGTTAAAAAAAGAGATGCGTCACTTAATAGTGGGAGACCGAGTGATGACAACCTTGGGAGGTGAAAAGGCGATTGAGGCTAAACAGGTACAGATACAGTTTGAAAATAAAGGGGTTGTGTTATATCAGTTTTTACTGACAACGGTGCGCCCCGACTCATCACACCTGTTAGTGCTGACCTATTCGCAACCCAGACCATTGACAGAGGCAGATAATCAATGCTGGCAAGCGATTAAAGACTCATTTATTCCAGCTTAGTTGACAAAGGAGGAGAAAGATGGGCGATTGTCTGGCGGCTAAGTTAGGGGATAAATTAGAGCACCCATCATTGCTTGCTGATTTTATTAGTGGCGTCGTTAAAGGGGCGATTTATGCCGCCATTGGTGTGGCTGCGGTGGCAGCTACTGGTCTGACAGGCGGGGCGGCTTTAGCATTGTCGGTAGGCGTAGGTCTTGCTGCGGGATTTGTGATTGGTGATGTCATTGATAATGTCAGTGATGCCATTGGGGAGTTTTTTGGGGGGAAGAATCTTGATGGCACGATTATTGAAGGCTCCCCAAATGTCAAAATAAAAGGGATGGAAGCTGCCCGGGCAGCCGGGAAACCACCGCTGGAAAAGTTAGCCGCAGAGAATTATGCACAAGCGCAAGATGATAGTGAGCCAAAAAATCCCTACCTAAATAAGGCAGAGGAAATTGCGGAGCGCATGCTGAAAGTTGTTTCTTTTCCTTTAGTTGCAGCCAAGGCTGCCAAAAATTTAATAGCAGGTGATAATAAAGCCGAGCCTCAACCAGCCCCACCACCACCCGCAGAGGATGCCCCGCCTCCCCCTCCGCCTAAAGGGTTTTTTGCTAGTGTTGCCGATAATATATTAGCACCGACTGTTGCATCAGCGATGCCAGGAACGACACCGGCGGATATGGATAAAATCACCTGCGAAAAGTGGCATTATTTTGGTGGTGACCTTTATCTGGCGGAAGGCTCCAGATCAGTCTTTATTAATAGCCAACCGGCTTGTCGTAATGGTGACCGCAGTACTTGTGAAGCAAAAATCAGTCATAAGCAATCCGATCGATTGGTGAAGATCGGTGGTGAAAGTGTTGTTGTACGAGATATTAAAAGTGGTAAAAATCCGTTTGCAAGTTTAGCCGGGGAGATTGTAGGTGGATTATTAGTTGGTTTATTGAAAAACGGTATACGTCAATCAATAAAATGTATTGGTTGTGCGCTAGCCTCTGAAGCCCTTGGCACAGCAATTGGCTCAGTTGTCGGTGGAGTTGTTGGTGAGGCTGTTAATCGAGCGACTTCAAGCCAACATCCGGTTCATTTTACGACGGGAGCCAAGCTTCTTGCGGGAGCGGAAGACTGTGATTTTGAGTTAGCGGGACGAATACCGTTATTCTGGCAACGTTTATATCACAGTCGTAATCATCGCAGTGGTGTGTTAGGCGTGGGTTGGACATTACCCTTTGAGATAACACTCCGTATAGAGCCAAACCCTCAAGATGCAGAGCTTGATAATATTATCTATACTGACTATTCTGGTCGGGAGTTAGGATTAGGTCATCTTGAATTAGGGCAATATGCTTTTTATGTTGATGAAGGTTTTCGGTTATATCGTAGCTTGCAAAATATCTTTATGCTGGAGACGACGGAGGGTGATTATTTTATTTTTGAGGCCGACCCTCATCAACCAAACCATTTACGTCTGTATAAGAAGCAAGACCGCCATGAAAACAGTTTAAGTTACGTTTATGATGCACAAGGGTGTTTAACGCATATTCATGATGATAATCATGATATGTGCATTCGACTAAGTTATCAGGCACCGGAACACACGCAGGTCACTGCCCCACTATCGACACAAGACAAAGTCACCTATCGATTACACGCTGTTTACCAACAAAGCACTGAAAACAAAGAGCATGAGCGATTACTGGTTCGTTATGTTTATAACGATGCCGAGCAGTTAATCGCTGTTTATGATGCACAAGATTATTGCTTACGAACGTTTTGTTATGATGAACAAAGTGGACTGATGAGTGCACACCGTTATGCTAGCGGGTTAACCTCACATTATCGTTGGCAACGGCAATCGGTGCCTGACCATGATGGTGGCGTTCGTTGGACTGTATCAGAGCAATGGTTAACCGACGAAAGTGACCAGACCGATACAGATACAGATAAAATAAATAATGCACGACAAGAGTATTGTCGTTTTGAATACGATTTAGCTGCCCAAACATTGATTTTACATCAGGAAGGGTTGGGAATATCTTACCGGCAGTGGGATGAGTTGGGTCAAATTACCGCGTTTACTGATGTCGATGGCAGTCACTGGCAATTTACTTGGAATGATAAATCAGCGCTGACTGGCATCACAGATGCTGAAGGGGGACAATACCACTTTAGTTATGATGAGTACGGTAACTTAGAGGTAGTGGTTAATCCGTTGGGTGAAGAAACGGGTACCTCATGGGATACTGATTTTTTTGTTCCATTAAATCGTCGTTATCCTAATGGAGCATATGTTAGTTATGAGTACAATGACACCGGTGACCTGATTACGTTTACCGACCCGAAAGGAGGGAAAACGTGTTACCGTTACAATGAATGGGGCGACCCTATTGAAGAAGTGGATGCACTGGGTAATCATACTTACTATGACTATACAGCAAGTGGTCAGCTTAAGCGATTTGTTGACTGCTCGGGTTACAGCCATTATTGGTATTATGATGAATGGGGACGCACGAGATTAGAGCAAAATGCACAAGGTGAGAATACGCATTACCACTATTCAGTGGCCAATCGACTTACCATGATTGAGCGGGTGGATGGTAGTTGTCAACAGTACATTTATAATCAAGCTGGCTTAGTGAAAGCGGTACACGATTTTGATGGCACGGTGACTAGGTATCATTATAACGGACGCGGACAGTTACAAGAAAGATTATCGCCTGACAATAAACGCCTTCGCTACCATTATGACGGATTTGGGCGTTTGGTGGCACTGTACAATGAGAAGGATGAAGCATACCGTTTTAGTTATGATATCAATCATCAGTTAATCAGTTCAACTGACTTAACCGGACAACGTAAATGTTATGATTATGACCGATTAGGACGGGTAATTCGCCAATATCATTATCCACACAATCTGCATTTTGAGTCTGAATACCATCAAGAATCACACCTTAATCCAATTATCTATGATTACCAGTATGACAGTATAGGACGACTAACTCGTCGTCGTAGTCCAGATTATGTCACTGAATATCACTATCAACCGAACCAGACCACGCTAACACGCAGTGAATTATACGATTGGGCTACTGCACAATTGGCGGGGCAAACGGTCAGTGCCGATAAACAGCAGACCTTAAGCTTCACCACTGACGAATTAGGATTACTCATTGCAGAACAAAATCATGAAGGTTTACACCAATACAGCTATGATGCATTAGGTAATGTAATCAATCACACTTTACCGGATGGTAATCAGTTAGGATACCTGTATTATGGCTCGGGTCATTTAAGTCAATTGAACTTTAAGACGCCGACAGCCATGTATGATATTGCAGAGTATGAGCGAGACCGGTTACATCGTGAGATTAGTCGTCGACAAGGTAAACTGACCCAGCTCATCACGTTTGATGCTTTGGGGCAAATGACCAGTAAACGCACGGCATTTAATGATTTAGGTAGTCATGCATTACCGCTAATAGACAAACGCTTTGACTATGACAAAGTGGGAAATTTAATACAACAAGTTAACGGTTACGGTAACTATCCGGCACAGACGCTAGATAGCAGAGCCCGTTACAGTCAACGTTATGAGTATGATGCAGCACAACAGGTGGTGATGCAGCGTGAATATACAAACCAGCAGCATTTTGTGTATGACCCGGCAGGTAATTTATTCAATGAGCAAGGTGATGTGTGCCGGGCGAATCAGTTGCGACAATACAATGGTTACCACTACGATTATGATGGTTTTGGTCGACTGATTAAACGGCAACGACCAGCTGAAAACATCACGCAGTGGTTCAGTTATAACCATGAACATCAACTTATAGAAGCGAGGGTTGAGAGTTTACAACATCGCTCAATCACCCGATACCAATATGATGCGCTGAGTCGACGAATTAATAAGACAACGGAGCATTACGATAAATATAGTCAGCGATATACCACAACAGGCACCGATTTTAGTTGGCAGGGAATGCGGTTAAGTGGTGAAGCCAATGAGCAACAACAAATTCGCTATCTTTATAACGGACAAGATTATGAGCCAATTGCTAGGGTGATAAGTGACCGTCACCCTAAGACATCAGATGTTGACTACCAGATTGAGTATTTTCATACGTTAGCTAACAGCTTACCGACGGAGCTAACCAATGAGGAAGGTGAAATAATTTGGTTAGGGGAATATACGTTATTTGGGCAATTGAAACACCAACGCAATCGAGACCGGTGGTATAATCCGGATAAGACAGAGCAAAACTTGCGTTTTGCGGGGCAATATTATGACCAAGAAACGGGTTTACATTACAACACATTGCGTTATTATGACCCCAACTGCGGACGATTTACCCAACAAGACCCGATAGGTCTGGCGGGCGGGATTAATCTATACCAATATGCGCCTAATACACTCTCTTGGATTGACCCGTGGGGATTGAAGTGTAGCCCAGAGCAATTAGCCAAAAATAGGAGTAATGGAAAAAAAGCTGAAGATTATATTTACTGGAAACAATTACAGGATCCTGATGTTGAAGTTTTAGGTCGTCAAGTTTATGTAAAAGTAGAAGGAGAAGGTCCAGGTGGAAGGTATATTGATATTCTTACTCAAAATAAGAAAACAGGAGAATTAACAGCTATCGAGGTTAAATATAATGGCGCTATGAGATCACCGTCTCAAATAGCAAAGGATAAAGGAATGCAAAATGGAAAAGGCATATTTGGGAAAAATGCGCCACCAGATAAAAATGGAATTTCACTTGGAAGCACAAAAATAGAGAGTATCACCGTTAAAGAAATAAAAGTATCACCAAAGGAATTAGCAAAATGGTTAAGACAACAAAAGATGAAGTTATAGGTGGAAGGTATATTGATATTCTTATTCAAAATAAGAAAACAGGAGAATTAACAGCTATCAAGGATAAATATAATGGCGCTATGAGATCACCACCTTAAGAAGCAAAGGATATAGGAATGGAAAAAGGGAAAGGTATATTTGGGAAAATGCGCCACCAGATAAAAATGGAACTTTACTTGGTGGTAAAAAAATAGAGAGTATCACCGTTAAAGTAATAAAATTATCATCAGAGGAATTATCAGAATGGTTAAGATAACAAGAGATGAAGTTATATTAGATATAGCTAAAGTAATTGGTCCTTTGTTTGAACAAAAAGGTTTTGTGCAAAAGAAAAACATATTTGAATTTCATGATAGTAACACTAACAATATATATCAATATGAAATACTTCTTTCGAAAAGGAAGGGCTATTTTTCACTACATTTACGCCTAAAATTATTGAATAAACCATTTATGAAAGAAGTGAATAAAGTAGCTAAAAAAGTATGGTTAGATGAGGATTTTATTCGTCTAGATGGCCGTAGTGATGAAATGATAAAATACGCAATGAAGATAAGACTTAGCGATTATAATTTAGGAATGGTAACTGATTGGCGTAATTTCAAAGAGGAAAAAGAACCTTTGTCTGACTTTAATGATCGATTTTCTATTTGGTTTTCTGTTTTTGATGATATCAATGAAATTCCTAATTGGAAAGCGCAACTAGTGCAAAGTGTTTTATTTACTGAAAAATGGGTTTCGGATATTCAATCTAATCCGGAACAATGGATAATTGACCATACAATATACCAAGCTTTGTACCTTTTGAAAAAACAAAACCGAATTATTGAGTTAAATGAAAAATATAATTATTCTTTAACACTATATAAATCTAATAATGAGCTTATTTTCTTTTATAAGTATTTAACTGCCTCATGAAAATTAAGCTAAAAATGGAATAGTTTCCAGATGATAAATTATCAAAGTACTTTATGATTAACTTTCACTTTTTAAACTGGTGTTAGCGCAAATATTGTAACCCTATTGAAGAAGTGGATGCACTGGATAGCCACACTTATCAGTCGCTAATCTTCTCACCATGATTGAGCGGGTGGATGGTAGTTGTCAACAGTACATTTATAATCAAGCTGGCTTAGTGAAAGCGGTACACGATTTTGATGGCACGGTGACTAGGTATCATCATAACGGACGTGGACAGTTACAAGAAAGATTATCCCCTGACAATAAACGCCTTCGCTACCACTATGACGGATTTGGGCGTTTGGTGGCACTGTACAATGAGAAGGATGAAGCATACCGTTTTAGTTATGATATCAATCATCAGTTAATCAGTTCAACTGACTTAACGGGACAACGTAAATGTTATGATTATGACCGATTAGGACGGGTAATTCGCCAATATCATTATCCACACAATCTGCCTTTTGAGTCTGAATACCATCAGGAATCACACCTTAATCCAATTATCTATGATTACCAGTATGACAGTATAGGACGACTAACTCGCCGTCGTAGTCCAGATTATGTCACTGAATATCACTATCAACCGAACCAGACCACACTAACACGCAGTGAATTATACGATTGGGCTACTGCACAATTAGCGGGGCAAACGGTCAGTGCCGATAAACAACAGACCCTAAGCTTTACTACTGATGAATTAGGGTTACTCATCGCAGAACAAAATCATGAAGGTTTACACCAATACAGCTATGATGCATTAGGTAATGTAATCAATCACACTTTACCAGATGGTAATCAGTTAGGATACCTGTATTATGGCTCGGGTCACTTAAGTCAATTGAACTTTAAGACGCCGACAGCCATATATGATATTGCAGAGTATGAGCGAGACCGGTTACATCGTGAGATTAGTCGTCGACAAGGTAAACTGACCCAGCGCATCACGTTTGATGCTTTGGGACGAATGACCAATAAACGCACGGCATTTAATGATTTAGGTAGTCATGCATTACCGCTAATAGACAAACGCTTTGACTATGACAAAGTGGGAAATTTAATACAACAAGTTAACGGTTACGGTAACTATCCGGCACAGACGCTAGATAGCAGAGCCCGTTACAGTCAACGTTATGAGTATGATGCAGCACAACAGGTGGTGATGCAGCGTGAATATACAGACCAGCAGCATTTTGTATATGACCCGGCAGGTAATTTATTCAATGAGCAAGGTGACGTGTGCCGGGCGAATCAGTTGCGACAATACAATGGTTACCACTACGATTATGATGGTTTTGGTCGACTGATTAAACGGCAACGACCGGCTGAAAATATCACGCAGTGGTTCAGTTATAATCATGAACATCAACTTATAGAAGCGAGGGTTGAGAGTTTACAACACCGCTCAATCACCCGCTACCAATATGATGCGCTAGGTCGACGAATTAATAAGACGACGGAGCATTACGATAAATATAGTCAGCGGTATACCACAACAGGCACCGATTTTAGTTGGCAGGGAATGCGGTTAAGTGGTGAAGCCAATGAGCAACAACAAATTCGCTATCTTTATAATGGACAAGATTATGAGCCAATTGCCAGAGCGATAAGTGACCGTCACCCTAAGACATCAGATGTTCACTACCAGATTGAGTATTTTCATACGTTAGCTAACAGCTTACCGACGGAGCTAACTAATGAGGAAGGTGAAATAATTTGGTTAGGGGAATATACGTTATTTGGGCAATTGAAACACCAACGCAATCGAGACCGGTGGTATAGTTCAGATAAGACAGAGCAAAACTTGCGTTTTGCGGGGCAATATTATGACCAAGAAACGGGTTTACATTACAACACATTGCGTTATTATGATCCCAACTGCGGACGATTTACCCAACAAGACCCGATAGGTCTGGCAGGCGGGATTAATCTATACCAATATGCGCCTAATACACTCTCTTGGATTGACCCGTGGGGATTGAAGTGTAGCCCAGAGCAATTAGCTGATAATAGGATTAATGGGAAAAACGCTGAAAAATATATTGCAGAAAAACTAGGTAAAAAATCTAATATTCAAGTTTTGGATACTCAAGTTTATGTAAAAACTCCGGGTCTAGGTAGAGGGCGATATATTGATATTCTTGTTCAAGATTTAAATACAGGGAAAATAACAGCTATCGAGGTTAAATATAATGGTGCTACGAGATCAGCGCTTCAAAAGGCAAAAGATAAAGCAATTAAAAGGGGCAAAATTGGCGAAAATAACGTAATATTTGGCAAAAATGCGCCATATGATATATATGGAAAGACACTTGCTAATAAAGGTACAAAAGGTATCAACACTAAAGTAATAGAAGTATCACCAGAGGAATTAGCAGAATGGTTAAAATAACAAAAGATGAAGTTATATTAGATATGGCTAAAGTAATTGGGCCTTTGTTTGAAAAAAAAGGATTTGTGCAAAAGAAAAACAAATTTGAATTTCATGATAGTAACACTAACAATATATATCAATATGAAATATGTCTTTCGAAAAGGAAGGGCTATTTTTCACTACATTTACACCTAAATTTATTTAATAAACCATTTATGAAAGAAGTAAATGAAGTACTTAAAAAGGTATTATTAGATAAAGATTATGATTATCTTGAAGGTTGGGACGATAAATCAAAAAAAAGTGCAATAAAATCAAGGCTTAGCAATTTTAGATTAGGAATGTTAGCTGATTGGCGCGGTTTTAAAGAGGAAAATGAATCTTTGTCTGACTTTAGGGATCGATTTTCTATTTGGATGTGTGTCTTTGATGATATTAATGAAATCCCTAATTGGAAAGCGCAACTAGTGCAAAGTGTTTTATTTACTGAAAAATGGGTTTTGGATATTCAATCTAATCCGGAACAATGGATTATTAATAAAACATATTATCCTGCTTTATACCTTTTGAAAAAACAAAACAGAATTATCAAATTAAATGAAAAATATAGTTATTTGTTAGCGAAAAATAGCTCTGATGATGAACTTATTTTATTTTATAAATATTTAACTACCTCATAAAAACCAAGTTAAAAATGGAGTAGCTTCCAGATGATAGATTATCAAAGTACTTTGTGATTAACTTTTACTTTTTAAACCGGTGTTAGCACAAATATTATGACCACTATTGAAGAAGTGGATGCGCTGGGTAATCATATTTACTATTCGATTTGGAAAGGGTGAATTTTGGAAGAAGGCGCCAACTAAAATTGATGGCACGTCTCTTTCTACTACGAAAACAACTGGTATCATCAACAGTGAAACACAAGTACCATTATGGAAGTTATGAAAATGAATAAGACAACAAAAGATGAAGTTATATTAGATATAGCTAAAGTAATTGGGCCCTTGTTTGAACAAAAAGGATTTGTGCAAAAGAAAAATATATTTGAATTTCATGATAGTAACACTAAAAATATATATCAATATGAAATACGTCTTTCGAAAAGGAAGGGCTATTTTTCACTACATTTACTCCTAAATTTATTGAATAAACCATTTATGAAAGAAGTTAATAAAGTTCTTGAAAAAGTATGGTTAGATGAGAATTATATTCATCCAGAAAATTTCGATAAAAATTTAATAGAAAAAATAATAAAATCAAGGGTTAGTAATTTTTGCTTAAGGATGTTAACAGATTGGCGTTATTTTAAAGAGGAAAATGAATCTTTGACTGATTTTAATGATCGATTTTCTATTTGGGTTACAGCCTTTAATGATATTAATGAAATCCCTAATTGGAAAGCGCAACTAGTGCAAAGTGTTTTATTTGCAGAAAAATGGTTTTCAAATATTCAATCTAATCCAGAACAATGGATTATTGATAATACATACTATCCCGCTCTGTACCTTTTGAAAAAGCAAAACCGAATTATTGAATTGGATGAAAAATATAATTCTTTTTTAGCGAAAAATAATCCTGATGGTGATCTTATTTTATTTTATAAATATTTAACTGCCTCATAAAAAACCAAGTTAAAAATGGAGTAGTTTCCAAAGTCAGATTATAGATTATCAAAGTACATTGTGATTAACTTTTACTTTTTAAAACGGTGTTAGCGCAAATATTGTACCCCTATTGAAGAAGTGGATGCACTGGATAATCACAATGACCAACCGTCAATCGTCTCACCATGATTGAGCGGGTGGATGGTAGTTGTCAACAGTACATTTATAATCAAGCTGGCTTAGTGAAAGCAGTACACGATTTTGATGGCACGGTGACTAGGTATCATTATAACGGACGCGGACAGTTACAAGAAAGATTATCCCCTGACAATAAACGCCTTCGCTACCACTATGACGGATTTGGGCGTTTGGTGGCACTGTACAATGAGAAGGATGAAGCATACCGTTTTAGTTATGATATCAATCATCAGTTAATCAGTTCAACTGACTTAACCGGACAACGTAAATGTTATGATTATGACCGATTAGGACGGGTAATTCGCCAATATCATTATCCACACAATCTGCATTTTGAGTCTGAAAACCATCAGGAATCACACTTTAATCCAATTATCTATGATTACCAGTATGACAGTATAGGACGACTAACTCGTCGTCGTAGTCCAGATTATGTCACTGAATATCACTATCAACCGAACCAAGCCACGCTAACACGCAGTGAATTATACGATTGGGCTACTGCACAATTAGCGGGGCAAACGGTCAGTGCCGATAAACAACAGACTCTAAGCTTCACTACTGACGAATTAGGATTACTCATCGCAGAACAAAATCATGAAGGTTTACACCAATACAGCTATGATGCATTAGGTAATGTCATCAATCACACTTTACCGGATGGTAATCAGTTAGGATACCTCTATTATGGCTCGGGTCACTTAAGTCAATTGAACTTTAAGACGCCGACAGCCATGTATGATATTGCAGAGTATGAGCGAGACCGGTTACATCGTGAGATTAGTCGTCGACAAGGTAAACTGACCCAGCGCATCACGTTTGATGCTTTGGGGCAAATGACTAGTAAACGCACGGCATTTAATGATTTAGGTAGTCATGCATTACCGCTGATAGACAAACGCTTTGACTATGACAAAGTGGGGAATTTAATACAACAAGTTAACGGTTACGGTAACTATCCAGCACAAACGCTAGATAGTAGAGCTCGTTACAGTCAACGTTATGAGTATGATGCAGCGCAACAAGTGGTGATGCAGCGTGAATATACAGACCAGCAGCATTTTGTATATGACCCGGCAGGTAATTTATTCAATGAGCAAGGTGACGTATGCCGGGCGAATCAGTTGCGACAATACAATGGTTATCACTACGATTATGATGGTTTTGGTCGACTGATTAAACGGCAACGACCGGCTGAAAACATCACGCAGTGGTTCAGTTATAACCATGAACATCAACTTATAGAAGCGAGGGTTGAGAGTTTACAACACCGCTCAATCACCCGATACCAATATGATGCGCTGGGTCGACGAATTAATAAGACGACGGAGCATTATGATAAATATAGTCAGCGATATACCACAACAGGCACCGATTTTAGTTGGCAGGGAATGCGGTTAAGTGGTGAAGCCAATGAGCAACAACAAATTCGCTATTCTATAACAAACAATATTTGTAGTTATGATGCTTTACTCAAGAAACTCATGATCATTCTTATATTAATAACCTTATAAAGCAAAATATGTCTTAACCTTAATTATTAGGATTCTATTCAAAATAATTTAATTCTTAATATTCATTAATAAATAAAAATTCATTATAAATGCATAATAATTCACTTTAATGTTGAAATGATGAATAAAATCGATTATTCTAGTGTTCATTAAATAGCTAAAAATAATAAGGATAAAGATGTTAAAGGCATTAATTGTTGGAGCTAGTGGTTATGCAGGTGCCCAGCTTGCTTATTATTTAAGTAAGCATCCTCAGGTTGAAATAGCAGCATTAACAGTTTCGGGAAATAGCCTTGATGCGGGGAAATTGATTTCGGATTATGATCTATATCCTCAGCTTAAAGGGGTCGTTGATCTTCCTTTAATAGCGACGAGTGATTACTCTTCAATAATTGAGAATGTTGATATTGTGTTTTTAGCTACTGAGCATGTGGTAAGTCATGATTTAGCACCTTATTTCCTAGATAAAGGATGTATTGTCTTTGATTTGTCAGGTGCCTTCCGCGTGAATCTGGCTGATTTTTATACACAATATTATGGATTTACTCACCAATATAAACATTGGTTAGATAAAGCAGTCTATGGCTTGGCAGAATGGAATGATAATGCTATCAAAAATGCGCAATTAATTGCTGTACCTGGCTGTTATCCTACAGCAGCCCAATTACCATTAAAACCTATGATTACTGAAGGTTTATTAGATCCTGCTTATTGGCCGGTAATTAATGCAATTAGTGGTGTTAGTGGTGCCGGGCGAAAAGCGTCTTTAAAAAACCATTTTTGTGAAGTCAGCATTCATGCTTATAGTTTATTTGCACATCGTCATCAACCTGAAATCGCCTACCATTTAGATCAGCAAGTCATTTTTACTCCTCATTTGGGTAACTTTAAACGAGGTATTCATGCCACGATAACTTGTCGAGTTAAGCAAGGTGTTATTGCCGATGATATCTTGAATGCGTTAAATAAATATTATAAGAATAAACCGCTAGTTCGTATTTATCAAAAAGATTGGCCTTCTTTAAAATCAGTCGAAGGTTTGCCATATTGTGATATTGGTTTTGTACTCAAGGACGATCATTTAATTATGATTTCAGTTGAGGATAATTTATTAAAAGGAGCTGCGGCTCAAGCGATGCAGTGCATGAATATTCGTTTTGGATTTAATGAAACGACGTCATTGATTTAACATAAGGTGTAAATTATGAATCCCTTGGTCATAAAATTAGGTGGTGTCATACTTGATAATAAGCAAGCTTTAGAAGATTTATTTGCTGTAATAAGTACCTATAAGGCGCAACAACATCGACCATTAATTATTGTTCATGGTGGTGGGTGTTTAGTCGATGACTTGATGAATAGGTTAGCCTTACCCGTTGTACGTCGTAATGGTTTAAGAGTTACACCGAGCGATCAAATTGATGTCATTGTGGGTGCATTATCCGGTAGTGCAAATAAAGCATTACTTGCTCAGGCATATAAACATCATTTACTAGGTATTGGAATATCTTTAGCTGATGGTAACAGTGTGACAGTAAAACAGTTATCACCTGAATTAGGTTGCGTTGGCGATGCCACAGCGGGTGATCCTACGTTACTTAATTTATTACTTTCACAAGAATATTTACCAATTATTAGCTCAATTGGCATTACAGCTGAAGGGCATTTAATGAATGTTAATGCTGATCATGCAGCTGTAGCGATCGCCAAAACGGTAAATGCTGATTTAGTATTGCTTGCGGATGTTGACGGTGTTTTAGATGAAAATAATCAACGTATAGATGTATTAACGTATGAACAAGCTAATAAGTTAATTGATCAAGGTGTAATTCGAGGTGGAATGGTCGTTAAAGTGCAATCAGTATTTGAGGCTGCAACAATGTTAGGTAAACCTATTCACATTACCAGTTGGAAAGAAAGTAATCAATTAATTGATTTATTTAATGGTAAATCAATTGGTACAACACTTAAAGTTTAAATGTGCTGTCATAGAGTATTTAAACATTAGTACTTTTTAAGTTTAGATATAAAGGAAGTAACATCTGAGCGGTAAGCTTGGTCAAATAAGTGAAATTTCAATGCGATTTTACATAACTAAATAAGATCGCCAAGTGCATATAAATTCATAAAGGGTATAACATGAAACAAAGTGGAATTAAAAAAGTTGTTTTAGCTTATTCAGGTGGTTTAGATACATCAGCTATTATCCCATGGTTAAAAGAAAATTATTCAGGTTGCGAGGTATATGCTTTTGTAGCTAACGTTGGTCAAGATCAAAATGAATTAATTGATGTAGAGAAAAAAGCCAAAGCATCAGGTGCGGTGGCTTGTCGAGTTGTTGATTTGCGTGAAGAATTTGTTAAAGATTATGTTTATCCGGTGCTTAAAACAGGTGCGCTTTATGAGGGAACTTATTATCTTGGGACCTCTATGGCTAGACCGATCATTGCAAAAGCACAAGTTGAATATGCTTTAGAAGTCGGTGCAGATGCGCTATGTCATGGTGCGACGGGTAAAGGTAATGATCAAGTCCGTTTTGAAACAACGTATACGGCATTAGCTCCGCAATTAAAAGTTATAGCACCATGGCGGGAATGGAACTTGCGTTCACGCGAAGCGCTTATTGATTATTTAAAACAACGAAATATTCCAACGACAGCAACGGTTGAAAAAATTTATAGCCGTGATGAAAATGCATGGCATATTTCAACAGAAGGTGGCGTATTAGAAAGTACTTGGAATCAAGCAAATGCTGATTGTTGGGCTTGGACAGTGGCGCCAGAAGATGCACCTGATGAAGCCGAACTCGTTACAATTGGCATTGACAAGGGAGAGGTAATTTCAGTTAATGGTAAAGTATTATCACCATATCATTGTGTTGCTGAACTAAATAAAATTGGTGCTAAGCATGGTGTAGGGCGTGTAGATATTATCGAAAATCGTTTAGTTGGTATTAAATCACGTGGTTGCTATGAAACACCAGGTGGGACAATTATAATGACGGCATTACGTGGGCTTGAACAATTAGTATTAGATCGTGATAGCTTTAAGTGGCGTGAACAACTTGGATTAGAAATGTCTTACGTCGTGTATGATGGTCGTTGGTTTGCACCATTCCGCCGTTCTATACAAGCTGCAGCTGAAGTATTGGCAGAAAATATGAATGGTGAAGTTGTTGTTAAGTTATATAAAGGTAATGCAACAGCGATTCAAAAGAAATCACCATATAGTCTATACAATGAAGAATTTGCGACATTTGGTGAAGATGAAGTTTATGATCATAGTCATGCTGGTGGATTTATCCGTTTGTTCTCGCTTTCTTCACGTATCAGAGCATTAAATGAAGCAAATAAAAATAAGTAAAGTCAGTTATAATTACCGTATGTAATGAGAAGCTATTTATGATATGGGGCGATGCTAACATCGCCTTTAGCGTTAATAAATGAATAATTTATTTTTTGTCATAATTGAGTATATTTATTATTAAAAAAAGTAATAGAACTTTACGGCGATGTTTATGCAATTATTCGCTATTTCACATTGGTCGCAATGATAATTAAAAAATAATTTAATCAGCTTAATTGAGGGAACTATGGCATTATGGGGTGGGCGTTTTAGCCAAGCAGCGGATGATCGTTTTAGACATTTTAATGATTCATTAGGGTCTGATTATCGCTTAGTTGAACACGATATTATTGGCTCAATAGCGTGGTCAAAAGCATTGAAAACGGTTGGTATATTAACTATCGATGAACAACAAAAGATTGAAACGGCTTTACAAGCATTGCGTATTGCGGTTAAGGATGATCCTAAACAGATTTTAAATAGTAATGCAGAAGATATTCATAGCTGGGTAGAGCAACAATTGATTGAAATAGTCGGCGATTTAGGTAAAAAATTGCATACGGGACGTAGCCGTAATGATCAAGTTGCTACGGATTTAAAACTCTGGTGCGTTGATGAGATAGTATTATTAATCGAAAGCATTAATCAACTGCGTAGCCAATTAGTTAATACAGCCGACAAATACCAAAATTCTGTCATGCCTGGTTTTACTCATTTACAACGTGCACAACCTATCACTTTTGCACATTGGTGTTTAGCTTATTTTGAGATGTTAACCCGTGATGTCAATCGTTTAAATGATACATTAACCCGTTTAAACGTATGCCCATTGGGATCTGGCGCATTAGCTGGCACCGCTTATCCGATAGATCGCGATAAATTGGCTCATGATTTAGGTTTTGCTAAAGCAACCAATAATAGCTTAGACTCGGTATCTGATCGTGATCATGTGATTGAGTTATTAAGTAATGCCGCCATAGGAATGAATCATTTGTCACGTTTTGCCGAGGATTTGATTATTTTTAATAGTGGTGAAGCGAATTTTGTTGAATTATCTGATCGTGTTACTTCCGGCTCATCATTGATGCCACAGAAGAAAAATCCCGATGCGTTGGAATTGATTCGAGGTAAATCTGGTCGAGTTTGTGGTGCATTAACGGCTGTATTAATGACTTTTAAAGGGTTACCGTTAGCATATAATAAAGATATGCAAGAAGATAAAGAACAACTATTTGATGCACTTGATACATGGCACGATTGTTTAGAAATGGCGGTATTGGTTTTAGAAGATATTAAAATTAATAATGAACGGTGTTTAGAAGCAGCTAAACAAGGCTATGCTAATGCAACAGAGTTAGCCGATTATTTAGTTGCGAAAGGTGTCCCTTTTAGGGAAGCTCATCATATTGTTGGTGAAGCAGTGGTAGGTGCAATAGCTAAACAAAAAGCGTTGGAGGAAATGACATTGGAAGAATTAAAACAATTTAGTTCTGTTATAGAAGATGATGTTTATTCTATATTATCAATTGAATCATGTTTAGCTAAACGTTGTGCGAAAGGTGGTGTATCTCCATTACAAATTACAAAAGCGATTAAAAAAGCTAAAAATTGTTTAATTGGGATATTAAATTAATTGAATGGTAAAAACAAAAAAAATATAATAAAATCATGTATTAACGGTTAGTTTTTGATAAAAAATTAGTTATTATGAGAAACAATTATAATGATGAAGCTATTAAAAACAGTTATACTCTATAGAATGTGTTTTTATTTTATTTTACCAACCAATTATTGGGGGCATTCATGAATATTCGTGATTTAGAATATTTTGTGGCATTAGCTGAATTTCGTCATTTCCGTAAAGCAGCAGACGCTTGTAATGTAAGTCAACCGACATTAAGTGGCCAGATAAGAAAGCTGGAAGATGAACTTGGTGTAATGTTGCTTGAAAGAACAAGTAGAAAAGTGTTGTTTACACAAACGGGGTTAATGCTAGTTGATCAAGCTCGTGAAGTGCTTCGCAATGTCCAAATCTTTAAAGAAATGGCAAGTAAACAGGGGGAGGAGATGTCCGGACCAATGCATATTGGGTTAATTCCAACATTGGCACCTTATTTACTTCCTCACATCATTACATTGTTACATGATTCGTATCCTTCTTTAGAGTTATACTTACATGAGGCACAAACTCATGTTTTAGTTTCACAGTTAGAACAAGGAAAATTAGATTGCGCTATTTTAGCTCAAGTAAAAGAGTCATCTCCATTTATTGAACTTCCTTTATTTGATGAGCCGATGATGTTAGCCGTTCCTGTTGATAATCCACTTGCGAAACAAAAAGTTGTTAAACTATCTAATTTACGTGGTGAAAAATTCTTGATGTTAGAGGATGGGCATTGTCTACGTGAACAAACAATGGGCTATTGTTTCCAAGCTGGAATTGAAGAAGATAAGCGTTTTAAAGCTACAAGCCTTGAAACCTTACGCAGTATGATTTCTGCAGGTCGTGGTATAACCTTATTTCCAGAATTAGCTGCTCCAAATGAACGTATTCGAGATAACATCTGTTATGTTCCTTGTATTGATCCTATTCCTGCTCGTGCAATTGAACTTATCTATCGTCCTGGTTCGCCATTACGTAGTCGTTATGAACAAATTGCTAAAAAGATTCGCTCCCATATGCCAGAAGTTCTAAAAGCTAAGGAAAATGTGTTAAATCTAAATGCATGATCTCTAAATTTTATGAAGAATAATAAATACAATTCGCAATCAGGAATTAGAGCGCAACAGAAACAGCGAACTCGGCGTTCTTTGATTGATGCTGCTTTTAATCAATTGAATTCTGAACAGGGATTTGCGAGTTTAAGTCTTCGAGAAGTGGCAAGAGAAGCGGGTATTGCACCCACTTCTTTTTATCGCCATTTTCGGGATATGGATGAATTAGGCTTAGCTATGGTTGATGAAAGTGGTCTGACATTACGTCAACTTATGCGACAAGCACGTAAACGCATTGAAAGTGGTGGTAGTGTATTACAAACCTCTGTCACAACATTTATAGAATTTATCGATAAAAATCCGAAAGTTTTTTTATTGTTATTACGTGAGCGAGCCGGTACTTCAGCCGCATTCCGTTCAGCGATTGCGCGAGAAATCCAACATTTTATTGTTGAGCTAACAGACTATCTAAATAATGCCAATAATATGCCGAATTATTTTAACGAGGCACAAGCTAAAGCGATGGTTACAATTGTTTTTAATTCTGGTGCAGATGCGATTGATTTTGAGCCAGAACAGAAACAACAGTTAATTGATAGTTTGATCTTTCAATTAAGAATGGTAACTCGTGGCGCTAATTATTTATATCGCCGTGATTTATTAGAGAAAAAAATAATCGATTAGTCTGTTGTGGCTGGAAAGTAAATAATTCGTTTTGTTTGAAATTAAGTCAATTTGTATTTATAAAAAAGAGCGATAATTTATCGCTCTTTCAATTAAATTTATGAATTAAAAGACCCACAAAAAGTCTTTATCTTCATCGGTAGATGAAACCTGATCAATATTAGCTTGATATAATAGTTCCGCTTTACTTGCTTCTTCAAATAAGCCTAGCTCAACGTAAGCATTCTTCATTAAATTAATTCCTCGTCTAGTAGCATCAGTATCGGAATAATCTTCTAACATTTTAGTTACACGATTTACAACGGCAACATAAGCACCACGTTCATCATAGTATTGCGCAACTTTTAATTGATAATTAGCTAAACGATTTTTCAAAGCAACCAGTCTTTTTTCCGCGTCGTAACTATAAGGACTATTCGGATAGCTAGCAATTAGATAATTAAAATCTTTAAATGCTGCAACAGCAAAGGAATAGTCACGGTCGGATCGGTTAACATTAAACCAGCTTTGAATTTGATTATCATCTTGTGCCATATTAGATAAACCACGCAGGTAAATTACCCAATCAATGTTTGAATTAGTCGGATTGAGCTTAATAAAACGATCGATTGAGGCTATCGTAATGGGGTAATCATTAGATTTGTAATAGGCATAAATTAAATCTAATTGAACTTGTTGAGAATATGGACCAAAAGGAAAGGATTTATCCATTTCTTCTAAAACAGCGATACTAGTTCGGATATTACCGTTTTCTAACTCCTGCTGTGCTTTAGTAAATAGTTCTTTTTCCGGAACATTTTCAAAATTAGGTTTTGACGATGTACAACCAAATAACAGACCAGTGATCGAAACAACTAAAAGATATTTAAGGTACAATTTCATTCAATATTTAATCCGTTTTTACCATTTGTATGTTTTTATGCCATAAAAAGCAAAAATAAACATTAACATTAACCCATTTAAGGGTATATGATACTCTAATTTATCGTTGCTTAAAACACCCCCAATAGAGGAAACTCTACTTTAGAGATTAAATTGTAAACAAATTATGTTAGAAAACTCATTAAATAGACTAGAACTAATGGTGGAAATTCAACCACATCAATTAGGTATGCGATTGGATCAAGCCTTAGCCGAGATTTTATCACAATATTCACGTTCAAGAATTAAAACTTGGATTTTAGATGGTCATGTTCAAGTAAATGGAACTGTAATGGATAAACCCAAAGAGCGTGTATTGGGTGGCGAAAAGATACGAATTGATACAGTTATTGAGGAAGAAGTCAATCATCAGGCTGAAAATATCCCTTTAAATATTGTTTATGAGGATGATGCCATTTTGGTTATAAATAAACCACGTGATTTAGTGGTACATCCTGGTGCAGGTAACCCGAATGGAACGATTCTTAATGCGTTACTCTATCATTATCCTGATATTGCTAATGTGCCCAGAGCTGGAATTGTCCATCGTTTAGATAAAGATACAACTGGTTTAATGGTTGTGGCTAAAACAATTGAAGCTCAAACACGATTAGTTGAATCACTCCAATTACGTGAAATTACGCGTGAATATGAGGCCGTAGCAATGGGAATTATTACCGCGGGTGGGACAGTAGATGAACCAATTACTCGTCATCCAACTAAACGTACGCATATGGCTGTGTTTCCAACAGGAAAACCTGCTGTAACGCATTATCGTGTTATGGAGCGATATCGGTTGCATACTCGATTAAGACTACGTTTAGAAACGGGTCGTACGCATCAAATCCGAGTGCATATGGCACATATCGCTCATCCTTTAATAGGTGATCCATTGTATGGCGGGCGACCACGTCCACCGAAAGGTGCAAGTCAAGAATTTATGCAAGTTTTACGCAATTTTGACCGACAAGCACTGCATGCCACTATGTTACGTCTGTTTCATCCGATCACTGGTGAGCAAATGCAATGGGATGCTCCCATTCCGGAAGATATGCAACAACTCATAAAAGTATTACAAGATGATACTAAACAACATCAGGATGAATTAGATTGGTAATGATATGAAATGTATTTATCCAAACTGGCCAGCACCTAGAAATATTCGCGCATTAACGACAACACGTTTGCATGGTGTAAGTGAAGTACCATATAAGTCGATGAATCTGGCTAATCATGTTGGTGATGATGAAGCGGCTGTTATGGCGAATCGGCAACTTATTTGTCAACGAGAAGCTTTGCCTCAAATGCCCGTTTGGTTAAATCAAATTCACAGTACAGACGTTGTTGATATTTCCAATGTTCGAACATCTCGACAGCCGTTTAATGCCGATGCTTCGTATACAAATACGATGAAAACGGTTTGTGCGGTATTAACGGCTGATTGTTTACCGGTTTTATTTTGTTCATTATCTGGTGATGAAGTTGCAGCTTCCCACGCTGGTTGGCGTGGGCTATGTGGGGGAATACTCGAAAATACAATAAAACACTTCCACTGCGATCCCTCACAGATAATGGCTTGGCTGGGTCCGGCAATTGGAGCGCAAGTATTTGAAGTCGGCATCGAAGTCAAACAGCAATTTGAATTGTATGACCCTGATGCATCTAGCGCATTTCAACTCATTAATCCTCATGAGCAGAAATACTTGGCAGATCTTTATTTATTAGCTAAGCAACGATTAAATCGATTAGGTATTTCGCAGATTTATGGGGGAGAATACTGTACTTATCAACAAAATGATCTATTTTTTTCATATAGACGCGAAAAAAAGACTGGTCGTATAGCATCAATGATTTGGATTGAATAAGCATATCGAATCGCAAAATATACTTATTAAACAGCGTTAGTCTTATCTGTAATTTAAAATGTGAATGATTTAGAATAATTATTTGTACTTTCTACAATTAATTAATACTAAATTTTGCCTTTATCTGTAAATTATCTAATTTTCCAAAAATAACTCTAATAATGAATTAAGGAACAAATGACCTTTTTCAGTTAAATACCAATAGTCTTGATCCTCTGTCAGGTAACCATTTTTAATCGCTTGATGAATCGGTTTTTCTATTACCGGTAAAGTTAAATTTGTTCGTTCGATAAATTGCTGTTTGCTAGCTGCTTCATGTAAACGAAACTGATTCATAAAAAATTCAAAAGGTATTTCGTCTATTGGTACAGTATAGGTTTTTTCTGAATAACGTCCTTCCATATAACCTTTAGGATGACGGGTTTTTATCGTGCGTATTATCTTTCCATCTGGTTGAGTCAATTTTCCATGAGCACCACAGCCAATTCCTAAATAATCACCAAAATGCCAATAATTTAAGTTATGCTTACATTGATAACCGGGTTTAGCATAAGCAGAAGTTTCATATTGTTGATAACCATTTTCGATTAAGAGTTGATGTCCTTGTTGATAGATATCCCATAGACAATCTTCATCCGGTAAAATAGGTGGCTTTGAGCCAAAAAGCGTATTAGGTTCAATAGTTAATTGATACCATGATAAATGAGGAGGATTTATCTCTATGGCTCGTTTTAAATCTAATAAAGCATCTTGGCAGGACTGATTAGGTAAACCATGCATCAAATCCAAATTAAAACTATTAATCTTTAATTCTTTAGCCAAGTTCGCAGCTTTAATTGCTTCGTCAGGGCTATGTACGCGACCTAATTGAATTAATTTTTCTGCTTGGAAACTCTGGATACCTATAGATATACGATTAACACCGGCTAAGATATAACCGGCAAAGCGGTCGGCTTCAACGGAATTTGGATTTGCCTCAATAGTTATTTCAATATCAGATTCAAAAGGAATAATATTTTGGATTTCTTTTAACAAATGAGCAATAAGATCAGCCGAAAACAAACTTGGTGTTCCACCACCTATGAATATCGAATGAATACTTCGACCATTAGTCAATTTAAGATCTTGCTTTAGATCACAAAGTAAATGCTCTATATATTGAGTATAATCCGGTCCATGCTTAATATTATGAGAATTGAAATCGCAATAGGGGCATTTTTGTACACACCAAGGTGTATGAATATAGAGACTTAACGGAATAACCACATCAATTAATCAAAGAAACAAATGTAAAATTGGTTCATGAGTATAGCAAATATTTGTTTTTTTTAAATAGCTAAATTCTAAATTACTTTCAATAATAAGCGCTAAGTTATAAGAAGAATTTTCCATCGTAAAAAAGAGTAACCGGCTATATTTAATCCTAAAGTTTGTTAGTACGTTTTATTATTTTGATTATGATAACGCTAAAATAGCTTTAGGGATGACATGTTTTTATTTACAATAATTCTTTTAAAATTGATAACATGTAAAATATGCGATTAGATAAATTTTTAGCCCATCATTTGGGAATTAGTCGAACTTTAGTTGCTAAAGAACTTAGAGCCGGTCATGTAACAATTAACGGTGAAATAACCAAATCTGGAGCATTACAAATCAGCACAGATGATGTCATAAAATATCAAGATAATTTGTTAGAACACATTACCAGTAAACGTTATTTTATGTTACATAAGCCTCAAGGTTATGTCTGTTCTACTGAAGATCCTGATCATCCGACTATTCTATATTTTATTGACGAGCCAATGGCGGATAAACTTCATTCAGCAGGGCGCCTAGATTTGGATACAACAGGCTTAGTTTTGCTAACGGATGATGGTCAATGGTCTCATATTATTACATCGCCAAAACGCCACTGTGAAAAAGTCTACTTAGTTGAATTGGCACGGCCATTATCTGCTAGTTTGGTCTCAGTGTTTAAGCATGGTATCCAATTAAAGAATGAAAAAGGACTAACTAAACCAGCTGACTTAGAAATTATTGATGATTTTCATGCTCGTCTAACTATTAGTGAAGGTAAATATCATCAAGTAAAACGTATGTTTGCAGCGGTAGATAATCATGTAATTTCCCTACATCGTGAACAAATTGGTCATTTAAAATTAGATATTGCTTTAGGCGAATACCGTCCATTAACAACCGAAGAGGTTAATAAATTTTTAACTTCTCCAAATTAAGTTATCTTAATTAAGTAACCATGATACAGCCAGTTTAAAAACTGGCTGTATATAATATTAATTCAAATAGTTAATGATATTATCAATAATTACTTATCTAGCAAATAATACTTACTAATCCACGTTATTCTCTTATCTTTTGAAGTTAATTAGTTGAAAGTAAAAAGTAAAATAACTATCATTTTTGACTTTTTTGTGGTAAAAAGTGGGGAAATGTGGCATAAAAAATAAAAATAATAATTTATTGATTTTATTAAGATAAATAATTTTCAATTTTATCGGGATAAGATATGTTTAGTGGTGCAACTTCCGTCAGCTTAGATAGCAAGGGTCGTTTGGCGATCCCCACGCGCTATCGTGAAAAAATGTTGGAAGGAATGGTGTGTACTATTGGACTACATGATCCCTGCCTGATGCTTTATCCAATGGAAGAATGGGTTTTAATAGAGCAGAAACTTGCTAAATTATCCACAATGAATGAAGTTGAACGACGTATCGTCAGATTGTTGCTTGGTCACGCTTCAGAATGCGTGATGGATAATTCTGGAAGAATATTAATTGTTAATTCATTGCGACAATACGCCCAGTTGGACAAAAATATTATGTTTGTTGGACAATCAAATAAATTTGAAATTTGGGACGAAGCAAGATGGCATCAGCAAATTGAAGACGATATTGCAATAATTTCCAATGATTTCACGAATTTATCTGAGAATCTTAAAAATTTAACTATTTAATATTTACTATTTAGTAGGCAAAATGAACGTTGAGCAGCACAGTTTCCAACATACCACCGTATTATTAAATGAGTCGATAGATGCATTAGCTATTAAGTCTGATGGCATTTATGTTGATGGTACATTTGGTCGAGGAGGTCATTCTCGTCTTATTCTTAAACACTTAGGCGTGAATGGACGTTTAATTGCGATAGACCGTGATCCACAAGCTATTGAAGATTCAAGGCTTATAAAAGATGACCGTTTTAGTATTATACATGGTGAGTTTTCCAATGTAGCTCAATATATTGCAGAGTTAGGTCTAACCGGTAAAGTTGATGGTTTTTTGTTAGATTTAGGGGTTTCTTCTCCTCAACTTGACGACGCTAATCGAGGATTTTCTTTTATGCGTGACGGACCTTTAGATATGCGAATGGATGTAACTAAAGGGATCTCGGCCAGTGAATGGTTAATGCAAAGTAATGAAGAAGATATCGCGTGGGTTTTGAAAACTTTTGGAGAAGAACGTTTTGCCAAACGAATAGCTAAAGCAATTGTTTTGCAAAATAAACAATCTCCCATAACACGTACGTTAGAATTGGCATCATTGATTGAAAAAGTTAGTCCAATAAAAGAGCGTCATAAGCATCCAGCAACACGTAGTTTCCAAGCCATTCGTATTTACATTAATAGTGAATTAGAAGAGGTTGAAGTTGCATTAAAATCAAGTTTAGAAATCTTAGCTAAACAGGGACGATTAGCGGTCATTAGTTTTCATTCGTTAGAAGATCGTATTGTAAAACAATTTATTGCCAAACAAAGCAAAGGACCTGAATTACCGCCGGGATTGCCTTTAACAGAAGAACAAATTAAACACTATGGTGGTAGTGCTTTAAAATCGCTAGGGAAAGTTAAACCGACACTGGATGAGATTAAATACAATCCTCGTTCAAGAAGTGCGATTTTACGAATTGCTAAGCGGGTATAATGAACCAACCAGTTAAAAATCGTTTTAGCTTAGTTAAGTCAATTATTGATGATTTATTTAAATATCAAAAATTATCATTAATATTATTTGGGTTAGTTATAATTTCTGCCTTTTTGGTTTTATTAACAACTCAACAAACACGAAAACAGGTGATCTATCAAGAACAATTAACCTTAGAGCGTGATGTATTAGAAAGTGAATGGCGCAATTTAATCATTGAAGAAAATGTGCTTGCTGATCCAAAACGAATTGAATCAAAAGCCTACCATTTAGGAATGCAGTATGTACAACCTAAAATAGATGAAACAATTATTGTCATAAAGAAATAGTGATGAAAGTATTCAAAAATTTTACCATAACGAATAAACCTTTTGAAAAATGGCGTTTTTATGTCGTTTATGGTGTTATTTTTATTGCTTTGCTTGCGTTATTAATCCAACTTGCATATTTACAACTTGTTGATGCTGACAAATTAATTGCTGAAGGCAATAAACGGTCTTTGCGTTATCAAAATGTTTATGTACCAAGAGCAATGATACTAGATCGCAATGAAAGAGCATTAGCCGTAAGTGTGCCGATGTACGATGTTTGGGCTGATCCAAAAATAGTAAAACAAGCGGGTGGCGTTGATGTATCAGATATTAAATGGCAGGAATTGGCGAAAAGTGTATCGCTTTCGGTTGATGAATTAGAACATAAATTAGACCAACCAAAATTGCGTTTTGTGCCGTTGAGTAAACAAATCTCTCCGACACAAGCGGATTATTTAAAAGCTTTAAAATTATCTGGCATTAATTTCAATAAGACTTCTAAGCGTTTTTACCCATTAGGTAGCAGTGTAGCCCAATTAATAGGTTTAACAAATGTAGATAATGGTATTGAAAGTGGTGTAGAAGGTATTGAAAAAAGTTATAACGAATTACTGATAGGTGAAGCTGGTCAACGCGTCATTCGCCGGGATCGATTTGGTCGAGTAATTGAAAAAATACAGCATATTGATGGTGAAGCTGCCAATGACTTGGTTTTAAGCATAGATGAACGTTTACAATCGTTAATTTTTAGCGAACTTGATCTAGCTGTTAAATTCAATAAAGCAGATAGCGGAACGGCAGTATTAATTGATATCAATACAGGGGAGGTGTTGGCTATGGTCACTAATCCATCTTATAACCCAAATAATCGCTCACGAATTGATTCAAGTTTACTTAGAAATCGCGCCGTCACAGATGCTTTTGAACCCGGTTCAACAGTTAAACCGTTAGTAGTGATGGCAGCGTTAGAAAAGAAAATAGCTGATTTAAATACTATTATTGATACTCGCCCTTTTTATCTGAATCATTATGAAGTTAAAGATGTTTCTTACCAAAAAGCACTAAATTTGGCTGGTATATTAGAAAAATCGAGTAATGTCGGAGTCAGTAAATTAGCATTAAAAATGCGTCCGGAAGATTTAGTTGAGTTTTATTCCCGTTTTGGATTAGGTCAATCAACAGGGTTGGGAATAGGTGGTGAATCAAGTGGTTCTATTTCGGCCAATCGAACAAAATGGTTGGATATAGAAAGAGCGACTTATGCCTTTGGCTATGGATTAATGGTGACCCCATTACAGCTAGCTCGAGCTTATGCCACAATTGGCAATTACGGTATCTACAAACCAATATCAATTTTAAAAGTGACCGAACCTGTTGAGGGAAAACGCGTAGTATCGGAATCCATAGCCAAAACCGTAATAAAATTAATGGAAGCTGTGGCTGTTACAGGTGGGGGTGTTAAAGCGTCGGTGCCTGATTATAGTGTTGCAGTAAAAACAGGAACAGCAAAAAAGTTAGGACCAAATGGCAAATATATTAATGAATATATTGCATATACAGCCGGTATCGCACCGGCTTCAAAACCAAGATACTCATTAGTCGTAATCATTGATAATCCTAAAGCAGGACAATATTATGGCGGTACGGTTTCGGCACCCGTTTTTAGTCGAATTATGAGTGGTGTTTTAAGAACGATGAATATTGCTCCTGACCGTAAACAAGATAGCAAACAAATTAATTACTGAAAAAAATATATTAGTAAGTTTATTAAATTAGGTATTTTATTTAGTAAAAGGCTAATTGATAGAAAAATCGTATCTATTTACAAAGTTTAATTACAATAATTGTATTTTGTAAAAAAATAAACGAATTAATTATTGCTTGTAATGGTAGTTTTTACTTAAGATATAGCGTTTTTTTGGTTATAGAGTTATGTGATACCGATAAAATGCGATTAAATCATCTTAAAATATAGGATGGTCAAATTGATGAATATTTTTAAAACGAAGCTCAACTATAAAGTGGTTTACCGATTTATTACGAGTAATGTTAATTTTACAATGGATAATAATTAAGATATGGCTTATTATAATCTTCAAAGATTAATTGATTATTTCAATATTAGCTTAGATGAAGATGGATTAGATACCCAAAATAAAGGGCATATCCAACATCTTAGAATTGATAGCCGTTTGGTTGAATCGGATGACCTTTTTATTGCGTTGAAAGGTCATACAGTCGACGGTTGTCAGTTTATTCCTCAGGCCATTGAAGCTGGCGCAATTGCGGTATTAGTTGAAACTGACAATTGCCAACAACATCGGCAAGTTGATTATTATTCATTTCAACACCGAAAAATACCGTTATTCTATATTTTTGAATTATCCAAACAATTATCGGCTTTTGCGAATCATTTCTATGATTATCCCTCAGAAAAAATGCCAGTTATTGGTATAACTGGAACAAATGGAAAAACGACAATTAGCCATTTAGTTGCTCAATGGGCTACGCTATTAAATTATAAAAGTGCTATGTTAGGGACGTTAGGCAATGGTATTTATAATCAGTTAGAACCATCCGTTAATACAACATCTTCACCAGTAGAAATACAGTCCTATTTGGCTGATTTTTATAAACAAAATGTAAAACTTGTTGCAATGGAAGTATCCTCTCACGGATTAGTTCAAAATCGAGTAAAAGACATTACTTTTGCAGCTTCACTATTTACAAATTTAAGTCGTGATCATTTAGATTTTCACAACACTATGCAAGCTTATCAACAAGCTAAATGGTCATTATTTACGCCAAATAAAGCTGAGAGTGCTGTAAAAAGTACCGGTAAAAGAATAATTAACTTTGATGATCATGTCGGTCAACAGTGGATTACCATACTTGATGAAGTCATAGTAGTATCTGCGAAACCTGAGAATTTGGCGGAGATTAAAACTCTCAAGCAACCCTATGTTGGTGTTTCACATTTAACTTATCATGATAAAGGGGTCAACATTAGTCTTGAGTCAAGCTATGGCAGTGCTCAGTTTAACAGTGCGTTGTATGGTGCTTTTAATGTTTCCAACCTATTATTAGCTTTTAGCGCATTAATCGCATTAGATTATTCCTTTGATGATCTTATTAAAACTGTTGAACAGCTATTACCAGTATGTGGTCGGATGGAGATTTTCTCAGCTCCCGATAAAGCGACAGTCGTCATTGATTATGCCCATACTCCAGATGCGTTAGATAAGGCGTTAGCTGCTGTAAAAGATCATTGCCATGGCGCTTTATGGGTAATTTTTGGGTGTGGCGGTGATAGAGATAAAGGTAAACGCCCACTTATGGCAAAAATTGCAGAATATTATTCTGATCATGTTATTGTTGCTAATGATAATCCTCGCACGGAAGATCAAGATGCCATCATTGCGGATATACATCAGGGGTTTATTCAACCAGATAAAACTGTTGTTATTAAAGATAGACAACAAGCAATCCATTATGCGATAGCGCATTCAAATACCAACGATATCATTGTCGTTGCTGGGAAAGGTCATGAAGATTACCAAATTATTGGTAAACAAAAACATCATTATTCTGACCGCGAAACCGTATGTCAAATTTTGGGAATTGCCCTATGATGAAATTAACTATTGAAAAACTGCAAAAAATTGTTGATGGTCAGTTAATTGCAATAACTGATCGTGATGTTTTAATTAAAGACATTATTATTGATTCAAGAAAGATAACTGCTGGTGCACTTTTTGTAGCGTTAGCGGGTGAAAAATTTGATGGTCATCAGTTTGTAAAACAAAGTTTTAATGCTGGTGCATTACTAGCATTAGTTGAGCATCCTATTGATAGTACGTTACCGCAGATAGTGGTAAGGAGTACTCATCGTGCTTTAGGCCTTATCGCTAAATGGTTTCGGGAACAATCTCAAGCCCAATTTATTGCTTTAACTGGCTCCTCCGGTAAAACTTCAGTCAAGGAAATGACGGCAACGATTTTAGCTGAATGTGGACCAACTTTATTCACGCAAGGTAATTATAACAATGATATTGGTGTTCCTTTAACTTTATTTCGCTTATCTGAACAGGATAAATTTGCCGTTATTGAATTAGGTGCTAATCATATTGGTGAAATTAGTTATACAACGGAAATTGTTAAACCTCACATAGCGTTAATTAATAATATTACAGCCGCTCATTTAGAAGGATTTGGTTCATTAGCCGGTGTGGCACAAGCAAAAGGTGAAATTTTTAGTGGTTTAACCGAAAAAGGTATTGCCATAATTAATTTAGATAGCTTTTCGCAAAATTGGTTTGAGCTAATCAAGGATCATTTATTGTATACCTTCGCATTAGATAATTCTAAAGCAGATTTTTATGCTAAATCAGTCAATCAACATGAAGGTACTCATTTCATTTTGCATACGCCTAATGGTGAAATAGATATTAATCTACCGGTCATGGGATTACATAACGTAACTAATGCGCTTGCTGCTGCAGCATTAGCCACTTCGGCGGGTGCAAGTTTAAATGATATTAAAGTAGGGTTGGAGAAAGTTAAAGCTGTCAAAGGTCGGCTCTATCCCATCAGATTGAATGATAACCAACTTATTTTAGATGATTCTTATAATGCTAATGTTGGTTCTATGACCGCGGCTATTCATGTATTAGCTGACCAGAAAGGCTATCGAGTGTTAGTTGTTGGTGACATGGCAGAATTAGGTTCAGAAGCCGAACAATTACATAAAAAAGTTGGTCAAGAAGCAAAAAATGCAAAAATTGATTGTGTTATCAGTGTCGGGAATAACAGTGCTTTAATTAGTCAATTTAGTGAAGTTGGTCACCACTTTAATTGTAAACATGAAGTTAATTCATATTTACAGCAGCTATTAAAGGAAAAGCAATGTGCGACTGTACTAATTAAAGGTTCTCGCAGTGCAAAAATGGAAGAAATTATTGAAAATATTTTAAATAATCAGGAATAGATTATGTTAGCTTGTCTTTTTAATTATTTAGTTAAATATATATCGTTTTTTCATGTGTTTTCTTACTTAACCGTAAGAGCAATTTTTGCCTTATTAACGGCATTAATTATTTCAATGTTGATGGGACAAAAAGTAATAGATTGGTTACAGAAATTGCAAATTGGGCAGGTAGTTCGTAATGATGGACCTGAAAGCCATTTAAGTAAAAAGGGTACGCCAACTATGGGGGGAATATTAATTGTTTCCTCAATTATGATTTCAGTATTGCTATGGGCTGAATTATCAAATCCTTATGTTTGGGTTACTTTATTCGTTTTAGGCGGCTTTGCCTTGGTTGGTTTTGCTGATGATTATCTAAAAGTTGTACGTAAAAATCCGAGAGGTTTAATTGCACGCTGGAAATATTTTTGGCAATCAGTAATAGCCTTAATGGTTGCTTTTGGTCTTTATATTTATGGAAAAGATACACCAGTTACGGCGTTAGTTGTACCATTTTTTAAAGATGTAATGCCACAATTAGGGTTATTTTATATTATTTTTACCTATTTTGTGATTGTAGGTTCAGGTAATGCTGTCAATTTAACCGACGGGTTAGATGGTTTAGCTATCATGCCTACTGTTTTTGTAGCGGGTGGTTTTGCTATTGTTTCTTGGACAACAGGTAATGTTAATTTTGCCGAATATTTAAATATACCTTATATTCGCTATAGTGGTGAATTAATGATTGTCTGCATGGCAATAGTTGGCGCTGGTTTAGGTTTTCTGTGGTTTAATACCTATCCGGCAATGGTCTTTATGGGGGATGTCGGTTCATTAGCTTTAGGTGGCGTATTAGGCATTATCGCGGTCTTATTAAGACAAGAATTCTTATTAGTAATAATGGGCGGTATTTTTGTTATTGAAACGTTATCCGTTATTTTACAAGTTGGCTCTTTCAAATTAAGAGGTAAACGCATTTTCCGTATGGCTCCAATTCATCATCATTACGAATTAAAGGGGTGGCCGGAACCAAGGGTTATTGTTCGATTTTGGATTATTTCTTTGATGCTAGTATTAATTGGATTAGTGACACTGAAATTACGTTAAAAACTAGATTAATGAATTCATTTATTTAGATAGTCATAAAAAATATTAAAGGCGATATAATGAATAAATATCAAGATAAAAATGTTGTTATTATTGGGCTCGGTGTTACTGGTTTGTCTTGTGTTGATTATTTTATCGCTCAAAATGTTATACCTAAGGTAATTGATACCAGAAAAGAGCCACAAGGGTTGGAGCAATTGGATCTCCGAGTAGCTTGTCACTTAGGAAGTTTTAATTTAGATTGGATATTAGCAGCTGATTTAATTGTGGTTAGTCCAGGTATTGCATTAGCAACGCCAGAATTACAACAAGCTCAACGCAAAGGCGTTGAAATTATTGGCGATATAGAATTATTTTGTCGTGAGCTAAATTTACTAGAAAATAAAAAAATAGTCGCAATTACAGGCGCTAATGGTAAAACGACGGTAACAAGTTTAGTTGGCTCAATTGTTGCTACAGCGGGAATTAAAGTTGCAGTAGGGGGCAACATAGGAAAACCTGCTTTATCATTATTAAATGAAGATCATGATGTATACGTATTAGAGCTATCAAGTTTTCAATTAGAGACAACGAAGAGTTTAAGGGCAACAGCTGCAACTATTTTAAATATTTCAGAAGATCATATGGATCGCTATCCTTTAGGGATCACCCAATATACTGCAGCTAAACAACGTATCTATCATAATGCCAAAAATTGCATTGTGAATCATGATGATAGATTAACTTTTCCAGAAGTTAGGTCTGACAATTCCAACTATATTGAATTTGGTTTGCATAATGGGAAATATCATTTGGATGAAACATTCCAACATCTAATGATAAACGATGATATCGTTCTTGATACAGCCAAGATGAAGCTAATTGGAATACATAATTACCTTAATGCCTTAGCGGCGTTGGCGATTGCTGATTGTCTTGGCATTGACCAAGCTATTAGTTGTAAAGCAATTTGTGAATTTAATGGTTTACCCCATCGCTTTGAACTAATCTCAAAGCGATATAATGTGATGTGGATTAATGATTCTAAAGCAACGAATGTTGGAAGTACTATTGCAGCGTTAAATAGTATAGTGTGCAAAGGAACACTTTTTTTATTATTAGGCGGTGATGGGAAAGCGGCTGATTTTACTCCACTTATTCCTTGTTTAAATCAAGCTTCAATACGAATTTATTGTTATGGTCGAGATAAATTACTATTAGCCCAACTTAAACCAGAAGCTACAACCGTGGTTGATACTTTGCAGGATGCGATGATAATTATCAGGAAACAGATAAAACCCGATGATGTCGTATTACTCTCACCTGCATGCGCTAGTTTAGATCAATTTAAAAATTATATTGAACGTGGCAATGCATTTACCAAACTAGTAGAGGAGCTTGATTAAATGCGATTATTTCGCGTTCGCCAGAACGTTAATGCACAGAAAATGTTTTATGATCGTTCTTTATTGTGGACTGTAATGGGGCTAGTTGCTATTGGATTAATCATGGTAACTTCTGCATCATTGTCTATAAAAGAGACACAACCTCTATTTTACACTCAGCGTGAACTTATACAGCTTGGTCTTTCCTTATTATTAATAGTCATCGTTTTATATATCCCGACTTTTCGCTGGCAACAAGCAAGTGTTGGTTTGTTATTTATTAGCATAGGAATGTTGATAATTGTCTTATTTATTGGTTCTTCAGTAAAAGGTGCTGCCCGGTGGATTCCATTAGGTATATTCAATTTTCAGCCAGCAGAATTATCTAAATTAGCTTTATTTTGTTATTTAGCGAGTTATTTATCGCGTAAAACAAATGAAGTTCAAAGTAGTTTTTGGGGGTTCTTTAAACCCATGACAATTATGTTGGTTTTATCAATTTTATTACTTAAACAACCTGATCTAGGGACTGTAATAGTATTATTTTTTGTTACTCTTGGTATTTTATTTATAGCTGGCGCAAAACTATGGCAATTTATTGCAATTCTAGCGACAGGGATTTTTTCCGTTATTTTACTGATATTATTTGAACCTTATCGTTTTAAACGTTTCACTACTTTTTTAGATCCTTGGAAAGATTCATCAGGATCGGGGTATCAGTTAACTAATTCATTGATGTCAATTGGTCATGGTGGTTTTTGGGGAAAAGGATTAGGAAATTCTGTTCAAAAATTGGGTTATTTACCTGAAGCGCATACTGATTTTATTTTTTCGATTGTTTCTGAAGAACTAGGTTATGTAGGTGTTATCGGGGTATTAGCTCTGCTGTTTTTCTTAACTTTTAAGGCTTTATCAATTGGCTATAGAGCATTAAGTATAGGTTCATTATTTTCGGGTTATTTGGCTTGCCAAATTGGTATATGGTTCGGTTTTCAAACCTTTGTTAATGTTGGTGTAACCTCGGGTATGTTACCGACTAAAGGCTTAACATTACCCTTTATCAGTTATGGTGGATCAAGTTTAATTATTATGAGTTTAGCGGTAGCGATATTGCTACGCATTGATTTTGAATTTCGTCAAGAATCGATACAAGCACGAATAAAGGTTGCTAGATGACAAAAAAATTATTAGTTATGGCTGGTGGTACTGGTGGACATGTTTTTCCTGGTTTGGCAGTGGCGCAAGAATTGATTAAAGAAGGCTGGGAAGTGAGGTGGCTAGGAACTGCTGATCGTATGGAAGCGCAATTAGTTCCTCAGTATGGAATAGAAATTGATTTTATAAAAATAACCGGTATTCGTGGTAAAGGAATTTTAGCAAAATTGTTAGCTCCAATCCGAATAATGAAAGCAGTAATACAGGCTAAACGTATAATTAAAGCTTATCAACCTAACGTAGTATTAGGTATGGGTGGATATGTTTCAGGTCCGGGCGGAATAGCAGCTAAACTTTGTGGTATTCCTGTTGTTTTACATGAGCAAAATGGTGTGGCAGGATTGACCAATAAATGGTTAGCTAAGGTTGCCAAAACGGTCTTACAGGCGTTTCCAACAGCATTTAAACATGCGAAAGTAGTCGGTAATCCAGTTCGCAAGGATGTGCTTTCATTACCTGAACCAAGCGCTAGATTGTCGAATCGTAATGGATCTATAAGAATACTGGTAATGGGAGGCAGTCAAGGTGCTAAAATCTTAAACGATGTAATTCCTAAGGCATTTAAACAAGTCACGAATAGTTATATTATTTGTCATCAAACGGGAAAAGGTGCCAAAGAAGCTGTTTTATCTGCTTACAATGGCATTGATATGACCGAAAATCAAGTCGTTGAATTTATCGATGATGTAGCCGAAGCTTACAATTGGGCTGATATAGTGATTTGTCGCAGTGGTGCACTAACAGTTAGTGAAATTCAAGCGGTTGGTCTAGGTGCAATATTCGTTCCATTTTTGCATAAGGATCGCCAACAATATTGGAATGCTAAACCGTTAGAAAATAAAGGTGCTGCGATCATAATTGAACAGATGGATTTTTCAGTTGATAAATTAGTTGAAGTTTTACAATCATTGGATCGAGATAAGTTGTTGGATATGGCTACAAAGGCGAGGAGTCTGGCAATATCTGACTCTTCGGAACAAGTTGCTCGCGCCATTAAAGATTGTACGATTTAAACTTTTAAAGAATATTTATCAACTTTAAAAAATAGAATTTTTTTAAAGTTAGTAAAAATTAACTTATTATTTATGAATAGATAGAAGATGAACACAAATATTAATGCAACACAATTAGCAGAATTAAGAACAATGATTCCCGAGATGAAACGCGTCAAACAAATCCATTTTGTTGGGATCGGTGGTGCGGGCATGGGAGGAATAGCGGAGGTCCTTGCTAATGAGGGTTATGATATTAGCGGTTCAGATATTGCTGAAAATGCTGTTACTGAGCATTTAGCGAAGTTAGGTGCTAAAATCACTATCGGCCATGATGCTAATAATATTATTAATACTAGTGTCGTGGTAATTTCATCAGCAATAGCCCAAGATAATGTAGAAGTAGTTGCCGCCATTGAAGCTCGAATTCCTGTTATTCAACGGGCTCAAATGTTAGCCGAATTAATGCGTTTTCGTTATGGTATCGCTATAGCAGGTACACATGGTAAAACGACTACAACGGCTATGGTAACAGCAATTTATGCTGAAGCAAAACTTGATCCCACTTTTGTTAATGGTGGTTTAGTCAAAGCTGCAGGTACCCATGCACGTTTAGGGAAAAGCCGTTATTTCATTGCTGAAGCAGATGAAAGTGATGCGTCGTTTTTACATCTACAACCTATGGTCTCAATAGTAACTAATATTGAAGCAGATCATATGGATACCTATAAAGGGAATATCGATAATCTCAAATCAACCTTTATCAACTTTTTACGTAATTTACCATTTTATGGTTTAGCCATTATGTGTTATGACGATCCAATTAACCGTGAATTGATATCGGTGGTTGGACGTAAAATAATTACCTACGGTTTTGATGAGGGAGCAGATGTACTAATTAAAAATTATCGTCAGGAGTTAAATCGCAGCTATTTTACAGTTTGTCGTCCTAATTTTCCTGATTTAAATATCGATCTGAATGCACCGGGTAAACATAATGCATTAAATGCTACAGCTGCATTAATCGCAGCGACTGAGGACGGTATTGAGGATAAATATATATTAACGGCATTGGCTAATTTTGGTGGTACTAATCGTCGTTTTGACTTTTTGGGCAATTATCCTCATCCTAATGGCGGTGATATTATGTTAGTAGATGATTATGGTCATCATCCTAGCGAAGTAAATGCAACGATTCAAGCTGCACGAAATGGTTGGTCAGATAGGCGGTTGGTAATGTTATTCCAGCCACATCGTTATACCCGCACACGTGATTTATTCGATGATTTTGCTCATGTTTTATCACAAGTTGATGCATTGATTATGTTGGATGTTTATGCAGCAGGGGAAAAGCCAATTGCTGGAGCAGATAGTCGAGCATTATGTCGTACTATTCGTAATAGAGGAAAAATTGATCCTATTTATGTATCTGATCTGAATAACTTAGCACAAATACTAACATCAGTTTTAAAAGGTAATGATCTTTTATTAACACAGGGTGCGGGGAGTGTCGGTAAAATCGCGCGTGATTTGTCAAAGACCGGATTATTTCTAGAACAATCTAATTTAGAGGATAACAAATAATGGCGGAAAAAGTCGCAGTATTATTTGGTGGAACTTCTGCTGAACGTGAAGTTTCTTTAAAATCGGGTAATGCAGTGTTAAAAGCACTTGTAGCAAAAGGTGTTGATGCTCATGCTATTGATACTAAATACTACTCAACCACGCAATTAAAAAATGATGGTTTTACCAAAGCCTTTATTGCATTACACGGACGTGGGGGTGAAGACGGTGTGACTCAAGCTATTTTGACCTATCAGAATATACCCTATACGGGAAGTGATGTTCTGTCCTCAGCACTAACAATGGATAAGTTAAAGACCAAACAGATTTGGCAAGCCTGTAATCTACCTATTGCAAATTATATTATGGTTGATAAAAATCACGCTTATAGTATCTCAGAAATTGTTAATCAACTGGGTTTACCTTTATTTGTTAAACCGAGTCATGAAGGATCAAGTGTGGGAATGAGCCGTGTTAATGAAGCAAAAGAATTACAGCAAGCATTAGAACATGCTTTTCAATATGATAATTCGGTAATGGTTGAATCATTTTTAGCGGGTGCTGAATATACCGTAGCTATTGTTGGCGATGAAGTATTACCATCAATCAGAATCAAACCATCCACGTCGTTTTATGACTATAACGCTAAGTATTTGTCTGATGAAACGCAATATTTTTGCCCAAGTGGACTTGATGAAGAGCAAGAAGCTGCTTTGCGTTCATTAGCTTTAAAAGCCTATCAGGCCGTAGGTTGCCGTGGATGGGGACGTGTTGATGTTATGTTTGATGATATTGGCAATCCTTATTTATTGGAGGTTAATACTGCACCAGGAATGACAAACCATAGCCTTGTACCAATGGCTGCTAAACAATATGGTTGGTCATTTGATGATTTGGTTTATCGAATACTATCATTAGCAAACGTATAAATATCAAATTTTATTTATAAATTTGTTTATAATACATGGGTAAATTTCACATAAGCGTATAAAAATATTGAATTTTTTTAAAATTATTGTCATAGTTAAAATTGATTGTAATATAAATTAATAAATCAATAAGTTTACTAAGGAATTGTGATCGTTTAATGGATTTATAAATTATTGTAAAAAATAAACAAAATTTCATAGGCACTTTGGATTAAAGATATTTAATATGAAAAAACCTCAGCAAGCTGCTCAAAGAAAAGAAAGCAAGAAAAAGTTTTTTTTCATTTTTGCTAGTTTTGAGCAATGTTTGGGATTTTTATTCTTTATTGTAGTAATAACAATATGTAGTTGGAGTATAATCACTGTTAAAAATTGGATAGATGATCCTGAGCGAGTTGTGTTATCTCAATTAACATTGAGTGGAGATAATCAATTTACGACAAAACAAGATGTGCGAAAAGCGATATTAGATTTAGGGTTACCTAACACTTACATAGGGCAAAATGTTGATAGTATACAGCAAGAAATTTTGCGTTTACCTTGGATTCAACAAGTAAGTGTTCGTAAGCAATGGCCAGATCGTTTAATTATTCATGTTATTGAATATAAACCAAAATATTTGTGGAATGAAGTCTATTTTTTAGATTCTGAAGGTAATTTATTTAATATACCTAGTGGACGATTTCGAGATGTTAATCTTCCTAAATTATTTGGTCCAATAGGTAAAGAAAAGTTAATTTTGAATAGTTATCAACAATTAGAGACTATTTCTAATACGCTATCTAAAGAAGGTAAACAGCTATTCATTAATTTAGCTTCAGCTGATGAACGTAATGCTTGGCAATTATTATTAAAACCTTGTTTTAGAGGGATTTGTGCTAATAACCAAGATATAAAAGTGATTTTAGGACGAGAACATATTAACGATAGATTTAAACGGTTTATCCGTTTTTATGGAGATATCCAAGCTGATATCCCAAGCAATGAACGAATAAGTGAAGTCGATTTACGTTATGATAATGGTATAGCAGTAAAAAGACAGAAAATTGAATCATAATTAGGGTATGTTATGTATGAAAGCAACAGAAAAAAAGTTAGTTGTCGGACTTGAAGTTGGTACATCAAAAGTACTTACCCTTGTTGGTGAAGTCCTTCCTGATGGAATAGTAAATATTATAGGTGTAGGTCATTGTCCTTCAAAAGGTGTTGATAAAGGAGGCGTTAATGACCTTGAATCTGTTGTAAAATCAATACAACGAGCGGTTGATCAAGCTGAATTAATGGCGGATTGTCAGATTTCCTCAGTTTATCTGGCTTTATCAGGCAAACATATTCGCTGCCAAAATGAAATTGGTATGGTACCTATCGCTGAAGGCGAAGTAAGTAGTGATGATGTTGAAAATGTTGTACATACTGCGAAATCAGTACGTATTTTAGATGAACATCGTATTTTACATGTTATCGCTCAAGAATATTCGATTGATTTACAAGAGGGTATTAAAAATCCTATAGGTCTATCTGGAGTTAGAATTAAATCGAAAGTACATTTGATCACTTGCCATAATGATATGGCAAAGAATATTGTTAAAGCCGTTGAACGATGTGGATTGAAAGTTGATCAATTAATTTTTTCCGGTTTAGCATCCAGTGATGCGGTTCTCACGGATGATGAAAAAGAACTTGGTGCATGTGTAATTGATATGGGTAGTGGTACAATGGATATTACTGTATATACAGGCGGTGCATTAAGACACTCTGTGGTAATTCCTTATGCTGGAAATGTGGTGACCAGCGACATTGCTTATGCTTTTGGAACACCACCAATGGACGCAGAAAATATCAAGATCAAATATGGTTGTGCAGTAGGTTCATTAGTAGGTAAGGATGAAGTCATTGATGTACCAAGTGTAGGCGGACGTCCATCAAGAACATTGCAGCGACAAACTTTAGCAGATGTTATTGAACCAAGATATATTGAACTTTTATCTCTTGTACAAAAAGAATTAACAGTACTTCAAGAAAATTTAAAACAACAAAATGTTAAACATCAGTTAGCCGCAGGTATAGTTTTAACCGGCGGTGCTGCACAAATCAAAGGATTAGTTGAATGTGCTGAGAAAGTGTTCCAGAACCAAGTAAGAATCGGATATCCTTTAAATATATCTGGTTTAACAGATTATGTTCAAAAACCTTATTGTTCCACAGCCGTAGGCTTATTGCATTATGGTAAACAGAGTTTATTAAATGATGACAACGATATTAAGAATAGATCATCATTAAAGGTGCTAGCTAAACGTTTAACAAGTTGGTTTAAGAAAGAATTTTAGCTGGTGATTTTTACAATATTATTTCATTCTCTGCGTGACTTTACTTTCGCTTAACTGTAATATATCCGCAGAGCGATTTTTATACGCGCAGAGTACGTAAATTTGGAGAGTAATTATGTTTGAACCTATGGTTGCATCAAATGAGCCAGTTATTAAAGTTATCGGTGTTGGTGGCGGCGGTGGTAATGCCGTTGAACACATGGTTACGGAGCATATTGAAGGTGTAGAATTTTTTGCAGCTAATACCGACGCTCAAGCTTTGAGAAGAATCAAAGTGGGTCAAACAATACAAATTGGTAGCAATGTTACTAAAGGTTTAGGTGCAGGTGCTAATCCTGAAGTTGGTAGAACTTCAGCTGAAGAAGATCGTGATGTGATTCGCAGTGCACTTGAAGGCGCGGATATGGTATTCATCGCTGCTGGTATGGGCGGGGGTACAGGAACCGGCGCAGCACCTGTTGTGGCTGAAATCGCTAAAGAACTTGGTATTCTTACTGTTGCTGTTGTAACAAAACCATTTGGTTTTGAAGGTAAGAAACGTATGGCTTTTGCTGAACAAGGAATAGCCGAACTTGCCAAACACGTTGACTCTTTGATTACAATTCCAAATGATAAATTATTAAAAGTGCTCGGTCGTGGGGTCACACTTTTAAATGCGTTTTCTGCTGCAAATGGCGTTTTAATGGGGGCAGTACAAGGTATTGCTGAATTAATTACTAAACCGGGTATTATTAACGTTGACTTTGCTGACGTGAGAACAGTAATGTCTGAAATGGGTTATGCAATGATGGGATCCGGCAAAGCGTCAGGAGATAATCGCGCTGAAGAAGCTGCTGAAATGGCAATTTCTAGCCCATTGTTGGAAGATATTGATCTATCTGGTGCTAGGGGTGTACTTGTTAATGTAACGGCAGGTTTTGATTTAAGTTTGGAAGAATTTGATACAGTGGGTCGTACTGTTCAAGCTTTTGCTTCTGATAACGCAACTGTTGTTGTTGGTTCTACAATTGATCCTGAAATGAGCGAAGAGATTCGAGTTACTGTAGTTGCAACAGGTATCGGTATGGATAAACGTCCAGAAGTTAAAATTGTGCAAACGATGCCACAGCGAACTATTTATAACCAAGCAGCATCCACTACACCTCTTACACAAGAAGTAAAACAGGCTCAAGTAGTTAATGATCAGTCTAGTGTCGCTGTAAGTAAAGAAGATTATCTTGATATTCCAGCTTTTTTACGTAAACAAGCGGATTAATTAGAACTTATTGAAAGATTTATTGTCTAATTAGTTGGAAAGAATTAAAAATCGTTATAGCTAAATAATGATAGGTGCGAAGTGAAACAAAGAACATTGAAATCCAAAATACAAACGACAGGTGTTGGCTTACATACAGGTAAGAAAGTAACACTGACGTTGAGACCTGCGCCAGATAATACGGGAATTATTTACCGCCGTACTGATTTAAATCCGCCTGTTGATTTTCCTGTCGATGCTAAATCAGTGCGCGATACAATGTTGTGTACATGTTTAGTTAATGAAGACAATATCCGTATTTCTACCGTAGAACATATTAATGCGGCTTTAGCGGGATTGGGTATTGATAATTTGATTATAGAGGTAGATGCACCAGAAATTCCTATTATGGATGGTAGTGCTAGCCCATTTATTTACTTGCTTTTAGATGCAGGTATTGAAGAACAATCAGCACTTAAGCAGTTTTTGCGGGTGAAAGAGGTCGTTCGCGTTGAGAATGGTGATAAATGGGCTGAAATTAGACCATATACTGGTTTTAAGCTTGATTTTACTATTGATTTTCATCATCCTGCGATTGATAGTAGTTCACAACGTTATCAAATGGATTTTTCATCTGAATCTTTTATACGCCAAATTAGCCGAGCTAGAACGTTTGGTTTTATGCGTGATATTGAAATGCTACAATCTAAAGGATTATGTTTAGGTGGTAGTCTTGATTGTGCTATTGTAGTGGATGATTATCGTGTATTAAATGAAGATGGCTTACGATTTGAAGATGAATTCGTAAGACATAAAATGCTTGATACAATTGGTGATTTATATATGAGTGGTCATAACATGTTAGGTGAAGTCGTATGTTATAAATCAGGTCATGCATTAAATAACCAATTATTGCAGGCACTTTTAGCTAAGCAAGAAGCATGGGAGCTTGTCACATTTGATGATGCCCAATCTGTTCCTGTAGCATTAGGCACACCATCTTTAGTATTAGCTTAGTTTAAGCTTATAATTACGACGCTTTCATTTTAATTAATGAAAGCGTTTTTTTATTGCTAAAAAAGGTCATAATTATGAATACAAGTCATTTTTTTGCACATTTATCGCGATTAAAATTAATTAATCGGTGGCCATTAATGCGTAATGTTAGGACAGAAAATGTCTCAGAACACAGTTTACAGGTTGCATTTGTTGCTCATGCTTTAGCGATAATTAAAAATCGTAAATTTAATGGTCTAGTTAATCCCGAACATATTGCTTTGATGGCAATGTATCATGATAGTTCAGAAGTACTAACAGGTGACATGCCAACACCGACAAAATACTATAATCCTCAAATTACTGCGGAATACAAAAAAATTGAGAAAATTGCACAAAATAAACTAATTGCAATGCTACCTGATGAGCTTCAAGATGATTTTCGTCCTTTGATTGATGATGATTATTATACTGATGAAGAGAAACATATTGTCAAACAAGCAGATGCTTTATGCGCATATTTAAAAACCATAGAGGAATTAAGTGCCGGAAATAATGAATTTAAACTAGCAGAACAACGATTAAAAAAAACTTTATCAGAACGCAGTAGTCCTGAAATGGAATATTTTATGGAAATCTTTGTGCCTAGTTTTAGCTTATCGCTTGATGAAATATCTTCTGATTAGATAAAATTAGGTGTGATTTTTATGAGAAATCTTGCCTAAAAATTATAAATTTTCAAAAAAAAGTTAAAATTTATCAAATAGTTGTTGTTTTTCTGTAAACTTAGATGTATAAAGTAAAGGAATATTAAATAATATTCACAATTTTTGTAAATCTAACTAAGGATTTTGAAATGGCTAAAACTCCAACTACCAAAGAAGCAGTAAAAACTCCTGCTAAAGCACCATCAAAAGCACCAGCTAAAAAGAAATAATTTTTAGCTCATATTCTATTAAAGGGCGAAAGCCCTTTTATTTTATGAAGAATTGACAATTAAATAAGGATCAGGATAACTAAAAACAGTTAACAAAATAAAATGATATTGTGCGAATTGATATTATCATTCTATTTTGATCTATTCAATTGTCATAATCAAAGACGATTATTTATGTTCAATAATTCTTGGAAATTGTTCATCTGAACGTAAGGTTAGAACTTCAGCACCATTATCTGTTACAAGAATAGTATGTTCATACTGAGCAGATAAACCATGGTCTTTTGTTTTTACAGTCCAACCATCTTTCATTGTTCGAGTACGCCAGTCGCCAGTGTTAACCATAGGTTCGATAGTAAAAGTCATTCCCGCCTGCAAAATAACGCCTCCATCATCGGCATTATAATGTAGAACTTGTGGTTCATCATGATAGATTTCACCAATACCATGACCGCAATATTCACGAACACTCGAAAAACCAAATGATTCAACATAGCGTTGGATAGTTTTGCCGATTTCACGTAATCGCAAACCCGGTTTTATAATTTTGATAGCTTCATAAAGGCTGTTTTGTGTAACATCACACAATTTCTTGCCTGCTATCGTGGGTTTTCCAGCAATATACATTCTAGAAGTATCACCATGATATCCATCCTTGATGACAGTTACATCAATATTAAGAATATCACCATCTTTTATTTTCTTATCAAAACTTGGAATACCATGACAAACTACATCATTAATTGAAATACAACTTGTATGTTGATAACCGCTATATCCGATATTTGCAGGAATAGCTTTTTGAACATTAACGATATGTTCATAGCAGATTTGGTCAAGTTCACCAGTAGAAATACCTGGCTTTACGTAGGGAGCGACAATTTCGAGAACTTCGGCCGCTAATTTCCCAGCGACTCTCATTTTCTCGATTTCATCAGGGGTTTTTAATCTAATAGCCATGAGAACGTCCTAATTTATAAATGACACCTATAGTAGCATAATTATATTTAAACTTACCAATAGCAGGTAAAGTATCAATAACAATTAATATTAACCATAATAGTTAAGGATTTTTGATACTAACAAAATCAATAATATTAATCTAATAATTATCGGATAAATTTTTCAAAATCTAATTCGATTCTTTGAAATGTTGAAGCTGTTCTTCACTTCGTCTAAAAATCCATTTATTCTCACTGGATAGTTGCTTATTATATTGATAACCTGAAAGGTTAAAAGATTGAACATCTTTGATATTAGATAGCTGATGTTTAATTATATAGCGGCTCATTAATCCACGAGCTTTCTTGGCATAAAAACTAATCACTTTAAAATCACCTTTACTTTCATCAAGGAAAATAGGTTCAATCACCTTATGATGTAATTGCTTAGTTTTGACGACTTTGAAATACTCATTAGATGCAAGATTGATTAAATTCTCATTTTGACTTAATTGTTGAACAAGTTGTTTAGTTATAACATCATCCCAAAATTGATAAAGATTATTATGTGTACCATTTTTAAGTTTAATGCCCATCTCTAATCGATATGGTTGAATTAAATCAAGTGGTCTAAGTAAACCATATAAACCAGATAAAATTCTAAGATGTTTTTGAGCATAATCAAAGTCCAACTGTGTAAAATCGTCAACCGCTAAACCTTCATATACATCGCCTTTAAAAGCCAAAATAGCTTGACGCGCATTAGATAAATTAAAATCTGGTTGCCAATTTTGGAAACGATGATAATTAACCTCAGCCAAATTATCACTGATTTTCATCAATTGACTTATATCATCAACAGAAAGTTTTTGACAGCATTGTATTAAGTCAGTGGAATATTGAAGTAACTCAGGTAGTGTATATTGTTGTGTTAGGAGAGAAGAATGATAATCAAGTGTTTTCGATGGAGAAAGTAAAATCAGCATAATAACCTTATAGTTTATAACTTTATAGTTTGTTTCATTTTTCTTTAATTATCCTATGTATTATTGAAAAATATAACTAATTAAAATGATAGTCATTTTATTATTATTCGTAATGGATAAAATTTGATAGTATCATAATTATTAGATGTTAACATTTTCGGAGGATAAATTATGAATCCATGTAAAAAAGAAGCACATGAAATTAAATCTTGGGCATCAACGCGTCAAACATCTGTAGAAATTGCTGAGGCAATTTTTGAGTTAGCTAATTATGATGAGGTACTAGCAGAAAAAATTTGGGAAGAGGGGAATGATGAAGTTTTACCATTAGCTTTTTCCAAAACGGATGCGGATCAATTATTTTGGGGTGAACAAACAATTGATCGTAAGAATATTTAAAGAATAAGATGTTAACCATATTTTTGAGTACCCGGCCAGAAATTTACCAAAATAATCATATTATTTTTAGTGATTTGATTTTGGTGGAAGGTACTCAATATCAGTTATTAACAATAAAATATAATTTAGCTAAATTAGAAAAGATTTTTATCTCATATTCACATAATGATCATTATCTAGATTGCCCTAAAGAATTAGTAACTTGATTACTCAAACATAGTAGAAGGAAACTAATAAGTATTTGCTTACACTTAAAAATGCCTAAGATATTGAATAATTTTATCTATAATAATAGCAATTATGATAATTTCCTTTAAAATTCAAGTAACGATTGCACTTACCGATACTTTATCAATCATCATATTTTAAAATTTGAAGATAAAATTGTTAAAAAAAAGTTGCACTTTTATGAAAAGCGAGTATTTTTAATACTAATCCAGTTTAAAGAAAGTAAATTATTTATAATAGAAAGATACAAGTTGTTATGAGCTTTTTAAATATCCTTATCGTCCTTATTAGCATTGTTAGCGTCGTCATTATACCGACGCGGGGGCGCTATTGAATTAGAATGTCATACTGACGATTTAAAACCCCCGCAAATTTGTAGGGGTTTTTTTTATTAAGCATATAAATAAACGACAAGAGGTTGGTAAGAATGATGACAGGTGCACAATGGATAGTTGAATCATTAAAAAAGCATGGTATTAAAACCGTTTTTGGTTACCCGGGTGGTCAAATAATGCCTTTATATGATGCACTATATGACGGTGGTTTAGAACATCTCTTATGTCGTCACGAGCAAGGTGCTGCTTTTGCTGCTATAGGCTATGCAAGGGCAACAGGACAAACAGGTGTATGTATTGCAACATCAGGTCCAGGTGCAACAAATTTAATTACAGGATTAGCGGATGCACTTGTTGATTCAGTACCTATTGTTGCTATTACAGGGCAAGTTCCTACATCACTAATAGGTACCGATGCATTTCAAGAAGTTGATATGTTAGGAATGTCGTTTGGATGTACTAAATACAGTTTTTTAGTTGATGATCCTAAGTTACTTCCCGATATTATTGAACAGGCTTTTATGATAGCCAATTCTGGACGTCCTGGACCAGTTTTGATTGACATTCCTAAAGATATTCAATTAGCTAAAGAGGATTATGAAAAGTATTTACATAAGTCGAGTTATTATCAATCATCAGCATTATCTTCTTCTTTAAACTCTTCTCAGCTATCACCATCAATATTAGACGCCATTCAATCTGCCAACCAAATGATTCAACATGCAAAGAAACCAATACTCTATATTGGTGGTGGCATTATTATAGCTAATGCAGTCCCCGAATTACGTCAGTGGATAGAAAATACGTCAATACCAGCAGTTTGTACATTAAAAGGGATAGGTGCCCTTGATATCAATGATCCTTGTTACCTAGGTATGGTTGGTATGCATGGATTTAAATCAGCTAATCTGGCTGTTCAGGAATGTGATTTATTAATCGCGATAGGGGTAAGATTTGACGATCGTGTAACAGGCAACCTTAACCAATTTGCGAGTCAAGCTAAAGTAATACATATTGATATTGATACAGCAGAAATAGGCAAATTAAAACTTGCTCATGTTGAGATAGCTGCTGATGCCAAAAAAGTATTACCATTATTAACTCAGTCTGTAGATATTACAGAATGGCGTCAACATATATTACAACTGAAAATTGCTTATCCAGCTAGATATGATCATCCCGGCAAAGGCATTTATGCCCCCTTATTGTTAAAACAGTTATCTGATATTATTTTAGAACGTAAACATTTAAATGCTATTGTGACTACAGATGTGGGTCAACATCAAATGTGGACAGCACAACATATGTTATTTGCTAGTGAAAATACCTTTATCAGCTCTTGTGGATTAGGTACTATGGGATTTGGATTGCCATCCGCAATTGGTGTACAGATTGCCAAACCTAATAATTGCGTAATCTGCATTTCCGGAGATGGTTCATTTATGATGAATGTTCAAGAGCTAACGACGATTAAACGTAAACAATTACCCATCAAAATAATATTGATTGATAATTCGCGTTTAGGAATGGTTCGACAATGGCAACAACTTTTTTTCAATGAACGTTATAGTGAAACAGATCTCTCTGATAATCCTGATTTTATTACTTTAGCTCAAGCGTTCAATATTCCTGGAATTACAATTACAGAAAAAGAACAAGTTTTACCTGCCATAAATCAGCTTTTAACCAGTAAAGGGGCATTCCTATTACATGTTAAGATAGATGAAATGGAAAACGTTTGGCCATTAGTCCCGCCTGGTGCGGCTAATCATGATATGCTTGATTCATTAGAAAAAGAAGGCGCTTAATTATATGGAAAATTATCAATTAATCATAAAAGCTTATGATAGATCAGGTGCTTTAGAGCGAATATTAAGAGTGATTCGTCATCGTGGTGGTTATATTCAATCTATGAATATGCATGCGGAGCAAAACAAAGAACTATTAGTAAAATTTGATTTAATTAACAGTAAAGCTAAATCACAAATAACAACACAATTACTTAAACTGGCTGATATTATCGCAATTGATTAAATTTGGTCAGAATCAGAAATTTAACAACACAATAAGTTATAAATTAGAGGAATTTTAACATGACAACAACTGCAAAGGCTGATTATATTTGGTTTAATGGTGAAATGATTAAATGGGACGAAGCAAAAGTCCATGTTATGTCTCATGCATTACATTATGGCACATCTGTTTTTGAAGGTGTGCGTTGTTACGAAACCCATAATGGTCCAGCAGTATTTCGTCATCGCGAACACATGCAACGGTTACATGACTCAGCCAAAATATATCGTATGCCAATTAGTTACTCTGTTGATGAATTAATGAGTGCTACTCGCCAGACTTTAATCAAAAATAATCTAAACAGTGCTTATATACGTCCTTTGGTATTTATTGGTGACGTAGGAATGGGAGTGAATCCACCCGCCGGTTACAAAACAGATGTTATTATTGCCGCTTTCCCATGGGGTGCATATTTAGGTCCGGAAGCATTGGAACAAGGTATTGATGCAATGGTATCATCATGGAATCGTTCTGCACCTAATACTATACCAACAGCTGCTAAAGCCGGCGGAAATTATTTATCATCACTATTAGTTGGTAGTGAAGCTCGTCGTCATGGCTATCAAGAAGGTATCGCACTTGATGTTCATGGTTATGTGTCAGAAGGTGCGGGTGAAAATATTTTTATTGTAAAAAATAATATTCTATTTACACCAACTTTAACATCAGCTGCACTGCCAGGTATTACGCGTGATGCAATCTTAACATTAGCTAGAGATTTAGGTATTGAAATTCGTGAGCAAACGCTTTCACGCGAATCACTTTATTTGGCTGATGAAGTATTTATGACAGGAACCGCTGCTGAAATTACGCCAGTACGTAGTATTGATGGTATCCAAGTTGGTATTGGTCGCTGTGGACCGACTACTAAGCGAATTCAACAAGCATTCTTTGGATTATTTAATGGTAAAACAGAAGATAAGTATCACTGGTTAGATAGCGTAAAATAATCTCAGTTGGCTAATCAATGCAGAATTTAAATTCTGCATTATTTTTAATAATCAAATAGTTAATTAATATATTATTTCAAGAAAAGGAATTGGGAGCATTTTATGCCGAAGTATCGTTCAGCAACATCAGTAGAAGGTCGTAATATGGCAGGCGCACGGGCATTATGGCGTGCTACTGGCGTTAAAAATGAAGATTTTGGTAAACCGATCATTGCTGTTGTTAATTCATTCACACAATTTGTACCCGGTCATGTACATTTAAAAGATATTGGCCAATTAGTTGTTAAAGAGATTGAGGCGGCGGGAGGAATTGCCAAGGAGTTTAATACTATTGCTGTAGATGATGGTATTGCTATGGGGCATGGTGGAATGTTGTACTCATTACCTTCACGAGAATTAATTGCTGATTCTGTTGAATATATGGTTAATGCTCATTGTGCTGATGCTATGGTTTGTATTTCTAATTGCGATAAAATTACCCCAGGAATGTTAATGGCAGCATTGAGAATTAACATACCTGTAATTTTTGTATCGGGCGGACCAATGGAAGCCGGTAAGACTAAATTGTCTGATCAGATTATTAAACTTGATTTAATTGATGCAATGATTCAAAGTGCTGATCCTACCGTTGCCGATAATGTTAGCCAACAAATTGAAGAAACTGCTTGCCCAACCTGTGGTTCTTGTTCTGGTATGTTTACGGCTAATTCAATGAACTGTTTAACTGAAGCTTTAGGATTAGCACTACCAGGTAATGGTTCGCTTGTAGCGACACACAAACAACGTGAAGCATTATTCAAACAAGCAGCAAAACATATTGTTACGATTACCAAACGTTATTATGAACAAGATGATGTTTCAGTGCTACCACGTTCAATAGCCACAAAAGCAGCATATGAAAATGCTATGTCATTAGATATTGCGATGGGAGGCTCAACCAATACGGTACTTCATTTATTAGCTACGGCGCAAGAAGGTGAAATTGATTTCACTATGTCGGATATTGATCGTTTATCTCGTAAAGTTCCACATTTATGCAAAGTTGCACCAAGTACACAAATTTATCACATGGAAGATGTTCATCGAGCAGGTGGGGTAGTTGGTATCATGGCAGAACTCGATCGTGCCGGTTTACTAAATCGAAATGTTAAAAATGTACTAGGCTTAAATTTGGAAGAAACATTTACCAAATACGATATTATGCAAACGAAAGATGAAGACGTGAAAAAAATGTATCGTAGTGGTCCGGCAGGTATTAGGACAACTAAAGCCTTCTCTCAGGATTGTTATTGGGATAGCCTTGATAATGATCGCCAAAATGGTTGTATTCGTGACAAAGCCCATGCTTATAGTCAAGATGGCGGATTGGCAACACTATATGGTAACGTTGCGATAGATGGAGCAATTGTTAAAACGGCTGGTGTTGCAGCTGAAAATCTTGTATTTAGAGGACCAGCTAAAGTATTTGAAAGTCAAGAAGATGCGGTCAGTGCGATTTTGGGGGGGAGGATTTTAGAAGGTGATGTTGTTGTTATCATTTACGAAGGTCCTAAAGGTGGACCAGGCATGCAAGAGATGCTTTACCCTACAAGTTATCTGAAATCAATGGGATTAGGTAAAAAATGTGCGCTAATTACCGATGGTCGTTTTTCCGGTGGTTCATCAGGATTATCTATTGGACATATTTCACCAGAAGCCGCAAATGGTGGCGTTATTGGTTTAGTCCGAGATGGCGACATTATTGATATTGATATTCCAAATCGTAAATTGGTTCTAGATGTTCCTGAAGTTGAACTAGAAATGCGTCGTGTTGCAGAACAGGCGAGAGGGGATAAAGCATGGACGCCACACAATCGAGATCGTCAAGTTTCCTATGCTTTAAAAGCTTATGCTAGCTTGGCAACCAGTGCCGACAAAGGTGCCGTTAGAGATAAAAGTAAACTAGCGGGTTAAGGCGGAAAAGACCATGAAAAAAGAGATGACAGGTGCACAGTACCTACAAGCAACGCTATGTTCCGCCGTTTATGATATCGCCGATGTGACACCATTAGAAGAGATGGAAAAACTCTCGATAAGGTTAGGTAATCGCGTATTTGTTAAACGTGAGGATCGTCAAAAAGTTCATAGTTTTAAAATTCGTGGTGCTCATGCGATGATTGCTAGTTTAAACGACAAGCAAAGGCAGTGTGGCGTTATCGCCGCATCAGCAGGCAATCATGCTCAAGGAGTGGCTTTGTCCGCGACCAAACTAGGCATTGACTCACTAATTGTTATGCCATTAACAACGCCAGATATAAAAGTTGAAGCAGTTAAAGGATTTGGTGGTAAAGTACTACTTCATGGTGCCAACTTCGATGAAGCCAAAAATAAAGCTATTGAACTTGCGGCAGAGCAACATCGTACTTTCATTCCTCCATTTGATCACCCATTAGTAATTGCTGGTCAAGGTAGTATTGCAATGGAACTATTACAGCAAAATGCCAAACTTGATCGCATTTTTGTTCCTGTGGGTGGCGGAGGGCTAGCAGCTGGAATTGCTGTGCTTATTAAGCAAATTTTACCTTCTATCAAAATCATTGCAGTTGAAGCCGAAGATTCTGCATGTTTAAAAGCGGCACTTGAGGCTGGGCATCCAGTAGATTTGAATCGAGTAGGATTATTTGCCGAAGGAGTAGCTGTTAAACGGATTGGCGATGAAACTTTTAGGCTCTGCCAACAATATATTGATGATATTGTAGTCGTAGATAGTGATGAAATCTGTGCAGCAGTTAAAGATCTTTTTGACGATATTAGAGCTATAGCTGAACCTTCTGGCGCCTTAGCGCTAGCTGGCATGAAAAAGTACATTGAACTGCATAACATTCGCGGTGAAAATTTAGCACATATTTTATCGGGCGCTAATCTTAATTTTCATACTTTACGTTATGTTTCTGAACGTTGTGAACTTGGTGAGAAAAAAGAGGCGCTGTTTGCCGTAACGATACCAGAACAAAAGGGTAGCTTTTTAAAATTTTGTCAATTATTAGGTGGTCGTTCTGTAACTGAGTTTAAGTATCGATATCATGACGATAAAAATGCTTGTATATTTGTTGGCGTTCGTATAACCAATGGAGATATTGAAAAAGAAGAAATTATCCAACAACTAAGTGCTGGTGGTTATCAAGTCTTTGACTTATCTGATGATGAAATGGCCAAGTTACATTTGCGTTATATGATTGGTGGAAAACCATGTAAGCCGTTAAAGGAACAAGTCTATAGTTTTGAATTTCCAGAATCAGCGGGCGCTTTATTAAAGTTCTTACAGACTTTAGGAACCAATTGGAATATCTCATTATTTCATTATCGTAGTCATGGTACCGATTATGGGCGTGTTTTAGCAGGATTTGAAATAGATGCTAATGATCAAGCATTTGAAAGCCATCTCGCCGAATTAAATTATGATTACCATAATGAAAGTGAAAATCCGTCATTAAAATATTTTTTAACGGATTAATATAAGTGCGGTAAGTATTAATTCATATCATAATATTTGAGGGGTAATCTAGCGTTATCCCTTATTTCTATTTCAAAAAATATCTTCATATAAGTTTATAATTTATACTGCTAGATTATGTTATTTGCTAATTGTAAACTGGATTGCGATGATCAAAATGTTATATTTGGCATGCTATATATCTCATCATTTTGTTTAAAATTTGTAAAAACCAAATAAAAATAAAAGCCACTTTTAGTGGATTACCTATGGCATTAGATTTGATCGCTCCTAATAATGTTCTAAAAAGATTAATAATCCTAAAAAGGATAATAAATTTTGCTTAGGGAACTGGTGATCTTATTTTATTTCTGTATAATAAACGCACCCACGTTACAGCAATGTTTTCCCGACATTGCTTTTTTAGTTAGACTTCCTTGAATACATGACTCGAAGGGGTTAATGGTTCAGCGAATAAAAACATATGTGTAAATAAATCTGGTTACATAAGGCGGATTTATTAACGTGAGATTAATTTAATAATTTTGGGTAAATTACTAATGAGTACTTTTTCAGCTAAACCAGAAACAGTAAAACGCGACTGGTATGTTGTTGATGCGGCTGGTAAAACACTAGGTCGTCTTGCAACTGAAATCGCTAGCCGTCTACGCGGTAAGCACAAAGCAGAATATACACCACATGTTGATACAGGTGATTACATCATTGTTATCAATGCAGAAAAAGTTGCTGTAACTGGCAAAAAACGCACTGATAAAATGTATTATCGTCATACTGGTTACATTGGTGGGATTAAGGACGCGTCTTTCAAAGAAATGATTGAACGTCATCCTGAACAAGTTATCGAAATTGCTGTTAAAGGCATGTTACCGAAAGGTCCTCTTGGTCGTGCAATGTACCGTAAACTAAAAGTTTACGCAGGTAACGAGCACAATCATGCGGCACAACAACCGCAAGTACTAGATATTTAAGGGGATAAAAGATGGCTGATAATCAATATTACGGTACAGGTCGCCGCAAAAGTTCTTCTGCTCGTGTTTTCATTAAACCAGGAAGCGGTAACATTGTAATTAATAAACGTTCTTTAGAACAATATTTTGGTCGTGATACTGCTCGTATGGTTGTAATGCAACCATTAGAATTAGTTGAAATGACTGACAAGTTTGATCTTTACATCACTGTTAAAGGTGGTGGTATCTCTGGTCAAGCGGGTGCAATTCGTCACGGTATTACTCGTGCATTAATGGAATATGACGAAACATTACGTTCTCCATTACGTCAAGCGGGCTTCGTAACGCGTGATGCTCGTGAAGTTGAACGTAAGAAAGTTGGTCTACGCAAAGCACGTCGTCGTCCACAATTCTCAAAACGTTAATTTTTTCATACAAAGCAAAAACCCGGGTTATACCGGGTTTTTTTATTCCTAAATTGAGTTGTGCTGACAAAATTAATTTGTCTTGATGGATTCTTATAAATAATTAGCTTTCGATTTTCCTACTATCTAAATCCAATAAAAAGATTAGATTACTCTAGAAAATTGTTGTTGACGGGCTACTTTACGCATATAAATATCAAAACACATACAAATATTCCGTATTAACATTTGTCCTTTAGCTGAAACTATTAACGAATCAGCTTTATTCTCAACTAAACCATCTTTAACAAGTGGGGCAAGGAGTTGTAAGTCTTCAGCAAAATAATCATCAAATTTAATTTGATAACGATTTTCAATCGTTGCCTTATTTAAATTAAAATGGCAAATTAATTGTTTAATCACATCACGTCTAATCTTATCATCCTGATTTAATGTAAACCCTTTCCAGAGAGCGTTACCCTTTTTCTGAACTTCTGATTGGTATATTTGTAGATCTTTTTGATTTTGAGCATAGCTATCGCCGAGCATACTAATTGCTGACACTCCTAAACCCAATAAATCGGCATCACCATGTGTTGTATAGCCTTGGAAATTGCGATGTAGTATGCCTTGTTGCTGAGCAATGGCTAATTCATCAGTTGGTTTGGCAAAGTGATCCATCCCAATAAACGTATATCCAGCTTGGGTAAGCTGTTCAATACTATTTTGTAATATTTTTAATTTCTCAATAGCGGCAGGTAAATCCTCGTCCTTTATTTTACGTTGAGCTGCGAATCGTGTCGGTAGATGTGCATAATTGAATACACTTAATCGATCGGGAGAAAGTGCAATAACTTTGTTTAAGGTATCGGTGAAACTCTCAACTGTTTGTTTAGGCAAGCCATAAATTAAATCTAAACTAATCGATGCAAAGTCTCTTTTTCTCGCTTGTTTAATTAGATTAGCAATTAAATTCTCATCTTGTTCACGATTAATTAAAGTCTGAATTTCTTGATTAAAATCTTGAATTCCCATACTTAAGCGATTAAAACCAACTAAAGCTAAATGATCAATAGTTTTGGGTGTGATTTCACGCGGGTCAATTTCGATTGATTGCTCTATGTTATTTGCAAACTGGAAATTATCTTTTAGTACGTCAATTAACCACCCAATTTCCTCATCATTAAGGTAAGTTGGTGTACCGCCTCCCCAGTGCATTTGAGTAACAATTTTATTTTTAAATAAAGGTGCCCGATTTATAATTTCTTGTTTTAATGCTTCAAGATACTTTGTAACTTTATGATGTTGACGAGTCACCATTTTGTTACATCCACAAAAGTAACAAAGTTTATGACAAAACGGGATGTGGACATATATAGAGAGAGGTTTTTCTGGATATAATGTCACGGAAGTCAGAAAATCCTGCTCATTAAACTGTTCATTGAATTCTAGAGCAGTTGGATAAGAGGTATACCTTGGTCCTGAATAATTGTATTTTTGAATTAAATCTTGATCCCAAATAAGTGATCCTTTATTTATTTGTTTTGACATTGCATTTAGAATAATTTTGATTAGTTTTTAATTTCGGTTTAGTTTTCACAGTTAGTGTATGTTTAATTTTCTTGATTTTTCTTAAATAAAGCAACAAACAAATAGCCAAACCGAAATATAAACTGAGCATTATTAGCATTAACATATAGTTAGCGTTTTCTTAGTAAACTAACAATATCCTCTGATGTATCCAATTCATCTCTCTGATTTTCGTCAGATTCTGTGTAACCTAACAGATTCATTAATTCATCAATACGATCAAGCATTATATCTAAATCTTGTTGCTGTTTAGGTGTCAACTTTTGATCACTTTCTATCATATCCAACAATTCATCGAGATAAGGATTGTTTTCCAATTCCTGCAATTCTAGTTCAGGTGGCAATTTCTTTGGCTTTACAGTTGAAATATTATTTTTTGCTTTATTAGAAACCTTTGTTGTTTCAACAAATAAAGGTATCGGTTTTTTACTACCAACCCGAGGGTCAGAAACCACAGTGGTTTTTTCATTTGATGCGGAATTAGATGGGCTAATGCGTGAGCCACTCGGTAATCCTTTGTGTTTCTTTTTGCGTTTTAGTAATCTTGAACGTTCATTAATTTCAGCACGACTTAGTTTAGGTTTTTTCTTAATCATAACAATATGGGTGAATAATCTATCAATATAAAAGAGTGAAACGAATTCGAATTTCAGTTGATTGCCAAATTATACACTTAAGTCATTCCAATTGGCAGTAAATTAGTGATTTTAATTAAAGTTACTTGATGTTCTATTGTACATATTATGTATTCAATATTGCATTATTAAGCTTGATGGGTAAAATGACAACTATATCAGTCATTAAACTATGAATAGATCGTTTTAACTTTAGTTAACTTTATGGATAATCATCACTTAAGCCCTTATATGACATTTAATCGTAAAGAATGGGCAGCTTTACGAAATGCGGTACCTATGACACTAACTCAAGCAGAATTATCGTCATTGCAAGGTATTAATGAAGATCTGTCTTTAGAGGAGGTCAGCGAAATCTATTTACCACTATCAAGACTACTTAATTATTACATCAGTAACCATTTTACCCGTCACATGATTTTATCTCGATTCTTAGGTCAAGATCATAAAACGCCCTATGTTATTGGCATTGCTGGTAGTGTTGCTGTTGGTAAAAGTACGACAGCTCGCGTATTACAGGCACTATTAACGCGTTGGCCAGAGCATCGTAAAGTAGCATTAGTGACTACAGATGGATTTTTGTACCCTAATAAAATATTGCAAGAACGTAATATGATGGACAAAAAAGGTTTTCCACAGTCCTATGATGTAAAAAAATTATTAAAATTTGTCTCTGATATTAAATCAGGTATTGAGAAAGTAAATGCACCTGTGTATTCGCATTCTGTTTATGACATTGTAGAAAATGAATCTATTGAAGTTGAACAACCTGATATATTAATTTTAGAAGGGCTAAATGTTCTGCAAAATCAAGCTAATGGTGCAGCTAAAAGTAATCGAGTATTTGTTTCGGATTATGTGGATTTTTCAATTTATGTTGATGCGGAAATCCCATTATTACATGATTGGTATATTAATCGTTTCTTGAAATTTAGAGCAGGTGCTTTTAGTGATCCTAGCTCTTATTTCCATCATTATTCGCAAATTCCTGAATCTGAAGCATTAGCAAGAGCAGAACAGGTATGGAAAACAATTAATGAATTAAATCTTATTGAAAATATACTTCCTACCAAAGAGCGAGCCAGTCTAATTTTGACAAAAGGGGCTGACCATCGTGTAGCAAGCATTCAGTTGAGAAAGTGAAATCAGAGGTTTATTATCGTTTTATCAACCTTGAATTTTATTAATAGGGGTGTATGTGTTATGAAAAAACAAGCGATTTATTGGGTATTACCTTTATTACTGCAGTTTAGCTTTTTTGCCAATGCTAACAATTTAACTTGTTTGGGTAAACAAGAAACTATTAATAATCAAATTAACATAGCCGAGAAGATGAATAATCATCATCAACTTACTGGGCTTAAAAAAGCCTTAGATGATGTAACCACACATTGTGACAATGATAAATTAAAAGAAAAATATCAAAACAAAGTTAAAGAAAAACTAGCAAAACTCAAAGAAAAACAATCTGATTTACATGAGGCAAAGCTAAAAGGTGAAGCTAGCAGTAAAATTAGTAAACAAGAACAAAAAGTACGTAAAGCTGAAAAAGAATTAAAAAAAGCTCAAGATCAATTGAATGACTTTTATCAAGCTTTGCAACAAGAGTCTCATTAACTTGTTTTATAATAGCATCAGATTGATTAATCATCTGATGCTATTTATTCATTCACTTCACTTAGATTATATGTATTTAAGTCTCAGTGACAAATCATAGATATAAATCATATAGATACTTGCAAATTAGAGCTATTTCTTTATCATTGTAGCCGTTATCAAGAACGTATTATTTTGCGCTTTTAAAATGCTGATTTTAGTATTGGTATTAATTTAGCATTTATTATGTCATATTTAATTAAAACTAATGCAAAATACGTTAGGAATACTACAATTTATCCGGATTTAATAAATTATAAAATAATTAGGAGCTTTTATGTCGACCCCTCATATTAATGCTAATCTTGGTGATTTTGCCGAAACAGTTCTTATGCCTGGTGACCCGCTTCGAGCAAAGTTTATAGCTGAGACTTTTTTAGATAATTTTCATGAAGTTACTAATGTCCGTAATATGCTAGGTTATACTGGCGAGTACCAAGGTAAACGCATTTCAGTTATGGGTCATGGCATGGGAATTCCTTCATGTTCAATATATGCTACTGAACTCATTACTCAATATGGTGTAAAAAATATTATTCGTGTCGGTTCCTGTGGTGCAATAAGTCAGAATGTAAACCTACGTGATATCGTAATAGGTATGGGAGCTTGTACTGATTCAAAAGTCAATCGTATTCGTTTTATGGACCATGATTTTGCTGCTATTGCTGATTACGATTTAATACATAATGCTGTGCAAGCAGCTAAATTAAAAAACATTCCGGTAAAAGTTGGTAACTTATTCTCTACAGATCTGTTTTATACTCCACAGCCTGAATTATTTGATGTAATGGAAAAGTATAACATTTTAGGTGTTGAAATGGAGGCTGCAGGTATTTATGGTTTAGCTGCAGAATATCAGGCTAAAGCGTTAACGATTTGCACAGTTTCGGATCATATTCGTCGTGGTGAGAAACTTAGTGCGCAAGAACGTCAATTTTCATTTAATGAAATGATAACTATTGCACTTGAGTCAGTTATACTTGCTCAATAAGTATAATAATTTACTAAATCAATTAATAACAGTAGCTTTTTTGACGAGACCTTACTTATGAACATTATGATACGATTAAAAACATTATCATTTCTACAGTTTTTCATTTGGGGATGTTGGTTAATCACCTTAGGATCTTATATGATCAAGACTCTTGATTTTTCAGGTTCTGATGTGGGATGGGTTTATAGTTCTTTAGGTATAGCATCCGTATTCATGCCCGCACCATTGGGAATGTTAGCAGATAAATATATACCCGCTAATCGCTTATTTGCATTTTGTCATATTATTTGTGCTATTTCTTTGTATTATGCAGCTAGTGCTACAACAGTAAACGAAATGTTCTGGATAATGTTAATAAATTCATTAGCCTTTATGCCAACATTATCATTATCAAATTCGATTTCTTACTATTGCTTAGATAAATATAAACTAGATAGTGTTGCGAAATTCCCACCTATTCGAGCCTGTGGCACAATCGGTTTTATTTTAGCAATGTGGACTATTAGCTTATTACATCTCGAACTTAGTAATCAGCAACTTTATATTGCAGCAGCCAGTTCTTTATTGTTAGCCTTATATGCATTGACTTTACCAACAGTAGAAACATCAAAATCTACAACCAAAATGTCTTTAGTATCTAAATTAGGATTAGATGCATTTGCATTATTTAATTCCTCTAAAATGGCTATCTTCTTTTTATTTGCCATGTTATTAGGAGCAGTATTACAAATCACAAATACTTTTGGTAATCCATTTTTACATGATTTTTCAGAAAATCCAGTTTATAAAGGAAGTCTCGTTGTAGAATATCCAGCTATTTTATTGTCGTTATCACAAATTTCAGAATTCGCTTTTATCTTAACAATTCCATTTTTCCTTAAACGTTTTGGTATACGTATCATCATGCTAATATCAATGTTAGCTTGGACTCTACGTTTTGGATTATTTGCGTTTGGTGATCCATCGCCTGTCGGCTGTGTTTTACTTATGCTATCAATGATTATTTATGGTTGTGCGTTTGATTTCTTCAACATTTCTGGTTCTGTATTTATTGAAAAAGAAGTTCCGCCTAAAATACGAGCTAGTGCTCAAGGACTATTTATGACAATGGTTAATGGCTTTGGACTTTATTTTGGGATGCTATTTAGTGGTGAAGTAGTAGATTATTTTACTATCGAAGGTGTAAAAAATTGGCATTCAATTTGGTTGGTCTTTGCTGGATATTCGTTAGCATTAGCCATATTGTTTTATTTCATTTACCCAGATAAAAATAAAAAGTCAAAAAAAGCATCATAATATTTATGATAATTAGAAACATGGCGTTCATAAGGTTAATCGCCATTTGATTCTATAACTAATTGATATTCTGCTAAAACAGACTATGTCTAAATCAGGGAGCCGCTCAGTTCATTCTGACGTGCTCCTTATTTATTTCAAATGACCTAATCAATGCGCTGTTTTGCGAAAAAATAGATTTTTAGAGGTATTTCATGAACGTGATATATATTGTGATAGCGCATCTAATTATTTGCAATTTGCTATCGTTTTTAGAGACAAATAACCTTGTCTAATTTAATGTGTAAAAAGTATTAAATGAAAAATATTAAAAGCGTGTCTTTATGATTTATATTATTTATTGATATAGATAGTTATAAGAGAAATATAATAGAAAAGTGCAATTAATGATATTTAAAAAATGAGGTAAAAGTGGTGGGTCGTGAAGGATTCGAACCTTCGACCAACGGATTAAAAGTCCGCTGCTCTACCGACTGAGCTAACGACCCATCTTAAAGATGGTGGGTGATACCGGGTTCGAACCAGTGACCCCCTCCTTGTAAGGGAGGTGCTCTCCCAACTGAGCTAATCACCCCAAAATTCAAAAATGAATTTAGAATTACACGGTTAGAATTGGTGGGTGATACCGGGTTCGAACCAGTGACCCCCTCCTTGTAAGGGAGGTGCTCTCCCAACTGAGCTAATCACCCTGACCGTGTGAAAAAGCATTATAAGGATAGTTACCTATCAGTCAACACTTTTTTTAAGTTTTTTTGTAATAATCATTCTTCCGTTGTAAATTTAAACATATTTTGTTTAGTGTTTCGCAAAATTAACTTTTTTCCAAGATTCAGAGCCATAAATTATTAAATAATTATTAATAAATAATTTGTTGCGAGAGATTGAAATTTGTACATTGTCACGCTATTTCTGAAAAAAAACATGCTCCAATGTTATATTGGAAAGAATAAACTTCGGAAAATATCCATTTTAACTAAACAAAATTTTAAACTTGATGATAATTTAGTTGATGATTTGGCTTTTTTTCTTCGAAAAACAATAACAAGTGTTAAATCAAAAATAACTTGTCGGATAATTTTATTAGATAATTTATTAAATAAGGCATATCTACCCATTCCTAATATATCGTTAATGCCCTATGAAATTGATAATTATGTAAAACATCACCTTGTTAGTTTATTCGCAAGCGAAGACACATTAGCATATGATTTTTTAGTGGAAGACAATCCACCAACTAATGAGACAACAAAACAGTTAGCCGTTTATGCTTATCAAATAAAAGAACTCCAGCCCATGACGAATTTGCTAACTTGGCAAATTGATTTTATTGGATTGCCTGAAATACTAATTAATCAAGTTAATGAACAGCAAATCGATATTAATGGCATTGCAGAAATGACTGCTATTACGGGTATTAATTTATTACCTTGGCGAGATAAACAAAGAAGGAATAAAAGAAGAAATCTCATTATTTTTATAAGTGGTATGGTAATCATATTAATCATAGTCACCACGATAATAATTACATTTAGTATGCAAAAGCTTAATCAGCAAATTATAGCCAATGAAAATTTAGAAAATTATCATTCACAAGTAAAATCAAAACTGATGCAATTGAACGAGTTAACTCATAAGAACAATCAGTTAAAAACATTACAAGATCAACAACAAGAAGTTAAACAAATTTATCAAACGATTATCAGAATATTAGAGAGTTTGTCCATCAACGTTTCAAATAAAATTTGGTTAAATAATCTGCAATATCAGAACGATGAAATGAATATTAATGGAAGTAGTTTTTTATATGATGATATTTTGTTATTTGTCGATCATATGAATCAGCTTGAATCGATATTAAGTTGTAAGATTATTTCGATTAAAAAACAAGATGAGCAGCTCCAGTTTAATCTTGTTGTTCAATTAAAGCATACAGATAGATTGGATGACTAAGATATGTATTTAGAAAAATTGGACCATTGGCTCTATCAGTCTTATTTAATTCGATATAGCACTATAGTAGGAATATTAATACCAGTGATCTGGGCAATCATATTCATATGGATAATGCCTATATCCGATAAATTACAGCAAAAAATAATAGATAGCCAAACGTTAATACAAAATATTGAATTAGTAGAACAGCAAATTGCTAATTTCCCATCAATATCTTTAATATTGGAGGAGAATAAGTTACTTAATAATCAACTAAGTGAGTTAACGTCATTTTCTTTCCAAGACAAAGATATTTTTGCTAATACATTAATTGAAAGCAATCTTAGATTGGTAGAATTTTCAAAAGAGAATATGGCAGAAATATCACGTTACCATTTTAATTTTTCAGGTACTTTCAATGACTTTTTTCTTTTTTTACAACAACTCAATCACCAAAGTATTTCTCCGCAAATAGACATGTTATTCATTACAAGAGATGACAACAAATTATTTTTTCTTTTAGGTTTGTCATGTAAACATCAGCAGGTATTTCATGAATAAATATCTTTTATTAATATTAATGGTAATTTCAACATTGGCTCAGTCAGAACAAAAGATAATAACCTTGTTAAATGATCCTTTTGCTGTTCCAAAATATGTGCCATGCGCAGATTTAGAATCGCAATTAATCTCACAATTAAGTCTGTGGCAATTTCGAGGATATATAGCGGATCATGATATGGGGAACAGTATGAAGATTTTTCTTCAATCTTCTAAAACTAAAACTTGGTTGGCTATTTCTACCATTAATAACCCTCTTGAATTTTTACCTTGGCAGATCAACAAACTATCACCCAATGAAATTCACTGGAAGGCTGAATTACCTATGTATTGTCGTAAACAACTGGTTACGATAATTAAATTGCAAGGAGAATAATATGAAATATATATCATCTCATTTGCAAACACCCAAGATAATTTTGATGTTATTAATATTTTTCATATCAATTTATTGTTTTGGTTCTGAAAAGATAGTTGAAAACCGTATATCACTAAATTTTTATCAAACAGAGACTAGCCTTATCTTACAAACACTAGCCGATCATAATCAATTAAACTTAGTTTTACAGGATAAGATTAACCATATACAAACCGTTAAATTAAATAATGTTAAATGGAAGGACGCATTAACAGTCATTACTCAATCAGCGCAATTGCATTATAGAATTGAAGATAATTTTTTAATTATTAGCCTGCCCACAGACCCTAAAATTCTACAAGAACAACTCTATCAGCAACAAAAAGGCGATGAATTAAAATTACCACTTGTTTATTCATCAATTAATATTAGTCATGCAGAGGCTAAAGCTATAATGGAAATACTAAACGAACATAACTTATTGTCTGATCGCGGTAAGATAGTCATTGATGATAGAACGCAAAAATTAATAATTTATGATATTGAAAAAAATCATAAAAAAGTAAAAGAACTCATTGAACAATTAGATCAACCTATACCTCAAATTCATATAGCTGCACATATTGTAACAATGAGTAATGAAAGTGCTGATGAACTTGGTATCAAGTGGGCTTATACAAAAAATAAATCACAATTTTTAGAACAATTAGATATTAATAATAGTGTGGCTAATGCAACAACTACGTTAGGTTTTAATTTAGCTAAACGCGCTAATAATTTATTAAATTTAGAATTAACAGCTTTAGAAGCTGAAAATCAATTAGAAATTATCGCAAGCCCTAATTTGTTAACATCACATCAGCATACAGCTTATATTAAACAAGGAACAGAAATTCCCTATGAAGTATCTAACGACAATAATGGTGCAACAGCAATCGAGTTTAAGCAAGCTGTATTAGGATTGGAGGTAACACCACGAGTGTTAACAAATAATCAACTGGAGTTAGATCTTATAATTACCCAAAATACGGCAGGAAGAGCAATTAAACGCGGTGATGGTGGGGAAGCTTTAGCAATCAATACCCAAGAAATTCATACTCGGGTTTTGGTTAATAATGGTGAAACATTAATTCTTGGTGGTATATTTGAACAAAGTCAGCAACAAAATCAACAAGCTGTGCCTGGGATAAGTCAGATCCCGGTAATTGGTAATTTTTTTAAATATAAGGGAAAGCAATGGCAGAAAAGAGAGCTTGTGATTTTTATTACTCCACAGTTAGTATATTAAAATTACTATTGATAATGTTGAATGGCATTAAATATAAATCAATTTTAATGATCGGCAATACTCTTCTCATTGAGTGCTAAATAGGCTTTTATGGTAATGGGTGTTAGTATATAATAATAGGCATTCAAATTTATAATAACGAGTTAATTATGTTCCGCGTTGTTGCTTCCGATCTTGATGGTACTTTGCTAACCCCCGATCACAATCTTTCAGCTTATACTAAACAAACTTTACAAAGATTAAGAAAACAAGATGTTCATTTTATCTTTGCGACAGGCAGACATCATATTGATGTTGCGCAAATGCGAGAAAATATGGATATAGATGCTTATATGATTACATCGAATGGCGCAAGAGTTCATGATAGTAAAGGGAATTTGATTGTTAGTAAAAGTTTACAACCTAAAATTGCCTATGAAATTGCTCAAATTGCAATGGATGATCCATTAGTTTATACCCATATTTATCGTGGTGATGAGTGGTTAATTAATAAAGAAGATCCTTTTTCACTTGAGTTTTTTACTGAAACACAATTCCATTATCGGTTATTTGAACCAATTGATTTTGCTAGTGATGATATTGCAAAAATCTATTTTACGACTAAGGATGATTCACTCCATACTCATTTAGTTGAATTGAAAAATAGATTATTTGAACGCTATGGTAACAATATTTCGATGGCATTTTCATCTTTAAATTGTTTAGAAATCATGGATGCTAATGTTTCAAAAGGTAGTGCACTTGACGCTGTAGTAAAAAAATTGGGTTATACATTGCAAGATAGTATTGCTTTTGGTGATGGCATGAATGATTTTGAAATGTTATCAATGGCCGGTAAAGGTTGCATTATGCAAAATGCAAGTGCAGAACTAAAACAATCGTTACCAGAAATTGAAATTATTGGCTCAAATGCTGATGATGCTGTTCCTCATTATTTAAATAAATTATTTTTCAATGAATAAAATACACGCTGATAAAGAACTTGATACATTAGGTCTGCGTTGCCCAGAACCAATTATGTTAGTGCGTAAAACTATTCGTGAGATAGATAGCGGACAGGTTTTACATATTATTGCTGATGATCCCGCAACTGTGCGTGATATTCCAGGATTCTGCCGACATATGGAGCATCAGCTAATTGAAGCTCAAACAGAACAAAAACCATTTCATTATTGGATTAAAAAGCGTTAGAAACTCTAGCTTCTAACGCTTGTTTAATTAAATTCTATGACAATTAATATGCACATTTTAGTCACTAATTGCCATATTTTGATCACATCTTGCCATTAAAATAGCTATTTTTGTCGTAGAAATTCTCATCTAAATAATTTTTAATTAAATAAAATTATGTAATTATATTTAAATTTATTTAAATAAATCATAATTAAACAATAAGTTATTTGACGTAAATACCTATTTCATAGATAGATTTAAATTTAATTTATTTAGTAAATAATAATAATGTAATTTAAAAATTGACTTTTGCTACTTAAACGATAATAATTCTCATTATCTTTTAGTTTAGGTTAATAGGAGTTTTTGATGAAATGGTCAGTTAAATGGATATACAATATATTTTTTTCTTTAACCTGTTTATTTCTTCTTTTTTCATATAGTCAATCTAGTCAAGCAGCGGATAAAAAATTTAAAGTTGTTACTACCTTCACAATTATTCAAGATATTGCACAAAATGTGGCTGGTGATGCTGCTATTGTTGAATCAATAACAGTTCCCGGGGCAGAAATACATGAGTATGAACCAACTCCAAAAGATCTTGTTCGTGCTCAGTCTGCCGATCTTGTGTTGTGGAATGGTTTGAATCTAGAGCGTTGGTTCGAACGTTTTTTTCAAGATATTAAAGATGTGCCTTCCGTTATTGTAACTGACGGTATAGATCCTATGCCGATTCGTGAAGGAAGCTATAAAGGTAACCCAAATCCACATGCTTGGATGTCACCTAGTGAAGGTTTAATATACGTTGAGAATATTTGTAAGGCATTAGTTAAATATGATCCTAAGAATGCCGATATATATAATCGTAATGCCGCTAATTATATTGCCAAAATTAAAGAGATGGATCGTCCATTACGCGAGAAACTAGCTCAAATTCCAAAGGAAAAGCGTTGGTTAGTCACTAGTGAAGGTGCATTTAGTTATTTAATTCGTGATTACGATTTTAAAGAAGCTTATTTATGGCCTATTAATGCTGAACAGCAAGGAACGCCAAAACAAGTTAAGGCGGTCATTGATTTAGTGCGTGCTAATAATATTCCGGTGATTTTTAGTGAAAGTACAATCTCTAATAAACCAGCAATCCAAGTTAGTCGAGAAACAGGTATCAAATATGGCGGTGTGTTATATGTGGACTCTTTGTCTCAAAAAGATGGACCAGTACCGACTTATATTGATTTACTTAATGTAACCGTAGAAACCATTGCAAAAGGCTTTGAATGATGAATGAACATGTAAATCCGGTCACTTTGAATATAAATAACATAACTGTGACATATAACAATGGTCACACGGCAATTCATGATGTGAATTTTAAATTAACGGGTGGAACTATATGTGCCTTAGTAGGTGTCAATGGGAGCGGTAAATCCACGTTGTTTAAAAGCATCATGGGTATGGTTAAGCCAAATAAGGGTACAGTAACATTAAATAATTTACCCGTTATGACGGCATTAAAGAAAAATATCATTGCTTATGTTCCACAAACTGAAGAAGTTGATTGGGATTTTCCTGTTCTGGTATCAGATGTTGTTATGATGGGGAGATACGGAAAAATGTCATTTTTGCGTATTCCTTCTAAAGAAGATAAACGACAAGTAGATATTGCCTTAGATTTAGTGAATATGACGGAATTAAAAAATAGGCAAATTGGCGAGCTTTCAGGGGGGCAAAAAAAACGGGTTTTTATTGCTAGAGCGCTTGCTCAACAAGGTAATGTATTATTACTTGATGAACCGTTTACCGGTGTTGATGTTCAAACGGAAAATGCGATTATTGATTTGCTAAAGGCATTACGCGATCAGGGTCATTTAATTTTGGTTTCAACACATAATTTAGGGAGTGTACCAGAATTTTGTGATCAAGTCGTACTATTTAATCGCACAGTACTTAATTATGGTCCGACTAAAACGACATTTACACCACAAAATCTTATGACCACTTTTGGTGGTGCTTTACGTTATCTCAGCCTTTCAGGCGATAAATTACATGATGATGAAGATCCTAGAATCGTTTCAGTATTAACAGATGATGAAAGGGCTGCTGTTTTTTATGGCGAAGGGAAAAATGAAGCACCTCATGATAATTTATTGATTGACGAATTGCGGAAAAAATAATATGTGGGATTTAATTTTAGAGCCTTTTCAATATGAATATATGATTAAAGCAATTTGGGCAAGTAGTATTGTGGGTGCCGCTTGTGCTTTTTTATCCGCCTATTTAATGTTAAAAGGTTGGTCATTAATGGGGGATGCATTATCGCATTCTGTAGTTCCAGGCGTTGCTGGAGCTTATGCTCTGGGGCAACCTTATTCAATTGGGGCTTTCTTCACTGGATTTCTAGCCGCTATTTCAATAACGATTATCCGCTATTTGAGTCGATTAAAAGAAGACGCCATAATTGGCTTCATTTTTTCGACTTTTTTCGCTTTTGGTTTATTAATTATATCGCTTAATCCTACTTCGGTTAATGTTAATACTATCATCATGGGTGATATTTTAAGTATTAGTAGTGAGGATTTATTGCAGGTTCATATTATTATCGGTGTATCATTAATTGTATTATTGTTAATTTGGAAAGATTTATTATTATCGTTTTTTGATGAAACCTATGCTCGCTCAATTGGAATTAATACCTTACGTTTGAAGATTATCTTTTTTACAATATTGAGTGCTTGTACGGTGGCAGCTTTACAAACTGTCGGGGCGATTTTAGTTATTGCTATGGTTATCACTCCGGGTGCAACGGCATATTTACTGACAAATCGTTTTTCAACATTACTCATTATTGCAGTGGTTATGGGATTTGTAACGAGTGGAATTGGTGCATGGATTAGTTATTATCTTGATGGGGCTACCGGCGGAGTAATTATAACATTACAAACAATTATTTTCTTATTAGTCTTTTTATTTGCTCCGCAACATGGATTAATTCCCAATCGGCTAAGAATCCACAAAAAATTAATAAATCAGGGGAAGGCATAATGGATTGGTTGAATTTTCTTTTGGAACCGCTCAGTTATCCTTTTATGCAAAGAGCGATAATTGTTTCAATAACAACAGGTTTTGTCTGTGCAATTTTATCTTGTTTCTTGGTACTTAAAGGCTGGTCTTTGATGGGGGATGCAATTTCTCATGCAGTCTTACCGGGTATAATTTTAGCTTATTTGGGTGGTATTCCTATTATAATAGGTGCGTTTGTTTCCGGTTTTTGCTGTTCATTGGCGACAGGTTATATCAAGGAAAATTGCCGAGTGAAAGAAGATACTGTGATGGGTATTGTTTATTCTGGTATGTTTGCATTTGGATTGGTTTTGTTCTCTAAAATTGATACTGAACAGCATCTTAATCATATATTATTCGGTAGTATTCTTGGTACCACACAGGAAGAATTGCGGCAAATTATCATTATTGCCATAATCGTAGCCTTGATAGTGTTGGTCAAACGTAAAGATTTGATGTTATATTGTTTCGATCCAGTGCAAGCGAAAGTTGTTGGTTTGTCGGTACGGTTATTGCATTATGGCTTACTGACGTTTTTAGCTTTAACAATTGTTGCTTCTTTACAAGCTGTCGGCGTAATTTTAGTCATCGCAATGTTAGTTGCACCCGGAATTATTGCATTTCTATTTTCAAGACGTTTTGAAAATATGTTAATTATTGCAGTTATTGTATCTATTATATCCTGTGTCTCTGGAACACTTGTTAGCTACCATTTTAGTGCAAGTAGTAGTGCTTGCATCGTACTAATTCAAGCCTTTATTTTTATTCTGGCACTATGTTATCGTTTTATTCTCAATTATCAACAAACAACATTGAATAAAAGAAAAAGCTATGCTCAATAGTTCGATAAATCAAAGAGATGGTCAAATAGAATTGATAAAGCGTTAGCGTTAAACTGTATGAATTTTCACTATTGCCTTTAGCTAGTCTTGATTATTAGGAAGAACTAAAAGCAATAGTCTATTTAGTATTTTTATCTATTGTGTTTTACTATTCAGCCCAGAAGCCAATCACATCGACTTTTTTCTGTTCAAGTACTGCACGGATAGGCATTTCATCAACATCATGCCCTTGCAATGCTTTTTCTAATACTTGTTTTTTAGATTTACCATTCAATAACAGATAAATATGATGGCTATTGAGAATAGCAGGTAACGTTAAGGTCATTCGTTCATGAGGTGCGGTTAATGGCACCATACCAACAACTAATTTACCTGAATGCATATCTAATCCATGATGTAGATTTTCAGCATGAGGAAAGAGTGAAGCAGTATGACCATCTTCACCCATCCCTAAAATGACGACATCAAAAGGTACCGGTATTTCACGTAATTTGTCTTGAGTATATTGTTCTCCCGCAAAAGGAGTCGGTGCATTATTTTTAAAACCGATAAAGTTAGCCAATTTAGCTTTGTTAATTAATAAATGCTTCATGACGAGATTTTCATTACTGTCTGCATGGGTGGTATCCACCCAACGATCATCCACTAATGTAATATAGACTTTATTCCAAGGTAATGATTGCTCACTTAACTTCTTAAACATTGGAATAGGGCTGCTCCCACCTGAAACGGCAATCGACGCTCTACCACGTTGTTCTATAGCTTGTTCCAACGCAGTAACGATATGTTTGACCATATCATCGATGAGTAATGCTGATGAACTATATTGATTTAAAGTAAACATGTGCAATACATCCTTCTATTCAAAGTCATTCCAAGAATGACCATCTTTGGTGATTAAATCGACTGATGCTACGGGTCCCCAAGTACCAGCTTGATAAGGTTTAGGTGCTTCTTTATCATGCGCCCAAGCATTTAATACAGAGTCTGTCCATTTCCACGCTGCTTCAACTTCATCTCTATGAACAAATAATGCTTGTCTACCATGCATAACTTCCAGTAACAGGCGTTCATAAGCATCAGCGATATGTTCACGAAATGTCTCATTGAAACTCAGGTCGAGTTTAGTTGTTTGTAGACGGTTATGATTTTCTAAACCCGGCACTTTATTAAGAATCTCAATATCAACTCCTTCATCAGGTTGTAATCGAATAGTGAGTTTATTTTGAGGTAAAGTTGAATAATATTCACTAAATAAATTAATAGGTTGTTGTTTAAAATAGATGACAATCTCAGAACATTTTTCAGCTAAACGTTTACCTGTTCTTAAGTAAAAAGGCACACCAGCCCAACGCCAGTTATCAATGTCAACGCGAATTGCGACAAAAGTTTCAGTTTGACTGGTCTTATTGGCGCCATCTTCTTCTAAATATCCAGGTACATTAATGTTATTAATAAAACCAGCAGTATATTGACCACGTACAGCTTTTTGTGCCACGTTTGATTTATCAATTGGTCGTAATGCATTTAATACTTTAATTTTTTCCTGACGAATACTATCATCGGAAATATTGGATGGAGGCGACATCGCAATCATTGTTAGTATTTGTAATAAATGGTTTTGAACCATATCTCGCATTTGACCTGCTTTATCAAAATAACCCCAACGTCCCTCAATACCTACTTGTTCCGCTACAGTGATTTGAACATGATCAATTGAATTACGATCCCATAAAGTAGATAAGACAGGATTAGCAAAGCGTAATGCCAGTAAATTCAGAACGGTTTCTTTACCCAAATAATGGTCAATACGATAAATTTGAGATTCATCAAAATAAGTTGCTGCAGCATCATTGATCTTTTGTGAAGATTTCAGATCTGTCCCTAATGATTTTTCTAATACTATGCGATTTTTTGGCTGATTTAACCCTGCTTCTCCTAAGCCTTGACAAATTGAACCAAAAATAGTCGATTGGGTTGCAAAATAGAAGATAGCAGGATGATCTGCATTTAATTTATCTTTTAGACCTTGATAAGCAGGAATATCATTTACATCTAACTTATGGAAATCCAAACGTTTGGAAAGCTTTGTCCAAATTTGTTCATCTATTTCTTCCTTCATAAATATTTGCAGTGCTTCTTTAGCCACTTTAGCATAATCTTGCTGTGTCCAATCAGCTCTACCTACACCCAATATTTTGGTTTCCTTAGGAAGATAGCCATATTTTTCAAGCTGATATAAAGAAGGCAATAGTTTTCGCCGTGTTAAATCGCCTTTCGCACCAAATATAACCAGATCACAGGCCGGAATTGCCATACTATTAATGGACATGAATATTCTCCAAAAAACAAACTTAATTTACTACTTTAAGATTAATCTATTAATTATGATGATTTACTTTTAAAAATCCAGTTATTTATGAAAATTATAACAATCAGTGTTTTTGATGTTAAACAGTATTCAATATCTAATTTTATGTGGTGTTAACGGAGTTTTAAACACATTAGTTATTGTTTTTAATAAGATTTTTTGAATTTTTTACTTTTTAAATAATTTATTTAGCGTAAAATTACAATCAGGTTATCGGAATAAGGTGTTAAATGCATTTATGTTTAAAATCAATGTGTTATCGACTTTAGTTGGACTGATTTTGATAGTAATGGGTGTCGTTTTACTCGGCGGTGGTATTTGGCTAATTAGTTTAGGTGGCTCTTGTTATTATTTGTTATGTGGTGCTGTAATGATAGCTTGCGCTATTTTAGTATTTCGACATAACAAATTAGCTTTAGTTATTTATGCAATTCTATTATGTTTTTCGACAATTTGGGCAGTTTGGGAAGTTGGTTTAAATTGGTGGCAATTGGTGCCACGTTTGTGGGTATGGTTTGTGATGGGTTGGGTACTTTTATTACCACCGATTCGAAAAACAATGATGAATAATCGTCTGTCTTCCATTATGCTTTTAACTAGCTTAATTGTGACAACTGTTGTAAGTGTTGCTTCCTTATTTACATCACCGGGCGTTATTGAGGGTAAAATTGAAAATACCAATTTATTCCGCGCTAATCCAATGCAGGTAGCTGCTGAAGATTGGATTGCTTATGGTGGCACTAATGCAGGATTACACTATTCCGCTTTAAACCAAATTGTACCTAACAATATTCATAAATTGCAGGAAGTGTGGCGAATTCGTACCGGTGATATGCCAACAGCAGACGATCCAGTCGAACTTACTAATGAAAATACGCCATTAAAGGTGAATGATAAGTTATATACCTGCACCGCACATGGATGGGTTTTAGCATTGGAACCTGAAACGGGTAAAACTTTATGGAAATTTGATCCGGCTATTAGTAACAGTGGAGCAGGTACGTTCAAAGGATGGGCTCACATGACATGCCGCGGTTTATCTTACTATGATAGTGATCGTTATTTAAAACAGTTTGCTAAAGATAAAATAGCCTTAAAGGTTAAAAGTAGTTCATGTCCACGTCGAATTTATTTACCAACAGCGGATGCCAGACTTATAGCCTTAAATGCAGATAATGGGCAGTTATGTGATAGTTTTGGGGTCAATGGACAAGTTGATCTTACTCAAGGTATTGGCAAATTTACTCCCGGTGGTTATTACTCAACTTCTCCTGCACTTGTAACAAAACAATTAGTCATTGTTGGTGGACATGTTACAGATAACGAATCAACCAATGAGCCTTCTGGTGTTGTTAGAGCGTTTGATATCTATGATGGTCATCTGGTTTGGAATTGGGATAGTGGTAATCCTGATGCGACGACGCCTTTACCAAAAGATAAAAAATATACCCGCAATTCTCCTAATGTTTGGTCAATTACTAGTGCTGATGAAGCATTAGGATTAGTCTATTTACCTTTAGGTAATCAGACACCTGATCAATATGGTGGAAATCGTACACCGGTGGTAGAAAAATATGCTGCTGGGATTGTTGCGTTAGATATTACGAGTGGGAAAGTGGTTTGGAATTATCAATTTACCCATCATGATTTATGGGATATGGATGTGCCTGCTCAGCCTATTTTAGTTGATTTAAAAACTACTCAGGGAATTGAACCGGCGGTAATACAACCAACTAAGCAAGGTAGTTTATATGTTTTAAATCGTAAAACAGGTCAACCCATTGTGCCAATTAATGAAGTTTCGGTACCGCAAGGCGCGGTAAAAGGGGATTGGACATCGCCAACCCAAGCCCGTTCACAACTCAATTTATTACCACCACCGTTACGTGAACAGGACATGTGGGGTGCTACGCCGTTTGATCAACTCAGTTGCCGAATTAAATTTAAATCCTTAAGATATGAAGGACAGTATACACCGCCGTCTTTACAAGGTAGTTTAATTTATCCGGGTAATGTTGGTGTTATGAATTGGGGTGGTGTCGCTATCGATCCAGTTAGAAAAATCATTTTTGCAAGTCCAAATTATATGGCATTTACATCAAAACTCATTCCGCAAGCTGAAGTGCCAAAGAATGAAGCTAATGCTTCAGAAGGCGCTGGTCTGCAACCAAACCAAGGTGCGCCTTATGCAGTTAGAATTCAACCCTTTTTATCGTTAGTTGGTTTTCCTTGTCAAGCTCCATCATGGGGAAATGTAGCTGGCATTAATTTAGCGAATAATAGCATAGCTTGGATACATCCAAATGGTACATCACGTGATAATACACCATTTATACCTCTTCCTTTCCCTGTTGGTGTTCCTGCAATGGGAGGTCCTATGACGACAGCAGGTGGCGTAGCTTTCTTAAGTGGCACTTTAGATCAATATCTTAGAGCTTATGATATTACTAATGGTAAAGAAATATGGTCATCAAGGTTACCTGCTGGTGGGCAAGCCACACCAATGACCTTTTGGGGAAAAGATAATCGACAATACATAGTGTTAGTCGTTGGTGGACACGGCTCATTTGGCACTAAAATGGGCGATTATATTATTGCTTATGCTCTACCTAAAAATAAGTACGAAGTATTTCGCGGGAAAATTAATTAAGACTGACTATAAATCCTGTATTACTAAGATATAGCCCTTATTACGTAGATCGTAATAAGGGCAATGAATTATTGAGTACTAGAAGGGGGGATTGGTTGAGTTACGTCGATTTGATTGGGCTTTGTTAAAGTCGTGATCAATGAAGGTGAAATAATGTGTGATAAATAGTTACTTTTCCACAACCACACTCCCGTGATAACGATACTTATTAGCAACGCTAAGAAAAAAGCTAACCAATATTTTGTTTTACGCTTAGTTTTCAGCATCGGATCAATATAGCAACGTGATGAATTGGGCGGAAGTTCAGCTTTTGAAGTCAATTGCCCTCCCAAGAAGAAGTTAATTTTAACTTTACCATTAATTGCCCATCCAGATGCTTCTAATAGTGGTCCTAACGTACGTTGATGTAATTTAATCCACGCTAAAATAACAGAAGGACCTGAAATAATCAGGAAAATACCTAAAAATACTAATGGAAATTGCCACCATTTTAATTGGAACAATGAGCTTGCAATACTAGCTAGAGCTGTTCCTAAAGCGCCGAGCGCTAAGCCAATAGCAGCAAAAATCCCCATACTTTTACTAATATCAAATTTTTGGTCAGGTGTTTGAACCGCTTTATTTGCTGTATCAAGTACGGCACTATCTTTCGAATTAGCCCATTTATTAATTTGATCGGTAATAAAACGACCGAGACGTTTATAAGGATCCCATATAGCTTGACTGATACTGATAGGTTTAGAGATGATTTTGACCACTTTAGCGTCCCAATCATGTCCATCATTATCAATAAAAACACCATTTCTTCCTTCTAATAAGAAATCAGAATCGCCAGCCGTCATTGCTGCCACAATGGTCTTTTTTTCTTGATTGCCATTAACCGGCGGGTTTTTACGAGAACATTCACAATATAATAAAAACAGTTCAGAATAATTTGCGAGCGTTGTGTGTTTACTGATATCGTTTACTGGAATACATAATAAACAGCAACGTCCATCAATGAATAATCGCCCAGATTGAAAGGCTGCTCGACGCGTATCTAAATCAAAAAAATCTTCAAACGTAACAAAATTCATCAATAATCGATACAAATTGTTATGAAATGAAATCAATTTCTCAATATCTGCGACATCTGCAGCAGCAGCGGGTGTTTTACTATCTTTTTCTGATAATTGTTCAAATTGTTCGAATAAGTCACTACCTAATATTTCATTAATACGCTTACTACCCAATTTATCAATAGTAATTTTAGGTTGAATCGTAACGTTGACGCTGACTAAAGCAGGTTTAGACTCAACAGCCATGGAATATGGCGTTAATAATTTCTGAATATTAAGCCAATCTTCACGTGTCAATTGGTGTTTATCAGCTAAAAACGGTTGAATTAATTCTGCAAGGCGAGTAATTTTATCGCGCCAAATTGGATTTAAGCCTTTATCAAGCATTAATGGCTGATCAGCTACAACTCGAGATAATGGTAATTCAGCTAACGATACGTCGGAAAGAAGACCATTGTCAGTTGGTACAATATATTTTTCATCAACATTTAATGAATTTTGTGCTTGAGGAGCATAACTAGCCAGTTCGGCACGTAAAAAATAGTCATTTACTTTATCTTTGACATCTTGAAGTAATTGCCAAGCTTCTGCGGTATCTTCACCAAGTGGTGTCGTCGCTGAACTCACGCTGTTGTGCCAATTCAACCAGTTTTGTAGAGATTCTCTAAACGCTTGTACAATTTGATTATTTATACCATCTAAACCACTGGCATCTTTAACGCCTCCCATGACATTTAAAGCATCTTTGATAAATTGCAGTAAAGGATCCGAGAGTTTAGGAGTTGGTGGGATAATTCCATCACCATTATATAAATTATTACTATTAAATAAGGTAGATTGTTTTAAATCATCAAGAGAGATAGTTTTTTTATCAGGCTGATTGATGTTGGCTAAAATTGCTTGAGCAGTTATTAATAGTTTTTTACCTTCATCTATCTTGGTATTGATAGCAGACAAAGGCAGTTCTTTTGAACCATTAATAATACTATCAAGTCTATTAAGACGAGCTTTTAACCATTTAATGGCACCAATAACATCAGGAATTCGAATACGGTCATCTTTATCATCATCAAGTAAAGATAACGTTTTGTTATCAAAATCAAACCCCGATGCGGGACAACTCAACGCGACCCATAACTTAGGGTCTAATTCATCTAAATGAGCAATATCATCTGCACAACTTAAGACAACTTGATCCAAACCACCAACACGTTTGAATTTCCAGTGATATTTTTTTTTGTTTTCCCTCATGCATTTATCCTTTTCATCTAAGCTTATTTAATAGATTTAAAAAATGTTTCAAAAGTGACATATTTTAGTAACAATAAATCGAAAAATAGGATTACTTATATGTCATTGATGAGGCATGTATGAAACAATGCCTCTAACATACTATTTAACCATGCCAAATTTAATACTCGACTATTATGCTATAGATAAATTTATAATGCTATTAAGATAACTCTATTAATTATAATAGTTTATTTATTTTTTTGTATGTCTAAATGATTCGTAAATTTTCATTATTGGTCTGGATATATTATCTACATAATCTGGCATACATTATTATTTGGGATAATTCATTTATTGGATTTTTACTATCTTTATTAGGTATTATTAGGTATAACATGGCATAATTTGCTATTAAATTTATTTTCATTAGACAAATAACGAACATATGGCTTTAATTACATTACATGATGCTTATCTCTCTTTTAGTGACGCGCCACTTCTAGATCATGCCAACTTATCTATTGAACGTGGTGAAAGAGTTTGTTTAGTAGGTCGCAATGGGGCAGGTAAATCTACCTTATTAAAAATACTTAATCGAGAAATTCCCTTAGATGATGGGCAGATAATTGTAGAAAATGATATTGTTATTGCCCGTTTACAACAAGATCCTCCACGTAATATTGGTGGTACGGTTTATGACTTTGTAGCAGAGGGGTTACAAGATATTGCCGATTTACTTAAACAATATCACCATATGTCAAAGTTGATTGAAAATGATCCGAGTGACGATAATCTAACAAAATTAGCCCGTTTACAAGAACAGCTAGATATTAGAAATGGTTGGCAAATGGACAATCGTATTAATAATGTGCTGTCAGAATTGGATTTATCACCTGATAGTGAATTATCTAGTTTATCTGGAGGTTGGTTACGTAAAGCAGCATTAGCAAAAGCACTAGTTAATAAGCCTGATTTATTACTGTTAGATGAACCCACTAACCATTTAGATATTGATGCCATTGCTTGGTTAGAAGAGTTTTTAAAAGGATTTAGCGGAAGTATTGTATTTATATCACATGATCGTTCTTTTATTCGTCATATGGCAACACGAATTGTTGATCTTGATCGTGGTAATATCACATCTTGGCCTGGTGATTATGAACAATATCTACAAGCAAAAGAAGAAGCATTGCGCGTTGAAGAGTTACAAAATGCTGAATTTGATAAAAAGTTAGCACAAGAAGAGGTTTGGATACGTCAAGGTATTAAAGCTAGACGCACACGTAATGAAGGTCGGGTTCGAGCACTTAAGGCATTACGGCAGGAGTATGCGGAACGAAGACAAGTAATGGGGACAGCCAAACTGCAAATTGAAGAGGCGCTTCGTTCAGGTAAAATCATTTTTGATATTGAAAACGTCAGTTATCAGATAGGAAATAAGAAATTAGTCGATCACTTTACTGCGCAAATATTACGTGGTGATAAAATTGCATTAATTGGACCAAATGGAATCGGCAAATCGACGCTGATTAAATTGATGTTGCAAGAAATCACGCCTACTTCCGGTTCCATTCATAGTGGTACTAAATTAGAGGTCGCTTATTTTGATCAACATCGTGCTGATCTAGATCCAGATAAATCAGTAATGGATAATCTTGCTTATGGTAAACAAGAGGTAACCGTTAACGGACGTAGTCGTCATGTATTAGGTTATTTACAGGATTTTTTATTCCATCCAAAACGTGCTCGAACACCAGTCAGTGCTTTATCAGGTGGAGAAAAAAATCGTTTATTACTCGCAAAGCTTTTTCTTAAACCGAGTAATTTATTGATACTTGACGAACCAACGAATGATCTGGATATTGAAACTTTAGAACTACTTGAAGAGTTAATCAATGAATATAAAGGTACCGTTCTATTAGTAAGCCATGATAGACAATTTGTAGATAATGCTGTAAATCAATGCTGGTTTTTCGAAGGTGATGGAAAAATAGTTGCTTATCCGGGCGGATATTATGATGCTTACCAACAACAGCAAAATACCAGACCTGTTGAAAAAAATATCGAAAAAGTAGTTGAAACTGCTAAACCGGCAGCAAAGCCGGAAAATGTCAGAACGACTACGACCGCTAAACGTTTGAGCTATAAGCAAACACGGGAACTAGAAGCGTTACCTCAACGTATCGAACAATTAGAACAGGAATTAAGTCAATTACAACAGCAAATTACTGAACCAAGCTTTTTTGAACAGCCACATGAAATAACAAATAAAGTGTTAAGTGATATTGCAGACAAAGAACAAGCATTAGAACAAGCATTCAATTTATGGGAAGAACTTGAGGCAATCAAAAATTGTAGCAATTAATTCAATAATTGATGCTTTTACACATTTATTAAGGTAAGCTAGGTATAATAATTATTCAGTATATTGTTTTATCTAATTATTAACAGCATAAGTGTGGGGTTATTTATTGGTGATAATAAGGTAATTTTAGGGAAAAGATTACTTACTTGGAGTCAAAGTTAAGTTATTTATGGTATGCAATTCTGAATCAACCGTTCATTATGCCTTATGCTATCACTGTGATTTACTCAGTGAATTGCCGGCTATAACTAATCATTACAAAGCGATTTGTCCTCGTTGTCATACTCGTTTGGCACGAGGAAGTCTAAACATGAAACGCGACACAATTATTTATTCTGTATGTGCGTTAACCATGTTATTACTTGCTTGTTGTTTTATTTTCATCAATATTCGTGTTGTAGGAAATACCAATAATTTAAATCTTCTCAATATTTCTGACATCTTATACCAAGATAACTACGTTTCATTGGTACTTGTTTTTGTTTTATTTGTTCTTGTTTCGCCAGTGTTATTATTACTAATACAGATCATTGTATGTTGCGAACTGCCCTTATCGAAATTTCGTAAACGTGATTTGATGATTTTATATGATAAATTACAACATTGGACAATGTCGGAAATATTTATGGCCGGTGTATTAGTGAGTTTTGTTAAACTCACTAATTATGGCGATATAGGCATAAATCAAGCTTTTTGGGCATTTTGTTTATTTATTATCTGGCAACTTAAATCCACAATTACCTTCTCTACACGCCAAATTTGGGATGAAATTGCTAGTAATAATTTTGTTAAAACACCATTAGTAGCGGGAAAAATTGGTATTAGACAAAACATACGTTTATGCTTGTGTTGTCATGCAATTTTACCTGCTGAACAAGCTCACTGTCCACGCTGTAAACGAAAGGGTAAACTGCGAGAGCGAGATAAGCTACAGTGGACAATCGCATTATTAATTACTTCTTTTTTGCTCTATATTCCAGCCAATTTATTTGGCATTATGAATACGCTATTTTTAGGCTCTACATCCAGCTCAACCATTATTGATGGTGTTATTTATATGTGGCAAGAGGGTGATTATCCCGTTGCTTTAGTCATTTTTACCGCCAGTATTATCATTCCAGTGCTAAAAATTATCGCATTAACTTGGTTATGTTATTTCGTATTAGTCATTCGTCGTAAAACACGGAATGAGTGTATGAAAATGAGTCGGTTATATAAAATGGTCGAGTTTATAGGTCGCTGGTCAATGATTGATATTTTTGTTGTTGCTGTGATTTCAGCATTAATACGTAATGGTGAGTTGATTTCAGTTTATCCAGATATTGGTGCAGTTTTTTTTGCTGCGGTAGTAGTTATCACAATGATTGCTTCACATCTATATGATTCTCGGTTAATTTGGGATAGACATAAAGGTTAATCAGTGGAATAGGGCTACAATTGATAAACTGGTTTTGCCTATATATTCCATAAATTGCTGGAAAACTCATATTTACGTTTTGTTAAAACTTTTACTTATTTAACGCTAATTAGCGTTAACATTTACTTGGTTGCGTAACTATATTTAGGGGAACTATGTCATTATTAAAGCACAGATTGGCTAAAACGGTGAAAATCAATCGTATCTCGGCAATTTGGATCATTCCTATTGTTACCTTATGCATTGGGATATGGATGCTCTATAGTCATTTTTCACAACAGGGTAAAAGTGTCACACTATTAGCTCATGATGCAAGTAGTATTGTGGCGGGTAAAACCGTTATAAAAAGCCGTAGTGTTGATATTGGTATTGTCGAATCAGTGACATTAAGTGACGATTATAAAAAAGTAGTCATTCATGGTCGAATTAACAAAGAAATGGAACCATTAATAAAAAATGACTCTATTTTTTGGATTGTCAAACCACAAATTGGTCGAGCTGGTGTTACAGGGCTTGATACACTGTTATCAGGTGTTTACATTGAACTAGTAACGGGCAAAGATGAAGCCGGATTTAATGGTAAACCATTTACATTGTATGATACGCCGCCTTTAACCGCGCCAAATGAGGCAGGGATTCGAATTAATTTAGAAAGTAGTCAAAGCCGTGTTGTGCCAAGGGGCGCATCGGTATTATTTCGAGGATATCAAGTTGGTAATGTTGAGTCATCTAATTTCGATATTAAATTACGTAAAATGAAATATCAGTTATTTATCGCAAAACCTTTCGATAGCTTAGTAACACAAAACGTTCGATTCTGGAAAGAAGGGGGTGTGAATCTGTCATTATCTTCACAGGGTGCTAATTTAGACATACCTTCACTAGACGTAATTTTATCAGGTGGTGTTAGCTTTGATGTACCTGATGGTTCCAAATTTGGTGAGCAAGCAAAACAATTTGCCACTTATGAACTCTATCCAAATAAAAAATCTATTCAAGACTCCCAATATACTGATTATCATGAGTTCTTATTATTCTTCAATGATTCAATTTCTGGTCTTGATAAAGGTGCTCCTGTTGAATATCGTGGAATACGGATTGGTACTGTGAGTGAAGTTCCATTCTATACTAAACAAATTTTTGATACTAATCCTATTTCTAATCATAACATCCCTGTTCTAATTCGGATTGAGCCCGGACGTTTAAGTAATGTGATCGATAAGCCAGTTGATTTAGCGAGTATTATTATTAGAGAACAAAATAATGGTTTAAGGGCAGCCTTAAAATCGGCAAATTTTATAACTGGTTCGTTGTATGTTGATTTAAACTTCTACCCTAATTATCAAAACGAAGAGACTAATATTCAAAATCAGGAATATGGTTATGACACAATAAAAACAGTTCCAACTGGCTTGTCACAGTTGCAAGCTAAAATAATTCAAACGTTGGATAATCTTAATAATTTACCTTTAGATAAAACGGTTACGGAATTTAATCAGTCTTTGGAAAAAAGTCAGCAATTACTTGATTCATTAAATAGGCTTATTAACAGTAAAGATATACAGAATTTACCAAAAGAACTTAAAACAACGATTGATTCGCTTAATAAAACCTTACAAGGTATTCAACCAGGATCAACGTTACAAAATCAGTTACAGGCAGATTTGCAAAAGTTTGAAGAGATCATGAATCAGTTGTCTCCCGTATTGGAAACTCTAAATGATAAAAGTAACTCTTTAATCTTTGCTGCACCAAAAAAAGACGATCCACAACCAAAAGCTAGAGGTCATTAACCATGAAACGATTAATCATTTTGTCAGTTATATTTTTGATTGTTGGTTGTTCATCTTCGTTGCCAAATAAAACCTATTACCAACTAACGAGTGATTTTAGCGACAGTACGCGTTTGCAACCGCGCAAAGTAACAGACGTTATTTTTATTGATAATGTTAAAGTGGCGAATTACTTGGATAAAAATGGTATTGTTTATCAAATAGATAAGATTAAATATGTAACGGCCAATAATAACTTATGGTTAACACCGCTTTCAGATCAAATCAAGCAACGTTTGTTACAAGATTTATCGATCTTATTACCCAATTACTTGATTACTGCTCAACCTTCGCTTTCACCAAAAGCGAGTATAAAACTATATATTGAGAGTTTTCATGGGGTAGATACTGGCGATGCAGTAATTAAAGGTTATTGGCTTATCAGTAATACAAAGGGTGTCATTACTAAGCCGTTTGATTATACGTTACGTTTAGCCAATGATGGCTATACTGCATTAGTCAATACATTATCCTTAGGATGGCAAGAAGAAGAAATTGATTTAGTAAAAAATGTAAAGTTCTAATAAAAAAAGCGAGCTAATCAAGCTCGCTTTTTAATGATAAGATAGTTTAATCCTTCAAATTATTTTTCTATACTGATCTCAACACCATAATGAGCAAATTGTTGCTCGGTTAGCATGATTGGATGATGTATTCGGCAAGTCTCAACACAGACAAAATGTTGATAGCTGTTATCCTCAAGATCGTTCATTGCTTTAGATTTATCCGCCCATGGATTCCAGACGACAACATCACTATGTGAAAAATGATTAATTTTAATTTTGCGGTGACGATCGATAATATGATTAACAGAAGCAGGATGCGTATAGATACGGTCAACTTCTTGATTAAATGTCATTTCACCTGTCACTTTAGGTAAATTAACAGTTGATAATTTTTCTACATAATTGTCACCTAATCCATCCACACGAATAGAGTCGATATCACTAACACCATAATAAGTATGAAGAGCACTTGTTGCAGAAAAATCACCCCGACACATCAATTCAGCTTTACACGTTTTCCCCAATTGAAATTTCATTTCTAAATCAAATTTATGTGGCCAGACTTGTAAAGTTGTATCATTTTCACGAAGTGATAAAACGAGCTCAACACCTTCCTCCGTTTCAGCAACATTTTTCAAGTGCCAATCTGTTGTTCTGGCAAAACCATGAGCAGGGGTTAGTGTATTACCAAACCATGGCCAGCATACCGGCATACCGCCACGAATGGCTTTCCCTTTTTTAAATAAGGCTTTTTCACTTAACCAGACAACAGGAATATCCTCATTGGTTGGTTGCCAATAAAGTAAATGAGCACCCTGTAAAGAAATTGCTGCTTTGCAAAGAGGATGTGCTATCACCAATAATTGGTGTTCATCATAATGCACTTGGTTGATATGCTTACTAACAGATTTTAATTGATGATGACAATCTTGAATGGATTGAATAATCGACATGCTTATGCTCCAAAATAACTAGTATTAATGCGATTATTTTACCCTTTCTTTATTATTGATTAAACTATAATCTTATTAATTAACAGAGCACTTACTATTCACTTATATCAATTTATCCAGATATCAAATCAATGAAGTAGAATCTACTAAAATGGATTGATAAACCACATTAAATAAAGATAAAAAATCAACTATTGTCAAAGATGGCGAAGACAATAGTTGATAAAAAATAAAAAACACTAAATGTGGTAATACTATTGATGTTTGAACTTAATCAATGATGTACCATAATCCATAGGTGTCGTTGAAAAATAATGCGCAATTGTTTGACCTATATCAGCAAATGTTGGGCTTAGACCAAGATTTTTCGGCGGAACATTTGGGCTATATATTAATACCGGAATATGTTCACGCGTATGATCACTACCAGTCCAAGAAGGATCACAACCATGATCAGCGGTAATAATTAATAAATCATCATTTTCGACTAATGCTAACATTTCAGGTAAACGACGATCGAATAACTCAAGTGCTTCAGCATAACCTTGAATATTACGTCGGTGACCATAGTCAGAGTCGAAATTAACAAAATTAGTAAACACAATGGTATTATCTTTAGCTTGTTTAATTTCTTCAAGGCTTGCATCAAATAGTGCATCAATACCGGTAGCTTTGACTTTTTTCGTAATGCCAACATGAGCATAAATATCGGCAATTTTACCTATAGATACGACTTCACCTTGTTTTTCTTCAACCAGTTTTTGTAACACGGTTTTTGATGGCGGTTCAACAGCATAATCATGGCGATTACCTGTGCGTTCAAACTCGCCAGCTTTATTGCCAACAAATGGTCGAGCAATAACACGTCCGATGTTATATCCGCCATCAGTTAACTCTTTACGTGCAATTTCACAAAGTTCATACAAACGCTCTAAACCAAAGGTTTCTTCATGACAAGCAATTTGAAACACAGAATCAGAAGATGTATAAAAAATCGGTTTACCCGTTTTCATATGTTCTTCACCTAATTCATCTAATACTACTGTTCCAGATGAATGGCAATTACCTAAGTATCCCGGCAAATTCGCTTTTTTAACTAAATTATCAAGCAGTTCAGGTGGAAAACTGTTTTGTTTATCAAGGAAATATCCCCAATCAAATAAAACAGGTACACCCGCGATTTCCCAATGGCCTGATGGCGTATCTTTACCGGAGGATATCTCGGCCGCATAACCATACGAACCAATGATTTGGGCATCTTGATCTAAACCAATAGGAAAAATACCACTCGATTCTTCAGCAGCTTTACCTAAACCTAACTGACTTAAATGAGGTAAATAGAGTGGTTGTGGATGACCATCTGCATTTTTACGATGCTCGGCACACCACTGAGCAATGTGTCCTAAGGTATTGGCGCCGGCATCACCGAATTTATCAGCGTCAGGCGCTGAACCTATACCAAAGGAGTCTAATACCATAATAAATACTCTTTTCATAATGCATTATCTCTATTATTTTAGAATGAAACTCAAAGTGATTTTATAATTTGTATCCGTTGTTATTGCAAGCAATCTTACTGATAGGCTTTAATATTGTTTTGATGGCAAAAAGCCAAATACTCATCACTAATATGATCACTAATAAGCATATCAAAATCGGATAAAACGCCAAAATAAGCCGCTTTTAATTCATCAAATTTGCTACTATCTGCTACTAAAATGGTAGTATTTGATTTATTTATAGCTTTCTTCTTCCAGTTAACTTCATGTAAATTAAAACAGGTAATTCCCTTAAAACTGATACCTGCGGCGGAAATAAATGATTTTGATGGACAAATGATATCTAAAGGCGATTGTTCAATAATCGGAGTAAAAATAGCATTATCAACTTCAAATTGACCACCGCAAAGAATCACATTGCAATTTTCGTGTTTTTGTAAAGTAACAAACACATTTAGAGAATAACAAACACCCGTAAAATGAATATGTTCAGGGATGTTTTCAATAATATAAGGGGTGGTTGTACCGCAATCAAAAAAGACAATATCATTATTTTGAACTAAACTTGCTGCTAATCGACCAATATGTTTTTTTTCAATCACATGGCGTTGTTGTTGCTGCGAAACAAAATAATGTGAGATAGGGTCTTGATCTTTACTTTTAACAATATAACCACCCAATAAATTCAGCGGAGAACAATGACTATCATTAATATCACGCCGTATTGTCATTTCTGACACATTTAGATGCTTTGCTGCATCTTTAACATGTAGACTAACGCTGCCGGAAACTAATTCAACTAATTTTTGTAATCGTTCTTCTCGCTTGCTCATATTTAATTATCTTAATATATAGAATTAATAACTACTGTTGGACTTTAAGCCAGATACAATTGAAACACCGGAGCTACTGCCTAAACGTGTTGCTCCTGCGCTAATCATTGCTTCGGCCGTTTCTTTATCACGCACACCGCCAGAAGCTTTAACACCTAGTTTTGCTCCCACGGTTTCACGCATTAAGCGAACGTCTTCAACGGTTGCGCCACCAGAACTAAAACCAGTCGATGTTTTAACAAATTCAACGTCAAGATCACGGCAAATTTCACATACTTGTTTAATTTCATCTTTTGTTAATAAACAAGTTTCTAAAATCACTTTTAATAATGCACCTTTAGCCGCAGTCGCAGCTTTAACTTGGCGAATATCATCAATAAATGCATCCATAGCGTGGCTTTTTAATAAACCCACATTAATTACCATGTCAATTTCATTAGCACCAGCTTCAATAGCGGCATTGGTTTCAAATACTTTAACTGAAGTTAAGCAAGCACCTAAAGGGAAACCAATTACGGAACAGGTTTTTACATCCGAGCCTGCTAATAACTTAGATACGAGTGGTACATAACAAGAATTTACACAGACAGAGAAAAAGTGATGTTCAATAGCTTGCTCACAAATTTGTTTGATTTCAGCTTCAGTGGCATCCATTTTTAACAAAGTATGGTCAATATATTTAGCTAAATTAGTAGCTTGAGAAGTCATAATTTATTATCTCCTTAAAAATCTCTTAAAGAAGTTGTCCTATAGATTGTTAATATATTAACATAAATGGTTAATTTTATAACTTTTTAAATCATTAATTGTGATATAAATTACAAATTCATGATTTTGACTAACAATTAACTTCACTTTAGTTTAAAATATTGTGATTTTAATAACATTTATTGAGGTAAAAATGAAGTATCTAATCGGTGTGGTCAGTATTCTCGTTATTCTGCTCTTAGCATGGATAGCGAGCTTTAATCGTAATAAGGTGCGTTATAAACCGATTTTGGTGATGTTAGTCGTACAAGTTATTTTAACCTTTATTTTATTAAATACCTCTTTTGGCCAATTTTTAATTGGTGGTATTACTACAGGATTCAATTATTTGTTAGGTTATGCACAACAAGGAGTTGATTTTGTATTCGGTGGGATGGTTAATGTTGATGCTGAAGGTAATCATGGTTTCACCTTTTTTATTAACGTGTTGCTACCAATTGTCTTTATTTCAGCTCTCATTGGTATTTTGCAATATTTCCGCATAATGTCGATAGTAATTAAAGGCTTAGGTTATGTCATTAGTAAAATAAATGGCATGGGGAAATTAGAGTCATATAATGCCGTTGCAGCATTAATCTTAGGTCAACAAGAAGTATTCATTTCAATCAAAAAACAACTCGATCATCTCCCCGAAAAACGGTTATACACTTTATGCACTTCAGCTATGTCTACCGTATCAATGGCGATTATTGGTGCGTATATGAATATTCTTAACCCACAATATGTTGTAATTGCTGTTATTTTAAACTTATTTGGTGGCTTTATTATTGCCTCAATCATCAATCCGTATCTTGTGGATCACCGGGATGAAGAAATAGAATTTAAAGAAGAAAAACGGCAAGCCTTTTTTCAAATGTTAGGTGAATACATCATTGATGGATTTAAAGTTGCCGTTATAGTGGGAGCGATGCTGATTGGATTTATTGCTTTAATTGCAATGGTTAATGGTATTTTTGCCGCAATTTTCCAAGTAACATTTGTACACGTATTAGGTTACTTATTTTCACCTTTTGCCTTTTTAATCGGTGTACCATGGAATGAATGTGTCTTAGCCGGTGAAGTAATGGCAACTAAATTATTAACAAATGAATTTGCTGCGATGACTTTATTTGCTGACAATGTTGGTAAATTCTCTGAACACAGCCAAGCAGTAATTTCTGTATTTTTAGTGTCATTTGCTAACTTTTCATCAATTGGAATCATTTCTGGTGCATTAAAGGCGTTAAATGAAAAACAAGGTTATGCTATTGCTAAGCATGGTTTAAGACTGCTTTATGGCGCGTCACTTGTTAGTTTACTAAGTGCAACAATTGTTGGTCTAATTTTTGGGCTCCAATTTTAAGGAATCTCTATGAAAATAATAAAATTGAGTTTACTTATTTCACTTATGATGAATATGGCTTTTGCCAGTACGGTTGATTTACGAATCTTAGAAACATCAGATGTCCATGCCAATATGATGGACTATGATTTTTATAAAGATGATTACACTGCGCGATTTGGGTTTGCACGAACCGCTTCACTTATACGGCAAATGCAAAGTGAAGTAAAAAACAGTGTACTAGTTGATAATGGGGATCTTATACAAGGAAGCCCTATGGGAGATTGGGCTTATAGCAGTCAATTAGAAAATGATGCTATTCATCCAGCACAAAAGGCTTTAAATGAAATGCACTATACGGTAGGAGGATTAGGAAATCATGAGTTTAATTATGGTTTACCATTCTTAAATAAAGCAATTGCCGGTGCTAAATTCCCTTATATTAATGCCAATATTTTTGATGCAAAAACCGATAAACCCTACTTTACACCCTATGTTATCTTAAATACCCCAGTGATTGATCGCGAAGGCAATCAACAATACTTAAAAATTGGTTATATTAGTTTTGTACCGCCTCAAGTGATGGAATGGGACAAAAATAATCTAGCGGGTAAAGTCTATGCTAAAGATATTGTTGAAACCGCAAAAAGTTATGTTCCCCAAATGAAAGCAGAAGGGGCTGACATAATATTTGCCATTGCTCATTCAGGTTTATCTTCTGATCCTTATAAATTAATGGCAGAAAATTCAGTTTATTATTTAAGTACTGTTAAAGATATAGATGCCATATTATTTGGTCACACTCATAGTGTATTTCCGGGTAAAACCTTTGCAAATATTGCCGGTGTCGATAATCAAAATGGACGTGTAAATGGGATTCCAGCAGTCATGCCCGGACAATGGGGAGATCATTTAGGTGTAATTGATCTCACACTTGAACAACGGGAAGGTCGTTGGCAGGTAACGCAATCAAAATCAATTGCAAAACCGATTTTTGATACGGTTGAAAATAAACCATTAGTTGATGCTGATCCGGTTATTAGGAAGGTATTAGCCGATGATTTTAAACAAACTCGAGACTATATGGGACGAGTGATTGGTCAATCTTCCGGAGATTTATTCAGTGTATTAGCATTGGTTCAAGATGATCCAACAATACAAGTAATTAATAATGCTCAAATTGACTATATTAAGTACTTTATTCAGGGTGACCCAGATTTAGCTGATTTACCGATCATTTCTGCTGTAGCTCCATTTAAGGCAGGTTCACGTAAAAATGATCCAACAGCCTATATTGAAATACCAAAAGGTGAACTTAGCGTTAAAAGTGTTGCTGATCTCTATGTTTATGCCAATACACTTGCTGCTGTTAAAATTAGTGGTGCCAATGTAAAAGAATGGTTGGAATGCACAGCAGGGCTATTTAATCAAGTCGATATTCATAGCACTCAACCTCAATATATTATAAATTGGGAAAAATTCCGTTTATATAACTTTGATATTATTGATGGCGGTATTCGCTATGCGATTGATATCACACAACCTCCACGCTATGATGAAAACTGTAAATTAATCAATCCAAATTCACAACGAATTAAAAATTTAACATTTAATAATAAACCGATTGATCCGCAACAAAATTTTATTTTAGCATCGAATAATTATCGGGCATTGACAGGCATATTTCCTGGTTCAGGTGAACAAAATGTTGTCATTAATTCGCCTGATCCTGTAAAAGAGATTCTAGCGCGTTATATTGAAAAAACGACTCAACAATATGGGCAAGTGAACGTAGAGCCTGATAATAATTGGCATTTAAAACCAATTAAAAGTCCAGTTAAACTTGATTTAAGAATTGAGACATCGCCAACATCTTTGGCTAAAAATTATATTGATAACCACTCACACTATCCGATGATTTATCTGAATAACGATAACGTCGGTTATGCGGTTTATCAAATTAACTTACAAACTGAAAAATAGATTACAGAGGACATTACGAATGAGAATGGTAGATATTATTGCCAAAAAACGAGACGGGCATGAACTCACCACTGCAGAAATTGATTTTTTTATTAAAGGTTATACTGCAGGTACGATTCCAGATTATCAAGCGAGTGCATTGGCGATGGCAATCTATTTTAAAGATATGACGGATCGCGAACGTGCTGATTTGACAATGGCGATGGTTAATTCAGGTGAAACTATAGACCTTTCAGCAATCAAAGGTATAAAAGTTGATAAACACTCAACTGGTGGGGTTGGTGATACAACGACTTTAGTACTAGCACCATTAGTCGCCGCTCTAGATATTCCTGTAGCTAAGATGTCTGGACGTGGGTTAGGTCACACAGGCGGAACTACCGATAAATTAGATTCTATAGCTGGTTTTCAAACTGAAATTACTAAAGAAGATTTTATTCGACTAGTGAATGATGACAAAGTTGCTGTAATTGGTCAAACGGGTAACTTAACGCCGGCGGATAAAAAACTATATGCATTACGTGATGTTACAGGTACCGTTAATAGTATCCCACTTATAGCTAGTTCAATTATGAGTAAGAAAATTGCAGCTGGCAGTGATGCCATTGTATTAGATGTGAAAACGGGTGCGGGCGCCTTTATGAAAACCATTGATGAAGCTAAACAACTTGCTAATGCAATGGTAAAAATTGGTAATAATGTTGGTCGTCGTACCATGGCAATTATTTCCGATATGTCACAACCTTTAGGATTTGCAATTGGTAATGCGCTAGAAGTGAAAGAAGCAATTGATACTCTAAAAGGTAAAGGTCCTGCTGATCTTCATGAACTCGTGCTAACTCTAGGTAGTCAAATGGTGGTGTTAGCTAACGGTGCTGATACATTAGAAGAAGCTAGAGCACGTTTAGAAGAAGTGATGTACAACGGCAAAGCGATTGAAAAATTTAAAGTCATGTTAAAAAATCAAGGTGGTGATGCATCGGTTGTTGATCAACCAGAAAAACTCCCTGAGGCTAAATTTAAAATCGAATTACCTGCATTGCAAGCTGGTTATATTTCAGAAATAGTCGCCGATGAAATCGGTATTGCTGCAATGCAACTTGGTGCCGGTCGAGCAACGAAAGAAGATAGCATTGATGTCTCTGTTGGATTGATGTTACATAAAAAAGTGGGTGATCGTGTCGAACAAGGTGAGTCATTACTTACTATTCATAGCAATCGAGAAGATATTGATGCAATTAAGCAAAAATTATATGACAATATCAAAATTTCAGATCAAGCTGAAAAGCTTCAATTAATTTACTCTGTTATTACAGAATAACTTTAATAATCATCTATCGAATTAAATCATTTTGATTTAATTCGATAGCCTTCCATTACTCATACCTTATAGCTAAAAATTGCTCTTTCGTTATTATCCTATTAATGGTTATATAAATCTCAGAATAATAATAGAATAAATAATGATTTATGTTGTTTGGATTATCTGTTTAATGTAATATGTAGCCAGAATTAGAAGTGTAAGTAAAATAGATAGCTTGTTGAAAAAATGTGTAAAACAATTTCATATTTGATATTTATCAAAGATTAAAGTTATAGCGATACTGAACTTCAAAAATTGAAATTGATAAGGCAATCTATATTGATGATGCGCTATTTAGTTTCATTAAATTTAAACAAATAATAAGAATAAAATAGTATATGACGATATCCATAAACTCAATTCTTAATAATATTCTGATCCAATTTAACTAAAGTGGATAATACATTGTTAGCTGTAGAAATACATAAATAAATCTTATGTAATAACATCATGATTATTCGAATTTTGAATAATCGTTCTCTCTAATCATTAATATGAATATTTATAAGAAAATTAAAGAGTTTCCAACATTTGAATGAAGTTTAGACAAATCAGTTAAATACCCTTGTTTTTTATGATAACAAGAGAAATCGTCATTCATTAAGTGGTACAGATAAGGAATACGAATTGAAAACATAACCACTTTTTTTGGAGAGAAGAAGAATAATGAGAGAAACATTTCGTGAATATTATCCCTTATCGCGAGAAGAGCATAAATTAATTTGGAATAAGGCTATCATTGTTTTTGATACAAATGTGTTATTAAATTTTTATCGATATTCACCAAATACATTCCAAACCTTCAGTAAAATATTAAACATGTTATCTAATAAAATCTGGATACCTTTTCAAGTTGCTGAAGAAGTACATGCTTACAGATTAAGTGTGATTGATAATCAAATTAAAATCTATTACGAATACAGGAAAAAATTGGATAAACTTCAAAAAGATTTTGAAAACGAAATTAAAAGCCCCTTTATATCCAAATTATTATTGTCTGAGACCAAAGATGGATTTAATAAAATAAAAGAAGAACTTCTTGTAAAAGAGCAATTTTTCAAGAATTTAATCCAAAATGATAATATTCTTGATACGATTTCAAATATTTTTGATAAAAAAATTGGTCGTCCTTTGTCTAAACAGGAATTTCAAACAATACTGATTAAAGAAGGAGAAAAAAGATTTGATAACAAATCGTTAGCTCTTTTTATGAATGATAATAGTACTAGTAGTGATCGTTACAATGATCTTATGTTATGGTTTCAGCTCATTAATAAAGCACAGAGTGATAAATGCCCGATTTTATTTATTACAGATGATATTAAAAATAATTGGTGGATTCAAAATGAAAGTAAAACATTTTCACCTGATTATAATCTGTTACGTGAGTTTTATAATATGACTGGTGAATTATTCTATATGTATCGGGCATTTAACTTTTTAGAATATGCTAAAACGCTGACAAAAGTTGGTGACATTGATGAGACTGTAATGAATGAAGTGAAACAATTTTCTTCAAATGAACAAATGATATATATTGAAATTAAAAATGATAAAAATAAAGACTTGAACCAATTATTAGAAATGATAACCAATGATGGATATGAAATTTTCCAACAAAATAGTAAAAATGACATCGTCATTTTACAAATAATATTGCCAAATATGAATGATATTTTTGAAATTTTTAGTAGTAAATTAAAAACTTTCTCTTCTTTAACCAATATAGAAATTCTTCATGTCTCCTCTGTCGTAAGCAGATCGATTGAAGAATAATTATCGTATTTAATTTGCATTTTTGTCCATTTGACAAGTTTTATAAACTCTTATACTAACTTGTCAAATGGTAATAGGTTTGAATGTTAAAAAAGTTAGTTTTGTGAAATTATAATGATTGCCTGTTTTTAAATTTTCAATTCATTAAATAACTTATATGAATCACTTACTGTGATTAACCGTTCCTTTATCTTCCTAACAATCCCATTACAATTTTGCTATATTTGATATATAATTACTAATATTTGAGTTTGTTATTCAACACTCGTCGTTTCAATAATAACTTATTGTTTAATTAAAATATTTACCACTTGCTAACAAGGAAAATTATGACTGATTTTTCTCAATCAGTGCCAGAACTCGTCTCTTGGGCAAAAAAAAATGATTTTTCGATCTCGCTACCGCCGGAAAGACTAGCGTTTTTGCTTGCCATTGCAGCACTTAATGGTGAGCGATTTGATGGTGAAATGAGTGAGGCAGAATTAGTCGATGCCTTTCGTCATGTTACCAAAGCATTTGAACAAAGTAATGATACAGTAACGATACGATCAAATAATGCAATAAATGATTTGGTTCGCCAGCGTTTAATTAATCGATTTACCAGTGAAATTAACGATGGTTTAGCGATATATCGTCTTACACCTTTAGGTATTGGTATAAGTGATTATTACATTCGTCAACGTGAATTTTCTTCACTTCGTTTATCCCTACAACTTTCAATTGTTGCGCAAGAATTAAAACGTGCAGCTGATGCGGCATTAGAAGGTGGGGATGAAATGCACTGGCACCGAAATGTATTTGCGCCATTAAAGTACTCAGTTGCTGAGATTTTTGATAGCATTGATATGACTCAGCGAATTATGGATGAACAGCAAAGAGCAGTTAAACAAGATATTGCTGCATTACTCAGTCAAGACTGGCAATTAGCTATTTCTAATTGTGAAAAGCTGTTATCTGAAACCTCTTATACTCTACGTGAATTACAAGATACACTTGAAGCAGCCGGTGATAAATTACAAGCAAGTTTATTACTCATTCAAGATGCAACATTAGGGGATCTAAGTTTAGAGAAAATCGGTAACGTTGTTATAGATCTTCAAAGTAAACTTGATCGCATCATGGGATGGGGACAACAAGCGATTGATCTATGGATAGGTTATGATCGCCATGTACACAAATTTATTCGCACGGCAATTGATTTGGATAAAAATCGTGTCTTTTCTCAACGCTTACGTCGCTCTATTCAAAGTTATTTCAATGCACCGTGGACTTTAACCTTCGCTAATGCAGAACGCTTATTAGATATGCGCGATGAAGAGTTGGCATTACAAGATGCTGATGTGACAGGCGAATTACCACCCGAACTTGAATTTGAAAGCATTGAGCAAATACAAGAACATATTATTGCTCATATTGAACAAAATCTATTGAGATTTAAAGAGCAAAGTTTGCCTCTTGATATCAGCCAGGCAATTTATCAATATTTATCTCAATTTCCACGTGAGCAGCATTTCGATATTGCACGATTATTTATCGATCAAGCGATCCGATTAGGGATCTCCGATGCTGATTTAGCAGGATTACCTGCTGAATGGAAACCAATTAACGATTATGGAGCTAAGGTACAAGCACATGTCATCAATACATACTGAACAACCTGATCATCAGCATGCATCTTCACTTAACGATGCTCATGATCGTCGCTCGACTGCCTCACACGCAGCGTTTGAAAAATATATGCCAATCAAATTGGCTCAAGCAATTGCTACACCGATCTTCCCTCAATTAGACAGTATCTTGCGATCTGGTCGTCATATTGGTATCGATGAATTAGATTTTCACGCTTTTTTAATGGATTATCAGGGTGAACTTGAGCTATTTTATCATCGATATAACGTTGAGCTAGTGAGAGCACCAGAAGGCTTTTTTTATTTACGACCGCGTTCTACCACTTTAATTCCGCGATCGGTATTGTCTGAATTAGATATGCTTGTTGGTAAGGTTTTATGTTACCTTTATTTAAGCCCTGAACGATTGGCACATGAAGGCATTTTTACTTTACAAGATTTACATGAAGAATTAATTACATTAGCAGATGAAAGCAAACTATTAAAATTAGTCAATCAACGTTCTACTGGATCAGATTTAGATCGTCAAAAATTGTTTGATAAAGTTAAAACTTCACTCAATCGGTTACGTAGATTGGGTATGGTTTTTTTCCTCGTTGGTAATGATAGTAGCAAATTCCGTATTAATGAGGCAATTTTCCGATTTGGTGCCGATGTAAGAAGTAGTGATGATATGCAAGAAGCACAATTACGTCTGATTCGTGATGGCGAGGCAATGACAATTGAATCATCTTTATCACTAACAGATAATGAAAATGAAGAACTTGAAGTTAATGACGGAATAGAGGATGAATTATGATTAAACATGGTAAATTTCGTTCATTAACATTAGTCAACTGGAATGGTTTTTTTGCCAGAACCTTTGATCTTGATGAACTCGTTACCACATTGTCGGGTGGTAATGGCGCCGGTAAATCAACGACTATGGCTGCATTTGTAACGGCGTTAATTCCCGATCTCACACTTTTGCATTTTAGAAATACCACAGAAGCGGGAGCTACAGGTGGTTCGCGTGATAAAGGGCTTCACGGTAAATTACGTCCGGGAGTCTGTTATTCGTTATTAGAAACCGTCAACTCTCGTAACCAACGAATCATCTGTGGGGTGAGATTACAGCAAATTGCCGGGCGTGATAAAAAAGTTGATATTAAGCCGTTTCTAATTCAAGGTGTTGAAAATAGTGTCTTACCGACAGATTTGGTTACCGCACGCCTTGATCAACGTCAAGTGCGCATCTTAACGTTAGCAGAATTGAAAGAGAAATTGGATAGTACCGAAGGTGTTATATTTAAACAATTTAACTCCATAAGTGATTATCACTCATTAATGTTTGACTTTGGTATTTTGCCAAAACGCTTACGTTCATCTTCTGATCGAAGTAAATACTATCGGTTAATAGAAGCATCTTTATATGGTGGGATATCGAGTGCGATTACTCGTTCACTGCGTGATTATTTATTACCAGAGAATAGTGGTGTTCGTAAAGCGTTTCAAGATATGGAAGCTGCTTTACGTGAAAATCGGATGACTTTAGAAGCTATTCGAGTAACTCAGTCTGATCGGGATTTATTTAAACATCTTATCACTGAGTCTACAGATTATGTGGCTGCAGATTATATGCGTCATGCTAATGAGCGAAAAACGCATATTGAGTCGGCACTTTTACTACGTAATGATCTGTTAACCACCAAACGACAGTTAATAACTAATCAATATCGCCATGTAGAAACGGCAAAAGAATTGCAAGAAAAAAGTGATGCACAATCCATTCTGGAAATGGATTATCAAGCGGCGAATGATCATCTAAATTTGGTTCAAACAGCTTATCGCCAACAAGAAAAGATTGACAATTACCAACTAGATTTAGATGACTTAAATGAAAAACTGCTAGAACAAGGCGAAGAAGTTGAACTTGCAAATGAACAATATTTAATATGTCAGGAACGAGCTCAAGCCACAGAGCAAGAAGTTGATGAAATCAAAACACAATTAGCTGATTATCAACAAGCATTAGATGTTCAACAAACACGCGCTATTCAGTATCAACAAGCTCTACAGGCATTAGAAAATGCCAAAAGACTTTGTGTAATGCCAGATTTAACTATAGCAAATATTGAAGAACATTATGCTATTTTTAAAGAAAAAGAAGATCAAATTACGGAAGTTGTTTTACAGCTTGAACAGAAACTAAGTGTGGCTGATGCCGCAGTTAATCAATTTGATCACGCTTATCAATTGGTTATTAAATTAGTCGGTGATGTGACACGTAGTGATGCTTGGCAGACTGCAAAACAGGTGATGAGGGAGTGGCCATCTCTTAGTTATCAAGCGCAAAATGCGGAGGTTTTACAACTTCAATTAGCTGAATTAGAACAACGTTTCTATCAGCAAAAAGAAGCAGAAACTTTATTAAATCAGTTCTGTAAACGCATTGGTCGTAAAATTAACTTTGATGAATTAGATGAAGTGAAATTAACATTGGAAGCGACTCTTGACGAAAATGTTAATTTGGCTAATGAATCAAGCGAAAAACGTATTGCAAGTAGGCAAGAATTAGAACATATTCAGGTTAAAATGTCTGAATATCGGCAAAAAGCACCAAATTGGATAAAAGCTCAAGATGCATTAACCGCATTACGAGAACAAGTTGCTGCGCCATTAGCTGACACTCAGCAAGTCACTGAGTATATGCAAAAGCTGTTAGAGCAAGAGCGGCAGATCACTCAAGAGCGAGATCATGTCATTCATCGACGTGATGAATTAGACAAAACAATCAACCAACTTAATCAACCTAATGGTGCTGATGATAGTCGATTAAGTACGCTTGCTGAACGTTTTAATGGTGTCTTACTTTCTGAAATTTACGAGGATGTGACTATTGACGATGCGCCGTATTTTTCGGCACTTTATGGACCATCACGTCAAGCCATTGTTGTTCCTGACTTGAGCCTAGTTAAAGCACATTTAGACAACTTAGAAGATTGTCCAGATGATTTATATTTTATAGAAGGTGATCCTGCTTCATTCGATGATAGTGTTTTTGATAACGAAGAATTAACTAATGCAGTCTTAGTTAAAACCGGTGATCGGCAGTGGCGTTACTCACGTTTTCCTCAAGTGCCATTATTTGGGCGGGCTGCACGTGAAAAACATCTTGATAAATTGACCACTGAACGAGATCAACTGCATGAAGAGTATGCGAAATTATCATTTGATTTACAAAAAATACAACGTATTGAACAAAACTTCAGCCAATTTGTTGGACAATATTTAGCGGTAGCCTTTGAACCGGATCCAGAAGCAGAAATTCAAAAATTAACCACTCGTCGTAGTGAGATTGAACGTGAATTTAATCAACAACAATCTTTTGATCAACAAAATCAACAAAATGTCGTTGAAACTAAGGAACAACTTAATTTAGTTAATAAACTATTATCTTACTTACATTTATTAGCTGATGAAGATCTGGCAGATCGGGTCGATGATTTACGGGATCAGGTTGGGCAAGCTCAAGATGCGCTAAATTATGTTAATGAACATCAGAAAACGATTATTGAATTGGAACCATTAATTAATGTGTTACAAAGTGATCCGCAACAAAATGATAATTTACATCAGCAATATGAGCAAGTTACTCAACAACAACGGGTTATAAAGCAACAAGTTTTTGCTTTAACGGAAGTGATACAACGTCGAACTCACTTTAGTTATGCCGATTCGGCGGGGATGTTGACGGAAAATTCCGATTTAAATGAAAAATTACGTCATCGCCTAGAAATTGTTGAAAAAGAAAGACTTGATGCACGTAATAAAATGCAAAGCTGCCAGAATAAGTACAATCAAAGTCATCAAACATTAGCATCATTAAAAAGTGCTTATGAAACTAAGCGTGCAGTACTTGATGATCTGAAAAAAGAGATTGAACAAATAGGCGTTAAAGCGGATGCTACAACTGAAGAACGTGCTCGCCAACGACGCGATGAAATTCATCAAAAAGTGAATCAAAATCGCCAACTTTGCTCATCACTTGAAAAACAAATTGTGATGTGTGAAAACGAAATGACCCAATTACAGAAAAAATTGCGTCAGGTTGAGAAAGATTATCAAATTAAACGCGAGCAAGTTGTACAAGCAAAGGTGGGTTGGTGTATTGTACTACGCTTGGTTAAGGATAATGGGGTAGAACGTCGATTACATCGTCGTGAATTGGCTTATTTAAGTGCGGATGAATTACGCTCCATGTCGGATAAGGCCTTAGGTTCACTGCGTTTAGCTGTAGCAGATAATGAACATCTGCGCGATGTCTTGCGTCTGTCTGAAGACTTAAAACATCCAGAACGGAAAATTCATTTTTATATAGCTGTCTACCAACATCTTCGCGAACGTATTCGCCAAGATATAGTCAAAACAGATGACCCAATCGAAGCGATTGAACAAATGGAAATTGAATTAAATCGCCTGACTGAAGAGTTGACGAGTCGAGAGCAACAATTAGCGATCAGCGCCAAAAGTGTGGCTAATATTATTCGTAAAACTATTCAGCGTGAACAAAATCGTATCCGTATGTTAAATCAAGGGTTGCAAGCGGTATCATTTGGTCAGGTTAATGGTGTACGATTAAATGTCAATATTCGTGAAACTCATTCGACTTTGTTAAGTGCATTATCGGATGAACAAGATAATCATCAGGATCTATTCACTAATAATAAAATCACTTTTTCTGAAGCATTAGCCAAACTATATCAACGTTTAAATCCGCATATTGATATGGGGCAACGTACTGCGCAAAATGTCGGTGAGGAATTACTTGATTATCGTAATTATCTTGATTTAGATGTTGAAGTTAATCGTGGTGCTGATGGTTGGTTACGAGCAGAGAGTGGAGCCTTATCAACTGGTGAAGCTATTGGTACTGGTATGTCGATTCTACTAATGGTAATTCAAAGTTGGGAAGAAGAGTCAAAACGTCTAAGAAGTAAAGATATTTTACCTTGTCGATTACTCTTCCTAGATGAAGCGGCTCGCTTGGATGCCAAATCAATCGCCACATTATTTGAATTGTGTGAAAAACTAGCCATGCAATTGATTATCGCAGCTCCAGAAAATATAAGTCCTGAAAAAGGAACAACCTACAAGTTAGTTCGTAAAGTGGTTAACAATCATGAGCATGTTCATGTAGTTGGTTTAAAAGGATTTGCTTAAATCTAAAAGATGCCCAATTGGGCATCTTTCTCATTATTATGAATACATCTAATTCCATATTAAAGTTGATTTCTTATTTATTGTTAAAGTAGAAAATGCTAGCTTCAAAATTATTAAAAGCTATTTTATAATATTTAAATATTAATAATAAAATATTGATATTATATTAATAGGACGACGATAAAGTATAAAGAAGCGATATTGCAAGAATTCTATCGTCTATATAAAAGAAAAATCCGGTAATTATATTTCATTATTAGAAAAAATATTTGAAGATTAACGAAATTAAAAAAAGAAAAGCTACTCTTATATCTAGATCCTAGTATACCTATTTAAAATGTTTAAAGATAAGAGCTAATTTCATAACTTATGGATTTATTAGAAATATAGCAAAGGATATTGCATTTTGTAATTTCATTAAAAGAATTATATTTCCAGTTAATAAAAATAAAGAATAATTAATTATGTTAATTAATTATGTTTTATAACTTAATTTTATTAAGTAATTATGAACTACAGTTTAGGAAAGGAGATGTTTTAATGAGCTTTACCTTACGTCATGCAATTGTTCATGAGTTATTAAAAGAACAATACATGGATATTGATGATAAAAAAAAATATAACTTAAGAACTAAAGAATTAGATTGCAATTCCCCTATCGTTATAAAACTTTCGCAAGAATTAATACAAAAATATGGTAAAAAATACAACACTGTTACATATAGTTCATTTGACACTGATAAAATTCGCCGAGGAAAATTTCCCGATGCATTTCAAAAATATCATTCCTTAAAAAGAAAAACTAAACAAGCGTTTATTGATTTATCTGTTTTAGTAATGAATGAATTAGCGACAAAAGCTAGTAAAATTAAGTCATCTTCGGGCGGATATATTTTATTTCTTGATTATTTTTATGATAAAAATTCTTATTTAGTAATTGCAATGATAAAGCAAAAAGATGCTTTGACGATTACAGATAATTTAAATTTAGAAGAATTACTATCTATTGATTTATCTAAGATACATCAGGCAACAAGAATAAATTGTACACATTATTCCCAAGCATTAGCATCAAAAAATGATGACAATTTTTATTTAAGTTTTGTTAGTTCTGCGACAGATGGAAATACATCTAGTTACTTCATTACAGCTCTTGGTTGTCAAAAAAATACAACTGCTTCAAAAATGACAAAAAATATAATAGATGTTAGTGAAGCATTTTTTGAAAATGATCCTGAAATAAAAAAATATACAAACGACTTTAAAGATGAATTGATTAAATATTTAACATATTGTTGTGATAAAAAACAAATGGCAACTTTAGAACAAGTAATTTCTAAAGCCAGACTTATTTTAGATTTGTCAGGTTTTCAAAATAGTAACCAAAAAGCAGATGAATTATTAGAAATACTAAATAGTGAAAGTGTTAATATATCTGCGGCATTTAATGTTAATAAAGATCAATTAAATAAAATGTTAAAAGTCAAACTTGAAAATGATGATTACACTCTTAATTTTGCACGTAAACTTTTAGGAACAACGGAAGCTCATAAAATTTATTTTGATGAAAAAAAAGGAAAATTCGGGAAACTTATCTTTGATATGGACGAAATATCTAGTAATAAAGTCAAAGAAATTTTAAAAATTTAAGAGATTAGTTAATGAGCTTTAAAAGTATAATTGATTTATATCGACACTTAAACAAGCCAGTATATGATTCTAATGACAGACGTTTTAGTTATAATGGATCATATACAAATCCGCTTCGTAAAAAACTGAGTGAAATTGATTTTGATTCTAATTTTATTCAAGACGCTAAATTCGAAATAAATAATAATTTTGTTAATAAAAATAATGGCTTTCCTAATTGTAAAAAAAATGATTCTATAAAATTTACTATAAAATTGGCGCCCGATGGTTTAATTGCATTTTATTTGAGTTGGGCTGATTTTATTTATGCTGCTAATTATGAGTTAATAAAATGTAATTATCCAGAAGAGTTTTATATTGTTAAGGACGATTATTACTCAAAAGAAGTTGGAATAAATATAACTGATTCAAAATTAAAAATATTAGTTAAACTTGTTAACTACCTTTCTTCTCAAGCTGAAGGTACTTATTTTGAAGAAAAATTTTTATGTTTAGTTTATTTTTGTAAGTCTGAAGAGGGTATAGTGGATAAAATGTTGTTAAAAATTAATTTTAACAATCCAACCTTACTGGTCGATAAAATTGATTCTGATATATTCAATGAATTATTTCTTGAAGAATCAGATGATTTATTAATAAACGAGAAGAAAAATATATTTTTAACTACCTTAAATGATTTTCTTAGACCACTTCCAGAAGAAATAAGATTTATATCCTTGGTAACTGAAATAAAAAAATTTCAAGAATTATTTTTAAATAATTTAAAGTTATATTTTGATAAATTTTCGTTTCAAAAAATAAGGCAAGAGGTAGCTAATGCTGAAATAGACTTTTCAGAAAAATGCTCAAAAACGTTATCAGACATTCAAGCAAAATTATTAGGTATTCCTATTTCTTTGGCTGGTGTAATTGCAATATTTAACTCAAAAGATAAATATGAAATTTTAATGTTATTTATAGGAATAACTTTTACAAGTTTAATCTTAACTTCAACAGTTAAAGTTCAATTAAATAATCTTAATGCTATTAAATCTGCAAGTAAAAATGTATTTGACGGATTTATAAATCGATATCTATCTTGTCCTGAAACGCTTAGAGATATGATCGTGAATGAAAAACGAATGCTCGATGAGCAACAAAAAGAAACTTCTATGTGGTTGCATATTTTTTTCATTCTCTCTTTATCACCATTTGTTTTATCCCTTATATTCATTATGGTGATATATATACCAAGAATATTTTTTTATTCTTAAAGTTTTAATTTTTTTCTGATAATAATGTGAGTTAAGAGCAAATATTCATACCTATTTTATTTACTATTCAGGTAATAATTGAATAATGGTGACCGTATCAGGAAAATAAAAAAAGAGTGGTTTCCATATAAAACTCATCTAATCTTCATTTGTGTAAATGATATTATTGAATTTACTTTATTGAAAGAAATATTATATTTGTATAAATAACAGATAATTTTAATAACGAAATATTGCTTATTTTAGAGTAAATCCATTCATTAAACCACATTCTTAATAAACTAAATCAAGATGATCATAAAACCAATGATCATCTTAGTCATCTATGATTATGTAGCAGATAGGTTAGGTTGCTATATTGTAGTTATTTCTTTTTTCTTTCTTCAAATACTTTATGAGCAGTTTCTAAAGCATTGGTAACTCGAGGAAAGCCAATATAAGGTAAACTGTGAACACAAATATCAATGATTTGTTCTTCAGTCAAACCGGCATTTAATCCACCATGAATATGTATTCTTAATTCGTTTTCTACGCAACCTTGTGTGATAAGTGAGGAGATGGTCACGATTTGTTTTTGTTGTAAGGTTAAACTATTACGATTGTAAATATCACCATAGGCAAAGTCAGAAATGTACTCATCTAATTTAGGTGCTAATTTAGCATTTGTTTTTAACCCTTCTGTACCAATATCACCATATAGTTCAGCAATCATTTTTAACCCTTTAGAGCGTCGTGATTGGGTCATGGGAAAACCTCCATAATTTTGTTTAGTTATTAATCATTTATCTTAGTATAAAACGATTTATAAAATGAACATATTAATTATCAAAGACTGATTTTATTTAAAATATATGGATTTATTGAATAATAGACAAATGATGAAATTGACTTATCATTTTTTTTGACAATGACAAGTCAATTATATGGATGACTTTAATTTTAAGCCTTAGTCTTGGTTAATATTCGATTTTAATATTGCTAATTAATATTAATCACGAAAATTATTAAATTGGAAAGGTTGACCAAGTTCAGCACCTTTAACTAGGGCAATTACAGCTTGCAAATCATCACGTGCTTTACCGGTAACCCGTACTTGCTCTCCTTGAATTTGCGTTTGTACTTTTAGCTTACTATCCTTGATTAATTTAATCACTTTTTTAGCTAACTCTTTATCAATTCCTTGTTTAAGTTTAACGGTAGTAGCGTAAGTTTTACCACTGTGTTCTAACTCTTCAGGGATTTCTAATGCACCGCCATCAATTCCTCGTTTTGCAAGTTTATCGCGTAAGATATCTAGTAATTGTTGTACCTGAAAGTCAGATTCACTAGATACTTTAATGGTTTCATTTTTTTCATTTAGTTCAAATGATGCTGGAACATTGCGAAAATCCCAACGTGTGCTAAGTTCACGCGTGGCATTTTCAACACCATTACGAACTTCAGGCATATCAATTTCAGACACAATATCAAATGAAGGCATGATTTACTCCCATAAAAAATAATCGTCGCTACCAGAGCGACGAAATAATAATTAAATAAATTAAAATCAGTTAAGCGAGTTTAATTATATGTCAATTAATCAATTGTACGAAGTAATTCGTTTATACCGACTTTACCACGTGTTTTAGCATCTACTTTTTTCACAATGACAGCACAATATAAACTGTAAGAACCATCTTTAGATGGTAAGTTACCTGAAACAACGACTGATCCTGCCGGAACACGACCATAATGAATTTCACCTGTCGCACGATCATAGATACGGGTACTTTGCCCAATAAACACGCCCATTGAAATAACACTACCTTCTTCAACGATAACGCCTTCAACAATTTCACTGCGAGCACCAATAAAGCAATTATCTTCAATAATAGTAGGGTTGGCTTGTAGTGGCTCTAATACTCCCCCAATTCCTACGCCACCAGAAAGGTGAACATTTTTACCAATTTGAGCACAAGACCCTACGGTTACCCAAGTATCAACCATTGTACCTTCATCAACATACGCTCCAATATTAACATAGGAAGGCATTAACACAGTATTACGTGCCACATAAGCACCTTTACGCGCAATCGCTGACGGTACGACACGGAAGCCTTCTTGCTTGAAACGCGCCTCATCATAGTCAGCAAATTTTAATGGCACTTTGTCGTAATAATTTGTTTCTCCACCATCGATTAATTGATTATCATTAATTCTAAAAGATAAAAGTACCGCTTTTTTTAACCATTGATGTGTTACCCAACCACCATTGATTTTTTCTGCTACACGCATTTTACCGCTATCTAAAAGTTCAATTGCTTGATTAATGGCATCGCGTGTTGCGACATCAACATTAGTTGGTGTGATTTCAGCACGACGTTCAAATGCTGCTTCAATGATCGTTTGTAATTGTTGCATAGTTGTTTTGTCCTTAGTAATAACTGGATTGTTAGCTAGTTTTAGCTAAAATTAGTCAATAAGTATAATATAAAATCCAATGCATTTTAATGGTAGCAATAGTTTTCTTATAATTGGTTGAGTTTAATAATATTTAGTTATTTTATGTTATTTCGTTAGCATGTTGGGTTTGGCTAATGGAAACAGCGAATAAAAATATCAATAATAAACATTATAAATGTCGTATTGAAAAAGCTGATTTATAGCTGGTAAACAACTTATTTAACTTACCTTGTATTATCGCCTTATTACCCCTAAAATAACCAATTACAAAGAGTAAATGGTAACAAGTTACAAGCTAATCGCATTGGGAGTTTTATGAGTAATATCATCAATCAATTACACACTGTTCAAGATTATATTCGTTGGGCAGCATCATTATTTAATTGTTCTGACATCTATTACGGACATGGTACAGATAATGCGATTGACGAAGCCAAGCAGCTTGTGTTACCGACGCTTCATTTACCTTTGACCATACCAGCAGAATTTTATGCAGCTAATCTTACTGATGAAGAAAAACAGTCTATCATTGATAATGTATTGGCTCGTACACAGGAGCATATACCAACGCCTTATCTAACTAATCGCGCTTGGTTTTGTGGTCAAGAGTTTTATATTGATGAACGTGTATTAATCCCACGTTCGCCGATTGGTGAGTTAATTACAAATCATTTTGCCGATATTATCGACTTTGAACCGGGTAATATTTTAGATCTTTGTACTGGCAGTGGTTGTATTGGTATTGCGTGTGCTTACCAATATCCAGAGGCCGAAGTTGATCTGGTTGATATTTCAAGTGACGCATTAGAAGTCGCACAAATTAATATTGAAGGTCATCAACTTACACATCGGGTATTTCCAATATTATCGGATCTGTTTAATGATTTACCAGAGATTAAATATGACATTATTGTGTCTAACCCTCCTTATGTCGATCAAGAAGATATGGACGATCTACCGGATGAATTTAAAATTGAACCTGAATTAGCGCTAGCAGCAGGCGTCGATGGACTAGATATTGTGATACGGATTTTAAAGCAAGCCGCAGATCATTTATCTGATTTAGGTATATTAATTTGTGAAGTGGGTAATAGTAGCGTAGCATTACAAAAACACTATCCTCAAATTCCCTTTAAATGGATTAAATTCAAACATGGGGGTGATGGTGTATTTATGCTAACTAAACAACAACTTATTGAATATAAAGATATGTTTTAATGATATTTAGCAATGATTAATAGTAAGATAACCGATAAATCAAGATAATGTATAAAAGGGTAAGATAATTATGGCAGGAAATTCAATAGGTAAACTCTTTAACGTTACCACATTTGGAGAATCGCATGGATCAGCTTTGGGTTGTATTATTGATGGCGTACCACCTGGATTAGAATTAACTGAAGCCGATTTACAACATGATTTAGATCGTCGAAAACCAGGTACATCACGATATACCACTCAACGGCGTGAAGCAGATCAAGTCAAAATATTATCGGGTGTATTTGAGGGTAAAACAACGGGTACAAGTATAGGACTATTGATTGAAAATACGGATCAACGCTCACAAGATTATAGTCGTATAAAAGATATATTTCGTCCTAGCCATGCTGATTATACTTATCAACAAAAATATGGTGTACGTGATTATCGCGGTGGCGGACGTGCTTCAGCACGTGAAACAGCAATGCGCGTTGCTGCGGGGGCAATAGCTAAAAAATACCTATTTGAAAAAGCTGGTTTAACAATTCGCGGTTATTTGGCACAAATGGGTGATATCCAGTGTGAACTTAAAGATTGGCAACAAGTCGAACAAAACCCGTTTTTCTGTGCTGATGAACAAAAATTACCTTATCTAGATGAACTTTTACGGGAATTAAAAAAATCCGGCGATTCAATTGGAGCAAAAGTAACAATTGTTGTTGAGAATGTTCCAGTTGGATTAGGAGAACCGGTTTTTGATCGGTTAGATGCTGATTTAGCTCATGCGCTTATGAGCATTAATGCGGTAAAAGGTGTGGAAATTGGTGATGGCTTTAACGTGATCGATAAACGAGGTAGCCAAAATCGAGATGAAATTACCACTAACGGTTTTCAATCCAACCATGCAGGGGGTATTTTAGGTGGCATTAGTAGCGGTCAAACCATTCAGGCAAGTATTGCACTTAAAGCTACGCCAAGTATTGAAATTGCCGGTCAGTCCATTGACGTTCGTGGCAACGATGTAACTGTTTCGACTCATGGGAGACACGATCCTTGTGTCGGAATTCGTGCGGTTCCCATCGCTGAAGCAATGGTTGCAATTACATTGATGGATCATTATCTGCGACATCGTGCACAATGTAATGATGTTGAAATTAGACAATATTTTAAATAATAATCCGCCTTAAATAATGCATTTATAAGATGAAAGTGAAATAAAAATGAGTTTAGATGATTTTCAATTGTATTTTAGCAGTGGTTTTTGTTTATTGTTAGCTATTGGTATACTCGTTGATAAGTTCTTTTTTAAAAGCCGAATAGCAAATTTATCCTATAAATCAATGAAGTATTTAATCGCTATTCTAGCTGTTATTTTTATAATTAGTTATGTTTATCTACGTTTAAATTTGGTTCATTAATAGGCAATAAAAACATGGAACTGACCTATCAATTATTGGCAATTTTATTTGCTGTAGCCTTAATTGCTGGATTTATAGATTCAATAGCTGGAGGTGGTGGACTCCTTACAGTCCCCGCATTGCTTGCTGTAGGTATCCCACCTGCCAATGCTTTAGCTACCAATAAATTACAAAGTTGTGGCGGTTCATTTTCGGCAAGTCTTTATTTTGTTCGTCAGCGTATGGTGAATTTGAAAGAAATTAAATTATCAATTGCATTGGCATTTGTTGGATCATTGCTAGGCAGTTATTTAATATTAAAGATTAATGCTGATTATTTGCGATTATTATTACCTATACTGACTATCAGCGTGGGGCTTTATTTCCTATTATGTCCTACAATTGGTGAGCAGGATCGTAATCGGAGACTATCAGAACAACAATTTGCTATTCTGGTAGCCATGATTATTGGTTTTTATGATGGTTTTTTCGGACCAGGAGCGGGTTCATTTTACGCTTTAGGTTATGTGACTTTAGCGGGGTTTAATCTCACTAAAGCCACTGCTCATACAAAAGTTCTTAATTTCACTTCAAATTTGGCAGGGTTACTGTTTTTTATTATTAGTGGCAAAGTCTTTTGGATTATTGGTTTGGTAATGTTAGTTGGACAGTTTATTGGTGCCCGTCTAGGCGCTAAAATGGTTATATCAAAAGGGAAAAAATTGATTAGACCTATGTTGATCATTGTTTCCTGTGTTATGAGCATTAAATTAATTTCTGATAATTTCTTTTAAAATAAACAACACAAATGGGACTGTTATCAATGAGCCTAGCATTAACTTGAATTATAATATTACAATTTTAGTTAATAAGGACATGACTAATTCTAAATTATGCTCATAAGTTCAGATAAATCTAGCCAAATTTAATGAATAAAAATATTTACTTTTATTTTTATTAATCATTAAAATTCATAGTGTTATATTTTAATATAATAAAAAGACTATGTTTATAATTAATATATTTTTTAGCCAAATACTGATATAGTGGCAAGGTTTAACTGAACGTTTAGTTCAAAACCATTTAGTTTAGAGTCGATAAAGAAGATATACATGTCAATTAAAGATATTGAAATTCGTGGTGCCAGAACACACAACCTGAAAAACATAAATGTTACCATTCCGCGTGATAAATTAGTCATCATTACAGGATTATCTGGATCAGGCAAATCATCCTTAGCATTTGATACCCTTTATGCGGAAGGGCAGCGACGTTATGTTGAATCACTATCAGCCTATGCGCGACAATTTTTATCATTAATGGAAAAACCAGATGTTGATCATATTGAAGGTCTGTCTCCCGCTATTTCGATAGAACAAAAATCGACATCGCATAACCCACGTTCGACTGTCGGTACTATTACCGAAATTTATGACTATTTGCGACTACTTTTTGCTCGTATTGGTGAGCCACGTTGCCCAATTCACCATCTACCGCTTGCTGCTCAAACTGTATCACAAATGGTAGATTCCATAATGGCATTACCTGAAGAACATCGCTATATGCTTCTTGCACCAGTAGTGACTGAGCGTAAAGGTGAGTTTGTTAAGTTATTTGAGCAATTATCAGCAAGCGGTTATACCCGTGTACGTGTAGATGGCGATATTTATGATTTGTCTGAACCGCCACAACTTGAGCTCCAGAAAAAACATACTATCGAAGTTGTAGTTGATCGTTTCCGCATTCGTGATGATCTAAAGTTACGGCTGGCTGAATCAATTGAAACTACCTTAGCTATTACCAATGGTATTGTCAAAGTCGCTAATCTAGATGATGCTACCGGTCAAGAACTTATCTTATCAGCAAATTTTGCTTGCCCAATATGTGGTTACAGCATTCCAGAGTTAGAACCAAGATTATTCTCATTCAATAATCCGGCAGGTGCTTGTCCTGAATGTGATGGATTAGGGGTGCAACAGTTTTTTGATCCGAAGCGAATTGTACAAATGCCAGAAGTGTCATTAGCTGCGGGTGCAATTAAAGGTTGGGATAGGCGGAATTTTTATTTTTTCCAAATGTTAAAATCTCTAGCCAATCATTATCATTTTGATATTGATTTGCCATTTCAGGACATTCCTAAAAAAATACAAGATATTATTTTAAATGGTTCCAATGGTGAAGATATTCAATTCGTATACACAAATGATCGGGGAGACTCGGTAAAACGTGTTCACCCATTTGAAGGCATTTTAAATAATTTAAGTCGGCGATATAAAGAAACGGATTCACAAACTATTCGTGAAGAATTAGCTAAATATATTAGTCATCGTGCTTGTCCGAGCTGTCATGGATCTCGATTACGAATTGAAGCACGCAATGTATTTATCAATGACACTAATTTACCAGCTATTACTGAGTTGAGCATACAAAATGCTAAAGCCTTTTTTGATTCTCTAACATTGACCGGTCAACGAGCACAAATTGCCGATAAGATTCTTAAAGAAATTAATGAACGCTTACAATTTTTAATCAATGTCGGATTAAATTACTTAAATTTATCACGTTCGGCAGAAACGCTATCAGGCGGTGAAGCTCAAAGAATTCGACTTGCAAGCCAAATTGGGGCGGGGTTAGTAGGCGTCATGTATGTGCTTGACGAACCTTCAATTGGATTACATCAACGTGATAATTCGAAATTAATAGACACCTTAACCCATTTACGTGATCTAGGAAATACTGTAATTGTTGTTGAGCATGATGAAGAAGCCATGTTAGCTGCTGATTATCTTATTGATATTGGACCGGGAGCCGGTGTGCACGGAGGTGACATTGTGGCACAAGGAACGCCTGCACAAGTAATGGCTAATCCTGCATCAATTACTGGGCAATATCTATCGGGTAAGCAAAAGATCGAAATCCCGACTAAACGTACTAAAGTCGATAAGAAAAAGATGCTATCTTTAATTGGTGCTACCGGTAATAATTTGAAAGATGTCACACTTAATATCCCAGTTGGCTTATTTACATGTATAACTGGTGTATCGGGTTCAGGAAAATCAACTTTAATTAATGATACACTTTATCCTCTAGCACAAAATGAATTAAATCGGGCAGAAAAAAGTGAAATAGCGCCTTATAAAGCAATTAAAGGTCTAGAGCATTTTGACAAAGTTATTGCTATAGACCAAAGCCCAATTGGGCGAACGCCACGTTCAAATCCCGCTACTTATACTGGTTTTTTTACTGCGATCAGAGAACTTTATGCCGGCGTGCCGGAATCGCGCGCACGTGGTTATAATCCCGGACGGTTTAGCTTTAATGTAAAAGGTGGACGCTGTGAAGCTTGTCAAGGCGATGGATTAATCAAAGTTGAGATGCATTTTTTACCTGATATTTATGTTGCGTGTGATCAATGTCATGGTAAACGTTATAATCGTGAAACACTTGAAATCAAATATAAAGACAAATCCATCAATGAAATTCTTGATATGACCGTAGAAGAAGGCCGAGAATTCTTTGATGCAGTACCTATGATTGCCCGTAAATTGCAAACACTGGTCGATGTTGGTTTAGCATATATTACTATTGGTCAATCGGCTACCACTTTATCTGGTGGTGAAGCACAACGCGTTAAATTAGCGAAAGAGCTATCAAAACGTGATACCGGGAAAACACTTTATATACTTGATGAACCCACTACGGGCTTACATTTTGCAGATGTAAAACAACTACTTAACCAACTTCATTTACTTCGAGATCGTGGAAATACTGTTGTAGTGATTGAACATAATCTTGATGTGATCAAAACGGCAGATTGGATTGTTGATTTAGGACCAGAAGGCGGAAGTGGTGGTGGAGAAATAATTGCCGAAGGTACACCTGAGACAGTTGCAAAATGCAAACAATCTTATACCGGTATGTATCTAAAACCAATACTAGAAAAATAATTTAAAGATAATAATAACGATATTTTTTCATATAAAATAACTAATTAACTTCGGATAGATGAGGAAAATATCTTGTTGTTAAGCGTAATTATGATAATTATTGCCTACCTACTAGGTTCATTATCAGGGTCGTTTATCATTAGCAAATTTATGCATTTACGTAACCCTTGTGATTATGGTTCTCATAATCCAGGGGCAACAAATATGTTGCGAGTAAATGGTAAACTACCCGCGTTATTTGTACTAATATTCGATATGCTAAAGGGATTATTGCCTGTTTATATAGCTTATCGGTTAGCCATCTCACCTTTTTATTTAGGAATCATTGCGATAGCAGCTTGTTTAGGACATATTTTCCCGTGTTTTTATCATTTTCGTGGCGGGAAAGGGGTCGCAACGGCATTAGGAACCATGGTTTTGATCGGTTTCGATTTTACCGGACTATTTATTTGTACTTGGCTAACAACCGTATTCCTTACTGGCTACTCATCGTTAGCTGCAATTGTGAGTTTTTTATTAGCGCCCTTGTACGTTTGGTTTATCCATCCAGAATTTACCATGCCGGTTGCCATGTTATCTTGCCTAATACTCATTAAACATAGTAGTAATATTGTTCGTTTATCTAAAGGATTAGAACTAAAAATTTTTCATCGAGGAAAACAAAAATAATATTTTAATTTAATATGACATTCATTTTGCAATTATTATTGATAATAAAAAAGAATTTGAATGGCTTATTTTATAATTTATATCAAACTTTATTATCACTCATATGCGCTTAAAAGATGCTTAAAATACTGTGTTTGGTCCGTTTTTCTATATAATAATTGTACATTTCTTGATTCAATAACAACGCTTTTTATTATAAATTTATAGAGAAAAAGTTGTTAGAAAAACGTAGCGCAAATCGTTAAAATTGGCAGATCAGTTAGAAATGAAAAGAATATGCTATAACTGGTTTGTTACAAATTTATCAACCTCATCCTAATCATCAATAAGATTAGCAACGACGATCGATTAATTATAAGGATAGCCTATGCTAAAATTATTCATGTTCATCCTCTGTTTAGTGCCGCTGATCAGTGGTTGCCAATCACCGATTAAATCTAAACCAATCGATCCCAATTTACCTAAAATGCCTTACAGCAGATGGTATATTAGTGGTCGTTATCCACACTATTTCCACGCTAAGGCATTTAGTACTATGATAAAAACCCAATCTAATAAATACAAAATTATTGATATTGTCGTTAGAGATAATAAAAATTATAAGACGCCAGGTCAATGGCAAACGGGATTTGGATTTAGCCACCTACCAGTCTATTCTGATTTACCCGAGGAATTCTTTATTTGTTGGGTATCTTTTGCTGACCAGACTTTTTATCGTACAAAGTTAGTGATGCCATTGTGGGCGCGTCAAGAGATGGTAAAACCACATCAATATTATTCCTATGCGCGTAATAAGAATCATATTGGTTATAATGATACTATTATTATTGGTTTTGCACCCGGAGGCAGTGTTACTGGATGGGTTACAGGAGTTCCTCAACAAGAAGCCATAGAGTTTGGAAAAGGAGTAACGGAACGGATACCACAAGGTTCAGATGTATGTCCAAATCCTTATATCGATGGGAAAATACCCGAAATCACAGATGAAGCTAAGGCATGGTTAAAGAAACATGGTATGCCGAAAGAGTGGCAAGAAAAATACAATAATGTCACTATGGGGCAATATCTTAAACTTAAAAATCCAGCCAGATTTTAATATTATAATGCAGGTTACTAGCAAAAATGATGCAAAGTTAGTAACCTATTTGTTTATTCTCACTTAGCAAAAAAATTCCTGATTTATTAATTATCTATAGTTGATAATACACTTTTAAATCAAATTAGGTATACCGTTACTGAAAAGGTATTTTAGCTAATATTAAAAATACAAATAAAATATGAATCTCACAAGTCTCTTATAAACCTACCGATACTTAAAACTAAATACAGATATTAATATAAAATCAAACGGCATACACTCCTAAATATTTTTTACAGCATAATTTATAACTTATTATAATTGTTTTAAATCAATGATATGAGATAAGTTATCTGTCTAATTAGATCCCAATCATTTTTAAAAAGGTTATAAAACATGCGAAACAGGTGTTTTATATAGTAATTCTTATCTAAAAATTACCGACAATATAAGCCATACACGATCCTAATAATCCAATTGCAAAGGGTATTGATCTAACCTAAAAGATCAACTATTTTATAATAACAAAACTGCTTATCGTTATTCATTTATAAAGTTACTTAAGAATTAAATAATAATAAATTTGAGTGCAAATAATAAGGAATCAACATGGTCACGATAGAAAAAGTGACAGATATGCTAACCTCTGTTGCGAGTGGCAGTCCCAAAAATCAATATACATTAATAATTGATGGAATTGATGCTAGCGCTGGATTATCCGTATTATCAATTAAAGGACAAGCGTCATTAAATCAGCCTTGGCGTTACGATATTACCTTTACAACATCTAATAAACAAATGGCTATTGATGCCGTACTGAGTCAAACTGCATCACTCACCTTTGAAACCTCGAGTCTTATTTCACAAATTGCTCAAATCAGCTCCCTTGAAAAACCAACCCTACCACACACATTATATGGCGTTATTACTGAGTTTAGTTTGATATCTGTCAGTAAAGATGAAGCCCGTTATCAGGTCACCTTACAACCACGTCTGGCTTTATTTGCAAATGACCATTTTAGTGCAATTTACCAAAACCAAAGTGTAGTAAGCGTGGTTGAAGAGGTGCTCAGGCGACATGGTTTTACGGGGATTGATTATCGGCTTGAGCTAAAAGATAACTACCCAGCACGTGAGTTTATTACGCAATGGCAAGAGAGTGACTTAGCATTTATTCAGCGTTTGCTGGCAGATGTCGGTATTTGGTTTCGCTTTGAAAGCCACAGTGACCACCACTGTGATGTGCTAGTTCTTAGTGATTATGAAGCAGGCTATGAGAATGCGGGACATATTATCCTGAAAGCGCCGAGTGGTATGGTTGATGGCAGAAAAAACAGTGTATGGGATTTACAGTTTAGTAGCTATACCAAGCCAAAAGAAATTATCACACAGGATTACAACTACCGCACCGCAGATAGTAATCAAAATTCCCTTGTTAATGCCTATTCCAAAGATAGCACCACTCAAGGCACAGAATACCGCTACGGCGAACACTACAAAAGCAAAGGCGATAATAGCCAAATTGAAAGCGGCCAGTGGTATGCGAACATACGTCATGAGGCACATCTCAGTCAAAAGATGATTATTCAGGGAGAATGTAATTATTACCACTTACTGCCGGGTCAACGAATTATTATTGATAATAGTGGAATAGAAGGTATTAATGAAGGGGTTATCATTCTCTCGACCCAGAGTTACGCAGACCGCAGTGATGCTTACCAATGTCACTTTACTGCTATCCCGTATGATGTGTTAAAGCCGTATCGACCAATGCCATTACCCTGGCCACAAGTTTCAGGGACCTTACCGGCGCGAGTCACCAGTCCAGACAATGATACCTATGGGTATATTGACACAATGGGTCGTTACCGAGTTAAGTTTGATTTTGACCTCAAGACATGGAAAAACGGCGAAGAGAGCTTATGGGTAAGGTTGGCTAAACCGTATGCGGGCAGTACCTATGGTTTTCATTTTCCGTTAATTGATGGCACAGGTGTTGCTATTGCTTTTAGCGAAGGTAATCCGGATAGACCATATATAGCGCACGCACTACATGACAGCACCCACCCTGACCATGTGACCACCATCAACAAACATCGTAATGTAATTCGTACCCCAGCTAACAACAAACTGCGGATGGATGATAAACGTGGGCAAGAGCACATCAAGTTAGCCACCGAATACGGTAAAACCCAGCTTAATATTGGGCATTTAGTTGACCAAAACAAAGTGCAGCGCGGTGAAGGGTTTGAATTGCGCACTGATGAGTGGGGAGCGATTGCAGCTAATAAAGGCTTATACCTAACCAGTCAGACCGAGCCTAAGGCAGAGGGCAAACAACTAGATATGCAAGGTGCCATTGCCCAGCTGGAAAATGCGTTATCAATTGCTAAAGCACTGCAAAATGCAGCAACTGCCTCTGAAGCTCATGGTGCGGACACTGACAGTCAAGAGCAACTTAAAGCGACATTAACCCAGTTATCCCAAAGTGGCATTATTGCTTATGCACAAGAAGGTATCGCTTTAACCAGTCCGGAAAACATCCAACTATCAACTTCAAATAGTGTATCGGTGACCAGTGAAAACCAGACAGACATCAATGCCTTAAAAAACATCACGGTTTCATCAGGGGAATCAATTAGTTTATTTGCCCATAAATCAGGCATGAAGGTCTTTGCTAATCAGGGAGATGTTGAAGTACAAGCGCAAAATGCCAACCTGAATATGGCCGCCAAACAAGATATTAAAATAGACAGTGTCGATGGAAAATTAACGGTCACTGCAAGTAAAGAACTGACGTTAATGTGTGGCGGTTCATACATCAAAATCAGCGGTGAAGGAATTGAACTGGGCACTGCCGAAAATGTTTATATAAAAAGTAGTGCATTGCAGAAAATGGGGCCGGCAACGAAAGATATACAAAAAATTATCTTACCTAATTATATCAGTGTAGGTCTAAATAGTATGAAGTTTTTGTTGACTGACAATGAAGATAATCCCATCGCATTTATACCCTATAAAGTTTTGCTTGGTGAAAGTGTTTATGCAACTGGAACAACAGATTCAAATGGTTATACCAGTATTGTTTATTCTGAAACAGAAATACCATTACATGTGGAAGTAGATATAGATAGATTAGGAGAAAATAATGCCAGAAGCAGTGATAAATTGGATTAATAAGCAAAAAGAGCAAAAAGAGCGGAAAACAACAACAACATCACAAGGAGATAATAATACCACTTCAATAGGGGTAGCTATGACAGCTTATGTTAATAAAGTTGGGCAAGATGGATGGGTTACAATAATAGTTGAAGGAGAATATGAATCAATTTATAAATACACAAAATTAACTTTATTAAAACTTAATAAGGATGGTGATAGAGTAATATTTAGAATTGAAGGAGGAGCATTTAAAGGCAAATACGGATCAATGAGAATTGAAGGTGGTGCTAAAGAGCATTTAAGTGATACAGCACCTATTATTAATGCAGCAGCAAAAATAACTCTCAAATATGGTAAGCGAAAAAAAAATTGGCAATCTAATATTAGAACAAATCTAAATACAGGAATGCCATTAATCTATGATCAACAACTTGCTACTTTAACTATTGGCAATATTTCTGTAGAAGTAACATTAAATACAGAATGGGATTCTGGAAGAAGAAAACCACTAGATGAGGGCACTTATGAAATAGCACTACCAGATTTCCCTCATTCTCAAGAATATACGAAAGCGTACAAAGTTGGGGGAAAGCCTAATCAAAATGGTACATTGGTAGGTGGTAAAACTGTTAAATATCATACCGTCTGGTTTCCTATTTATCCCTTATCTGAACAGCGCTATCTCCATATAGGTCATGTATCTCATGGTTGTGTAACGATTATTGATTATCATAAATATCCGGAAATACATGATTATTTAATTAAACACAGAGGAAAAGGAAAGAATGGAAATAATATTGTCGCAACTTTGCAAGTTACTAAATAAAATTTTAATACCCTTATTGTTTGTTTTTATTAATAACCAATCATTTGCAAACACTCATTCTTATTGCAATCTGAATTTGATTGTTAATTACGATATTGAAGAATGTGCAAATTTTTTTGAAAAAAAAATATCATCACTTTCGTTAGAACAAAAACAGTCTTTTCAAAAGAATTTTGAGAAAATAAAAAAGGATTACCCTTACCCTGAGTTTTTTATTCCTTTATTACGTAATTATCCAACTCCTGAAGTTTTGTTTACTAACCTTCAATTGAGTGAGGAAGATGATAAAAAAAAGGAATATAATAAAACGAAGATTTCTTCAGATGAGGTTGGGTCTTTAGTATTTAATGAATATATAAGAATTTTTCAAATATATAAAATTATTATTATCATGTTAGAGAAAAATAGCAATCTAACATTAAGTGAACAAAATATGCTGCAAGTAAGTAAGCAACGCAGTCAATGTTTAGGTGATATTTTAGATGATTTAAGTAACAACCCTGAAAAATCAATTGAAGAAAAAGTTATTGTAGATAAATGTTATAAATAATGATTCAAAAAAATTGTTAATTATTCAATTGTAATAATGATAATTGTTTATAAATTTAACTGTAAGTGACCCTATAAATATGTTATAAGATGTGGATTTATAATCAAAATAGGTCATTTTACGAAACGGTATACTGTAACTAAATCTGAATTGGAAAGATTAATGTTCCTAGTAAGGATCATTTATAAAAGTTTTAACTGGTTATATATAATGGTCTGATTGAAATAATTTACTTTTTTTCTAAAGTCATCTTATCAAATAAAGTTGTCATGACGATCCCCCTCCAAAATATGACAACTTAAATTTTTTATAAACCTACCGATACTTAAAACTAAATACAGATATTAATATAAAATCAAACGGCATACACTCCTAAATATTTTTTACAGCGTAATTTATAACTTATTATAATTGTTTTAAATCAATGATATGAGATAAGTTATCTGTCTAATTAGATCCCAATCATTTTTAAAAAGGTTACAAAACACGCGAAACAGGTGTTTTATATAGTAATCCTTATCTAAAAATTACCGACAATATAAACCATACACGATCCTAATAACCCAAATGTAAAGAATATTGATCTGACCTAAAAGATCAACTATTTTATAATAACGAAACTGCTTATCGTTATTGTTTTATAAAGTTACTTAAGAATTAAATAATTATAAATTTGAGTGCAAATAATAAGGAATCAACATGGTCACGATAGAAAAAGTGACAGATATGCTAACCTCTGTTGCGAGTGGCAGTCCCAAAAATCAATATACATTAATAATTGATGGAATTGATGCTAGCGCTGGATTATCCGTATTATCAATTGAAGGACAAGCGTCATTAAATCAGCCTTGGCGTTACGATATTACCTTTACAACATCTAATAAACAAATGGCTATTGATGCCGTACTGAGTCAAACTGCATCACTCACCTTTGAAACCTCGAGTCTTATTTCACAAATTGCTCAAATCAGCTCCCTTGAAAAAACAACCCTACCACACACATTATATGGCGTTATTACTGAGTTTAGTTTGATATCTGTCAGTAAAGATGAAGCCCGTTATCAGGTCACCTTACAACCACGTCTGGCTTTATTTGCAAATGACCATTTTAGTGCAATTTACCAAAACCAAAGTGTAGTAAGCGTGGTTGAAGAGGTGCTCAGGCGACATGGTTTTACGGGGATTGATTATCGGCTTGAACTGAAAGATAGCTACCCAGCACGTGAGTTTATTACGCAATGGCAAGAGAGTGACTTAGCATTTATTCAGCGTTTGCTGGCTGATGTTGGTATTTGGTTTCGTTTTGAAAGCCACAGTGACCACCACTGTGATGTTTTAGTCCTTAGTGATTATGAAGCGGGCTATGAGAATGCGGGACACATTACCCTGAAAGCGCCGAGTGGTATGGTTGATGGCAGAAAAAACAGTGTATGGGACTTACAGTTTAGTAGCTATACCAAGCCAAAAGAAATTATCACACAGGATTACAACTACCGCACCGCAGATAGTAATCAAAATTCCCTTGTTAATGCCGATACCAAAGATAGCACCACTCAAGGCACAGAATACCGCTACGGCGAACACTACAAAAGCAAAGGCGATAATAGCCAAATTGAAAGCGGGCAGTGGTATGCGAACATACGTCATGAGGCACATCTCAGTCAAAAGATGATTATTCAGGGAGAATGTAATGACTACCACTTACTGCCGGGTCAACGAATTATTATTGATAATAGTGGAATAGAAGGTATTAATGAAGGGGTTATCATTCTCTCGACCCAGAGTTACGCAGACCGCAGTGATGCTTACCAATGTCACTTTACTGCTATCCCGTACGATGTGTTAAAGCCATATCGACCAATGCCATTACCCTGGCCACAAGTTGCAGGGACCTTACCGGCGAGAGTCACCAGTCCAGACAATGATACCTATGGGTATATTGACACAATGGGTCGTTACCGAGTTAAGTTTGATTTTGACCTCAAGACATGGAAAAACGGCGAAGAGAGCTTATGGGTAAGGTTGGCTAAACCGTATGCGGGCAGTACTTATGGTTTTCATTTTCCGTTAATTGATGGCACAGGTGTTGCTATTGCTTTTAGCGAAGGTAATCCGGATAGACCATATATAGCGCACGCACTACATGACAGCACCCACCCTGACCATGTGACCACCATCAACAAACATCGTAATGTCATTCGTACTCCAGCTAACAACAAATTGCGGATGGATGATAAGCGTGGGCAAGAGCATATCAAGTTAGCGACCGAATACGGTAAAACCCAGCTTAATATTGGGCATTTAGTTAACCAAAACAAAGAGCAGCGCGGTGAAGGGTTTGAATTGCGCACTGATGAGTGGGGAGCGATTGCTGCTAATAAAGGCTTATACCTAACCAGTCAGACCGAGCCTAAGGCAGAGGGCAAACAACTGGATATGCAAGGTGCCATTGCTCAACTGGAAAATGCGTTATCGATAGCTAAAGCGCTACAAAATGCAGCAATTGCCTCTGATGCCCATGATGCGGATACCGGCAGTCAAGAGCAACTTAAAGCGACATTAACCCAGTTATCCCAAAGTGGCATTATTGCTTATGCACAAGAAGGTATCGCTTTAACCAGTCCGGAAAACATCCAACTATCAACGTCAAACAGTGTATCGGTGACCAGTGAAAACCAGACGGACATCAATGCGTTAAAAAACATCACGCTTTCATCAGGGGAATCAATTAGTTTATTTGCCCATAAATCAGGCATGAAGGTCTTTGCCAATCAGGGTGATGTTGAAGTACAAGCGCAAAATGCCAACCTAAATATGGCCGCCAAACAAGATATTAAAATAGATAGCGTAGATGGAAAATTAACGGTCACCGCAAGTCAAGAGCTGACGTTAATGTGTGGCGGTTCATACATCAAACTCAGCGGTGAAGGAATTGAACTGGGCACGGCGGATAATGTTTATATAAAAAGTAATGCATTGCAGAAAATGGGTCCTGCAACGATACAAGTGGATCCGTTAGCATTACCTTATCTTATAAGCAATTATGCAATTAAATTCAGGTGTAAAGATGAAACAGGAAAAATTCATGCTAATGAGCCTTATATTGCAACATTGCCAGATGGCAGAAAGGTGCAAGGTCGAACCGATAAAAATGGATGTACAAAAGCATTTTATACACAAAATGAAAATGAAACAGTCACATTAGAATTTATTTAAAGGTGAGATAAAATTATGCCGGATAAAACTAAAATAATCACAACCTCTTCAGCACAAACACGTTTAATAAAAAATGGTATGGTTTACATTCAACCAACCATAATAAAAAAACCGCTCAAACCTTTATTTGTATTATTTGCATATGCTGGAGAGAATGGAGCTAAAGAGATGCTCAATGCCGCTAGATTTAAAGAAAAACGATTAAGAAAAAGATATCCAAATGCCAATGTTCGAATTATAAATACGTTTAAATATCCTTCTCACTTTAAAGCAGAATGGACTAAATTATATAAATATCTAACAAAATCTGAAATAGCTAATGAATATTCACTTTGGGAAGTTCATTATTTTGGTCATGGAGGACCTGAGTCGCTTTATTTAGAGAAAGAAGGTGGAAGAAATGGAGCGAATAGTGAAATTTTTTTTAATGATAGTGATAATATGGAGCGCTTACCTTGGGATCCGGGTAAAGGTATTTTTGTTTTGCACTCTTGTCGCGGTGCTGCTTATGAAGATACATTTATTAAAGAGAAGGTTGACAAAAAAATATGCTTAGCCAACACTATTTCGGTTAAACAAAGTACACGTTGCTTAGGGCAAATTTGTTATGCCAGTTTTTGTCCTGAACTGTTATTTGATTTATCAAATACAGCAGAAGAGGAGGCAAAAAGATTTGGATATCGACCTAATGCGGCTAAAAGTAAATTATTACTTGAAAGATTCTCTGTTAATCGTGTTTTGTGGGGATATGCTATAACTACTGGTAAAACAGGCTTAGATATAGTGAATAATCATAACAGGTATTTGCAATGTATAAATAAACCTTATCCTATTGCTCATTACGTAGATGTACTAAGTCCTGAAAATCAGATTATGCCATGTCGAATATTCAAGAATGGAACGTTAGTACACAAGCCCATAGTAGTACTTAACTATTTTAATAAAGAAGATTTGGAGTATCTTTAACGAAAAAGCCAACTAAAACAAAAAAGACAATACAAAAAAATCGATAGCTATAGGTATTTTTTTGATTGTCAGTATTGTACTTTTTCATTTTTATAATTCAATAAATTCAGATAATAACTCAACTTAATAGGATAATATAACTATAGGCTATACTATTCAAATAAAGTTGTCATGGCGATCCCACTACAAAATATGACAACTTAAATTTTTTATAAACCCACCGACACTTAAAACTAAATACAGGTATTAATATAAAATAAAACGGCATACACTTCTAAATATTTTTTACAGCATAATTTATAACTTATAATAATGGTTTTTTAATTTAATGATATGAGTAAGTTATTACTTCACACATTATATGGCGTTATTACTGAGAGCAATGAAGGAATTGAACTGGGCACTGCCGAAAATGTTTATATAAAAAGTAATGCATTGCAGAAAATGGGACCTAAGAAGATTGAATATCCAGATATCGAACTACCACAAAAGATTACCGAAAGTGGTATTAGATTTCATTTTGTTGATGAGCAAGGTATGGTATATGCTAATGAACCTTATATTGCAGAGCTACCTGATGGTAGAAAGATACATGGTTTAACCGATGAAGATGGAAGAACTAAAGCATTTTATACTGACTCCCTTGAATCAGTTAATATACAATTAGTCCGATTAATATAAGGGATCACAATGAATAACAAGACGCAAAAAACATTTACTACGGCTACAACAAAAAATGTTTCACCTAATGGTGAAGTTGCAGTACATCAGCAAGTGATTAAACGCCCACAGGAAGTTATATTAACTATAGGGGTATTTTTTGACGGTACCGCCAATAACTCGATCAATATAGCTATGCGAGAGGAATATCAGCAAGCGCTTGCACGTGGTGAAACACCAGAAATCAACTTTCCAGTATTCAATACCAGTTATACTAATGAACATTCAAATATTCATAAACTATATCTAATGTATGTCAGCGATGAAAAAAAAGAGTTCTCATCACTTCCAAAAGATAAAAATGGAATCGTTCATTGTCAATTAAGCGTCTATATTGAGGGGGTTGGGAGCCGAATAGGTGAAACAGATAGTAATATTGGCTTTGCCACAGGACTAGGTTCAACTGGAATTAAAGGCAAAATTAATCGAGCGATTGTTGAGATAGATAAACAATTAAAGATATTTTTGGAGAAATCCCCTAAATTACGTATCCAACAGATTAAATATAATGTATTTGGTTTCAGTCGAGGCGCAGCAACGGCTCGCTACTTTACTAATTTTGTTGCCGATAAGTTGAAATACGATGATAAACGAGGAAATAATAACCCACTAACTAAAATGTTAAACCAGAGATTAGATGGCAAAATTAGCGATCACTGGCAGGGACATGTAAATGGTCGTGTATCCTTTTTGGGAATCTTTGATACCGTTGCGGGGATTGGTCGACCGGAGAATTTATTTGATGCTGGTGATGCCAACACCTTTGATATTGATATCCATATTCATCCTGACTCAACGGATGCGGGTTTACATATTGAGGCAGCGCATGAATACCGGCACAATTTTTCACTTAATACGGTACCAAGTTATTTTAAAAAAGTAATTATACCTGGCTCTCATTCAGATATAGGTGGTGGATATCCAAATAATGATATAGAAGAAAATCTCTATATTACCGATGTTTATCAGCAAACTGATCTCTATTTAAGTCAACCATCAAATATTCGCGAAAAGTTACAAAACGCACTTATCAAGATCCAACAGCATCCAGATTTATATTATATTTTTTATGGATTAAGTGAAGAAAACTTCTATCAGTGGACAACGCCGGTCAAATACGATAATCAATCTTATACAAATGCTTATGGTGTGATTCGTATTAAGAGAATTATCAAATTTGGTCTTGATCGCATCGCTTTAAGAATAATGTATAATGAAGCGGTGAAAAATAATTGTAAATTTAACATTTTTGATAAAGATCATGATATTCCCAATGAATTACAAAATGTTGCAATTAAGATAATTAAAACTGCTGACAATTATCAAAATTATCAGTTAACAGATGCTGAAAAGCGCTTAGTTTTAAATAATTATGTTCACTCATCCACGGAGTACGAACGTTATTTTTATACCAAACCAGCAGAAAAAGAATTGATAGATAAAAACACCGGTCAAATCGTCAAAATTAGCTGGCCAGCAAAAAATGCCAAAGAACAGGCAAGAACCGGCTTATTGCAAGTTCACCAACCCCATCTTAATGAGCAAGGTAGCTGGCAACGACTGGTTCATCCAGATCAATAAACAATAAGGAAAACCTATGTTAAAATTACTCATTTCCACCCTTTGTTTGACGTTACTAATCAGTGGTTGCCAATCGCCGATTAAATCTAAACCAATCGATCCCAATTTACCCAAAAAGCCTTACAGCGAATGGTATATAAGTGGTCGTTATCCACACTATTTCCACGCTAAGGCATTTAGTACTATGATAAAAACCCAGTCAAATAAATACAAAATTATTGATATTGTCGTTAGAGATAATCAAAATTATGAGACACCAGGTCAATGGCAAACGGGATTTGGATTTAGCCACCTACCAGTCTATTCTGATTTACCCGAGGAATTCTTTATTTGTTGGGTATCTTTTGCTGACCAAACTTTTTATCGTACTAAATTAGTGATGCCATTGTGGGCACGCCAAGAAATGGTAAAAGCACATCATTATTATTCTGAAGCCTTTAATAAAAATGAAATTGGTTATAATGATACTATTATTATTGGTTTTGCCCCAGGAGGCAGTGTTACTGGATGGGTTACAGGTAATCCTCAAAAAGATTCAGAAGCCATAGAGTTTGGAAAAGGAGTAACGGAACGGATACCGCAAGGTTCAGATGTATGTCCAAATCCTTATATTGATGGGAAAATACCAGAAATTACAGATGAGGCTAAGGCATGGTTAAAGAAACATGGTATGCCGAAAGAGTGGCAAGAAAAATACAATAACGTCACTATGGGGCAATATCTTAAACTTAAAAACCCAGCCAGATTTTAATATTATAATGCAGGTTACTAGCAAAAATAATGCAAGGTTAGTAACCTATTTGTTTATTCTGACTTACCAAAAAAATTCCTAATTTATTAATTATCTATAGTTGATAATACACTTTTAAATCGAATTAGGTATACCGTTACTGAAACGGTATTTTAGCTAATATTAAAAATACAAATAAAATACGAATAACTTGATAAGTTATAAGAAAATATTAAATATTACCTAAAGCCGGCAATAAAAATAAAATGAATAACGATTATTTACAGATTGGATATTATGATATGAAAAAAGTTAAAGATATCAAAAATGAAACGCTTAGTAATGACCAAGGTAGCTGGCAACGACTGGTTCATCCAGATCAATAAACAATAAGGAAAACCTATGTTAAAATTACTCATTTCCACCCTTTGTTTGACGTTACTAATCAGTGGTTGCCAATCACCAATTAAATCTAAACCAATCGATCCCAATTTACCCAAAATGCCTTATAGCAAATGGTATATTAGTGGTCGTCATCCACATTATTTTCCAGCAACGGTGACTTCTACTATGATAAGAACCCAATCAAATAAATACAAAATTATTGATATTGTCGCTAGGGATAATCAAAATTATAAGACACCAGGTCAATGGCAAACAGGATTTGGATTTAGCCATCTGCCAGTCTATTCTGATTTACCCGAGGAATTCTTTATTTGTTGGTCATCTTTTGCCGACCAAACTTTTTATCGTACTAAATTAGTGATGCCATTGTGGGCACGCCAAGAAATGGTAAAAGCACATCATTATTATTCTGAAGCCTTTAATAAAAATAAAATTGGTTATAATGATACTATTATTATTGGTTTTGCCCCAGGAGGTAGTGTTACTGGATGGGTTACAGGTAATCCTCAAAAAGATTCAGAAGCCATAGAGTTTGGAAAAGGAGTAACGGAACGGATACCACAAGGTTCAGATGTATGTCCAAACGAATATCCTAATGGAAAAATAACTGAAATTACAGATGAGGCTAAGGCATGGTTAAAGAAACATGGTATGCCGAAAGAGTGGCAAGAAAAAAACAATAACGTCACTATGGGGCAGTATCTTAAACTTAAAAACCCAGCCAGATTTTAATATTATAATGCAGGTTACTAGCAAAAATAATGCAGAGTTAGTAACCTATTTGTCTATTCTGACTTACCAAAAAAATTCCTGATTTATTAATTATCTATAGTTGATAATACACTTTTAAATCAAATTAGGTATACCATTACTGAAACGTTATTTTAGCTAATATAAAAAATACAAATAAAAATAAAATATGAATTGCTTGATAAGTTATAAGAAAATATTAAATATTACCTAAAGCCGACAATAAAAATGAAATGAATAACGATTATTTACAGATTGGATATTATGATATGAAAAAGTTAAGGGTATCAAAAAATGAAACGCTTAGTAATGGTCAAGGTAGCTGGCAACGACTGGTTCATCCAGATCAATAAACAATAAGGAAAATCCATGTTAAAATTACTCATTTCCACCCTTTGTTTGATGTTACTAATCAGTGGTTGCCAATCGCCGATTAAATCTAAATCAATCGATCCCAATTTACCCAAAAAACCTTACAGCAGATGGTATATTAGTGGTCGTTATCCACACTATTTCCACGCTAAGGCATTTAGTACTATGATAAAAACCCAATCTAATAAATACAAGATTATTGATATTGCCACTGGAGATAATTACAATTATAAAACACCTGGTCAATGGCAAACGAGATTTGGGATTAATCACCTACCAGTTTATTCTGATTTACCCGAGGAATTCTTTATTTGTTGGTCATCTTTTGCCGACCAAACTTTTTATCGTACTAAATTAGTGATGCCATTGTGGGCACGCCAAGAAATGGTAAAAGCACATCATTATTATTCTGAAGCCTTTAATAAAAATAAAATTGGTTATAATGATACTATTATTATTGGTTTTGCCCCAGGAGGTAGTGTTACTGGATGGGTTACAGGTAATCCTCAAAAAGATTCAGAAGCTATAGAGTTTGGAAAAGGAGTAACGGAACGGATACCGCAAGGTTCAGATGTATGTCCAAATCCTTATCCCGATGGAAAAATACCAGAAATCACAGATGAGGCTAAGGCATGGTTAAAGAAACACGGTATGCCGAAAGAGTGGCAAGAAAAGTACAATAACGTCACAATGGGGCAATATCTTAAACTTAAAAATCCAGCCAGATTTTAATATTATAATGCAGGTTACTAGCAAAAATGATGCAAAGTTAGTAACCTATTTGTTTATTCTGACTTACCAAAAAAATTCCTGATTTATTAATTATCTATAGTTGATAATACACTTTTAAATTAAATTAGCTATACCGTTACTGAAACGTTATTTTAGCTAATATTAAAAATACAAATAAAATATAAATTACTTGATAAGTTATAAGAAAATATTAAATATTACCTAAAGCCGACAATAAAAATGAAATGAATAACGATTATTTACAGATTGGATATTATGATATGAAAAAGTTAAGGGTATCAAAAAATGAAACGCTTAGTAATGACCAAGGTAGCTGGCAACGACTGGTTCATCCAGATCAATAAACAATAAGGAAAATCCATGTTAAAATTACTCATTTCCACCCTTTGTTTGATGTTACTAATCAGTGGTTGCCAATCGCCGTTTAAATCTAAAAAAATCGATCCCAATTTACCCAAAATGCCTTATAGCAAATGGTATATTAGTGGTCGTTATCCACACTATTTCCACGCTAAGGCATTTAGTACTATGATAAAAACCCAATCTAATAAATACAAAATTATTGATATTGTCGTTAGAGATAATAAAAATTATAAGACACCAGGTCAATGGCAAACAGGATTTGGATTTAGCCATCTGCCAGTCTATTCTGATTTACCCGAAGAATTCTTTATTTGTTGGTCATCTTTTGCCGACCAGACTTTTTATCGTACTAAGTTAGTGATGCCATTGTGGGCGCGTCAAGAGATGGTAAAACCACATCAATATTATTCCTATGCGCGTAATAAGAATCATATTGGTTATAATGATACTATTATTATTGGTTTTGCACCCGGAGGCAGTGTTACTGGATGGATTACAGGAGTTCCTCAACAAGAAGCCATAGAGTTTGGAAAAGGAGTAACGGAACGGATACCACAAGGTTCAGATGTATGTCTAAACGAATATCCTAATGGAAAAATAACTGAAATCACAGATGAGGCCAAGGCATGGTTAAAGAAACACGGTATGCCGAAAGAGTGGCAAGAAAAATACAATAACGTCACAATGGGGCAATATCTTAAACTTAAAAACCCAGCCAGATTTTAATATTATAATGCAGGTTACTAGCAAAAATAATGCAGAGTTAGTAACCTATTTGTTTATTCTGACTTAGCAAAAAAATTCCTGATTTATTAATTATCTATAGTTGATAATACACTTTTAAATCAAATTAGCTATACCGTTACTGAAACGGTATTTTAGCTAATATTAAAAATATAAATAAAATATGAATCTCACAAGTCTCTTATAAACCTACCGACACTTAAAACTAAATACAGATATTAATATAAAATCAAACGCAATACACTCCTAAATATTTTTTACAGCGTAATTTATAATTTACTATAATTGTTTTAATTAATGATATGAGTAAGTTATCTGTCTAATTAGATCCCAATCATTTTTAAAAAGGTTATAAAACATGCGAAACAGGTGTTTTATATAGTAATCCTTATCTAAAAATTACCGACAATATAAACCATACGCGATCCTAATAATCCAATTGCAAAGGGTATTGATCTAACCTAAAAGATCAACTATTTTATAATAACAAAACTGCTTATCGTTATTGTTTTATAAAGTTACTTAAGAATTAAACAATTATAAATTTGAGTGCAAATAATAAGGAATCAACATGGTCACGATAGAAAAAGTGACAGATATGCTAACCTCTGTTGCGAGTGGCAGTCCCAAAAATCAATATACATTAATAATTGATGGAATTGATGGTAGTGCAGGATTATCCGTATTATCAATTGAAGGACAAGCATCATTAAATCAGCCTTGGCGTTACGATATTACCTTTACAACATCTAATAAACAAATGGCTATTGATGCCGTACTCAGTCAAGCCGCATCACTCACCTTTGAAGCCCCGAGTCTTATTTCACAAGTGGCTCAAATTGGCTCCCTTGAAAAACCGACCTTACCACACACACTATATGGCGTTATTACTGAGTTTAGTTTTGTCTCTGTCAGTAAAGATGAAGCCCGTTATCGGGTCACCTTACAACCACGTCTGGCTTTATTTGCAAATGACCATTTTAGTGCAATTTACCAAAACCAAAGTGTAGTAAGCGTGGTTGAAGAGGTGCTCAGGCGACATGGTTTTACGGGGATTGATTATCGGCTTGAACTAAAAGATAGCTACCCAGCACGTGAGTTTATTACGCAATGGCAAGAGAGTGACTTAGCATTTATTCAGCGTTTGCTGGCAGATGTTGGTATTTGGTTTCGCTTTGAAAGCCACAGTGACCACCACTGTGATGTTTTAGTCCTTAGTGATTATGAAGCAGGCTATGAGAATGCGGGACACATTACACTGAAAGCGCCAAGTGGTATGGTTGATGGCAGAAAAAACAGTGTATGGGATTTACAGTTTAGTAGCTATACCAAGGCAAAAGAAATTATCACACAGGATTACAACTACCGCACCGCAGATAGTAATCAAAATTCCCTTGTTAATGCCGATACCAAAGATAGCACCACTCAAGGCACAGAATACCGCTACGGCGAACACTACAAAAGCAAAGGCGATAATAGCCAAATTGAAAGCGGGCAGTGGTATGCGAACATACGTCATGAGGCACATCTCAGTCAAAAGATGATTATTCAGGGAGAATGTAATGACTACCACTTACTGCCGGGTCAACGCATTATTATTGATAATAGTGGAATAGAAGGTATTAATGAAGGGGTTATCATTCTCTCGACCCAGAGTTACGCAGACCGCAGTGATGCCTATCAATGTCACTTTACTGCTATCCCGTATGATGTGTTAAAGCCATATCGACCAATGCCATTACCCAGGCCACAAGTTGCAGGTACCTTACCGGCGCGAGTCACCAGTCCAGACAATGATACCTATGGGTATATTGATACAATGGGTCGTTACCGAGTTAAGTTTGATTTTGACCTAAAGACATGGAAAAACGGCGAAGAGAGCTTATGGGTAAGGTTGGCTAAACCGTATGCGGGCAGTACCTATGGTTTTCATTTTCCGTTAATTGATGGCACAGGTGTTGCTATTGCTTTTAGCGAAGGTAATCCGGATAGACCATACATAGCGCACGCACTACATGACAGCACTCACCCTGACCATGTGACCACCATCAATAAACATCGTAATGTCATTCGTACTCCAGCTAACAACAAACTGCGGATGGATGATAAACGTGGGCAAGAGCACATTAAGTTAGCGACCGAATACGGTAAAACCCAGCTTAACATCGGGCATTTAGTTGACCAAAACAAAGTGCAGCGCGGTGAGGGGTTTGAATTGCGCACTGATGAGTGGGGAGCGATTGCTGCTAATAAAGGCTTATACCTAACCAGTCAGACCGAGCCTAAGGCAGAGGGCAAACAACTGGATATGCAAGGTGCCATTGCCCAACTGGAAAATGCGTTATCGATAGCTAAAGCGCTACAAAATGCAGCAATTGCCTCTGATGCCCATAGTGCGGATACCGACAGTCAGGCGCAACTTAAAGCGACATTAACCCAGTTATCCCAAAGTGGCATTATTGCTTATGCACAAGAAGGGATAGCTTTAACCAGTCCGGAAAACATCCAACTATCAACGTCAAACAGTGTATCGGTGACCAGTGAAAACCAGACGGACATCAATGCCTTAAAAAACATCACGCTTTCATCAGGGGAATCAATTAGTTTATTTGCCCATAAATCAGGCATGAAGGTCTTTGCTAATCAGGGAGATATTGAAGTACAAGCGCAAAATGCCAACCTGAATATGGTCGCTAAGCAAGATATTAAAATAGACAGTGTCGATGGAAAATTAACGGTCACCGCAAGTCAAGAGCTGACGTTAATGTGTGGCGGTTCATACATCAAACTCAGCGGTGAAGGAATTGAACTGGGCACTGCCGAAAATGTTTATATAAAAAGTAGTGCATTGCAGAAAATGGGGCCAGCCTCGAAAGAGGTGATACCTTTGTCATTACCTAAAATTACATCCTTTATTAATGAGAAAATTTGTTTGCCGTGCTTGATTAAAGCCGCTGAAAATGCGCAAATGTTAGTAATGTTAGGAGATGAATAATGTTATACCAACATATTGCTTATCAAACATTTTTAGAGCTGCAAAAACAATTACCACCTTTTAAACTGAAATTGAAACTTTATGCATTAGTAGATGGACTAGAATACGAACGATTATTTCAAAATGACCTTATAAGAAATGAGGTCACATTACCACTTTTTATTCGTAACAGCAATAAAGATGTGTACTTTGCGGGACCTTGGCTTGTTGATATTATGAAAGTTGATAAAGAGATGCAAAATTCTTTATTGCAACTAGAACAAGTATATCCTTCTACAACATGGCTGATTTCTATGCAAAGTTTAACGAATCTATTTAATCAACTAGAAAGCCAATTATATCTCCGCTTACCTGATAAACGTAATGCTTTATTACGTTTTTATGATCCTCGTGTTCTACACAAGCTTTTAGATGTTTTTACACCTGAACAATTCAAATTATTTACCTTAAATATCAATGACTGGATCTACTATCATAATCACACTTATTATTCATTAATGAGAGGTAAATTATAATGAAACTTGGTCAAGAACAAATTGATGCTATTTTTCAAAAAGAACAAGATGAATACATTTGGGAACTCGTGCATAAATTTAAAAAAGACTCTCGTTTAACATTGCCAGAGGAAGATATTGATGAGTTATTTAATCGTTTAAAAGTTACCTATCAATACCTTATTGAGTTAGGTTTTTCTAAAAAAATTCTTATCGAAACATTTTTATGCGCAGAAGCAACGACACCGGGATATAAAGATAATCCAAAACTTAAGGCTTGGATCGAAAAGCAAAATGAAATTCCTGAAAATCAATTTGAAGATTTATTAAGGATAGCCAATAGTATTCAACAGGAAAAATAAGGAAGAAATATGCCATTTCCAATTGTAGTAGGTCTTGCAGAATTAGCTTCAATATTATTATCAACAGGTGCAGTATATATTTATAATAGTAATCAACAAGATTCATATCCTTCTGGATATGAAACAAGTTATACACCTGTTTGGCCTACAATCCAAAAACAGACATATTCAACGAATAAAGATACTTATCCTTTATATCAAGATCCCTTAATTTTTTATAATATACTTAAAGAAATAGAAACAAAGAACATACCTTTATCAAATAAAGCTGATGTTATAGACGAAACGATGAATGATAACATTGAGCCCGATACACCTGAAGATATTGCAGAATTCGAAAAAGAAATTGAATTTTTTCGAACACATATATTAGGTTATTATGAAAAAGAACTTGATAAAGTAAGAAATGGACAAGCAAGTAATAGCGGGTATGGGGAAGAAGATTTAGTAAAACAGCTACAGTTTTGTGAACTCGAACTTGCTGAAATGGAACTTAATTTAGTTATTTTAAAAGGAGGGTTATCCACAGGCTTAACTGGAGATGAAAAAAATACTGTAAGAGGATTGTTGGCCGAAAGAATGGTAAAAATCAAGGAAGAACAGCGTGACAAAATAAAAACCTGTGGTTGTTCTATTATTCCTTTTATAAAACTTAATACATTTCGCCGAAAAATGAGTGATTTAGCTGCAGATTATCAAGCAACCATAAGTGGTGCGAAATGGCAAAGAAGTAAAAACCCAGAAACCGGTAAAATGTCTGTAGAAATTTCAGAATGGGTTTATATTGGACCTGCGAGTAAAAAAGTTGATTTTGATGGTTGGATGCCAAATTATTGCCTGTTATTAGAAATGAAAGCTAATTACGATTCATTAATGTTTAGTAAAACACAAATTGACTCTTTCGGAACCCCTAAATTAAAAGGTATAGGGGAAAAGAAAATGGATACATTACTAAAACAAGCAACGCGACATAATACTGTGTGTTCGGCGCATCCCCCTGCGCGATGTTGCTGGATATTTATGACACCATTGTTATATGATGCATTTACAGCTAGATTAGCATTTGAAATATTACCTACTATAACTACAGTGTATGTACCAACTACTTTACTTAAATAATGAATAAGGAATTAATTATGCCAGTACAAATGCGATTAGATCTTATAGATTACACTATTGAAATTTTTTTCCCAAAAGCATTGGAAAATAATATTCCAGAAATACGAAATCAGCTGGATGAAGCATTTAAAATTTATCAAAATAACTTTAATTCGGATGCTAACTGGTATTATTTTGCTAATTCTATCAAAGCTGATCCTAAATTATTGGCCTACAATAAAGAGGGTTTGACTGAGTTAGTTTTGAAAAAGCTAACATTCGGATTTAAAAGAGTAGGACAAGATGGGGATCTGATACTCTCTTTTATAGACATTGATAAAGATCCAGCGATCGAAGGACAACTATTATTTTACTTAGCCTCAAGATATTTAAATAGCCCATTTCTCAAATCAGAAATTAAATTTTTATTTACCCACAAAAAAGCAGGGGTTTATAATAAAATTACTCAATTTTTTACAGAATTAGCAAAAGTATTTAGTGATTGCTATATTGAAATTAATCTGAAGGATACTTTTCCCAAACAAAATGCACTATTTCCTCAACGTATTGGTACATCAATGATTGTTTATATTCCAAGCCCATTAAATGCTGATGATTATCCTGAAGCTCATAGAATGATCCCAATTAATCGGGATGATAAACAAGTGGGGACGGTTATTATTTCACTTGATCACATCCCGAATCGCGACAATACAGAGGATATTAAAATTATAAATCGTTTAGATATTCGTTTACGCGAGGCAGATCTATTGCCAACAAGACAATAGCATGACGATATCTAAAAAAAATAAAGCGAAATAGTGAAAATCCTAAATTTTTTTATTGATATAATTAAAAATCAAGATAATGCTAAATTAAAAACGGTCGAGTGTAAAATATAGCTATGTAATACTGCAGTGTATGTACCAACTACTTTACCTAAATAATGAATAAGGAATTAATTATGTCAGCACAAATGCGATTAGATCTTATAGATTACACTATTGAAATTTTTTTCCCAAAAGCATTGGAAAATAATATTCCAGAAATACAAAATCATCTAGATGAAGCATTTAAAATTTATCGAAATAACTTTAATTCGGATGTTAGTTGGTATTATTTTCGTAATTCAATCAAAGCTGACCCTAAATTATTGGCCTACAATAAAGAGGGTTTGACTGAATTAGTTTTGAAAAAGCTAACATTCGGATTTAAAAGAGTAGGAAATGATGGGGATCTAATACTTCCTTTTATAGACATTGATAAAGATCCAGCGATCGAAGGGCAAGCATTATTTTACATGGCCTCAAGATATGGAAATAGCCCATTTCTCGAATCAGAAATTAAATTTTCATTTACCCACAAAAAAGCAGGAATTTATAATAAAATTACTCAATTTTTTACAGAATTAGCAAAAGTATTTAGTGATTGCTATATTGAAATTGATCTAGAGGATACTTTTCCAAAACAAAATGCACTATTTCCAGAACGTATTGGCTCATCAATGATTGTTTATATTCCTAGAGCATTAAATGCTGATGATTATCCTGAAGCTCATAGAATGATCCCAATTAATCAGGATGATAAACAAGTGGGAACGATCATTATTTCACTCGATCATATTCCGAATCGCGACAATATAGAGGATATTAAAATTATAAATCGTTTAGATATTCGTTTACGCGAGGCAGATCTATTGCCAACAAGACAATAGCATGGTGATATCTAAAAAACAAATAAAGCGAAATAATGAAAATCATTAAATTTTTTATTGATATAGTTAAAAATCAATATGATGATAATGCTAAATTAAAAACGGTCGAGTGTAAAATATAGCTATGTAAAAAAAGGGAAGATAAAAAACTGTTATGGAGAGATGATGCTGTGAAAGGTTGAACAGCAAAAACAATCGACCAACGTAACCTAAATTTAACCAAATTAATAAAAATAGGTGGTTATCTGATCATCATAAAAAAACTAATGTTATTTAATATGTTTCCAAAACAAACCAATAAAAAGCAGTAGTGAAGTGATAAATATGATGCTAAGACAGAACTATAAAATATGAATTTCACAAGTCTCTTATAAACCTACCGACACTTAAAACTAAATACAGATATTAATATAAAATCAAACGCAATACACTCCTAAATATTTTTTACAGCGTAATTTATAATTTACTATAATTGTTTTAATTAATGATATGAGTAAGTTATCTGTCTAATTAGATTCCAATCATTTTTAAAAAGGTTACAAAACACGCGAAACAGGTGTTTTATATAATAATCCTTATCTAAAAATTACCGACAATATAAGCCATACACGATCCTAATAACCCAATTGCAAAGGGTATTGATCTAACCTAAAAGATCAACTATTTTATAATAATGAAACTGCTTATCGTTATTGTTTTATAAAGTTACTTAAGAATTAAATAATAATAAATATTGAGTGCAAATAATAAGGAATCAACATGGTCACGATAGAAAAAGTGACAGATATGCTAACCTCTGTTGCGAGTGGCAGTGCAAAAAATCAATACACATTAATAATTGATGGAATTGATGCTAGCGCTGGATTATCCGTATTATCAATTGAAGGACAAGCATCATTAAATCAGCCTTGGCGTTACGATATTACCTTTACAACATCTAATAAACAAATGGCTATTGATGCCGTACTGAGTCAAACCGCATCACTCACCTTTGAAGCCCCGAGTCTTATTTCACAAGTGGCTCAAATTGGCTCCCTTGAAAAACCGACCTTACCACACACACTATATGGCGTTATTACTGAGTTTAGTTTTGTCTCTGTCAGTAAAGATGAAGCCCGTTATCGGGTCACCTTACAACCACGTCTGGCTTTATTTGCAAATGACCATTTTAGTGCAATTTACCAAAACCAAAGTGTAGTAAGCGTGGTTGAAGAGGTGCTCAGGCGACATGGTTTTACGGGGATTGATTATCGGCTTGAACTAAAAGATAGCTACCCAGCACGTGAGTTTATTACGCAATGGCAAGAGAGTGACTTAGCATTTATTCAGCGTTTGCTGGCAGATGTTGGTATTTGGTTTCGCTTTGAAAGCCACAGTGACCACCACTGTGATGTTTTAGTCCTTAGTGATTATGAAGCAGGCTATGAGAATGCGGGACACATTACACTGAAAGCGCCAAGTGGTATGGTTGATGGCAGAAAAAACAGTGTATGGGATTTACAGTTTAGTAGCTATACCAAGGCAAAAGAAATTATCACACAGGATTACAACTACCGCACCGCAGATAGTAATCAAAATTCCCTTGTTAATGCCGATACCAAAGATAGCACCACTCAAGGCACAGAATACCGCTACGGCGAACACTACAAAAGCAAAGGCGATAATAGCCAAATTGAAAGCGGGCAGTGGTATGCGAACATACGTCATGAGGCACATCTCAGTCAAAAGATGATTATTCAGGGAGAATGTAATGACTACCACTTACTGCCGGGTCAACGCATTATTATTGATAATAGTGGAATAGAAGGTATTAATGAAGGGGTTATCATTCTCTCGACCCAGAGTTACGCAGACCGCAGTGATGCCTATCAATGTCACTTTACTGCTATCCCGTATGATGTGTTAAAGCCATATCGACCAATGCCATTACCCAGGCCACAAGTTGCAGGGACCTTACCGGCGCGAGTCACCAGTCCAGACAATGATACCTATGGGTATATTGATACAATGGGTCGTTACCGAGTTAAGTTTGATTTTGACCTAAAGACATGGAAAAACGGCGAAGAGAGCTTATGGGTAAGGTTGGCTAAACCGTATGCGGGCAGTACTTATGGTTTTCATTTTCCGTTAATTGATGGCACAGGTGTTGCTATTGCTTTTAGCGAAGGTAATCCGGATAGACCATATATAGCGCACGCACTACATGACAGCACTCACCCTGACCATGTGACCACCATCAATAAACATCGTAATGTCATTCGTACTCCAGCTAACAACAAACTGCGGATGGATGATAAACGTGGGCAAGAGCACATCAAATTAGCCACCGAATACGGTAAAACCCAGCTTAATATTGGGCATTTAGTTGACCAAAACAAAGAGCAGCGCGGTGAAGGGTTTGAATTGCGCACTGATGAGTGGGGAGCGATTGCTGCTAATAAAGGCTTATATCTAACCAGTCAGACTGAGCCTAAGGCAGAGGGCAAACAACTGGATATGCAAGGTGCCATTACCCAACTGGAAAATGCGTTATCGATAGCCAAAGCGCTACAAAATGCAGCAATTGCATCTGATGCCCATAGTGCGGATACCGACAGTCAGGCGCAACTTAAAGCGACATTAACCCAGTTATCCCAAAGTGGCATTATTGCTTATGCACAAGAAGGGATAGCTTTAACCAGTCCGGAAAATATCCAACTGTCCACATCAAACAGTGTATCGGTGACCAGTGAAAACCAGACAGACATCAATGCCTTAAAAAACATCACGGTTTCATCAGGGGAATCAATTAGTTTATTTTCCCATAAATCAGGCATGAAGGTCTTTGCTAATCAGGGAGATATTGAAGTACAAGCGCAAAATGCCAACCTGAATATGGCCGCTAAGCAAGATATTAAAATAGACAGTGTCGATGGAAAATTAACGGTCACAGCAAGTAAAGCGCTGACGTTAATGTGTGGCGGTTCATACATCAAACTCAGTGGTGAAGGAATTGAACTGGGCACTGCCGAAAATGTTTATATAAAAAGTAATGCATTGCAGAAAATGGGGCCTACTACACAAGATAACGAGAAGCGTAATTTTACCAAAAATGAACTTGAAGTGTCTATATTACGTTTAATAAATAGTCATTACGTTAATTTTTCGGGATAATTGATAAAGGAATAATAAAATGTCCATAAAAAAAATAACAAAATTCATTTTTCCAGTTGGTAAAAAAGAATTAAGCCAGAATACTTATTATAGAGCATTATCCGAAGCTGATCATGGTTTTTATCCATTTGGAGAAAATGGTTTATGGCATGGTGGAATACATATCGATAAAAAAGTATTAAACAAGCTTGGTAATGATGAGCAATTACATTGCATGGCTAACGGTGAAGTCATTGCCTATCGTATTAATGATGTTTACCCTAAAATAACCTATCCCCCAAAATATACAATTCCTACAGTACGTGCTAGGTTTAAGAGGGTTTCTTATTTTTCCACTGGTTTCACATTAGTCAGACATCTTTTACAAATGCCGAAAATTATTGGCGTAAAAGAGGAGCCTCCGGCAATAACCTTATACAGTTTGTATATGCATCAGCTCGATTGGTATGGTTATCAGGAAAAAATGAAAGATGAAACAACAAACGTACAATATCCTCACTATTGGAATCTTGAATCAGGAAAAGTTGACGAGAATGAGGGGGATACGGTTTGTGGCAGTGTAATTAGAACAGATGGCAGCGGAACCGAAGTGGTTGGCTTATTGTTAAAAGGAAGTAAGATTCGTTTAGGTGAACAACACAAAAAAGCAGGTTGGTATAAAATTGTTTCGATATCAAAAGGGACATTGGTAACCACAACCGAATTTAAACAACAATTAGGTAAGATTACCGGTTATGTTTGGCATAAGGACCTATCGCCGCTACCAACCGGAAACACAGCAGATGCTAATCAAGATTATGAAATTTTAAAAGAAGACAATAACACTGTTGGTAAGTCAAATGTGAAGGTAAAGGGCATAGCGGTATATGAAACTGCTAATGATAAACAAAAATTGACATATTTACCACTAACGGCGACATTTGAATTAGATGGCCAAGAAAACGGATACGCTAAAATTCGTAAGATTAATGCTTGTGAAGTTCCAGACCTATTAAAAAAAGAAGATGGCAGTGAAGATGCACCACATAAAGGTTATGTCAAAGTGACCTCACTGACTTCATTCACGTTTAAACCTGAAAAATTCAATGACATTGTGGTATTAAAATCACCGATTGCGATTTCAAGTGGCGATTTTATCGGTTATATCGGACATAATCAACGCCCCAAAGAATGTATTGGGGAATTAGTACAAACAGCGATATCAACGTTAAAACGTTCATCAGATGAAAAATTACCACAACTGTTACATGTTGAATTATTTACCTGTGATGACTTGCCAGCATTTATTACGAAAACCCGTGCTTTAGCCGATCGTTTACCGGAAAGTGAAAAAAAACTAATTCTGGTTGAAAAAGGGGCGAGATTGATAAAAGAATCAAAAGAGGATGGTAACTTAAATTCAGGATTAGGCATAAAGTTTATTAGCGATAAAGATAATTATTACATTAAAATTAATCTGGAATATACTTTAAATTCAGAGGAATACTATATTGATAACAATCTGGCAGCACAATCTAACGTTGATGAAAAAATTGAAAAAAATGATGACAACCTAGCGAATAAGGCTGCAGAAATCATTTTAACAGCCACCCATAAAGAACAGTTAGAAAAAAAATATAATGAAACTTATCCGCAGTTAATCAAGTCAGATATTCCGGATAAAGTTGAGCTGGTTGAAGTTGAGCACACTAGCTCATCTGTTAAAATACGTTTTTGTGTGGAAGCTAAACATTATTGGATAGTGTCAAAAGATGTCTCTCACTTATTTGGACAAGATGGCGCACTTAATAGCGCGATTCCTTATTGGAATAATTTTCCGTTATCACTTGATAAGTTACCCCCTGAAACCAAAGATAACACGGTGCATTTTCCACGAACTGTTTCATTAAATTCATTAAGTAATGAGAATTTAATCGCGATAGAAGATGAAAGCACGGGTTCAATTTGGGCAAAAGTCACCGCAGGAAATGAACAGCGTTGGTCAGTAACAGGTTGGGTAAACATCAAAAAAGATGCTCAAGAGCACGTTAAACGAATCAGTCCTTGGCATTGGCAAGGATTTGAGACAGTAATCGAAAAAGCATCTGTGGGAGAATTTTATACTAAAATAAACGATAACCGAACAGAAACATTAGATATTAAAGAATACACTGATTCAATGAAAGCTATGCATAAAATCTTAATTGAATCACTGTTATATTCTGTTCAGCGAAAAAAAGGACTGCCACCTTTTACTGTAGAATTTCTCAAAGACGGTTTACGCAACAGTTGGATAGCCGAAATGATAGGTCACTTAATAATAAAATATGAAAGTGAATGGTATGCAGACGAAGCGCTAACCAAATGGAAAGAAATAGATAATTTACTTGAGGAAGAAAAACAGAAACAAAAAAAATTACTACAAAAATTGTTAGATCAAATGAATATACGAGAGCCTTTTCTGCGAGATTATGCCTTAAACATGGTGGATGAAGAGCATGAGAAAATAAAATCAATTTGGCAGCTGGAAAAAGAGCAACGTATTAAACCCTCCCTTTGGTGGCGAGAAGTAGCACAATCCCAACCAACCCAATCATCAAACAACCAAACACCACAAACACCGGCACTAAGCAATCTTTCTACTGATGGTAAAGCATGGTTTATTCATCCAGTATCAATGCTGGGTAGATTTGTAAATCCAGGTATAGTGACATATCATATTTATCACGATGGAAAAATTGAAAAACACATACCACAGGAAATATTGAAAGGTTACGAGCAAAAATATAAGTATGTTTATCATGATGTAAATAAAAATCAACATGAAATTGGTATTTTTAATATACATAAAACAAAAGCAATGGAAAGAGGAAATGTAGCTTTAGATTATGATGTAGAATTAATCAATGTAAAGGAGTTTGAAGAAGGATATAGTTCAAAAGATGGGAGTGTTACAGCAAAATTTAAAACATTTAATAGTGATAGTGAAAGATGGTATATAAATCCCGATTGCTTTGCTGGATTACTTGGTGCCATGCTTGAATTAAATGTTGACTATTTAGGATTCAATGGATTTAGTACATATGATGCTAAGTCTGTTAAAAGTAAATCTCATATAAATGGTATTGCTGGAGATTTAAGATATATATCAATAAAAAGAAAAGGAGAGGTCACTTGGTTAAGTTATTCAACCTTTGATTTTAATGAACAAGAAAAATTTAATATAGCATTACATAAATTTGGTTGGGCAAGAACTGAGTTAATGTACTCTGAATACTTTACTTATAACAAAAAAGCTAACACATTACTCTCTTATACTAAACATATGCACAAAGAGGGTAAAGGTGGATATGAGCACTATCATCATTTACATATTTGTGGTTTTGATTTTAATTTGATCATAAAAAAACAAGATTGATTTGAATTTTTTGGAATTAATTTATTATTTTTTAATTTCAGGAGATAAAATGAAAAATAGGAAATTCAATTTTAAAGTTTAGAGGAAATAACATAATGAAATTATTAAGAAAATATTTAATTATTTTTTCCATAAGTTATTTATCCGTAAATTATGCATTTTCAACAAATGTAACAAGTGAATTAAATTACTATAAAAAAATAAACTTACCTTATTCCTCTAATGAATTAAAAAAATACTATTATTGGGGAGAATATGGATTGTATTTGTCTCCTGATATGCCGTTTCCTCTCAGGTTCACTAATAAAGAATTTTCATATAAACCTAAATTATTTGATTATCTCGCTAAAACGACATTTTATTTTCCTCATTGTTATTTTTATTATAAAAATATTTTATATAAAGGCGTTATACAGATGGCGACAGGTGAAAATGATGGAAAAGTCTTTACTTTCCAAGTATATAGTTATGATAATCAAGGTGAATTTATTGATGCAATATTACTTTATAAAGTTGAGGGTGGTGAAATATCATACTGGAATGACTTTATTATAAATCCAAATGGAAAAATTTTGATAACTCAATATCAGCAAGAAAACCTTTTTGAGGACGATGAGGAGCCAAAAAATAATCAAATCGATACCAAAACTGTAGAATTTCAAATGACTCCTTCTGGTATTTTTAATCCAACAAAGGAGTAGCTTATGAAAAAATCAATATATATAGCAGTGATAATAAATTTGCTTATTTTTAATAGCTATGCTGAGCAATTTAATGTGGCGGATGATTATAAAGGTAAATCTAATATTCCCTCAATGGATATAATTCAATTAGAAAAAGATTGCCGTAAAACAATTGATTTTTGGCAGATGACAAATTCTGAACGAGAAAGGATAAGAGAAAATTGTCCAATTAATCAAATTGCTTTCTACTTTGAAAATTTATATAAAACAATTAACAATAAAAAAAATATTTATAGTTCTGAGAAGCTAGATCTTATTATTGAGAAAACTACCTCTGCCAAAATAATTAACAATATAAAATATCCCATTAAAGCACTCAATTTATCCATTTTTAATAAAACAAATTTTATAGATAAAATTACTTTAGCGAAGAGTTATTATGATGTGGAAGGTTATTATTGGTTAATCAATCAATATTATTATATTAGTGACAGCGGGGATATTTATACATTATCAGTCAAGGATATAGATGGTAATGTGGAGCCTATATTCTGGAAACATTATCAAATAGACAAAGAAAATTTACATTTTAAACTTTCAGAACTGTTGATCGATAATGGATATAAATATGAAATCATTTATCCAGATCATTTTAAAATTCTTGAAGGTTCATTAGAAGAATCAAATTATGAAGTTGACAAATTAAAAACATGTTATCAAAAAGAATATTCGACACGTTGTAGTATTGATTCGTATCGTTTTTACCATAATATTTTGTCTCAAAAACTTGAGAAGTTAAAAGAAAAAAATATAAATAATAAACAATCGATAGAAATAATTGATAAGGAAATCAATAAAATATGTTTATCAATAACTGAGCCGGATGATCATTTTGAAGCAGAGAATTTTACCTTTACCATCACTAAATGTTTAACTGAGCAATTGAACAAAAGGATTGAAAAAATCGATGAAATATTAGAAAGTCGATGATCTAAGTTTTATATATGCATTTAGTTAATTATTAGCAAATTAATATTTGGTTATTAGAGCATGACATTGCCAAGAAGGGTTATTGGATGAATTTATTGAGGTATTCTAGAATAGCCTCAAAAAAAATTAAATTTGAGGCATTAAGGGTCAACAACCTGAATGTATAAATAAATTTTCCTGATAATTTGATCGTATTTTCCAATTCAGATTACGATAAAAAAACCAGTTCAACAGTATTTAGAAGAATTTGATATTTAATGCAATAGCAAAAATACTTTTACATATTATCTTAAAGAAGCAAAAAGAACATGGCATTAGTAGTCAAAAAATCTAAAGCAAAAAAGCACTTTCTCATTATTTAATAAAAAGTTAGATGTTTATAGAGGAAAAGCTGTAATTTAAATTGTAACTTTATTCAAAATGAGGGAAGAATTAATTAAATTTAAAATTAACAAAAATATAACTATCTATTTAATTATTACATTAAGTTCAGATAAAAATCGCAATAAAATTTAAATATCAATACAACATTGTGAATGTGAATGTGAATAAAACCGATTTTTGCTTTAATATTCTGTTTTTCAGCTATTATGAACATATAAATTGCAAAAGCTTTGGATATTCATGAATTAAATAATAATGAAGAATTTGCATAATTATAAATTTAATAAACTAATAAACTGAAAATATAAGAAGAAAGAAAACTCCTCATCATTCTCATTTATATTTCATATTTAGGAGAATTCTATAAAGGAAATAACAATATGAAAAATTTTATTTATATCCCAATCCTTCTATTAATTACAGTATTTACTGAAAGTAATATTAAAATAGTAGAGGCAAAGACTAAAAATAATGAAATCTTAATAACCAGTTCGTTTACTGGAGAAAAATTAATATCAAGTAAAGAATTTGTACGATCCGTAAATAGAACTTGTGAAGATGATGACACATGTACTCTTTCGAAGATAAAAAAAAGTTATTATCAGCAATTTCGTGACCTAAACAATGATGAAATAACCATATCGAAGCTTAAGAATAATATTGAATTAAAATTAAAAAAAGAAGAAACTCAAAACGAATTTTTAATAACTATCGAATTGATCTCATATAAAAATAATAAAAAAGTGGATTCTATAATATGTTATGAATACAAAAATGATCCAAATGATAGTTTGGCAGTTGAAAAACTGTACTATATAGAAGATTATAATTTATGGACACTATATTTTATTTATGATTTAGAATCCACAACAACTGGAAGTTGGATTAAATATAAAATCAATCCTGAAACAGGAAAATTTGAGTTAGCTAATCGATATGGCAGCACAATCTAACGTTGATGAAAAAATTGAAAAAAATGATGACAACTTATCGAATAAGACTGTAGGAATCATTTTAACTGCCGCCTATAAAGAACAGTTAGAAAAAAATATAATGAAACTTACCCGCAGTTAATCAAGTCAGATATTCCGGATAAAGTTGAGCTGGTTGAAGTTGATCACACTAGCTCATCTGTCAAAATACGTTTTTGTGTGGAAACTAAACATTATTGGATAGTGTCAAAAGATGTCTCTCACTTATTTGGACAAGATGGCGCACTTAATAGCGCGATTCCTTATTGGAATAATTTTCCGTTATCACTTGATAAGTTACCCCCTGCAACCAAAGATAACACGGTGCATTTTCCACGAACTGTTTCATTAAATTCATTAAGTAATGAAAATGTTTTGCAGAGGCTACATGTTTCCCGAGTTCAGAACATGTAAACGGTATAAGTGTAGATACATTATATAAATGGAAAGTCGAAGAAGATCAAAAAATAATAGATGCTATGGCAAAATTCCATTTCATTAAAAGGTTAGTTGGAATTAAATCATATTTTTATAAATTAACTAATGCTGAACAAAAGGATAAACTTCATAATACTCATTTACACTCAGGCGATTTTGATAATACTAAAGTAAAAGAGATTAAATTATTCTAATGATTAATCATGTGTAAGGATTATAAATTATGAAAGAAAAATTATTTATAATGTTGCTTTGTTTTTTCTTCTTTAATATTCATGCAGAGATAAAAGATACCAGTATAAAATCAAAGTTAATTTTCGATTCTAAGAACTACATAGGTGATGAACTTATAAGTAAAAAAGAGTTTGCTAAAAAAATAGATTTATCTTGCAATGTGGCTCATCCATATGGAGGAATTGATAAAGAAATCAATGAAGAGAGAAAAAAATGTATCTTTTCTAAAGTGACTTTTGATTATGAAAATATAGTAGATAACATGAAATTAAATGAAAAAATATATTTAACACCTATAAACGGTATCAATTTATTTTTAAAAAAGACAAAAGAACCAAATTATCCAAAAAACTTATTAGATGATGAGGTTAAAATATATACAGAAATGAATGATAAAGTAATTGATCAGCTAATCATTTACTCTAATGAGTATGATATGGAAAGTTATTATGCTAAATCACAATACTATTTCATTGATAATTATATCTATGTATTAAGTTCTAATATATTAGAAGAAGGGCAAACATTAAACTTTTGGGGTAAATATTCAATTGAGAATAATGGCAAATTTAAATTACAAGAATCTATTAAATGTCATTATCTTTTTAAAGATGGAAAAGAGATGAATGTATGTAAATAAGTTTAATTGTCAAAATGTTTACGCAGTAAATGAAGAGCATAAGCTAATAACAGGCTGGGTAAACATCAAAAAAGATGCTCAGAATCAGCGCCTAGCATTGGCAAGGATTTGAGACAGTAATCGAAAAAGCATCTGTGGGAGAATTTTATACTAAAATAAACGATAACCGAACAGAAACATTAGATATTAAAGAATACACTGATTCAATGAAAGCTATGCATAAAATCTTAATTGAATCACTGTTATATTCTGTTCAGCGAAAAAAAGGACTGCCACCTTTTACTGTAGAATTTCTCAAAGACGGTTTACGCAACAGTTGGATAGCCGAAATGATAGGTCACTTAATAATAAAATATGAAAGTGAATGGTATGCAGACGAAGCGCTAACCAAATGGAAAGAAATAGATAATTTACTTGAGGAAGAAAAACAGAAACAAAAAAAATTACTACAAAAATTGTTAGATCAAATGAATATACGAGAGCCTTTTCTGCGAGATTATGCCTTAAACATGGTGGATGAAGAGCATGAGAAAATAAAATCAATTTGGCAGCTGGAAAAAGAGCAACGTATTAAACCCTCCCTTTGGTGGCGAGAAGTAGCACAATCCCAACCAACCCAATCATCAAACAACCAAACACCACAAACACCGGCACTAAGCAATCTTTCTACTGATGGTAAAGCATGGTTTATTCATCCAGTATCAATGCTGGGTAGATTTGTAAATCCAGGTATAGTGACATATCATATTTATCACGATGGAAAAATTGAAAAACACATACCACAGGAAATATTGAAAGGTTACGAGCAAAAATATAAGTATGTTTATCATGATCAAAACGGTAATGAACATGAAATATGTATTTGTGATTGGCATACAATAAATAAACTATTATTTAAAAAGCTAACAATTACTGAACAAGACTCTTTCACATATCCTAAATATGGGACTGTCAGTGAAGCAAAAAAAACAGTTGATGAAGAAATAATAGTTGCAAGAGCTGTTTATACCAATGGTGCGATTCATGAATGGATTAGAAAAGGTGATGAAATAGATATACAAGAAAGATTAACGCTTTCTAGTGGTGATATTGCTGAATATGGTAAAACCAAAGGATGGGTAATATATAAAAGACAAAAAGAAGAAGCTCAATTAGTTAGATTACCAGATAGTTTAAATTATTCTAATGGAGATGTCGTGATTAATTACCAATTGGAGCAAACATACCGGAAATATACTAATCCTGATGTAATGGCGGGTTTTCTTGGAGCTTTAGCTGAGATCAAATTAAAAGTAATTTCAACTGGTAGTGCTTTTAAAAATGGTAGTTGTTATCCGAGTAAATTACATGTTAATGGTGAAAGCATCGATACTGCTTATTTTAATAGATACGCAAGATATGATAAAAATCCTGATTTATTAAATTGGGATAATGATAAAGCTTTTATAAGAGCATTACATAAATTTCATTTTCAAAATTTTAGAATAGGAATTAAATTCAAGAAAACATTCGAAAATATGCCAGGATATATAGATGGTAAAGATTTACATAACTCTCACTTACATACAGAAAATTTTGATGAAAAAGCAGTAATTACTAAAACAGATTAAATTACTGGGAGGTAAAAATTATGTCATTAAAAAAATTTAATTTCAGTTTTTTTATTATTCTTGTTTTTTTTATAACTAATTGCTATGCAAATCAATCATCAGAAACATGGTATTTTTATAAAGTTTCAAAAAGTACAGTCTATGGTGAGACAGAAGAAACTAGAGATAATTTATTGCAGAAGAGAGAAGCTATAATTGAACAGTTTGCTGATACAATAATAGAGCTGACAGATAGTCATTTAAAAATTAATAATCAATGTTTATCAGAATATTCTATTCATTCGACTAGTTCCAAAAATTATTGGGGATCAAGTCAAAATAACACTTTATATAAAAATCTTTTCATCAAAGAAAGCATATCTTTGAAGGAAAAAATAGATGTTATTAACTTTTCTGAATCGAATAAATCATGTTCAGAAATTTTTAACAAATTAATTAAATTTGATGATTATTTAGTGAACATAACAAACGAGGGGTATTTAATATTTTTTTCAAAACAAGCCGATAAAAAGCAGTTGTCAAGTGAATATAAAGGACGTCATCGGCCGTTCAGTTTATTTGGACATCCAATGATTAAGGACAAAAGAATTATCAATCAGATAAATAAAAACTGTAATTTTTTTGCCAATGAAGATAAATCTTTAAAATATGGAGAATGTGCCTTCGATGAGTTGTATGTTTATTATCCTTATATTTTCTCGAAAATTAAAACGTCATTATATAAATCTTCTCTAAATAAAGTTAATGATTATGAATATTATTTATTATCAAAATTTCCAACAGATTCAAATAACCTTGATCACCTTGAAATAACTTTAAATATAGAAAAAAAAGGTGAGGTTATAGATAGCATTATGATATACAAGGAAAGTGGATCTACATTGATACCTAAATTTCAATATTATTATATTGATAATCAATTGCAAAATTTATGGCTTTTACAAATTGTAATGTATGAAAATAGTTCTCTAACAAATGAAATCTCTTTTTATGAAGTTAAACAAATTGATTATTGGAAACATTATCAAATTGATGAAAATAAACATTTTAAATTAATTGAATCTATAGAATGCAATTATAAATATGATAGCCCTAGTAGTGATTCTCCAACAAGTTGGGAATGTAAATAAAATTTAATCATTGAGAACTATAAAATTTATAAAAATCTAGATTTTGTAATCTAACTTTGGTTGCCATGAAAACCATTTGCGATTATTTAGCGTAACCATCAATGATGCTGAATTAATTAAAATGCCGATTCTTCAGATAAACAATTTGACAATTTTAATATCAAATATGGTTTTGAAGATTCCAAACGTCATTATGCTAATCCAGGGTTATTTGCTGCAATGTTAGGCCGTATCGCGGTTTATAATATAAGTGTTATTACCACAGGGAGTACATTTCAATGGGGGAGTTGTTTTTCAAGTATTTTACATATTAATGGTATGAGTATTGATTTTACCTACAAGTCATATAAAGGGAAAAAAACAGTCGAAATAAACGGTAAAAAAATTCGGGAGCGTGATTACCATCCACATACTTCTCAACAATATAAAGATGACGAAGCTTTTTTAAATGCGATGCGGTTATTTTTTGAGAAAATTCTAGTTGGCAAAAATGTGCATTTTGAAGAATTTAGAAAATTAAAAGGCGTTGTCAATGGTGGAGGATTACATGACGGTCATTTTCATGCAGAATTTTCACTCACCAAAATTAAAGAGATTGAGGAATAATATTATGAAATGCTCATATTATCTTGCATCATTATGTTTACTATTCAGCACCTACTGTTACAGTCAGCACTATCAAATAGAGGACAAATATCGTGGCGATCCATTATTTAGAAAAATCGACATGAATAAATTAGAAAAAGATTGTACTTATCCACTAAATTACTGGCAATTAAGTGACTCAAAACGAGAAGAAATAGATAAGTTTTGTCCTTTAAATAATCTCAAATTTGATTTTCAAGGATTATATAAATTTATTTATAAAGAGCCAGTAATCATCTATAACGGAAAAGATTTTCAACTGACATTAAGTATGTCAGAAGATTATGAGGATTATGAGGATTATGAGGATTATGAAAATAATGAAGATTATGAAGATAATGATATTGAATCCGATGTTACTATTTTTGGTGGTGGTATATCTCTATCAATAGTTAAAGATAATATCGTAAAAGATCAGGTTTATTTGGCTAATAATTCTATTTACCTTTCTGATTTTGCGGTAGCTTATCAACGTTATTTTATATCTCCACAGGGCGAGGTATATACATTATATTTGATAGAGACAGAAGAGGGTATTTGTCCAATGTTTTGGAAACACTATAAAATTGATAATCAAAAAATGAAGTTTGTACTTCAAGATATGTTACTCAATGTTACAGATGGGGAACTGTATCAAATTATTTATCCAAACCAATTCAATGTTATTTCGAATAAACCGGTTACAAAAATCGATCCCAAAGAACTTAAATCATGTGAAGATGAGTATAACAAAGAAGAATATTATAGTTGTTATATAGATATTTATAACCATTACAACAATAGATTAAAACAAAAAATTAACTTATTGAATAAAAATAACAATACAATAAAAAAATCTTATTCAAAAATACAGCAAAAAATGGCTTCAGATTGCTTAATGTTACCGCCTCCAGTTACTGGTAATAGGAGAAAGACCGATCCTTATTTATCTAACGTTATGTTTTGTTTGATCCAAAATTATAAACAAGAAATAACCGATATTGAAAAACAACTCGCTCACTAGCCAGTAAGTTGGAGTTGGAAGAATAACATAAAAAAAGTTAGATGATTACAGAGAAAAAGTTGTGTTTTTTTAAACGCAACTTTTTCAAAAATAAGGAAAGGATTAATGGTTAACAGATGAAATATTCTTATTATCTGGCATTCATTAATATCTTAAACATTATGTTATATTATTAATTAGCTAATTGATGTAATGAATGGTACCTCATCGCTTAATAATATTATTACTTCAATACTTTTTACCATTTTTTCTCTCTATCAAGATATTTTATCAATCCCTCTTTCGTCGAAAATTCACAACGTCTATCGGTTTCAAAATCATCAATACAAGGAATTTTTGATAAACTGTTATCATCCCCTATAAAAAATAACGCCCTCAATATACCATCTTCTTCTATATATAAAGGTAATTCAGTAAAGTTATAACTGTACGATTTGTTTGGTGTTATAGTATCATCGCTGTTCCTTTATGTCCTTTATATTCAATATTAATTGGAGGATGGGCAATATTATTATATTTAGGGAATCGATATTCTTCTGGAATGCTATCTAATTCAAAATATTCATCTGAATAAGCATTTGGCATGTTAAAAATTAAACTTAATAACATAAACAGTACTATTTTATATTTCATTGCATCACCTTATTTGAAAGAAACCGAATTAAATGCTTTTGCTTTATTTATTTTCTCAAAATTTGTTCGTCATTCGGCATAAGAATTAGTCACCAAATTGATTTTTTTGTTACATTATCAACATTTTCGTCTTTGTTGCCCTTATCTGAATATTTTATCTATTGTGCTAACATCACTAATAATATTGTTACTCATAAATATTAATATAAATAGTAGAACTTTTTTCATTACTAGATTACAACTACCGCACCGCAGATAGTAATCAAAATTCCCTTGTTAATGCCGATTCCAAAGATAGCACCACTCAAGGCACAGAATACCGCTACGGCGAACACTACAAAAGCAAAGGCGATAATAGCCAAATTGAAAGCGGGCAGTGGTATGCGAACATACGTCATGAGGCACATCTCAGTCAAAAGATGATTATTCAGGGAGAATGTAATGACTACCACTTACTGCCGGGTCAACGAATTATTATTGATAATAGTGGAATAGAAGGTATTAATGAAGGGGTTATCATTCTCTCGACCCAGAGTTACGCAGACCGCAGTGATGCTTACCAATGTCACTTTACTGCTATCCCGTACGATGTGTTAAAGCCATATCGACCAATGCCATTACCATGGCCACAAGTTGCAGGTACCTTACCGGCGAGAGTCACCAGTCCAGACAATGATACCTATGGGTATATTGACACAATGGGTCGTTACCGAGTTAAGTTTGATTTTGACCTCAAGACATGGAAAAACGGCGAAGAGAGCTTATGGGTAAGGTTGGCTAAACCGTATGCGGGCAGTACTTATGGTTTTCATTTTCCGTTAATTGATGGCACAGGTGTTGCTATCGCTTTTAGCGAAGGTAATCCGGATAGACCATACATAGCACACGCACTACATGACAGCACTCACCCTGACCATGTGACCACCATCAATAAACATCGTAATGTCATTCGTACTCCAGCTAACAACAAACTGCGGATGGATGATAAACGCGGGCAAGAGCATATCAAATTAGCCACCGAATACGGTAAAACCCAGCTTAACATCGGTCATTTAGTTGACCAAAACAAAGAGCAGCGCGGTGAGGGGTTTGAATTGCGCACCGATGAGTGGGGTGCGATTGCTGCTAATAAAGGCTTATACCTGACCAGTCAGACCGAGCCTAAGGCAGAGGGCAAACAACTGGATATGCAAGGTGCCATTGCCCAACTGGAAAATGCGTTATCAATAGCTAAAGCGCTACAAAATGCAGCAATTGCCTCTGATGCCCATGATGCGGATACCGGCAGTCAAGAGCAACTTAAAGCGACATTAACCCAGTTAGCCCAAAGTGGCATTATTGCTTATGCACAAGAGGGGATAGCGTTAACCAGTCCGGAAAATATCCAACTGTCAACGTCAAATAGTGTATCGGTGACCAGTGAAAACCAGACAGACATCAATGCCTTAAAAAACATCACGCTTTCATCAGGGGAATCAATTAGTTTATTTGCCCATAAATCAGGCATGAAAGTCTTTGCCAATCAGGGAGATGTTGAAGTACAAGCGCAAAATGCCAACCTAAATATGGCCGCCAAACAAGATATTAAAATAGACAGTGTCGATGGAAAGCTGACGGTCACCGCAAGTCAAGAGCTGATGTTAATGTGTGGCGGTTCATACATCAAACTCAGCGGTGAAGGAATTGAACTGGGTACGGCTGATAATGTTTATATAAAAAGTAGTGCATTGCAGAAAATGGGACCAGAAATATCACAAATTGATAGCCTATACTTACCATGTAAAACGGATGATAGTTTATATCATATAAAATTTCTATTGAAAGATACCAATACAAATGAACCTTTAAAAAATGTTAAATATGAAATTATATTAGCTAATGGTATTAAGTTAAAAGGAATAAGCGATAATAAAGGATATACTAAAAAAATTATTTCAGAAAATAATGAAATTGTTAATTTAAGGATTTTTAAACCATCATTTACAAATAATTGAATTTGATTTAAGAGATGATAGATTTATGAGTAAAATTGAAATAATGAATTCCGAAATGAATAAAATTGACAATGATGATGTGAAGGAAGCTTATATTAGTGGATCTGAAGACTATTTAATTCCATTAGTTTTTCCTTATTATCTTATTCGATTAGAAGGAGGAAGTGCAGCAACGTCAAATAAATATTTAGGCACAGAGCGGGTTCCTTATTTGGGACATGCTGGAGTATTAATAATTAATGGTCAAAATGGTAAAACCAAATATTATGAATATGGTAGATATCCTCCAGGAGATCTTGGGAGAACGAGAAGTGTTCCAATAAATAATGTTAAAATAACTCCAAAAAAAATGATAACAATAACATCATTAAAACAAGTATTACGCAAAATATCAGCATCATCAGGACAAAAAGGAAGAATTGAAGGAGGAATTCTTAGGAGTGACAACATATATGATAAGGCAGTAGAATATTGTGAAAAAAAAATAAAAGAAAATGATGATCTTAATAGAAAGCCTTATTCAATTTATAGTAACAGCTGCGTAACATTTGTACGAGAATTGACTGTATATTTAGGTTTTTACGCTCCAACAATAGTCTCATATACTTCACTAGCAGGATATTTTGGGAGCAGAGTTCCAACTCTATATATGCAGCAATTTCAATTAATTATTACAGTAAGAGACTTATTTTATAACTACAAAACAAATGAATTAGAGGTTAATTTCTAATGATAAAGATAATCAATTATACGTTTTTACTTTTATTTTTTTATACTATTGATATTTTTGCTTCCAATAAAGTTGTATTAGCTGTAAATAATAGTTCTATTTCTTATTATAACGGAAAGGATATTGAGACTTTAACAATTACTTCAACAAAACAACCCGACTATTGTATTTTGATTTCATCAAGTGGGGGGATCCCTTTCACAAAAGGTAAAATATATTTCAATGAACCTATAGAATCATTAAAAAAAGCACTAAAAAATGCTTATTTGAATCCAGCTTCAAAATGGTGGTCAATTGAACTATATCATGATAATGATTTTAATCACCCTTATGCAATTTTACCTATTACTCCGAATAAAGAATGCGATAATGGCGGATTAAACTTCGAAATTATTGAACAACATCCGCCTTATTACTTTGTTTCAATAAAACTTAATGATAAAACTATTTATGAATTAGGCTTTATTAAATCAGAAATTGAATTAAATGAAAAAGATTTTGATTTTGCTTTATTTGAAGAAATTTATATGAAAAACAATAATAAATACACTTTATTATCATGTGATGAAACAAATTTTGACTGTAGTATTGCCAAATATGCATATCCTTACCAATTTTTTAAATAAAAAAACAATATGTATAATGATTTCACTTAAATTATAAATATTAATTTAAGTGAAATAAATAATTATGGTTGACATAAAACAATCGAATTACTTTAAATGGTTAGATAAACTAAATATCATCAATAGAAAAAACAGTCTTTTCAAAAGGATTTTGAGAAAATAAAAAAGTATTACCATTACCCTGAGTTTTTTATACCTTTATTACTTAATTATCCAACTCCTGAAGTTTTGTTTACTGACCTTCAATTGAGTGAGGGAGATAATAAACAAAAATTGACTTATTTACCACCAAAGGCAACATTTGAATTAGATGGAGAAAAAAACGGATACGCTAAAATTCGTAAGATTAATGATTGTGACGTTCCAAACCTATTAGTAAAAGAAAATGGCAGTTCAGACGCACTACATAAAGGTTATGTCAAAGTAACCTCACTGACTTCATTCACGTTTAAACCTGAAAAATTCAATGACATTGTGGTATTAAAATCACCGATTGCAATTTCAAGTGGCGATTTTATCGGTTATATCGGACATAATCAACGCCCCAAAGAATGTATTGGGGAATTAGTACAGACAGCGATATCAACGTTAAAACGTTCATCAGATGAAAAATTACCACAACTGTTACATGTTAAATTATTTACCTGTGATGACTTGCCAGCATTTATTACGAAAACCCGTGCTTTAGCCGATCGTTTACCGGAAAGTGAAAAAAACTAATTCTGGTTGAAAAAGGGGCGAGATTGATAAAAGAATCAAAAGAGGATGGTAACTTAAATTCAGGATTAGGCATAAAGTTTATTAGCGATAAAGATAATTATTACATTAAAATTAATCTGGAATATACTTTAAATTCAGAGGAATACTATATTGATAACAATCTGGCAGCACAATCTAACGTTGATGAAAAAATTGGAAAAAATGATGACAACCTAGCGAATAAGGCTGTAGAAATCATTTTAACAGCCGCCCATAAAGAACAGTTAGAAAAAAAATATAATGAAACTTATCCGCAGTTAATCAAGTCAGATATTCCGGATAAAGTTGAGCTGGTTGAAGTTGAGCACACTAGCTCATCTGTTAAAATACGTTTTTGTGTGGAAGCTAAACATTATTGGATAGTGTCAAAAGATGTCTCTCACTTATTTGGACAAGATGGCACACTTAATAGCGCGATTCCTTATTGGAATAATTTTCCGTTATCACTTGATAAGTTACCCCCTGCAACCAAAGATAACACGGTGCATTTTCCACGAACTGTTTCATTAAATTCATTAAGTAATGAGAATTTAATCGCGATAGAAGATGAAAGCACGGGTTCAATTTGGGCAAAAGTCACCGCAGGAAATGAACAGCGTTGGTCAGTAACAGGTTGGGTAAACATCAAAAAAGATGCTCAAGAGCACGTTAAACGAATCAGTCCTTGGCATTGGCAAGGATTTGAGACAGTAATCGAAAAAGCTTCTGTGGGAGAATTTTATACTAAAATAAACGATAACCGAACAGGGACATTAGATATTAAAGAATACACTGATTCAATGAAAGCTATGCATAAAATCTTAATTGAATCATTTTTATATTCTGTTCAGCGAAAAAAAGGACTGCCGCCTTTTACTGTAGAATTTCTCAAAGACGGTTTACGCAACAGTTGGATAGCCGAAATGATAGGTCACTTAATAATAAAATATGAAAGTGAATGGTATGCAGACGAAGCGCTAACCAAATGGAAAGAAATAGATAATTTACTTGAGGAAGAAAAACAGAAACAAAAAAAATTACTACAAAAATTGTTAGATCAAATGAATATACAAGAGCCTTTTCTGCGAGATTATGCCTTAAACATGGTGGATGAAGAGCATGAGAAAATAAAATCAATTTGGCAGCTGGAAAAAGAGCAACGTATTAAACCCTCCCTTTGGTGGCGAGAAATAGCACAATCCCAACCAACCCAATCATCAAACAACCAAACACCACAAACACCGGCACTAAGCAATCTTTCTACTGATGGTAAAGCATGGTTTATTCATCCAGTATCAATGCTGGGTAGATTTGTAAACCCAGGTATAGTGACATATCATATTTACCATGATGGAAAAATTGAAAAACACATACCACAGGAAATATCGAAAGACTACAAGCAAAAATATAAGTATGTTTATCATGATGTAAATAAAAATCAACATGAAATTGGTATTTTTAATATACATAAAACAAAAGCAATGGAAAGAGGAAATGTAGCTTTAGATTATGATGTAGAATTAATCAATGTAAAGGAGTTTGAAGAAGGATATAGTTCAAAAGAAGGAAATGTTAAAGCAAAATTTAAAACATTTAATAGTGATAGTAAAAGATGGTATATAAATCCAAATTGCTTTGCTGGATTACTTGGAGCAATGCTTGAATTAAATATTGATTATCTAGGTTTTAATGGATTTAGTACATATGATGCAAAATCTGTTGAAAGTAAATCTCATATAAATGGTATTGCTGGAGATTTGAGATATTTATCAATTTACAAACTACAAACTAGGAGAAAAGACATATTTAACACATTCACATTTCGATTTTGAAAAAACAGAATGAATTTAATGACGCATTATATAAATTTGGTTGGGCAAGAACTTCGTTAATGTATTCTGAATATTTTACTTATAAAAAGAAATCAAATACATTATTGAATTATACCAAACATATGCACAAAGAGGGTAAAGGTGGATATGCGCACTACCATCATTTACATATTTGTGGTTTTGATCATGATTTAATAGTAAATATAAGAGATTAAATATAAGTTTTTATATGAGTATTTTAATTATATAGGTATAAAATATGAGCAAGATTAGACAATTTTGTATTTTTTGGGTGGTAATTTTATTAGTCTTTCAAGTTAATGCACAAGATAAATTTAATAATAAAATTCTTTATGAGTTTAAAGAATATTCGTCAAAGGTCTCATCCCCTGAATATACGTTAAAAAATTTTTTCAGTGATAATCATGTTGTTTATGATGAAAATAATTCATTAAATTCACTTTTTCAACCAAATACCTCATTGAATAGTATGGTTAATCATAGAAAGCCTTATACAGGTGAAGCTAAATTTTTTAAAGAAATACATCTGGATAAAAATTTAAAAATTTTGCTCTTTGCATATTTAGATCCAGATGAACAAGATTCATATTTGAATTTATTTACAATCGAAATGCAGATTTTTGATAGAAATTATAATTTTATAGACAAAATAATTGTTGTCGATGGAGCTTTAGCAGAATGTTCAATTAACAAAAGAATTCGTTTATATAAAAATAGAAATTTTGAAATTATAGAAAAAGAAAAATGCTTAGATATAGAAGAAAATGATAGATTATTATCGGAACAAACTAAAGTAACTTATTATTACATTGATAAAAATGGGAAAATACAGTAACTATCCACTAAAATAAATAAAGAGTGTGATTATCCTGATGATGGGTATTATATATATGATAGTTATAACAAATGTTCATTAACAGAGTTAGGTATATATTTTGCCAGTGTAATAAATAAATTAGACGCCGAAAAAGAATATAGTTTTTAGAAAAATAAAGATAAATTCTATTTTACTAAAAATCAAATAAAAGAATTTGAATACGAAATATATTTGAATATAGAAAAAAAATAATAAATTAATAGACCGCTTACCCATCTATAAGGAAAATATTTTTGAATCAGCCACTCTCGCACAATATTACTATATTGATAATCAATTGCAAAATTTATGGCTTTTACAAATTGTAATGTATGAAAATAGTTCTCTAACAAATGAAATCTCTTTTTATGAAGTTAAACAAATTGATTATTGGAAACATTATCAAATTGATGAAAATAAACATTTTAAATTAATTGAATCTATAGAATGCAATTATAAATATGATAGCCCTAGTAGTGATTCTCCAACAAGTTGGGAATGTAAATAAAATTTAATCATTGAGAACTACAGAATTTATAAAAATCTAGATTTTGTAATCTAACTTTGGTTACCATGAAAACCATTTGCGATTATTTAGGGTAACCACCAATGATGCTGAATTAATTAAAATGCCCGATTCTTTAGATAAACAATTTGATAATTTTAATATCAAATATGATTTTAAAGATTCCAAACGTCATTATGCTAATCCAGGGTTATTTGCTGCAATGTTAGGCCGTATCGCGGTTTATAATATAAGTGTTATTACCACAGGGAGTACATTTCAATGGGGGAGTTGTTTTTCAAGTATTTTACATATTAATGGTATGAGTATTGATTTCTTATATAGATCTTATATAGCTAAAAATCAGTACCACCTACATACTTCTGAACAATATAAGGAAAACCTATGTTAAAGTTACTCATTTCCACCCTTTGTTTGACGTTACTAATCAGTGGTTGCCAATCGCCGATTAAATCTAAACCAATCGATCCCAATCTACCCAAAATGCCTTACAGCAGATGGCATATTAGTGGCCGTTATCCACACTATTTCTACGCTAAGGCATTTAGTACTATGATAAAAACCCAATCTAATAAATACAAAATTATTGATATTAACACTATGAATAATCAAAATTATAAGACACCAGGTCAATAGCAAACAGGATTTGGATTTAGCCATCTGCCAGTCTATTCTGATTTACCCGAGGAATTCTTTATTTGTTGGGTATCTTTTGCTGACCAGACTTTTTATCGAACCAAATTAGTGATGCCATTGTGGGCGCGTCAAGAGATGGTGAAACCACATCAATATTATTCCTATGCGCGTAATAAGAATCATATTGGTTATAATGATACTATTATTATTGGTTTTGCACCCGGAGGCAGTGTTACTGGATGGGTTACAGGAGTTCCTCAACAAGAAGCCATAGAGTTTGGAAAAGGAGTAACGGAACGAATACCACAAGGTTCAGATGTATGTCCAAATCCTTATATCGATGGGAAAATACCAGAAATTACAGATGAAGCTAAAGCATGGTTAAAGAAACATGGTATGCCGAAAGAGTGGCAAGAAAAATACAATAACGTCACTATGGGGCAATATCTTAAACTTAAAAACCCAGCCAGATTTTAATATTTGCTAATATGGATAATAAATAAAATAAAGCTTAATGACATTAGTCAAAATGACACGAGCCATCAAAGTTCACTTATTTGATTGGCTGGGCGTCTGTAAGATAAAACACTACAGAATAAGAAAAACCGATATTTAAATACTTCATTGTTGAACTAACAATGAAGTATTTTATGATAGTTATAACATCACGCTGTTAAAATTTGATAAGCAAGCTAGCTTTGATATTGCGTCCCATACCGTACGTATTTTCACCTAAATATAATCGGTAGTCTTTGTTAAATAGATTGTCTACTGAAAAACGAATTTCTGCCCGTGGTAGGTAAGTGGGTTGATAACTAGCAAATAGGTTATGGAGGGTATAACCTGATGAGGCCGGTAATCCGTAATAATCGGGATTAATATGCTTATTTTTATTGCGATCTTGCTTACGAACAAATTGCGCATTCCAACCCGCTTTAAAGTTCCATTCTGGAATTTTAAAACCAGTTGTAAATGTGGCGGTACGTGGGGCAATGGAAGCGACATAATTTCGTTTTTTTAGCCACGGCGCTTGGGCTGTTACATCACGCCGACCTTTTTGAATAGAATAGCTGGCGCTTGCAAACCAATAACGACTATCGTAATAAGATTCTAATTCAAGACCTTTTATGACTTTCTGACCTGGATTATTATGATAGTTAGATTGACCTAAAGGGCAATTTTTACCGGGTCCACATATTGTCCCTTGATATCCTCTCGTGATGAAAATCTCATCTGTTACTCGTTGTTTGAATAGTGTTGTTCTGATTTGCAATTTATCATTATCAAATAAGAGATCGCTATAGTCTAACATATTACCGATACGAATAGATAAATCGCGTTCTTTATCCAAATGGCGGCTAGTTGCACTTATTTTTCCTGAACCACCATTCGTTGGGGTAATTTGTACTTCATAATTTTCATCGATTGTCGGTGCTCGCCACGCATAACTTACATCACCGAAGAAACCGATATTTTTTGTTGCTTGCCAGTAGCTACCAAAACGCGGTGTCCATCCTGAATAAGTGACGGGAGAATAGTTATGACCAAAAAGTGGGTTAGGGTCATTATAGGCTTTGGCATAATTTCGTTTGCCATGATTGCGAACATAATCATAACGTAAACTAGGGGTTAGCACGATATTGTTAACGGATAATTGATCCTCAATATAAAAGCTATAAGTGCGTTGTGTTCCTGACGGCATGTAGGCTGGTTGAAAATATCCGCCATTATAATTAGGTTTGTTCGCATACTTTTGATAGTACATCAGCGTATCACGATCATGTAAATGAATTTGACTACCAATGAGTAACTTGTGATCCAGTATTCCAGTGGTAAAAGCACTGGTGTTTTCTATTTCATAAGTTTTGTCTGTATAGCTAACCCAACTTTCATTTCCCATAGTACCGATAGCTATAGGCGGATTATATTTTTTAGGTCGCGTATCATGTTGCTTGGTTTTTGAATAGGTCGCGTGAAATGTTAGATCAATAAGTGGATTATAGGTTGGTTGATAATTCCATTTGAATTGGGCTGAAGTATCAGTTTGATCACGTTTAACCAATTTTCTTAGCCATGCACCTTTATAGCCATATTTTCGAATTTGATCTTTCGTTGGTGGCGTCATTTTTTCGACATATTTTGCTGCCCACGGTTGCCATGAATCACGTTTAGATTGTACACCAGATATTGTAAAAGTCTGTTCTTCATTAGGTCTGAAATTTAACTTAGCCATGTAACTATCCATGTCATCTTGAGAAAACATAAAACGGCTACCGTCAGGTCGTTTAAAATTCCCACTATTACGATTGGTATAGTAAACCATGCCATCAAAACGGTCATCTTCCGTTCTTCCGTAAACTGACCCCGTTGTCATATTTTGATGGTTATTCGAATGAAAGCTATATTTAATTAATCCACCAACAAGTCGACCTGGATCAAGTAGGTCAATAGCATCTTTCGTTTCCATTCGAATTACACCACCAAATCCACCATTGCCAAATTTAACATCATGAGGTCCTTTATTGACTTCAATTTGTTTTAGCAATTCAGGTTCAACAAAAATAGATCCTTGTTGATACTTCTGAAATCCCTTTTGTGCACCATCGACAATAATTTTTACATCTTCAACTTTACTAAAACCCCAAATGTTGATTGATTGTCCATTTGGTCTCATTGATCCAGTCATACTGACACCGGGGAGCGTATTAAGTAATTCGGCCACATTATCAGCTTGTTTTTGCTCAATTAAACTAGATGAGAGCGTTGAACGTCCAGCAATAACACTATTAATTTTAGTTAATTGTTCTGATGATGACGTATCGGCAATTACTGTAATGACATCTGTCACATCTTTATTATTTTTTGTTGTACTTTTAGAAGAGGTGTGCGATTTTTCGGAATCTTCTATTTCATTTTCTTGAACAGGAGGTTGCTGTGCATAAGAAGAAAAACCAAGAAAAAGCAACAATACTCCCGTTTTTTTGTAATTCATATGTATTCCTTGTCAGATTTAAAACTGAATGGATAGTAAATTCATTATAATATTATTTTTGTTAATGATAATCATTTGCAAATAGCAAGCATTTGCAGTATAGGTGCTTTACTGAATGATAGAAAGCAAATTTTTACGTTAAATATGTTTTTAATCCGTTTTATGATTAGCTTTAAGTTTGATTGGTTAAAATATCACCTATAACACGCTCGGGTTTTTTATTATCATCCTTAAGAATTTGATTTATCTTGTTTCGCACATACTACGGGTAAAGTTAACTTCCAATAAATGGCAAATAAACGAATTGTTAAGGTCACGATAATACCTAAAACGGTTGCCGATTCTAAAGGTAAGTTGAAATATAAATAGCTTATAGTGTGTACAGATCCGCCCACAAGGCAAGCTGTGGCGTAAATATCTGTTCGAAACACCATGGGTATATCACGAGCCAATACATCACGAAGTATACCGCCACCAACACCTGTTAAGACACCCATGCAAATCATGACAAGTTCATTAACCTGTGAAGCTACCGCTTTATTGACACCTATTCCGACAAAAACCGCCAAACCTATAGCATCTAAGACTGGCATTAGCCACTTAGGGTATTTGTTATAGGATGAATAACGAATAAATATCATTGCAAGAAAGGAGCTGATTATGGCAACCCAAAGATCCGTTGAATCAGTAATCCAAAAGATTGGACCATGATTTAGTAGGACATCTCGGATCGTGCCTCCGCCAACGGCTGTAATGACGCCCAGTACTAAGGCGCCAATGGGATCCATCTCTTTTTTTGCTGCTAACAAAACACCTGAAATTGCAAAAACAATAGTACCCAGAATATCACACCAAAAAATGTAGTTCATAGTATCAAGTCGTTACGTTACTATTTGCTCATTAGTTGTTTTAGCATAGTTTCAACAATTAAAGAGGACTGCTTTGCTGCAAGTGGCAAAAATTCATCGAAATTCACAGCTGAGGCTTTATCACCATTATCCGATATTGCTCTTACCACAATAAACGGCGTGGAAAACAACCAACATACGTGAGCGATAGCAGCAGCTTCCATTTCAACAGCCACGGTTTCAGGAAATTGGCTTTTAATGGTTGTTAATGCTTGTTCGCCATTGATGAAACTATCACCACTAGCTATAACGCCTGCAATGGCATTAACGCCTTGTGCTTCAATAGCTTGTTTGGCTATCATACGTAACGAATCGTCTGCGACGAAAGTGATTGGGCAGCCAGCCATTTGCCCCGGTTCGTATCCAAATGGGGTTAAATTAACATCGTGATAAATAGCTTGGGTAGAAACTACTACATCACCAATTTTAAGACGACTATCTGTGCCACCGGCTGAACCTGTATTAATAACTGCATCTACTTCAAAACGGCTTAATAATAAGGTGGTTGCACTGGCTGCGGCAACTTTGCCGATACCCGATTGTAATAACACAACTTCACAACCTTGAATTTGACCACAATAAAATTCAAAGCCAAAGATATTATCAATTTGGCAATCAGTGATCTTACTTTTCAGGATGGCAACTTCTTCTGCCATTGCGGCAATAATTGCAATTTTCATATTATCCCTTAGTGATGTGAAAAATATAATTAAATAAACAGTTATGTTATCATAAGGAGTTACAGGTAAATTTACAATATTAAAGCAGATTGGTGGCGAATTAATCGGCTAAGGGAATATTTATCAATGAAATCTATCTTTATTACAGGTTGCTCAAGCGGAATTGGATTCTTATCGGCTAATGCATTAAAAAATAGGGGTTATCGCGTGATTGTCTCTTGTCGTAAAATTCAAGACGTTGAACGGCTAAATGGTTTAGGTTTTGAGTCAGTTTTACTTGATTTAGATGATCCGTTGTCAGTAGAGCAAGCAGCAGCACAAGTATTAGCATTAACAAATAATAATTTATATGCGCTATTTAATAATGCTGGATTTGGTGTTTACGGCAAACTAACTACAATTAGCCGTCAACAATTGGAGCAACAATTTTCAACCAATTTCTTTGCAGTCCATCAATTAACGCAATTATTATTACCCGCCATAAAGGCACAAGGGGGCGGTCGTATTATTCAAACCAGTTCAATAGTTGGTTTTATTGCTACGCCGGGGCGAGGCGCTTACAGTGCCAGTAAATATGCTCTTGAAGCATGGTCAGATGTAATGCGCTTAGAATTATCAGACTGTAATGTGAAAGTCTGTTTAATTGAGCCGGGTCCATTAACCACCAATTTTAAAACCAATGTCTTACAAACTGAGCAACAGCGAAAGGTTGAAAATCCACCTATTGCTAAACGATTTACGCTACCGCCAGAAGCGATATTACCCAAACTATTTCATGCTTTAGAAAGTCGTTCACCTAAAGTACGTTATAGGGTTACTTTGGTTACCCAACTAGCTGCCATTGCCAAACGGATACTACCTGATAAACTAATGGATAAAATTCTGATTAGTAAATAGTGAACAATTCGTTATGGAAAAAACTATGCAAACGCAATATATTATTGAAATTAATGAACAAAATATTCAACAGATTTTACAACAATCAACCCAATTACCGGTTTTGTTTTACTTCTGGTCAGCACGTAGTGCACAATGCCAAGAACTCACTACTACACTTGAAAAACTAGCTAACCAACATCAAGGTCGTTTCATTTTAGCCAAATTAAATTGTGACGAGCAGCAAATGTTAGCTGCCCAATTTGGCTTACGTGCTATTCCCACTGTTTACTTATTTCAAAATGGGCAACCTGTTGATGGTTTTCAAGGTCCACAACCAGAAGAAGCAATTCAGGCATTATTAGACAAAGTTCTACCTAATGAAGATGAATTAAAATTAGTCGAAGCACAGCAGCTTCTTGCCGAACAGAATTACACGGCAGCTTTGCCGTTATTGAAACAAGCTTGGCAAAATTTAATGGATCACTTAGGTAAACCGCGTAGTGACATTGCATTATTGTTGGCGAAAGCTCAAATTGAATTAAAACAGCTTGATGATGCTAAGGCAACATTAGCGTCTATTCCACTGCAAGATCAAGATACAACTTATCATGGTTTAATTGCCGAGATAGAGTTATTACAGCAAGCAGCTAATTCTCCAGAAATTCAACAATTACAACATGACTTAGCTCAAGATCCCAATAATATTGCGTTAATTAGCCAATTAGCAACGCAACTTATGCAAGTTGGACGCCATGAAGAAGCATTAGCACTAGTATTTGAACCATTACAAAATGATCTTAATGCCGGCGACGGGCAGTTGAAAAAATCGTTATTAGATATGCTGGCGGCGCTTGGTACAAGTAATCCGTTGGCAGCAACTTACCGTCGTAAGTTATATACTTTACTTTATTGATAAACTGTTCACTGATACAATATCTAGCAAATGTAACAATTAAAATTGTTTAAAGGGCACCAAGGTTGATGCCCTTTTTTATGTTAGCGTAATGGCATTTCTGATTGAATAACTTTAATTGAGTTATAATTTGATTTTCTTACATGGTTGGTGATCCATAATTTATGAGAGGGTTGACATTGAGGCCCTAAGTAAATCTTATCAATATATTTCTCAACCTTGGCATAATTTATAAATAGGCTATTTGCCGAAGCATAGTCATAAGGCGCTTGAATTTTTTCATCAGCAATATGGGTAATATAAATTATTCGGCATTCATCTTCATCCTCAAAAGCAGCATGTTTTATTAAACATGAGATAGGCATTAATGCCAGTGAAATTAATTGATCAAGATTTGAAATTACTTGAAGTTTCTTATTCTCCTTTAAGTTTATTATTTCGTTACGGATTTGTTCTAATAACTCCCTGATTTCAGATATTTTGTTTTCTTCATCTAGAAGATCTAAATATTTTTGCCATTTGCTGTTAATTACTTCAGGTTTACAACCTTTATGTTCTAAATAAAATGAGTATAAGTTACGTTTGGCAATGCTGATATAATTAGTTTCAGGGTCAAAATAAACACAGCGAAATAACGATAGAGGATGTAACGGCGATATATCATTATCTTTTACTATTTTTGTATTGTTTTCCGTTTTATTTATCATGTCAGTATTGGCGGTTAATTTAGAGGTAAGATTTTGATTTAAGAAATTTATACTGTCATCATTGATGCTTCGATTAACATCGCTACCGTTTTTCGCTTTATTTAACATATCAGTATTGGCGGTTAATTTAGAGGTAAGATTTTGATTTAAGAGATTTATACTGTCATCATTGATGCTTCGATTAACATCGCTACCAAAAAACTGTTGATTAAAAACAATACTTACACCAGAGCCAACAATATTGTTTTCATTGCCATATAAGCGAAATTGATTTAATGAGTTATGATTAAATGAAAAACTAGCTAAGAAGCTCTTAATGTCGTTATTGCTGTCACTTTTAATTCCTAGCCAATTGCTTAATAGCTGATTTTCGGTTGGATCATTCATAAAATCAACGACATTTAAACGGAAATCACTTGGCTCATTTTTTAAAAGATTAAATAACACGCCGGGTTTGGTATAGTGTGCAACTAACCGTTCAAATTGTTGTTCTTGTTCACTTAACGTTTTATCTAATTTAAAATCCACTAATAGCTTTTTTTGTATATCTACAGTTAATTTTCGAATGTCACAAATTGGTTTGATAACATGCTTATTATATTCTTCTATTTTTTTAAATATTTGATCATGACCACTATTAATAAATGCTAACATGATTTGAGCGGTAATATAGGCCTCAAATGATAAACTGGTATAGATAACTTTCTGGTAATAATATTTGGGGGATTGCAAATCAGTGTCTATTTTTGAAAAATAGGCAATATTACCTAATTTTTGGTTTGCCCAGTTAGCTAACCATGGCTCCTCGCTATCACAGACTTGTAAATAATATTTACTAGCAAGTTGTGGATCATCTGAGTGAAGAATCCCTAAATTAATTTGTGCCATTTCATAAACAGTAAGGAGGTCATTTTTTTCAATTGATCGATAATAAGCTTTAGCCTGTTTAATATCTTTTTTATGATAATGATAAATTAATCCCAAATGGTATTGCGACTCTGCATAAGCTTGAGAACTATCATTTTTTTCAACTAATCGATAATGATTTTCGGCCTGTTCAATATCATTTTTATGATAAAGGAAAATCTGTCCCAATTGGAATTGCGCTATTGCATAAGCTTGAGGGTTATCATTTTTTTCAACTAATCGATAATAGTGTTCTGCGTGTTCAATATTATCTTTATCAAATTGATAAATCTGTCCCAATTGGAATTGTGCATATGCATAAACTTGACGATTACCATTTTTTTCAACTAATCGATAATAGTATTCGGCTTGTTTAATATCATTTTTGTAATGTTGATATATATTTCCCAATTGACATTGGGCCTCTACATAAGCATGAAGACTACCATTTTTTTCAACTAATTGATGATAATTTTCGGTCTGTTTAATATCATCTTTTTTAAATTGATAAATACGTCGCATTAGGCATTGGCCATCTGAATAAGCTTGAGGGGTATCATTTTTTTCAACTAATCGATAATGATTTTCGGCCTGTTCAATATCATTTTTGTAATATTGATATATATTTCCCAATTGACATTGCGCCTCTGCAAAAGATAGACGGCTATCATTTTTTTCAACTAATTGATAATAGTGTTCTGAGTGTTCAATATCACCTTTATCAAATTGATAAATTTGTCCCAATTGGTATTGTGCATCTGCATAAGCTTGAGGATTATCATTTTTTTCAACTAATCGATAATAGTGTTCTGCGTTTTCACTATCATCTTTGTAAAATTGATAAATCTGCCCTAATAGGAATTGTGCGTGCGCATAAGCTTGAGGACTATTATTTTTTTCAGCTAATCGATAATAAGCTTCAGCCTGTTCAATATCATCTTTATAAAATTGATAAATCTGCCCTAATTGGTGTTGTGCTTGTGAATAAGCTTCAAGACTATTATTTTTTTCCACTAATCGATAATAGTCTTCAGCCAATTTAATATCATCTTTGTAATCTTTATAAATATTTCCCAATTGACATTGCGCATATGCATAAGATTGAGGACAATCATTTTTATTAACTAATAGATAATAGTATTCGGCCTGTTCAATATCATTTTTATAAAAATGGAAAATCTGACCCAATTGGTATTGTGCTAGTGCATAAGCTTGTGGGTGATCATTTTTTTCAACTAATTGATAATAAACTTGAGCAACTTTAATATCATTTTTATGATAATGGTAAATGTATCCTAAATTGTATTGCGCACCAGCATAAACTATAGAGTTATCATTTTTTTCAATTAATTGATAATAGTATTCAGCTTGTTCAATATCATTTTTTTCAAAATGGTAAATATCTGCTAAGTCATACAGTGCTTGAGCATATTTATCAGCGCCATCTTGGCGGGTGATCTTTTTCAGTTGCTCGATTTTTGGGTCAATGATAAGTTCTGTCATCCGGTTTCCTGTTTTTTTTATATTTAATCGAATGTGGTTACTATGATGGGTGAATTTGTGATTTTGGTTATAGTCGCTTGCTATTGTTTTTATTCATGTTATTTTGCATATCATTATTGTTATTAAAGTTATTGCCAAACTTACCTAGTTTAGCAGTAAGATTAGAATTCGTCAGTAGTTTTCCTTTGAATTTTGGTTTTTTGTGAGCTAAGTTATATTTTGTAAAAGAATCAATTTTAACTGCTAGTAATAATCAATACTTATAAATGGGTTTGTTGAAGATGGAGTAGATAAGTTTAATGCAAACCTGAATTATGAGAGTATGTTTGGTAAGTATTAATAAACAGCAGGTCAGTTAGATAAGGTAGTAATTAAATCTGTTTGTATCCCTTGAATTTACGAAATTTAAGCCAATATAATATATCATTCTTTTTAAAATACGCCTAAAGGTATTGCCATGACAAATCCATTATTAATTCAATCAGCGTTGCCGTTATTTTCACAAATCAAACCAGAACATGTGGTACCGGCAGTGAAACAAGCAATTGAACATTGTCGAGAAGTGATTGAACAGGTTGTTAATCAAGAGCATTATACATGGGATAATTTGATTCAACCGATTGATGAAGCGGATGATAAATTTAGCCGCGTTTGGTCTCCAGTTAGCCATCTTAATTCGGTAAAAAACAGTCCTGAATTACGTGAAGCTTATGAAGCATGTTTACCGTTGTTATCTGAATATTCAACATGGGTTGGTCAACATAAAGGTTTGTACAATGCTTATAAATCTTTAAAAGCAAGCGAACAATTCAATCAGTTAACCAAAGCACAAAAGAAAACCATAACCAACGCACTACGTGATTTTGAATTATCTGGAATCGGATTACCGGAAGCACAACAAAAGCGTTATGGAGAAATCGTTGCTAAATTATCAGAATTATCTTCCAATTATAGTAACAATGTTCTTGATGCAACAATGGGTTGGACAAAGTTAATTACCAATATTGAAGAGTTAGCGGGATTGCCGGAAAGTGCTTTAGCTGCTGCAAAAGCACAAGCTACGGCTAAAGGTTTAGAAGGGTGGTTAGTAACTTTGGATATGCCGAGTTATATTCCCGTAATGATGTATTGTGATAATCGTGATTTACGTTATGAAATGTATCACGCTTATACTACCCGAGCATCTGATCAAGGTCCAAATGCCCATAAATGGGATAATACTGAGAATATCAAACAGATTCTTGCTTTACGTCATGAGTTGGCACAATTATTAGGGTTTGATAGTTATGCCCATATTTCACTTGCAACTAAAATGGCGGATCGCCCTGAGCAAGTATTAGCATTTTTGAATGACCTAGCTGAAAAGGCTAAACCACAAGGTGAAGAAGAACTGATTCAACTTAAACGTTATGCTTATGAATATTTTGGCGCCAGTGATATTAAACCTTGGGATATTAGTTACTACAGTGAAAAGCAAAAGCAATTTTTATATACCATTAATGACGAAGAGTTACGTCCTTACTTTCCAGAAGAAAAGGTAATTAGTGGCTTGTTTGAAGTCGTTAATCGGATATTTGGTATTACATTTAAAGAACGTAAAGATGTAGAAGTGTGGTCACCAGAAGTACGATTCTTTGATTTATTTGATAAACAAGGTCAATACAAAGCGAGTTTTTATTTAGATCTTTATGCTCGTGAGCATAAACGTGGTGGTGCATGGATGGATGATTGTATTGGACAAATGCGATTCGCTGATGGTCATCTACAAAAACCAGTCGCGTATCTAACTTGTAATTTCAATCGCCCTGTTGATGATAAACCAGCGTTATTTACTCATAATGAGGTAACAACTTTATTCCATGAATTTGGTCATGGTTTACATCATATGTTAACGGAAATTGAAACGTCGTCAGTAGCTGGAATTAATGGGGTAGCATGGGATGCGGTTGAATTACCAAGTCAATTTTTGGAAAATTGGTGTTGGCAACCTGAGGCATTAGCCTTTATTTCTGGTCATTATCAAACCGGTGAACCATTACCAAAAGAAATGCTAACTAAAATGTTAGACGCTAAGAATTATCAGGCTGCTTTATTTATTTTGCGCCAACTTGAATTTGGTCTGTTCGATTTCCGTTTGCATTTTGAATACTCTCCAGAACAAGGTGCTTTAATTTTAGAAACCTTAAAGCAAGTGCGTGAATTAGTAGCCGTTACACCAACAGTTGAATGGGGTCGTTTCCCACATGCCTTTAGTCATGTTTTTGCTGGCGGTTATGCAGCAGGCTACTACAGTTATTTGTGGGCTGAAGTGTTGTCGGCTGATGCGTTTTCTCGTTTTGAAGAAGAGGGCATTTTCAACGTTAAAACCGGTAATGAGTTTTTAGATCATATTTTATCGCAAGGTGGTAGCGATGAACCAATGACATTATTCAAGAATTTCCGCGGTCGTGAACCAAAACTTGAGGCGTTATTACATCATTATGGTATTAAGTCTTCAATGTAAATTAGTAGGGATTTAGACATTAATGTCATTATTGGAAAACGCTACATTATGGTTAGCACAAAATGATGAACATTCTATTTTTCAATTGAATAATGAGAATGGTTATCTAACTTTGTTTAAAACTGACGAACCTAAATTAGGGGGAATAGCGGTAGACTTTGTTGGCGGTGCTTTGGCGCACCGTCGACGCTTTGGTGGTGGTCGTGGTGAAGCGGTTGCTAAGGCGGTTGGTATTAAAGGCGATTATTTACCAACGGTACTTGATGCCACGGCAGGATTGGGTCGTGATGCCTTTGTCTTAGCCGCTTTAGGATGTCGAGTAACAATGTTTGAACGTCATCCTGTAGTGGTGGCATTGCTAGAAGATGGTTTAAAACGTGCTTATCTTGACAGTGAAATGGGTATGTTGTTACAACAAAATCTACGACTGATCCCTAATAACAGTTTAACGGCTATGGCAGATATTACTAATAAAGTTGATGTGGTTTATCTTGATCCAATGTTTCCGCATCGTCAGAAAAGCGCTTTAGTTAAAAAAGAAATGCGTATTTTTCAACAATTAGTTGGAAGCGATAATGATGCTGACTCGTTGTTAATCTTAGCGCGACAAATGGCAAATAAACGGGTGGTGGTTAAACGTCCTGATTATGCAGGATTTTTAAATAATCAAAAACCTGTTTCATCAATAAAAACTAAAAATCATCGTTTTGATATTTATTCCCCGATTGCAAGTGAAAGATGATGACATCTTTCACTTAATTATCATGATAAATTAGTCTTCTTCTTTTGTTAAATTCACTTAGATTTATTGTTTTTTATTATAACACTGTTTTGTTATGTTTTTTTTTCTGCGATAATTTGCAACGAAAAATTATTGTGTTAACTATATATTTTATAATCTAAGGAATTACACTATGCATAAGACCAGTGATATTCAAGAAGCGGTCAGCTATATTCAGCAATTAACGGATGTTAAACCTACTATCGGTATTATTTTAGGATCTGGATTAGGTCCTTTTGCGGATACTATGGAAAATGCCGTTCGTATTAGTTACGATCATATTCCTCATTTTGCTCAATCTGCTGCGGTTGGTCATGCTAATGAGTTAGTTATTGGTGAAGTTGCCGGTAAGAAAGTGGTAGCGATGAAAGGGCGTTTCCATTATTACGAAGGGTTTACCTTAGATCAAGTGACTTTCCCTGTTCGTGTTATGAAAATGTTGGGGGTCGAAAAATTAATTATTACTAACGCATGTGGTGCGGTCAACACTGGATTTGCACCGGGCGACTTAATGTTAATCACCGATCATATCAATCTTACTGCAAATAATCCGCTAATTGGTCCTAATAATCCAGAACTTGGGGTGCGTTTTTTAGATGTAAGCGAAGTATACAGTAAAAAATTACGTGCTATTGTGACCGAAGTAGCAAAAGAACTTGATGTGACTTTACGTCATGGTGTTTATGCTTGGTGGACAGGTCCAACTTATGAAACACCAGCGGAAGTGCGTATGATTCGAGTTTTAGGTGCTGACGCGGTTGGTATGTCTACAGTACCTGAAGCAATTATTGCACGTCATTCAGGTATTGAAACTGTTGGTATTTCATGTTTAACCAATATGGCATGCGGTATTTTAGATCAACCTTTAGGGCATGAAGAAGTAATCGAAACAGCCGAACGAGTGAAATCAACTTTCTTAAAATTAGTGACGCAAACCATTGCTAAATTTTAATTGAGTTATTGTTGATATTTCTATCCAGAAATATCAACTTAAAATAATAAATGCCAGGATATAATAATGAATATCAAAAACCGTTTAAAAGTTATGTTGTTTTTGCAGTACTTTATTTGGGGATGTTGGTTAATTACTCTGGGGGGATACCTGATTAAAACCTTAGGTTTTTCAGGTACTGATGTTGGTGTTATTTTTAGTTCTAAAGGCTTAGCCGCATTTTTCACACCATTTTTAGTCGGCATCATTGCTGATAAATTTATACCCGCTAAATACCTTTACATGCTCTGTCACTTAATTGGTGCGATTTCACTGTTTTATGCTGCATCAATTACTGATCCTGATTTAATGTTTATCGTAATGTTTATTAACATGATGGTATTTATGCCGTCAATCGCATTATCTAATTCTATTAGTTATATTACGTTAGCTAAGGAGAATTTGGATACGGTTACGGAATTCCCTAAAATTAGGGTGTTTGGTACGGTCGGTTTTATTGTGGCAATGTGGAGCATAAGTTTGTTAAAATTAGAACTGAGTATGGTACAGCTTTATCTAGCCGCCATCGCTTCTTTAGTTCTGGTCGCTTATTCCGCAACACTTCCTTATATACCTGTCATTAAAAAGCAAAGTCAATCATGGGTTTCAGCACTTGGTTTAGATGCATTTGTTTTATTTAAAAAACCGACTATGGCAATATTCTTTTTATTTGCCATGTTGTTAGGTGCAGTTTTACAAATCACCAACACATTTGGTGGAACCTTTTTGCGTGATTTTGGTCTAAATCCAGCTTATGAAAATAGCTTAGTCGTTCAATATTCAGCAATTTTACTTTCAGTATCACAAATGGCGGAAATTGGTTTTATTTTAGTTATTCCGTTTTTCTTAAAACGATTTGGCATCAAGAAAGTAATGATTATTAGTATGCTAGCTTGGACGTTACGATTTGGATTATTTGCTTTTGGTGATCCTTCACCATTTGGCTTTGTTTTACTCGTATTATCGATGATTGTTTATGGTTGTGCTTTTGATTTCTTTAATATTTCAGGATCGATTTTTATTGAAAATGAAGTATCATCAACCATTCGTTCAAGTGCACAAGGTCTGTATATGACAATGGTAAATGGTATTGGGGCGATGGTCGGTGCGATTGTTAGCGGTAAAATCGTTGATTTGTTTACTTATGATAAGGTGAAAGATTGGCAATCGATTTGGTTAATTTTTGCAAGTTATTCACTTGTATTAGCTGTGGTTTTCTGTTTTTCATTTCATTATAGACCTAACACTAAAACTGCATTAAATCAGTAGATAATTCACTTTTTATTAAATAATAATTATCGGTGCCAATCGGCACCGAGACGGCTGTTGTTTGACGTAACATCTGTTTGACAGACATTTGTTTAGTTAATCATCTCGGATTTATGTTCTTTATCGTAAATTAAAAAATGAATATTAATTAACCAAGATTGCTTAGCTATGATCTGATATTTGATGCGTTATTTTTACAATAGGATTATAAATTAAATAGTAAAATGATTATAACAAGTTACGAAGTTTGTATTGGCCTGAATGTCAGGCAAAATGGAATTAAATAGTAGGTACAATTATGAAAGAACGTTATTGGGGCGGAGTGCTCGTTTTTTTAGGAGCGTGTAGCTTTGGAGTATTATCTTCAATTGTCAAAACAGCATATAAAGCAGGGTATACACTAGGGAATGTTACCGGTGTGCAAAATCTGTTTGGTATGTTAATGTTATGGGGATTATATTTAGGTTATAAATGCTTCCAAAAATCAGCAAAGAATTCGCAAAGTAAGCAAACAACCAAAAATTGGCAAGTTTGTTTAACAGGCGTTTTTCCTTGCCTAGTCGCCATCTTTTATTATCAATGTGTGCAATTGGTACCTGCATCAATTGCAATCATTCTTTTAATGCAATATTTATGGATTAGTGTCATTGTAGATTTTATTGTTTTTAAAAATAAACCCTCTTTTCAGCAAATCATAGCGGTCATTATTATTGTTGGCGGTAGTATTTTGGCAGCCGGTGTATTTAATCAAGATATTGCTTTAAATCTTAAGGGGTGTTTATTTGGATTTTTAGCGGCCATTACTTATACATTATTTATTATCACAAGCAATCGTGTAGGTACTGATTTACCTACTTTGAAAAAGAGTGCATTGATGATTACTGGAGCCTGTATATTAGGATTTATAATCTTTCCACCGTTTTTTTTATTTCAATTTGATTGGCATGAAAAGATCTATCAGTGGGGATTATTATTAGCATTACTTGGTACTGTTTTACCTCCTTTTTTGTTTGCTGTAGGAATTCCTAAAGTTGGTATTTCGGTCAGTGCAATTTTAACTGCAGCGGAGCTACCTGTAGCTGTACTTGCCTCTTATTTTTATCTTAATGAATCCGTCTATTTTACTCAATGGTTAGGCGTCATGGTCATTTTATTAGCAATTATCTGTTCCAATCTTGTGATAAGTAAAAAAAACAAGTCTTAGGATAAGAAAATGGATTTTTGTTAAAGAATCTATAATTAGAAATGTCTATTTAACTTGAATTAATTTATCAGATGATAGCTAAAAACTATCATCTGATCATACTCAATAAAATTAATTTTGGATAGGTGCTGTTTTTGTAAATTAGAATGAGCTAACTTTCAATCCTTTGAAAGTTAATAATAAACTTTTTAAATTAGTCTAAAAAATCATTATCTTTTAATTTTTTGTCTTCTTTGTAGTCTTTTACTAATAAATATATCACTAATATGATTAAGCAAGGAACGATAATTAAACCTAGAAATATAAACATAACCACACTCCTTGATAATTTAACGATGTTATGTCTCCTAAGGGGAGAGATCTAAATATTAGTAGTTATGAAATAAACAAAAACAATAGAATAGCTAATTTGCTTCACGTTCTAAAATGACAATATATGCTTCACGACTAGAGAATAATAATGCACGACGCATTTCTTTTTCCATCGTGACGACACGCCAACCTAGCGATGCATGACGATTTAAGAATTCAGTAAATTTGATGGGATCGACTTTTGCGGAACCAAGTAATACTGAAGAAAGTAGGGATTCTTGATAAATGATGACTTTATATTCTTTCATGTTAATGTTCCATAATTGTTATTATTTTCGTTATAATAACCAATCCATTTAATATTGTAAATGTTCATTTTTAGAACAAAAGAAATGATTTTTTAAACTATCAATCATTTTTTAGTTTAACTAATAAGCAATACATTAAATATATTTTATCGGATAAATCATATTAGGATGATTTTGCCGTGTTTAGTTATAATGGGAACTCTTATCTTTAAAAATGAGATTGTTTAATGACAATAATCAAATTAGTCTTCTATATCATACTTTTTATCTTATCTTATTTCGTTGTATGTAATATTGTCATATATCTTTATGCACAACAAAATCCAGTAGCCGATGCCGATACCATGGTGGTTTTAGGAGCAAAAGTTATAGGTACACCAGCACGACCGCATCCAACGTTACAATCGCGTTTAGATGTAGCCATTATTTATTTACATCAAAATCCACGGACAAAGGTCATTGTTTGCGGTGGACAAGGTCGAAATGAATCAGCTACGGAAGCCAGTGTCATGGCTGATTATTTGATAAAAAACGGAATTGACACATCAAGAATCTATATTGAAGATCAATCAATTCGAACCGCTCAACAATTTGTATTTGCCAATCAAATTTTGCCATTAGGAAAAACCATTGTAGTCACAAGTGATTTTCATTTATTACGCTCAATCATCTTAGCTAAACGATCAGGCATTCATGATGTATCAGGCCTACCTGCATCTTTATCCAATAAAGATAAACGCATTGCTTTGATCAGAGAGCCTTTGGCTTTGTTAAATTCATTATTATTTGATCATCCTATGGATTATGTTACTACATCGGCGAAATAGTAGATTAATAGATAACTCTCATACCTGAAACTAAATGAGAAAGAACAGTATGTATTAAATATATTGAGAATTTAAATGCACAGTAACGTCATTATGGATGTACAGTTAAAACTAATATATGCATTAAATCCGCTATGAAGGCATATAAGCAAGATAGTTTTCGTTAACGACTATCGTTTAGGAAAGGTTATGAAGTTGTTCATTTCATAACCTAAGTTAACTATTGGATGATTGCCTTAATTAAATATTAATATTTATTTTTTTAATTTAATTTGCTTGCTGTAATAATATAATTAACATCGACTTTATTACTCAAAATAAAGCGGTTTCTTAACAGTTGATATTCCATACCGATGATGTCATTAGTTTGTAAATTGGCATTTTCAATATATTGCATTAATTCAGAAGGTCGAATAAATCGGTTAAAATCATGCGTTCCTTTTGGGATCAAACGAGCAATATACTCGGCGCCATATATAAGCAGTATTTTTGCTTTATGATTGCGATTGATGGTAGACATTAATAGCTGACCATTTGGTTTTAAGAGTTTGGCACAGGCAGTGATAATCGACTGTGGTTCGGGGACATGTTCAAGTAATTCCATGCATGTTATTATATCAAATCGCTGATCTATTGTATTAGCATAATCTTCAATAGAACTTTTCAAATAATTGATAGTTAAGCCATTTTGTTTAGCATGATGTTGGGCAACATTTAAAGATTCCTGAGCCATATCTAAACCAGTAACGTGAGCGCCTAGTTTTGCCAAGCTTTCGGATAAGATTCCACCACCACAACCGACATCTAATACATGTTTGTCGGTTAAATCCCCACATTGTAATTGAATATACTGAACGCGTAAGGGGTTGATAATGTGGAGCGGTTTACATGTTCCGTTAGGATCCCACCACTCTTGAGCCATTTTGGCAAATTTATTAATTTCATTTAAGTCGATATTCTGTGGCATAGCTTAATTAACCCAATTATTTTTTGCACTCACTGAGATGCATGATGATTTTTTCAATGTTATTTAGCGGATCATAGTTATGAATGATTGTACTATTTTTGCGGTTAATCCCCAAATGGTATATTGTTGATAATGATAAAAGTGTACTTCATGCTGAGCATGTTTTTGCCAATTTCTGGAGCGATTTTTTACTAAGTGAAATGGAAAATCATCAGCGGGTTTAAATGCGGTCTGCATTGTTGACTTTGTAGGGGGATTAGCCATAAACCATTCAATAGGCACGGTAAATACATCAGCAACTTCATCTTGATTTAAATTGAACTCTAAACAAGTTAAATGCCCAATAATAGGGTAAATTTTTAAACCTAATGGCGAAATAAAAGGAGGAAGTTGACCACAAACTTTAATGGTTTTAGCATCAACACCGAGCTCTTCTTGTGTTTCTCTTAAAGCTGTGTCAATTGGCGTTTTATCTTGTTCTTCCATTCGTCCACCCGGAAAACAAATATCATTGGGTTGCCATTTTAATTGCGCTGATCGGATTTGAAATAGTAAATGTAACTCACCTTGAGTGTTCTGAATAATAGGAATAAGTACCCCTGCCTTTTCCGCGACATTGGGTGTTTTTATTTGATTGGACAACTTATTTTCTATATAATTTATTGATATCATTGTTTTTCTGTTATATGTATTTGGTTTTCTATTTTTCAAGTCAAAATCGATTTTTGTTAAATTTCGTCCCTTTACGTTGTCAGAATATCATGTTAGATTGCAATATCATTATAAAAATGTGATCTATGTCATTTTTTTGATTTTCAAAATAACTATGCAGGAATATGTTGCTCAAGTCAAACAGACCTTAGTTGAACTTGCTTTAATAAAAAGAGAGCGAGCTCTTGATGCTATGCCAGATTCGTTTCATCAGGTTTTTTTGCTGTTGCCCGCGCTTTTGCATTATCATCATCCGAATTTACCGGGATATATGCCAGAACCTGTTCCTAATGGTATTAGCTTTTATCAACCAGATAAGGTAATTATAGATAAACTCTATAGCCAATTTGCATTCGAAGATTCGGCATTAACACAGCCAACAACTAAAATCTCAGCACTTTATTCAATGGGGAGTACCTGTTCTTTGGGTCAATCTATTGATTCTGATTTGGATGTTTGGGTTTGTATTGAGCAAAATTTGCATGCAGATGAAAGAGCAGCATTACAACAAAAATGCACTTTAATTGAACAGTGGGCAAGCTCATTAGGCGTTCAATTAACGTTATTTGTCGTAAATGTTGATCGTTTTCGTGATAAGCATCATGAATGCTTAATGGGTGAAAATTGCGGATCGGCGCAACATATGCTGCTATTAGAAGAGTTTTATCGAAGCGCTAATCTTTTAGCTGGTAAACTATTATTGTGGTATGTCATTCCCGATAACTTTGTGATCAATGGTCAGCAATATGATTCTTATGACGAATGTATTCTTGCATTAATCGTTTCAAATGCCATTAATCGAGAAGACTGGATTGATTTTGGTTCTTTAGTTGATTTATCCGCCGAAGAGTATTTTGGGGCTAGTTTATGGCAGCTTTATAAAAGTATTGATTCCCCCTTTAAAGCTGTACTAAAAACCCTTTTATTGGAAGCCTATTCATGGCAATATCCTGAAAATAAGTTAATTGCTTGTGAAGTTAAGCAGGCTATTCAACAAAATAATATGCAATACTTCTGTCTTGATTCTTACTATATGATGTTAAAAAGAGTTACGGATTATTTGCATGCTGTTAATGATCAGCAACGGTTAAATTTAGTTCGAAGTTGCTTTTATTTAAAAGTTAATGAGAAACTGTCGTTTCAAGACACGAATACTTCTTGGCGCCAATTGTTATTAAGAAAATTAGTGAATGATTGGGGATGGCATCATGAAGAAATTGCAAACTTAGATGGATGTGATGGTTGGAAAATAGAGCAAGCTCGCCAAATTCATGAAGTATTATTGCAAACTATGATGACTGGCTATCGTCATCTACTTAGTTTTGGGCGAAGAAATAATGTGGAATCGTTAATAAGTCCCAAAGATCTCGCAATATTAACTCGTAAACTTTATGCAGTTTATGAAGTTTTACCGGGCAAAGTTACGATTATCAACTCTAATATTTCCAATGATCTTTCCGAACCTTATTTAACATTTATTCATGTAAAAAATGATCGTGTTAATCGTCCTGGTTGGTATGTTTATAAGCAAAAACCAACTTTTGAATCGATTATTAGTCATCAATATTTAGAATATAGTCATTCATTAGTGAAATTGGTTGCTTGGTGTTATTTTAATCGTCTTATCTCTGACAAAACGCAGTTTTTTTATCGAGACGGTGATAATCATAATCCGACAAAATTAAATCAATTAGTCGCTGATTTGCAATCTTATTTCACAATTGATGTACCGAGTGCGAGTGAAGAAGCACTTTATGGACCTTGTGAAATTCGTCATTTAGCTATCATGATCAATCTAAAAGAAGATCTTACCCTTGATGAGCAACAAGTGAGTTTTGAAGATGATTTATCTCATGGCAATGTATTGAATTTCGGAGAGAAAGAACTCAGTTTAATTCAATCGATAAATTTACTTTATCGGAATTCTTGGAATGAAATTCGAGTACTCCATTTTTCGGGATCATTATGTGTCCTAGATGCGATTAAAACCTTGTTAAATAGAATGCATAAAGATGCTGATCTACCTAATGCAATTAAGATCTTTTGTTATAGCCAGTATTTAGCCAAAGAAATCAAAGAGCAAATTGAACAGCTTATTGAGCGTTGTATCGATCTGCGTCTATCAACCACCAAAAATAACTCTGAACAATTTTTACCTTTACGGATAAATGGTTCATCATGGTATCTATTTTTTGAACGTTTTGGTGTATCAGTACATCAGTTTGATAATTCGATTGATTTTTATGGTGCGGTATCAAATAATAAAGTACAAGGTCGAGCATTAAATATTCAAGATGAATCAAATGAATTGCCTAATGAAATAGATAGCGTTGCGTGTGAAGGCATTATTCAGTTCTTTTTTGAAGATACGCAAGAAGGATTTGATTTATATATTCTTAATGAAAATAATCAAGTTGAAATTTATCGAAATTGTAACGGCAATAAACAGAATATGGTCAGGGATGTAAATAGTTTCTACGCTTTGTCAGATGATAGATTTACGTTTGTGGCAAGTTCTTCCGTTAATTTTAATTTACCACAATTTTATCAAATACTACACGATAGTGATGGTTCAAAGAAAATTGTTTTATTTAATGGAATTGAATAATTTCTAGACAATTAAAACAATTTTTATTTACTCTTCATTTACATATAAACATATGTTAAAACAATTGATTGGTCTATAATGGTAGTATAAAGAAGCAAATTTAATTAAAATAAGCTGGAACTTTTTGAGTCTTTAATAATCTAAATTACCATATGAGCATTTTTGGCCATAGGTATTAAAAGCAACGTTAATGAGGAATGGCCTTAAATGGGAGAGCAAGTAACCGATCAAATCTTAGTTGAACGTGTACTTGGTGGTAATAAAAATGCCTTTAATTTATTAGTGTTACGTTATCAAAATCGATTAGCTCATTTAGTGTCTCGTTTTGTATTACCATCTGAAGTAGCTGATGTTGTACAAGAAACATTTATCAAAGCTTATCGGTCTTTGGGTTCTTTTAAAGGTGAGAGTATTTTTTATACTTGGCTTTATCGAATAGCAGTCAATACAGCCAAGAATTATTTAATCGCTCAAGGTAGACGACCACCAACATCAGATATTGATGCTGTGGAGGCAGAGAGCTATGATGGTGCTGATTTATTACATGATATAGATAATCCAGAAAGTATTGTATTATCTAATGAAATAAAACGTGTAGTTTTTCAAACCATTGAGTCGTTACCGGAAGATTTAAAAACCGCCATTACTTTGCGAGAGTTTGATGGTTTAAGTTATGAAGAAATTGCCGAAATTATGGCAACACCAGTAGGTACCGTGCGTTCCCGTATTTTTAGGGCACGTGAAGCAATAGATGAGAAGTTAAAACCATTATTAGGTTAATTTAAACCTAATATTCTAAAGGTAGAGATATGCTAAAAAAGCAGAAAGAACAACTTTCTTCATTAATGGATGACGAAAAATGTGAAACGGCGTTTATTGATGCTGTTTTAAGTCAACCTGAATTACAGCAATGCTGGCGCCGTTATCATGTTGCCCGTGATGTAATGCAGGGGCGGTCAGAAGTTAATTGTTTAAATTTAGATATTTCTGATAAAGTTGCTCAGCTTATCAAAACAGAAGATATTCTTGATCAACCTTTAACGGAGAATGTCGCTGTTCCGGCTTTATCACGATTAATTTGGCTAAAAACGAAAGATGTTTTTGCCAAACTTGGTCAAGTTGGTTTAGCTGCATGCGTTACTTTAGGTATTATCGGTGTAGTACAATATAATTCTAATTCTTCTAATAATAATGATATTCCAGTACTTAATACTATGCCTGTCGGTGTTAATTTAGCTCCAGTTGGTGGAACAAATCCTACAAATAATTACGAACCACAACATGACACCATATCAAACCAACAATATGATAAAATACGCTTGCTTGTTCAAGATTATGAGTTGCAAAGACGTTTGAATTTTCAATAAAATATATCCTTTATTGGTCATTAATTAATAATGAAATTGCTTGTTTCTAATAAGGTATTAATTATGAAACCGTTAATGGCATTAGTTAGTTTTAAACAGGCTAAGTGGTGCTTTTTTCTTTGTAGCTTAATTTGTTCTATTTCATTTTCGAGTTACGCTCAAAAGGTAGTTTACCCGCTATCTAATGATATATCCTCTGATTTAATCACCTCTATCGATTCTGATTCAGATGGTTCAGATACAGTTGATATGTTAAATAAAATGAGAGAAGCGGTTCAAAATAGTGATTATAAACTCTATTTTGTAATTCAGAATGAAAACGAAAATCCCAAATCCTACGAATATACCTATATCGGATCGCAGTCGAATAAAAAAGGTGATCTTTTATATTTAGAAGGTTCCTCAAAAGAAATAATTTTACATGATAATATTGTTAGCCATTTTCTAACCGATAGTGCGTCGTTTTCTATTGGCGCTAATCATATTGTAGAAGCTTTTCCAGACGTTATTTATAATAACTTTGATTTACTTACTCCTTATTATGATTTTATCAATTTAGGTAAGGCACGAATGGCGAATCGCAGTAGTCAACTAATCAGAATCGTTCCTAAAGATAAAGACCGCTACAATTATGTAATTTGGATTGATGATCAAAATTACCTTCCATTAAGAATTGATTTATTGGATTTGGATGCCAAAATCATTAGTCAAACCAAAGTCATCTTAGTTGATTTCAATTTTGATAAACAACAATTTGCTAATTACATAGCAGATCGTGATTATCCTATTTTATTTCCGATTGATAAACAAGTCAGTCATAATTATGATTGGCAAGCTTCATGGATACCTAAGGGTTTCAAGGAAATTAATGCTTACAGCATTGATTTTCATAATGTAAATATTGATACTCGTCGCTTTTCCGATGGGATCTTCTCGTTTACAATTAATATTTCACCACGATCACTTTCTGATGTTACTTATTTATCCGTCCAAGGAGATCGAACTATTTACTCGACTAATTATGGAAAACAAAATGTTATTGTCATAGGTAATTTGCCAGCCGAGACAATTAAACAAATTGCACATAATCTAAAATTAAAATAGAAACAGCAATAGTTTAATGACTTAGATTGATGTTGCTGATAAATCAGTAACTACCCGATGATATTTAACTAATTACAGATAAAAACCAAGCTAGATACTATGTTTTAGTTTAATTAATGTGTAGAATGCTTGGTTTAGCTTTAACTAACTAATTTATGATTACTTTATTTGAATGATTTATTAGATATTGATTTTATAGGGTTAACATAATGCCATAATTTATGGCGATTTTAATTAATGACCTATCAATCCTTTGTAGATTTAAAGCAAATAAGATAACTCGATTTTTAACATTAATAAATAGATTAACTGAATAGTAGATATGAATAAAAATATCCGAAATTTTTCAATTATTGCCCATATTGATCATGGTAAATCCACCTTATCAGATCGGATTATTCAAATATGTGGGGGATTATCAGATCGTGAAATGGAAGCACAAGTTTTAGATTCAATGGATTTAGAACGTGAACGAGGCATTACGATTAAAGCTCAAAGTGTGACTCTTGATTATCATGCAAAAGACGGTCAAACTTACCAATTAAATTTTATTGATACCCCAGGACATGTTGATTTTTCTTATGAAGTATCACGTTCATTAGCAGCTTGCGAAGGGGCTTTATTAGTCGTGGATGCAGGGCAAGGTGTTGAAGCTCAAACGCTAGCTAACTGCTATACGGCTATAGATATGAATCTCGAAGTCGTTCCTGTACTTAATAAGATTGACCTACCAGCAGCAGAGCCTGAACGTGTTGCCCAAGAAATTGAGGATATTGTTGGAATTGATGCAACCGATGCCGTACGCTGTTCAGCAAAAACGGGGGTGGGTGTGCAAGATGTACTTGAACGTTTAGTTCAAGAAATTCCACCACCAGAAGGTGACAGCCAAGCACCTCTACAAGCGCTAATTATTGATTCTTGGTTTGATAACTATTTAGGTGTTGTTTCTTTAATTCGCGTTAAAAATGGTGAATTACGAAAAGGTGATAAAGTAAAAGTCATGAGTACAGGTATGACTTATAATGTTGATCGCTTAGGTATATTCACACCAAAACAAGTAGATAAAGAGGTGTTAGCGTGTGGTGAAGTGGGTTGGTTAGTGTGTGCTATTAAAGATATTCATGGCGCTCCAGTAGGTGATACGTTAACTTTGGCTCGTGATCCTGCCGACAAACCGCTACCTGGATTTAAAAAAGTCAAACCACAAGTATATGCGGGCTTATTTACAACGAGTTCTGATGATTATGAAGCTTTTCGTGATGCATTAGGAAAATTGAGTCTAAATGATGCATCACTTTTTTATGAGCCTGAAACATCAAGCGCGCTTGGTTTTGGTTTCCGCTGTGGTTTTCTTGGATTACTACATATGGAGATTATTCAAGAACGTCTAGAGCGTGAATATAATCTTGATTTAATCACTACTGCGCCAACTGTAGTTTATGAAGTGATTACTACTGGTAATGAAACTATTTACGTTGATAGTCCGGCAAAATTACCTGCGGTGAATAATATTAATGAGTTACGTGAGCCAATAGCAGAATGTAATATTCTCGTTCCACAAACTTATTTAGGTAATGTTATTACACTTTGTGTGGAAAAACGGGGCGTACAAACAAACATGGTTTACCATGGAAACCAAGTTGCACTAACCTATGATATTCCAATGGCTGAAGTTGTATTGGATTTCTTTGATAAATTAAAATCCACGTCCCGCGGTTATGCTTCATTGGATTATGCATTCAAACGCTTCCAAACCGCTGATATGGTTCGACTAGATGTTTTAATTAATGGTGAACGTGTCGATGCGTTAGCACTAATTACCCATCGCGATAATGCACCTTATCGTGGACGAGAATTAGTTGAAAAAATGAAAGATCTGATTCCACGGCAACAGTTTGATATTGCTATTCAAGCGGCTATTGGGAATCACATTATTGCTCGTTCAACGGTTAAACAATTACGTAAGAACGTATTGGCAAAATGTTATGGCGGCGATGTAAGTCGTAAGAAGAAACTCTTACAAAAACAAAAAGAAGGTAAAAAACGCATGAAGCAAGTGGGTAATGTCGAATTACCGCAAGAAGCGTTTTTAGCGATTTTACATGTCGGTAAAGAATAAATTTTATTAAGTGAGGATAATCAATGGCAGGTATGTTTGCAATTTTCCTAACATTGGCAACATTTATTACAGGAATTTTCTGGTGTTTGGAACGTTATCGCTGGAAACCCGCTAGACAGCGTAAAGTGGAAGCCGTAAGACAACAAACAGAAGGCAAAATTGATGGTCAGGTTTTGGCTAAAGTTGGTCAATCTTCTGGTTTAGTGGATTTATTGTCATCATTATTCCCTATTTTATGTTTCGTATTCGTACTTCGTTCATTTATCATTGAACCTTTTCAAATTCCATCAGGTTCTATGATGCCGACTTTGTTAGTTGGTGATTTTATAATTGTTGAGAAATATTCTTATGGGATCAAAGATCCTATAACCAATACCACGCTGATTCCTACCGGTAAACCACAACGTGGTGATGTTGCTGTGTTTAAAAACCCTAACAATACCAGTATTGATTTTGTTAAGCGAGTTGTTGGTATTCCTGGCGATAAAATTGTTTATGATGAAGATAAGAAGGAATTACGAATTTATCCTGCTTGCCAAGCTGAAGATCAGCAATGTTCACAGCAACAGGTCATTCCATTAGATTTACATTATACATCAGAAAAACCAAGCGAATGGCAGCAAGTATTCTCTGACTCTGGTATTAATTTTTATACTAATGAACAATTTAATGAATTAAAATTGGCCGGTAAAAATTTTACGATCAATTTAAATTCCCGTCAGGAAACGATAGGGGGTCATACTCATGATATCTTATTAATACCTAATCAACTATATCAATCTGAACACTTTTTTAAACAGCCTAATCAAAAATTGGGTGAATGGGTGGTTCCAGAAGGTTATTACTTCATGATGGGTGATAACCGTAATAACAGCGATGACAGTCGTTTTTGGGGATTTGTTCCCGAACGTAATTTTGTTGGTCGTGTATCGGCTATTTGGCTTAGCTTAGAGAAACAACCTGATGAGTGGCCAACAAGTATAAGATTTAGCCGAATAGGTAAAGTAAATTAAATCATGAATAAAATGCTAAATTTAAGCAGGGTTTACGCTGGTTAAATTTAGGCTTATTAAAAGCAATAATATGCTTTAGTTTTAAGGTTTACTCACACTCATTTTTTGATATTTGGGTGGTAAATCATATTAAAGGTATTGAGTATTAACATAGATGAAACATGACAAAAATAAATTAGTCGCGTTACAAAAGCAAATTAATTATTCATTTAAGAATATTGATTTGTTAATTCATGCACTGACTCATCGCAGTGCAAATAAAATTCATAATGAACGTTTAGAATATTTAGGTGATTCAATATTAAGTTATGTGATTGCTGAAGCACTTTTTGAGCGTTTCCCAAAAGTAGACGAAGGCGACTTAAGTCAAATGCGTTCTTCTTTAGTCTGTGGCGAGACATTGGCGAAAATGGGGCAAAACTTCAATATTGGCGATAGTATGATACTAGGGCCGGGTGAACTAAAAAGTGGTGGTCATCGTCGTGAATCGATCATCTCTGACGCGGTAGAAGCAATTATTGGTGCCATTTATTTGGACAGTGATATCCAAACCATTAAACAATTAATTTTGGCTTGGTATCAAACTCGTTTAGTTCAAATACAGCCCGGCATTAAACAAAAAGATTCAAAGACTCGTTTGCAAGAATATTTGCAAGGTCAACGCCAGAATCGACCTGTTTATTTAATTGTAGAAGTAATTGGTGATGATCATGATCAGGAATTTGTTGTTCAATGTAAATTAGAGAACGATGACAATCAGTATTTAGGTCGTGGTGTTAATCGCCGTAAAGCAGAACAAGCCGCTGCACAAATGGCAATCGATAAGTTGGGAATTAAATGATACAACAGCAAAATATACAAGATAATAATGGGGTTCAACATTGTGGCTTTATTGCCATTGTTGGGCGTCCTAATGTAGGAAAATCGACATTATTAAATCAGATTTTAGGTCAGAAAATATCTATTACATCGCGTAAAGCTCAAACGACACGTCATCGGATCATGGGGATTGATACGGAAGGTGATTATCAGGCAATCTACATTGATACGCCGGGTTTACACATTGAAGAAAAGCGCGCGATTAACCGCCTTATGAACCGAGCAGCAAGCAGTTCTATTGGAGATGTGGAATTAATACTATTTGTTGTAGAGGGTACGCATTGGAATGAAGATGATGAAATGGTACTCAATAAGCTTAAAAGTGTTAAATGCCCTGTATTGTTAGTGATTAACAAAATTGATAATGTAAGTGATAAAACTAAATTATTACCTCATATTCAAGAAATCAGCCAAAAATTCCATTTTATGGATGTGATTCCAATTAGTGCTGAAAAAGGTGAAGGTATAGATATTATTAAACAAATTGTAAAGCAGCATTTACCTGAAGGAGAACATCATTTTCCCGAAGATTATATAACTGATCGTTCACAGCGTTTTATGGCATCTGAAATTATCCGTGAAAAGTTAATGCGTTTCTTAGGTGAAGAATTGCCTTATTCTGTGACTGTTGAAATAGAGCAATTTAAAGTTGATGAAAAAAATGGTATGTATCGCATCAATGGTTTAATTTTGGTCGAACGTGATGGTCAGAAAAAAATGGTAATCGGCAATAAAGGAGAAAAAATTAAGCAAATCGGTATTGAAGCGCGTAAAGATATGCAAGATTTTTTCCAAAATAAAGTTCATTTAGAATTATGGGTCAAAGTAAAAGCAGGCTGGGCTGACGATGAACGTGCTCTTAGAAGTCTTGGCTATATGGATGACTTATAAAGCACTAATAAAGTTATTTGTTAGATAAAAACCATTACTCAATGACGATTATGATTATTTATTATCTAATTGAGTAATGCTATTTTAGATTTCTTATAATTATGTTTATTACCCCCTCAATAGATTTTTCTAATTTACACCAATTTGTTTTCTCATAAAATCTGTTATTATTTCTTGCTATATTTTTAGTATATTTAGTTGATTTCATTAAATTATTGTCTTTAAATTTAAATAACAAATGCTAATAATAATCTATGAAATTATGATTGGCGAACTATATTGTATCTTAATTAAATCATTTAATTGCATAGCGTTTATTGCGTGCATTTTAAAATAAATTATGTTTATAATAATTCCTTCTATATGAAAAGTGGGGTGTTTATCATGATGCCGAGTTGGCCTAACTTATTAATACTGATTGCAATTATCGTCTTGATTTTTGGTACTAAAAAATTGCGCACTTTGGGATCAGATCTAGGGGCTTCTATTAAGGGCTTTAAAAAAGCGATGAGCGATGGTGATGATAAAACATCTGATAATCAAACCAGTAATGCTGGTTCATCTGCTCATAATGTTGAAAATCAAACTGATAAAAAAGAGTAATTTGTGTTCGACGTTAGCTTTGGGGAATTATTATTAGTTTTTATCATAGGCCTAATTGTTCTTGGACCCGCTCGTCTACCGACTGCTGTGAAAACGGTGGTTGGTTGGATCAATGCATTGCGCCGATTATCCGCTTCTGTGCAGTTGGAATTGAATAAAGAATTAAAATTACAAGAGTTACAAGATAGTTTGAAGCAAGCTGAACAAAGTGGTATCAATAATATTTCGCCCGAAATACAAGCATCAATTGATGAGTTGAAACGCATAACACAGTCATTACAAAAAGAGTATAATCAAACAGTCCAAAAAGTAAATTCTGTGGTTAATTCTCCCATTACTGATTTGACTGATAATAAAGATGATACTAAATCTGATTTAAAACAGCAAAATGAGAATAATCAAACCGAGGTTAACAATTTAGTGGATAAAGATGCAGGGAAACATCAATCATGACAGAGGATAATGCATTACCATTAATGAGCCATTTGTTAGAACTTCGCGCACGGTTATTGCGTTGTATTCTCTGTATAATTATCGTTTTCTTAGGGTTAATCTATTTTTCGAACGATATCTATAGTATTGTAGCTAATCCACTAGTTCGACAATTACCTACAGGTAGTGTCATGATTGCTACTGATATTGCTGCACCTTTCTTTACCCCAATTAAATTGACCTTAATCGTGTCTTTATTCGTGTCTATTCCTTATATTTTATATCAAATATGGGGATTTGTTGCTCCTGCTTTATACCGCAAAGAAAAGCGATTAGTTCTTCCGTTAGTGATTTCAAGTACTACACTGTTTTATTTAGGCATTGCTTTTGCCTATTTTGTTGTGTTTCCGTTGGCATTTTACTTTTTTATTAATAGCGCGCCTGCTGACATAGCAATCAATACAGATATTACTAAATATCTTGATTTTGTTATGACCTTGTTTGTTGTATTTGGTTTTTCCTTTGAGGTACCTGTTGCTATCATTTTACTGTGTTGGGCTGGCGTGACTTCTCCACAAAGTCTTAAAAAGAAACGCCCTTATATTATTGTTGGCGTGTTTGCTATTGCCATGTTTTTAACACCACCGGATGTATTTTCGCAAACACTTTTAGCAATCCCAATGTGTTTACTGTTTGAAATTGGTGTCTTTTTTGCTCGATTCTATCAGCCAAGACAAACTGAAGAAGAATCGCAGTCTCTTGATTAAGAATACTGTTTTATTCGATTGTCATAATTAAATAAAGTAGTAGTGTATTTTATGTTTAGGAAGTTGTAATGAAGAATAATTTACCTGATTTTAGTAAGGCTAATGTATTAGTTGTGGGTGATATTATGCTTGATCGGTATTGGTATGGTGCGACTAATCGCATCTCACCCGAAGCACCGGTACCTGTAGTAAAAATTAACGCACTAGAAGAAAGACCTGGCGGTGCTGCCAATGTTGCAATGAATGTTACCTCATTAGGCGGTGAAGCTAAATTAATAGGTTTAACAGGTATTGATGAACCGGCTAAAATTTTGACAGAACAATTGCAGCAACAGCATGTGGTATGTGATTTTGTAGCACTTAATTCCCATCCGACCATTACAAAATTAAGAGTTTTATCACGTAATCAGCAATTAATACGACTCGATTTTGAAGAACCGTTTTGTGATGTTGATTCGCTACCATTGTTGCAACGTATTGAAAATGCATTACCACAAGCTAAAGTTATGGTTCTTTCAGATTATGCTAAGGGTGTATTGTCATCCGTTGAAGCAATAATCAAAATGGCACAACAAGCTAATGTACCCGTGCTCATAGATCCTAAAGGCACCGATTTTACACGTTATCGAGGTGCAACACTTCTTACACCTAATATGTCGGAATTTGAAGCTGTGGTGGGTCCTTGTCATAGTGAAGAAGATATTGAGGTAAAAGGTCATCAATTGATTCGTGATTATGATATTAAGGCGCTCTTAGTCACACGTAGTGAAAAAGGGATGACATTATTACAAATTGGTCAACCAACTTATCATTTACCAACTCAAGCTAAAGAAGTATTTGATGTCACTGGTGCTGGTGATACGGTTATAGCTACATTAGCTGCATCATTAGCAGCAGGGTACACTTTAGAAGATAGTTGTTTCCTAGCAAATGCTTCAGCAGGCGTAGTAGTAGGTAAACTGGGTACTTCAACGGTTACGCAAGTTGAACTAGAAGATGCCATTCGTGCGCGAACTGATAACGGTTTTGGTGTAATGAGTGAAGAGGATTTGCTCAAGCAAGTTGCTAACGCTCGCCAACGTGGTGAAAAAATTGTAATGACTAATGGTTGTTTTGATATTTTGCACGCAGGCCATGTTTCCTATTTAGCTAATGCCAGAAAATTAGGTGATCGTTTAATTGTCGCGGTAAACAGTGATCAATCCGTGAAACAGCTCAAAGGCGAATCACGACCAATTAATCCATTGATGCAACGTATGATAGTACTAGGAGCGTTAGATTCAGTTGATTGGGTCGTACCATTTGAAGAACAAACACCACAACGCTTAATTGCTCGTATTTTGCCTGACGTTCTAGTTAAGGGTGGTGACTATAAGCCCGATCAAATTGCTGGGAGTAAAGAAGTCATAGCTGCTGGTGGGGAAGTTAGAGTACTCAATTTTGAAGATGGCTGTTCGACGACCAATATTATCAACAGTATTAAAAACAGCTAATACACCGTGCTAAATATTAATTGATACCAGTAGATGAATCATGTTTTATGTTAATAGATTGAATGATAATCAGCATATCATGGGCAAAATATAAAAATTAATGGCGTTTGATTACGGTTGTTTAATTTAATAGTTCTAAGTGGGTTTAATACCCACTTAATTTATATTCCTGTTACTTAACTTCTTTTCCTTGGGCTTGTAAATCAGCATGATAAGATGATCTTACAAAAGGTCCACAAGCAGCATGAGTAAAGCCCATACCTAAAGCAATTTGTTTAAGTTCTTCAAATTCTTTTGGTGAAACATATCGCTCAACAGGTAAATGAAATTTGCTTGGTTGTAAGTATTGCCCTAATGTGAGCATTGTGACACCACTTGAGCGTAAATCCTTAAGGACTTGAATGAGCTCGTCATTAGTTTCACCTAAACCAACCATTAATCCAGATTTAGTTGGAACATCAGGGTGTAATTGTTTAAATTTAGCTAATAATTCAAGTGAACCTTCATAGTTAGCGCCAGGACGGATTTTTTTATACAATCTTGGTATGTTCTCCAAGTTATGATTGAAAACATCAGGTGGATTTTCACGTAGTATATCAATCGCTTCATCAATGCAACCACGAAAATCAGGGGTCAATGTTTCAATTTTAATATTAGGACTTAATGCACGGATTTCTCGTGTACAATCAGCAAAATGACTTGCTCCTCCATCTTTTAAATCATCACGATCAACGGATGTAATAACAACGTAACGAAGGCGCATTTCTTGAATAGTTGTTGCTAATTTGATAGGTTCTTGTGAATCCGGTGGGAGTGGGCGACCATGAGCTACATCGCAAAATGGACAACGGCGCGTACAAATATCACCTAATATCATAAATGTAGCAGTACCATGATTAAAACATTCTGCCAGATTTGGACAGGAGGCTTCTTCACATACTGAATGTAAACCATGTTTACGCATAGTGTTTTTGATATGAGCGATATTATCCGAATGAGTCGGTAATTTAATTTTCATCCATGCCGGTTTTTTTAATAAATCAGTTGTTTCAATCGTGACAGATGGAATTAAACGCGTCTTATCCGCATCGCGATATTTTGAACTTCTGACAGACGTTGTGGTATTAGCCATATTTGTTACTTATCTACTTTTGTTAAATGCAAATAATATTAATCTTGAAATCGTTAAGCTACGTGATATAGCTGATCAATAAAATAATTAACTAATTTAGAACGAATTTCTTCAGGATTAATATCGGATAAAAATGCTTTGACTTGCGTCATCTTTAAACCAGCATAACCGCATGGATTAATGTTGTTAAACGGTGATAAATCCATATCAACATTCAATGCTAAACCATGTAGGGTACAACCATGCTGAATATGAAGTCCAAGCGAGCATATTTTCTGCTCATTGACATATACACCTGGGGCATCAGGTTTAGCTACAGCACTAATATGATAATCATTTAATGTATTTATGACGCTATTTTCTAATGCACTCACCGTATCTCGAATACCCATTTTTAATCGTTTTAAGTCAATTAAGATATACATAATTTGCTGACCTGGTGCATGGTAAGTTATTTGCCCACCACGGTCAGTTTGAATAACGGGAATGTTTGTTTGATGAAGTAAGTGTTCAGCTTTCCCTACTTTACCTTGCGTGAATATCGCGGGGTGTTCTACCAACCAAATTTCATCTTGCGTATCAGCGTCACGTTGTTGTGTAAATTGATGCATTGCATTGTAGATTATTGAGTAAGGTTGTAAGCCAAGATTTTTAACAAGAGGTTTCTTCATCTTTAGATGACCTTTTTCCCATTAGAAACAATTAAACACCGTCCATATTGGTTGACAAACATCAAATCTAAAATCATTGATTTTTAATAACTTGTCAAGTTTTTTCATTTTTTATGCTGTTTTTAATAAGTGTTTATATTATTTAAATTAAAAAACAGTAATTTGATCGAATATAACAAAAATAGATAGGTGTTGACAATAGACGACAAAAAAGGATATAAGGTAATTAATGCTGATTTAATATTTAAATTCTTAAAAACTTTAATACTATCATAATAGTATTGAAAGTTAATGCCTATAGATTGAAATAGTTGATTAATTTGATAGGAATTAACGTTCCTTTCTGTCGTGTCGTTTTCTTTACCTTTGGTTAGGTAAATGGCAGACTTATATCAAAATTTATGTTTTAGGCAAACGTAATGCAGATATTTAATATCTGCGATCTTTATAACAAAAAATGAGGTTTAAATATGTCAGACATGCAAATGAATGATATCGATCCCTTAGAAACGCAGGATTGGCTGAAGAGTATTGAATCAGTTATTCGCGAAGAAGGTACCGAACGTGCGCAATATATTATTGAGCAAATTGTCAACCAAGCCCGTCAAGGTGGCGTTCCGTTATTATTCGGTTCTTCTACTAGTAATTACATCAATACTATTCCAGTTGATGAACAACCAGAGTATCCCGGTGATTGGGAGCTTGAAAGGCGTATTCGCTCTATCGTTCGTTGGAATGCAATGATGATGGTTTTACGTGCATCTAAGAAAGATCTAGACTTAGGTGGACATATGGCATCTTTCCAATCTGCAGCAACATTCTATGAAGTCTGCTTTAACCATTTTTTCCGTGCACGTAACGAGAAAGATGGAGGTGACTTAGTTTATTTCCAAGGTCATATTTCTCCAGGTATTTATTCTCGTGCTTTTATTGAGGGTCGTCTTACTGAAGAACAGCTCGATAATTTCCGTCAAGAAGTGCATGGTCATGGTTTACCATCTTATCCTCATCCAAAATTATTACCTGATTTCTGGCAATTCCCAACCGTTTCTATGGGATTAGGTCCGATCAGTGCAATTTATCAAGCTCGTTTCTTGAAATATTTAAACCATAGGGGTCTTAAAGATACAACAGAACAAACTGTTTATGCTTTCTTAGGTGATGGTGAGATGGATGAACCAGAATCTAAAGGGGCAATTACTGTTGCAACACGTGAGAAGTTAGATAATCTAGTATTCGTTATCAACTGTAATTTACAGCGTCTAGATGGTCCAGTAACGGGTAATGGTAAGATTGTTAACGAATTAGAAGGTGTTTTTGCCGGTGCAGGTTGGCAAGTCATTAAAGTACTTTGGGGCGATCGTTGGGATAGATTACTCCAAAAAGATAAATCAGGTAAATTGATTCGTCTAATGAATGAAACCCTAGATGGGGATTATCAAACATTCAAATCCAAAGATGGTGCTTACGTTCGTGAACATTTCTTTGGTAAATACCCAGAAACGGCTGAATTAGTCAAAGACATGTCTGACGAAGAAATTTTCCGTTTAAATCGCGGTGGACAAGATCCAGCAAAAATGTTTGCTGCGTTCCAAAGAGCAAAAGAAACTAAAGATCGCCCAACCGTTATTCTTGCTCATACTATTAAAGGTTATGGTATGGGGGATGCGGCTGAAGCGAAAAATATAGCGCATCAAGTTAAGAAAATGAACATGGATGGCGTACGTCATGTACGTGATTTCTTCAATATTCCTGTTACTGATGATGCTTTAGAGAAATTACCGTATATTAAATTTGAAGATCATACGCCAGAATACAAATATATTCATGAACGACGTCAAGCATTAAAAGGTTATGTTCCATCACGTCTAGAACATTTTACTGGTACCGTTTCTATTCCACCATTAAGCGAATTCCAGTCCTTATTAGAAGCACAAACCAAAGAAATTTCAACTACAATTGCTTTTGTGCGTGCCCTTAACATCATGTTAAAGGATAAAGAGTTAGCGCCTCGCCTCGTTCCGATTCTTGCTGATGAAGCACGTACCTTTGGTATGGAAGGTCTATTCCGTCAAATTGGTATTTATAATCCACACGGTCAACAATATATTCCTCAAGATAGAGATCAAGTGGCTTATTATCGTGAAGATGAAAAAGGCCAAATTCTACAAGAAGGGATTAACGAAATGGGTGCGGGTGCATCATGGTTAGCTGCAGCTACTTCATATAGCACCAACGATTATCCGATGATTCCATTTTACATCTACTATTCAATGTTTGGCTTCCAACGTATTGGCGATTTAATGTGGGCAGCAGGTGATCAGCAAGCACGTGGTTTCTTAATTGGCGGAACGTCTGGTAGAACCACCTTAAATGGGGAAGGATTGCAACATGAAGATGGTCACAGCCATATTCAATCACTTGTTATCCCTAATTGTATTTCATACGATCCGTCTTATGCTTATGAAGTCGCAGTCATTATGCAAGATGGTTTACGTCGAATGTATGGTGATCAAGAAAACGTTTACTACTACATCACTACATTAAATGAAAACTATGAACAACCGGCTATGCCAGAAGGTGCTGAAGAAGGAATACGTAAAGGTATTTATAAACTTGATACACTTCCAGCGAAAGAAGGTAAACCAAGTGTTCAATTACTCGGTTCGGGAGCTATTTTACGTCACGTTCGCGAAGCTGCGACAATTCTTGCAAATGATTATGGTATCGGTAGTGATGTCTATAGTGTGACTTCATTCACTGAAGTTGCGCGTGAAGGTCAAGACTGTGAACGTTGGAATATGTTACACCCAACTCAAGATGCACGTGTACCATATATTACTCAAGTGATGAATAAAAATCCGGCTGTGGTTTCAACTGATTATATGAAACTATTTGCTGAACAAGTTCGTGCTTATGTTCCAGCAGAATCCTATAAAGTATTGGGTACTGATGGATTTGGGCGTAGTGATAGCCGAGCAAACTTACGTCATCATTTTGAAATTGACGCTACCTATGTAGTGGTTGCAGCTCTAAGTGAATTAGCGAAACGCGGTGATATTGATGCTTCTGTAGTAGAAGAGGCTATCAAGAAATTCGACATTAATGCTGAAAAAGCTAATCCACGTATTGCGTAAGAGGTTGTAATAATGAGTATTCAAATAAAATTACCTGACATTGGTGGTGATGAAGTCGAAGTAACAGAGATTTTAGTCAATGTTGGCGATAAAGTTGAAGCAGATCAGTCGCTTCTGACAGTTGAAGGCGATAAAGCCTCAATGGAAATTCCTGCACCTCAAGCTGGTGTTGTTAAATCAATATCGGTAAAAGTAGGTGATAAAGTAAAAACGGGTGTTGATATTATGGTATTTGATGCAGCAGATGGGGCAGTAGCCCCTGTTGCAGAAGAGCCAAAAGTTGAAGTCAAACCGACGGCTGCAGCAATGAATCAAACTGTAGATGTCAACGTGCCGGATATAGGCGGTGATGAAGTAGAAGTCACTGAAATCTTAGTAAAAGTTGGCGATACAGTAGCGGTTGATGATTCTTTAATTACTGTTGAAGGCGATAAAGCTTCAATGGAAGTTCCTTCCTCAATTGCAGGTGTGGTTAAAAATATTGTAGTCAAAGTGGGCGATAAGGTTAAAACAGGTTCCAAAATTATGGAATTTGAAACGGCAACAGCTGGTACCGCAGCATCACCTTCAATTCAAAAAGAGGCGCCTGAATCAGTACCAGCACCTGTAGCAGAGAAAACTAGTGCGACGTCATCTACTGTACCAACGCCGGCAAAAGCATCAACCACTGGCAACGATTTTGTTGAAAATGAGGCTTATGCACATGCTACCCCGTCAGTAAGACGCTTAGCACGTGAATTTGGCATAAATTTAGCTAAAGTTACAGCAACAGGACCAAAACACCGCGTTTTACGTGAAGATGTTCAGGCATATGTTAAAAATGCTGTAAAACAGATTGAAAGTGGAACATCTGGTGGCGCATTACCTGGTTTATTACCTTGGCCAAAAGTTGATTTTGCTAAGTTTGGTGAAATTGAAGAATTACCGTTGACCAAAATTCAAAAAGTATCTGGCGCTAACTTACATCGTAACTGGGTTATGATTCCACATGTAACTGAATTTGATGAAGCCGATATTACGGAATTAGAAGCATTCCGCAAACAACAAAATGTTGAAGCAGAAAAACGTAAGCAAGATCTGAAAATTACACCATTAGTATTTATCATGAAAGCTGTAGCGAATGCGTTAGCCACTTTCCCTCGCTTTAATAGCTCTTTATCAGAGGATGCGCAAACTCTGATTATTAAGAAATACATTAATATTGGTGTTGCAGTGGATACACCAAATGGTTTGGTCGTGCCGGTATTCAAAAACGTTGATAAGAAAGGTGTTGTTGAATTATCGCGTGAATTAGCGGAAATTTCCAAGAAAGCACGTGACGGTAAATTGACCGGCGGCGATATGCAAGGGGGTTGTTTTACAATTTCAAGTTTAGGTGGAATCGGTACAACATCATTCACGCCAATTGTTAATGCCCCTGAAGTCGGTATTTTAGGCGTATCACGTTCTAGCATGAAACCAATTTGGAATGGTAAGGAATTTACACCTCGCTTAATGTTACCACTATCATTATCTTTTGATCACCGAGTGATTGATGGTGCAGATGGTGCAAGATTTTTAAGTCATATTGTTAAAGTGTTATCCGATTTACGTCGTTTAGTGATGTAATAGGGAGAAATCAATGAGTAAAGAAATTAAAACGCAAGTTTTAGTATTGGGTGCGGGGCCTGCCGGTTATTCGGCAGCCTTTAGAGCAGCAGATTTGGGACTAGAAGTCACTTTAGTTGAACGTTATTCAACACTTGGTGGCGTATGTCTTAATGTTGGATGTATTCCCTCTAAAGCATTATTACATGTTGCTAAAGTTATAGATGAAGCGAAATCACTCTCTGCACATGGCATTGTATTTGAAACTCCAAAATTAGATTTAGACAAAGTTCGTGGTTGGAAAGAAAAAGTCATTAGTCAGTTAACGGGTGGTTTAGCTGGTATGGCTAAAATGCGTAAAGTCAATGTGGTGCAAGGTGAAGCTAAATTTACTGGTAGTCACTCAATGACGGTACAAACAGCAGAAGGTGAAACGGTCATTACCTTTGATAATGCAATTGTTGCTGCAGGTTCAAGACCTATTCAACTTCCTTTTATACCACATGATGATCCACGCATCTGGGATTCAACGGATGCACTTGCATTGACGTCTATTCCTAAGCGTCTATTACTTATGGGCGGAGGTATAATCGGCCTTGAAATGGGTACTGTTTATCATACTTTAGGCTCAGAAGTACATGTTGTTGAAATGCTCGATCAAGTTATACCGGCTGCAGACAAAGATATTATTAAGCTGTTTACCAAGCAAATTGAGAAAAAATTCACTCTAATGCTTGAAACTAAAGTAACTAAGGTTGAAGCAAAAGAAGATGCTATCTATGTTTCCATGGAGAAAAAAGATGGCTCAGTTGAAACGCATGCTTATGATGCAGTATTAGTCGCAATTGGTCGTACGCCAAATGGCAAATTAATTGATGCTGAAAAAGCGGGAATTAATGTGACCGATCGAGGCTTCATTGAAGTTGATAAACAAATGCGTACTAATGTGCCTCATATTTATGCAATCGGAGATATTGTTGGACAACCAATGTTAGCTCATAAAGGGGTTCATGAAGGTCATGTAGCGGCAGAAGTTATTGCTGGTAAGAATCATTTCTTTGATCCTAAAACTATTCCTTCAATTGCTTATACTGAACCGGAAGTAGCTTGGGTTGGATTAACAGAAAAAGAGGCAAAAGCAAAAGGTATCAATTATGAGGTTGCGACTTTCCCTTGGGCAGCTTCTGGTCGTGCAATTGCATCTGACTGTTCTGAAGGTATGACCAAACTTATTTTTGACAAGGCTACTAACCGAATATTAGGTGGAGCAGTTGTTGGGGTAAATGGTGGTGAGTTATTAGGTGAAATTGGTTTAGCGGTTGAAATGGGTTGTGATGCTGAAGATATGGCATTAACCATTCATGCTCACCCGACTCTCTATGAATCTATTGGTCTGGCAGCAGAAGTCTTTGAGGGTTCAATCACCGATTTACCAAATGCGAAAGCTAAAAAAAAGTGATTGATTAAAATCTGACTGAATATAATATAAACCGACTTTCACGTCGGTTTTTTTAATAGTATTATATAGCGTTTTAATATATTGGAGAGTTGGGATGTTTGGTTTATTTAAAAAGAAGAAAAAGCAAGTAGAGCTATTTTCTGTATGTGAAGGGACATTTAAGAGTATTGAGCAAGTTAATGATCCAGTTTTTTCTGGTAAAGTTATGGGCGATGGTTATGCTATCACTCCAGTAGATGGAAAAGTGCAAGTTTACTCACCAGTTAAAGGTAAAGTAATGAGTATTTTTCCAACTAAACATGCGATTACATTTGTCACAGATGAAGGGATTGAAGGTTTAATTCACATGGGAATTGATACAGTTGCCTTAAAAGGTGACGGGTTCAATGTGCATGTACAAGAAGGTCAAACAGTTGATCAAAATACCTTATTAGCGGATATGGATGTTGATTTTATTACTGAACAAGGTAAAGATCGTGATATTATTATGGTATTTACTAATTTAGAAGAGAATCAGAAAGTAGCCATAAACCATTCTGGTGCTGTAAATAAAGCGCAATCAATTGGTAATATCGAATTATAATCGGTGCTCTATAATCTAAAGATTATAGCATTGAGGATTTTTATACAATATATAGGCTAGTCATAGCCTTTATATTGTAATTAGTCTAAAAATTTATAGACTATAATATACTGATCAATAACAAAATAACTATTCTAAAGAAATCATACGATTTATTGTGCTCGATGTTAAAACTATCTCGCATTAATTAAGTCAAAATACTCTTCAAGATAATAAATAAACCACAGTGAATAAATTAATTTCATAATCATTATCTTACAAATATATTGATAGAATATCCTGTTTATATTCATCTTTACAAATTTATAGTCATTTCTGCTTGTTATAAATGCTAAAAAGTAAGCTAAAAATAAAAAAAATATTTAAATAGATTATCGGTTTATAGAATCTGGATAGAGTGCGACATTTGTTAACAGATTATCTATAGTAATTATCTATTGGATATATTAGAAGCGATCAAATATAGTGGACTGGTCGTGTTATTTGTATCCTTTGTGTGTGTATTATATAAATGTTGTAAAATTATTATTAACTTTTTGCTTATAGCAATAGACCCAGCTTAGCTGGGTCATTTTTTACAATTAATAAAGGATTATAGTATAAATTTACTGAGGTCTTCATCAGCAACTAGTTTATCAAGATGCGAACTCACATATTCGGCATCAATAACAACTGTTTGACCACTTATTTCACTTGCATCAAAAGAAACTTCTTCCATTAATCTTTCTAATACAGTATGTAAACGTCGCGCACCAATATTTTCATTTTGCTCATTAACTTGCCAAGCAGATTGAGCAATTTTACGAATACCATCCTGAGTAAATTCAATATTCACCCCTTCAGTTGCCATTAGGGACTTATATTGTACAGTTAACGATGCATTAGGTTCGGTTAAGATACGTTCAAAGTCATCAGTAGTTAATGCTTGCAATTCTACACGAATTGGTAAGCGCCCTTGTAATTCAGGGATAAGATCAGAAGGATTGGCGGTTTGGAATGCTCCTGATGCGATGAATAAAATGTGATCCGTTTTCACCGAGCCATGTTTTGTTGAGACAGTGCAACCTTCGACAAGAGGTAATAAATCGCGTTGTACACCCTCGCGTGACACATCTGGACCTGATGAGTTACCTCGTTTACAGACCTTGTCGATTTCATCAATAAAGACGATACCATTTTGTTCAACAGCTTCAATCGCTTCATGTTTAAGATCATCAGGATTGACTAGTTTAGCTGCTTCTTCTTCAATCAATAGTTTAAAAGCATCTTTAATTTTCATTTTACGTGGTTTGGCTTTTTGACCACCCAAATTTTGGAACATTGATTGTAATTGACTAGTCATTTCCTCCATACCGGGAGGAGCCATAATTTCAACACCAATGTTTAAACTAGATACTTCAATTTCGATTTCTTTGTCATCTAAACTACCTTCACGTAGTTTTTTACGAAACGCTTGTCTAGCAGTGGAATCTGACGTATTTTCATTGTTTCCCCAGCTATCTTTAGCAGGTGGAATTAATACATCTAAGATACGTTCTTCAGCAAGCTCTTCGGCACGGTTACGGTTTTTTTCCATAACTTGGCTACGGATCATTTTTACAGCTGAATCAGTAAGATCGCGAATAATGGAATCGACTTCCTTACCAACATAGCCGACTTCAGTAAATTTGGTTGCTTCAACTTTAATAAAAGGTGCATTCGCTAATTTAGCTAAACGACGCGCGATTTCTGTTTTACCGACCCCAGTAGGACCGATCATTAAAATGTTCTTTGGTGTTACTTCTTGACGTAATGCTTCGTCAAGTTGCATACGTCGCCAACGATTACGAAGTGCAATGGCTACCGCACGTTTTGCTTTATCTTGACCAATGATATGTTGGTTTAATTCGCTGACTATTTCACGAGGAGTCATTTCAGACATAATATTTTCTCTTAAATTCGGTTAATTAGTAATTTAATTCTTCAATAGTTTGGAAACTGTTTGTGTAAACGCAGATGTCACCCGCAATGGCAAGGGATTTCTTTACAATATCTTTAGCTGATAAATCAGAGCAATCGAGTAATGCTCTAGCTGCCGCTTGTGCGTAAGGACCACCTGAACCAATCGCTATTAAATCATCTTCAGGTTGAATGACGTCCCCCGTGCCTGTAATAATTAAAGAGGCTGTTTCATCCGCTACTGCAAGTAGAGCTTCTAACTTACGAAGCATGCGATCAGTTCGCCAATCTTTAGCAAGTTCAACCGCAGCTTTAGTTAAATGACCTTGATGCATTTCAAGTTTTCGTTCAAAAAGCTCAAATAAAGTGAAAGCGTCAGCGGTACCACCAGCAAATCCTGCAATCACTTTATTATTGTAAAGGCGACGTACTTTTTTAGCATTGCCTTTCATAATAATTCGTTCACCTAAAGTGACTTGACCGTCACCACCAATGACAACTTGCCCGTTACGACGAACACTAACAATTGTAGTCATGTATTACTCCTTTAAATTTTGGTCATAACGTAATGACCAATTTGGTATAGATAGATTTTATATTGGGTTAAACATTCCATTTTCAACTGTAATAATGTATAGAAAATGTAAAAATGAGCACGTACATAGTACGTTGCACTTAAAAATAGGCATAATTTAATATTTTGTAATTAATACAGAATTGTAAATTGTTAGAATAGCGCATTTTATGCCACATAACTTAGTACTCTAGTCATTATTATGTTCAGCTTTTTTAAGACGTTATTCAATGCTAACAGTAATTTAGTTATCATGTTTCATTGAAAATAGGTTATAGTTAAGCGTAGTCGTATGGCAATACATTTATTAAGAGTAGTTAATGATGTCTAATAGTAAATTAAATTTAACTTGTCACCAAAATAAAGATAAACTGTCGTTAATGAATTGGATTCAGAATTTGGTTGTGTTTGCCATGTTATGGCTAAATATTGTTTTAGTATATGGGGTCATTTGCGCGCATACCAACGAATTGGGACAGGATGAATTTTATCGTTTTTTGTTTTTCTTGCGACACCCCGTTGTCATAATATTAAATAGTCTTTCATTGATAGTAGCAATTTTATTTTCAATCATGAGCTGCATCTCATTAAGTAAAGCGATTATTAATAGATATCCGAATTTTAAGCGTCTGCAAATAGGGATATTTATTATTTTAATGTTGGCTATTGGCATGATTTCAAGACAGCTAGTTATTACAGCTTTAGGTTATTTGGGGTAAGGTTAATTAAATTATGACTAAGCAAACAGTTACAACGAAACAATCTCATATTTCACCTACAATAGGATTAATTAAACTTGCCAGTTTATGGTTTGCTATTTTCGCTCCTGTTGTTTTGTTTATTATCATTTTTGTTATTCCTAATGGTGATGTGCGAACATTAAGTCATATTTTAAAAATAACAGATACCATGTTGGGTAAGATATTTTTATTCTTCATGATGAGTTTACCAAGTTGGTATGCATTTGATCGAATCTTACTTATCTTTCAACGGTTTCAAATCTATCTTAAGCGTGGAAAATTGATATCGGTATTCATTGCATCAATTTGGACACTCCATGCCTTTTACATACTTTTTATGCGCTAATTGATAAGAATAAAAATGGGTATTGACTAATCTAATGATTAAAAGCGCGAGCAAATGTTCCTTCACCTTGATATTCGAATGCTTTTGCACAGCAGGCAATAAATACAGATTCTCCTGCCGTCAAGGTGATATTATCTGTCTCAGTTTTAATCGTAATGTTACCATCGATACAAAGTAAAATCTCAGCACTATTAATAAGTTGTTTTATCGGTTTTAATTGACCTGTAATAATTTCAAAAGCGAAGTCCTCAACCGGTACAGGAAAAGTGATCTTATTTTTATGTTTAATCGGTTGAGTCAATAAATGGTCATGATAGCTTGTATCAAAACAGGTATTTTTAAATAATTCGGTTATATCAATATGTTTTGACGTCAATCCCGCCCGTAATACATTATCGGAACTAGCCATAATCTCAAGTCCAGTGCCAGATATGTAAGCATGCGGTGTTTGAGCTTTAATATACATCGCTTGGCCAGGATTGAGTTTTATTACATTAAGAATCAATGGCGCAAAGATACCACTATCATCAGGATATATTTTGGCAATCATTTTGATAATGTTATAGGGACATTGATTGTGAGTATTGGCGTATGCAACAAGTTCAGCTATCGCTTGCTGTTTTAATGATTTTTCTAAGGTCAATAAGCGATAGAAAAACACTTTTAAGCCATCTGATGTTGCATTATGGCGAAGTTCGTTAATGCATTTTTTTAATACTGAAATATTCAATTGTTCAAAGTGTTCAATAATATCCGTAACGGGTTGAAAGCCATTCATGGCTAAAAATGGCGTGATAGCATAAATCAATTCCGGCTTGTGGTTTGCATCTCTATAATTACGCTCGGGTGAATTAATCGGTATACCAAGTTGATTCTCTCGTTTAAATCCTTCTATTGCTTTACTCAGTTCTGGATGAACTTGTATTGAAAGAGGTTGTTGCGCTGAAAGAATCTTAAATAAATAAGGTAGATTATTAAATTTCTGATAGGTCTTTTGACCGAGTATTTTAATAGGTGATTTTTGGATAATTTGATTGAGTGGGCAGCTTTCCCCTAAGGCATTTATGGCTATTGATGTTCCTGCTGGGTGAACCCCCATCCATAATTCAGCCATTGGTTTATGTTCAGGGTTATCAATGTGAAATCGTTTTGCAATACCATCAATACTACCCCAGTCATAATTTTTGATAACGTTTTTTAACTTCCAGAGTGTTGTTTTCATATAGCCTCGTCATGGATTAATCTTACAGAAAAAGACAAGTTACAAAGCTAAATTTATAGTGTTTATTTCATCAACAGATAAATAAGCACTGATTTACATCTTTACATCAAAAAATAGTATTTACCGCATTATCCTCATGTTTTAATTTGTATTATCAAATAGATTTCATGAATTATTGGTTTCAGCAGATTTTTTCTTGCGAAATAAGCTATTTTTTAGCACATCAATAAAACTCAGTGATCTCACCATTTTTTGTCCATCAATATATTGACGCATTGCACGTAACACTTTTTTAGGTTCTTTAGAAGCAAAAATAAATCGACCATTTTTTTTAGTTTGAATGGCATATCGTGGAATCCACTTACCCTTAAATAATACAGAAGCGACAACATAATCAACTTCTTCCCAAGGAATTTGAATATATTTACGTGAATTATGAAGATGATAAAACTCAAAGGCTTTATCGCCGATCATAATATCTCCATAATCGGTCATGCCTATAAAGGACGTGCCAGAAGTGACAAGATCAACTTTCGTATTTAATGATTGAACCATATTGTGAATTTTCCTAACAATCTTATTGAATTAACTCATATGAATGTAGATAGTTTATTTTGAGATTAGAGCGGAGCATAATGCTCCGCAAATTAACTTACAATAACCCAATAACATGCCCCAAAATACCAACTATAAACAAACCTAATATGATAACGATTGCCGGTACTTTGCAACGCAATAACCACATACAGAAGAAAGTTAAAAGCAATGGAACTAGGCCAGGAATGAGTTGATCCAAATTATCTTGTAGCGTTGTTATTTTGTGTGAAGTTAATGATAGACCATCTCTAAATTGAATCAGTACTTCTTGTAACCCTTTAGAGTTAAAGGGAATTTTGCTCCAATCAATATAAGCACCTTCAGATAAATCTGCGGTTGAAACTATGGGTTTAAACTTGATTGATACCCAACGTTCAACTAGTGCCGCAAGGATAAACATCCCTAAAATTGAAGCGCCTTTGGTGATTTTTTGCAACAATCCGCCAGATAAATTATCTGTAATTTTAGTTCCCGTACGATAACCTAATTCTTGGGTATACCACATAAAGCCAATACGAATCATGTTCCATAAAAGGAAAAATAGGATAGGGCCTAGGACATTCCCTCCAATGGCTAGTGAAGCACCTAATGCACCAAGTATTGGACGAACTGTAAACCAAAATACAGGATCGCCAACACCGGCTAAAGGTCCCATCATACCAACTTTAACCCCTTGCACCGTTACATCATCGACTGGTGCACCATTGGCGCGCTCTTCTTCTAGTGCTAAAGTCACACCTAAAATAGGTGAAGCTAAATAAGGGTGGGTGTTGAAAAATTCTAAATGACGTTTTAGAGCTGATGCCCGATCTGCTTGCGTGGTATATAGCTTCTTAATGGCAGGTATCATGGAATATGCCCAACCGCCATTTTGCATACGTTCATAGTTCCAAGAACCTTGTAAAAAAGTAGAGCGCCATGCTACAGATAGACGATCTTTTTTAGTTAATTGAATTTTATGATCCATGTTGATTCTCCTAACTCTTAGTAATCGTTTAAAATATCATCAAGCGGGTCGCCAGTATTATTACTGCCGTTAGAAGAACCGCCGCGTTCTGTAAGATTTAGATAAATAATCGCTAAAGCTATACCTAAAGCACCAAGTGCGATTAGCGTGAGTTGAGAAATAGCCGCAACCACAAAGCCGATGATAAAAAATGGCCAAACTTCTTTGTTTGCCATCATATTAATTACCATGGCATAGCCGACGGCAACAACCATACCTCCACCAATTTCCATACCTCTTGTTAGCCAAGTTGGCATTGATTCCAATGCGTCTCTCACAGTTTGTGCTGGAATAAAAAGCAATGCAGCCGCTGGTATAGCAATACGTAGTCCTTGCATACAAATACCAATAACCTGCAAAAATTCAATTTTGCGAATATTTCCTTTTGCTGCTGCCGCATCCATCATGTGAACAAGTGGTACAGCTAGCGTGCGAACGATCATGGTTAGAAAAAGTCCAGCAGCTGCTAACGGTGTAGCAATAGCAATAGCTGTTCCAATTCCTTCTTTGCCCTGACCACCTAATATCAAAATAATTGCAGAAGCAACGGAGGCTAGAGCTGCATCGGGTGCAACTGCTGCGCCAATATTTGCCCAACCCATAGCCATCATTTGTAAAAAACCACCCAACATAACACCAAGTTCAAGATTACCGGTGACTAAACCAATTAATGAACAGGCAACTAAAGGTTGATGAAATTGAAACTGATCTAAAATACCTTCCATACCGGCAAGGAACGCTATAATTATTACTAATACAATAGCGAAAATTGATAATGTCATAATAAAACCTCTTAAGTTCAGTATTACAAATTTTGTTCAGCTAGCCCGTCTTTGGCTTTTTGCAGTAACTCATCCATATTACTAGCCGAGTCATTAGGCACTTTGCGGACATCAAATTTAATGTTCATTTGTTTAAGCTTATCAAACGTTGCAACATCGTCAGCATTCAATGATAGGACTTTATTTACCATCACCTTACCCACTGAATGAGCCATTGATCCAACATTAACTGTATTGATATCAACGCCCCCCTCAATTGTTCGTAAAACGTCTTGAGGGTTTTCGAATAATAAGAGTGCCTTTGTGTTACCAAAACGAGGATCTTTGGCAATCTCGATCATTTTATTAATTGGTATTACATTAGCTTTTACGCCCGGTGGGGCTGCTTCTTGTATGAGTTTTTTACGTAATTCATCTTTAGCTACGGAATCGGAAACAACAATAATTCGGTTTGGTTTGGTTGATTGTGTCCAAGATGTAGCAACTTGACCATGCAATAATCGTGAGTCAATTCTTGCGAGAACAATTTTAATTTTACCGTTCCCAACTACAGTACCTGGTGGAATATGATTAGATTTTGGTACTGTTGTTGTTTTTTGTGTGGTAATTTGATTTGAAGTGGTTTTAATTCCTTCTTGTGCTGGTTGTATAATTGAAGCCGCTATTTCTTGTGCACTCTCTCCTGATAATCGTGCTGAATAAGCTTCTATTAACATGGGTAAGTTTAATCCTGAAACTATCACCCATTTATCTTGATGCATTGCGCATAAACCATTAGCTTGATTAAACGGTGTGCCACCCCACAAATCCACAAGGAATAATATTTGTTCAGTATTGTCAAAACTTGCTATAGCATCTTCCATATGCTGTTTCAGACTTTCAGGACTATCACTAGGATGCAATGTAACGGCTTTAACGTTTTCTTGTTCTCCAAAGATCATCGTACCTGATTGTAAAATTCCTTGTGCAAAATCACCATGACTTGCTAGGATAATTCCAACCATTTTGTTTCTCCTCTTCGACGAGACTTTCTACTAAAATAAAAATCTATCACCTTAGAGTTTAAGCAATTTAGCGATGTTTTTATGTGTTCTAGATCAGGTTTTAAAACAATTTTGCTTAAAAATTTTATATTTTTTGTCAAAATAGTAGAGTTTTACTATTTTCCATTAAATTTATACAAAGCTAAATTAGCTTTTTCCTATTAAAAATCGGTAATTTAGCGTTTTGTATATAACATTAATAAGGAAGCTTAACTATGAAGTATAAATTAATTGCCTGTGATATGGATGAAACATTATTGAACGACGAAAAACATGTTTCACCAGAAAATCATAATGCTATTAAAAAAGTGTGTGAATTAGGGGTTAAATTTGTTTTAGCTAGTGGGCGTGGTTACACAGATATTCAAAATGTTGCTAGAACGTTAAATCTTGCTGATAAGCATGGAGAATACACTATTTCGTTTAACGGCGGGGTAATTACTGAAAATAAGGATAATAAAATATTATTTAAACAAGGTATTACCTTTGAGCAAACTAATACATTATTTAAAATTGGTCTAGGATATGATGTTGGTTTTCATATTTATACTTTGGATAAGGTATATATTTATCGCGCAACTCAAGAAGAGCTAGATTATATGACCGGACGGTTAGATAATTGCATTGTTTTGCCTGAACCCAATATTGACTTCTTAAAAGATGAAACAATTATAAAAATTCTATTCCAAAATAATGATCGTCAATATCTTGAAACCATAGAGCGAGAAATGACTAAAGAGACATTGTCGCAATTTTCGATCAGTTATTCAGGTAACCGTTATATTGAATTTAATAGTCAAGGTGTCAGCAAAGGTAACGCTTTATTACAGTTGGCTAAAGAGTTAGGTATCAATCAAGATGAAATGATTTCGATTGGCGATAATAATAATGATATTTCAATGTTAGAAGTAGCGGGATTAGGTATAGCTGTTGCTAATGCGACTACTGATGCTAAAGAAGCTGCAAAAGTTGTGTCAGAATATACGAATAATCAGTCAGCCATTGCACAAGTAATCGAGCAGTATGTTCTTAATTAAGTAGAATAAGGAGTGTATAAGAAATTGATGTACAAATGATTAGTGAACAATTCAAATATAGCGGATTGATTAGCAATATACTTTTATTAATCTAAGTCATATTAAATAGGTTAAATGATTTGTTTCTTAAATCAATCGATTTAAGCGATAACCGGTACTTGAATTCATTATCTTTGAAGCATCTTTCCTTATATACACTCAGTTATGAGTTATCATTTTGTATCAATCTTCTAAATCACTTTTTAATTCAATATCTATCTGATGCAAAACCTTAAATACAGATGTATGATTCCTTTAATATTAATTATCAGTTTAAAGCGTCTAGTATCTATAACTTACAATCATATATACATTTTCTTCTCAATCAAAAAAGATAATATAATCAAAACACTAGTAATAATAATTAAGGATTTTGTAATGACAACATATAGAGCTTAGATCAGTTTTTTAACATTCTGTAATCGCCTTATCACTAATTTCACTCTTTATTGGTTTTTTAACTTCAATACCCATTTCTCGGAACTGCTCTATTTGACCTATGATATTACCACGCCCACTGGTAAGTTTATTCATAGAATTTGAGTAAGTCTGTTGAGCTTTGTTAAGGCTATTGCCTAATACTTCCATATCTTCAACAAATCCACGAACTTTGTCATATAATTTGCTAGCTTTGTCAGCAATTTGCTCAGCATGGCGATTTTGATATTCATAACGCCATAAATTATTTATGGTTCGTAAGGCTACTAGCAAAGTAGTCGGGCTTACTAATATAATATTGCTTTTTAAGGCATCGTTAATCAAATTCGGATCGCGATCTACAGCCGTTAAAAACGCCGGTTCAATAGGAATAAACATAAGCACATAATCTAGAGAGTTAATTCCGCAAAGTTTATGATAGTCTTTCTGACTAAGGTGCTTAATATGAGTACGGATAGCAACGAGATGTTCAGATATGGCTTTATTTTTTTCAAGTTCATCATCACTATTAAAATACCGTTCATAAGCCACTAATGCTACCTTTGAATCAATAATAACATCGTTACCTTGAGGTAAATGAACAATAACATCAGGTTGCAAACGTTGGTTATTTTCATTGTTTAAACTAACTTGTAATTCAAATTCATGATTTTCACGTAAACCGGAATTTTCTAGAATTCGATTTAAGACAACTTCACCCCAATTACCTTGAGTTTTGTTGTTGCCTTTTAAGGCATTGGTTAAGTTAACGGCCTCTTTTGACATCTGTTCATTTAACTTTTGTAAGTTACGGATTTCATATGTCAGAGTATGACGTTCTTTTGCTTCTATATTGAAACTATCTTGGACTTGCTTTTTGAATCCTTCTAACTGTTCTTTTAGTGGAGAGAGTAAATAATCTAAACTTTGTTTATTCTGTTGGTCGATTTTTTTGCCACTATTATCGAAAATTCGATTAGCCAAATTTTCAAATTGTTCATTTAATCGATGCTCGCTTTCCACGAGAATTTTTTGTTTTTCAAACGCTAAGATATTACTCTGTTCTAATCGAGTTTTAAGCTCTGTCGCTTCATTACTTAATAATAAATATTGTTGTCGAAGTTGATTGAGTTCTTGTTGTAAAAATGATACTTCAGATAAAAGTGTCTGATTTTCATGATTCTTCTGATCTAATTGCAGTTCAAAAAGTTGATGGTAATTTTGATAATTAAATCGCAATTTGATGATTAAAATGGTTGAAACTAGTAAAGCAAGGAATAGTAATCCTGCCAAAATAATTTCAAGCATAGTTAGAGATGTCATCATATCAAGCATTATCCATGTTAAAACTCATTGCTTGGCTTATAGTAGTTTGTTCTAATGCTAACATAATTAATCGATCTAAGCCTAATGCAACTCCAGCGCAATCAGGGAGTCCTGCCTGCATTGCCGATAATAAAAATTCATCAATAGGTTGAGTAGGTAACCCTTTAGTTATTCGTTGTTGATTATCCAGTTCAAAGCGTGCCCTTTGTTCTTTTGCATTAGTTAATTCCTTAAAACCGTTAGCCAATTCAACACCCTTATAATAAAACTCAAAACGTCGTGCTGTACGTTGGTCTTCACTATTTAGTTCTGCTAATGCTGCTTGTGATGCTGGGAAATGATAAACGACTGTTGGTTTTTCACGCCCGATATTTGGTTCAATACCAAAGGTAAATAATACTTGTAACAAAGTATCGCGATCGCAATTATCTGTATTAAAACCAATATTTAATTTCTGCACTGCACTAATTAGCGTTTCTTTATTGGCTTCAAGCGGATCAATGGATAAATATTTTAAAAACACATTTTGATAACTAACATATTCAGCAGGTTCTGTATCCAAAATTTGTTGTAACAAATCGTCAACCTCATTGATCATTTGCATCATATCAAATTGAGTTCGATACCATTCTAACATGGTGAATTCTGGATTATGATAACGACCTATTTCCTCATCATTACGGAAACACTTACAGATTTGGTAAATGGGGCCACTGCCTGCTGCAATTAGCCTTTTCATGTGATATTCTGGGCTTGTAATAAGAAATAGTTTTTCCCCTTTTTCCAAATCTACAATTCCCGGTTTTGTAAAAATGGTTTGAAAAGAACTAAGTTGTACATCAGTAACCGCAGCATGACTTAAAATTGGGGTTTCAACTTCAAGAATGCAACGATCTGCAAAAAAGTTTCGAATCTGTTTAACAACTTTGGCACGTTTTAATAGTAAATCAATGGTAGCTGTTGGTTGCCAATTTTCGGGGTTTAACATAAATAAATTATCTCTTGTAATAAATCAGGGTAGTTCAAAGCACTTTTAATAAGTATAAATAAAGAATGCTAATAAGCAAAAATCCGAATTATAATCTCAATTATCATCAATATGTTAGCTTTTTATGCCTGATATAGGCTTTATTTAGCAAACATCAAAACTGTAAACAGCTAATTTTAGCGGATTTAAATTAAATTACCATTCATACATAGAAATAAGGTTAAAAACATAGCAAATTACGAATAAATTACAATTAATTGCTAAATACAATAGCATTAATGAGGTTGGTCGTAAAAAAATGATTCATCTTTTCGAAATAACTCGCATTAATACCTTTTTTTCATATTTTTAGTATCAATTATAAGTTAGGGTTATAGCAATGAGGTTAATGTGAGTGAGTTATGCAACAAAAAGGATTTTCTTTATTTGAATTATTAATTGTTGTCGTCATCAGTTCGGTTATGTTTACTATAGCAATCGTTAATTGGCGTGAATTTCAATTGCGTAGTGAATTAAGGAATACAACGTTAGCATTAGTTACCTTCCTAAACCAAGTTAAAAGTAATGCTAATTTCCAAAATCGAAATAATGCCATTTATATCATTAAAGAAGAAGATCAACCTTGGCGATTAATTGTAATTGATAATGAACAAAACGATCATGATCAAATTTTTTTCCAGTTTATTAATCCTAACAACCAAGTCGAAATCCTGAATAAGAATAATGATCTATTGTCGATATTTCATGGGCGAAGGTGTATGGCACAGCCAGAGACGATTAAATTGAAAAATGATATAGGCGAGAGCCGAATAATTATTTCAACGCGTGGACGTATCCGTTATTGTGCATATGCGATGCAATTAGCAGGATTTCCGAAATGTTAAAAGCTGGTTTTAGTTTAATTGAGATGTTATTAGCCATCATTTTAACATCAATCCTCATGATAGTTATTATGGCATTTTATCCAAAAATGCAGATGGATAGCCTGATTTTTTATCAACAATATCGGCTCGAAGAAAGTGTTAATCAGGTATTATCTGGTTTAATTAAAGATATTAAACGTGCTGGGTTTATTGCTAATCAATTAACAAATTTAACTAAATCACCAATAGTAATATCAAATGATAAGCAATGTATTATGATTCGTTATGATCTTTATCGTAGAGGTGAATGGCGCGAAGATAAATATAATAAAAGTGATTCCGATATTTTTGTGTATCGTTATTATCAAAAGAATATCGTTTATCGGTTGGGTATTCCAAATTGTAAAGGACGAGATTGGGAAAGATTATTTGATAGCAATGAAATAGAAGTGACCAGATTTAAAATTTTACTTTACTCGCATTTTGTTGCAATAGATTTATCAGTACGACTAAAGTCCAACAATTTTATAACCTATTCAACGACTCATTATGTTAAAACAGAAAATATATAAATCTGAAGTTCTAAATAATAAAGAAATGTTATTCAAACTACATCAAGGTGAAAGGGGATTTAGTACTTTATTAATGGTTTTGATTATATTGGCTTTAGGGATGGTAATTATCAAAACATATAGCTATATATCATCTTCTTGGCAGAAGGATTACATTCAATATCAACAGTATTATTATCATTTCAATCAAGCGCAATCCTCTATTGAGTGGGCTACGTTACAAAATTGGTCTCCACCAACTGAGCTCTGGCAGTGTCAAACATTAGCTTCCTATCAACTTTCAGCATGTATTAAACTTGCCAATTTAGTCGCAGAAAATTACGTTATTATTAAAGGCGAATCTTCTCAGTTTAAACTCTATCATTTAGCTACCTATAATAATGCCAAATTAAAGCTGACATTAGGGCATTGGTTAGATTATTGCCCGAATAATCGGAGTCAATACTGTGAATCATAATGATGGTTTTAGTTTATTTGAGCTATTAATAGCAATATTATTGTTTTCAATTGTTATGGTTGGATTCATTCAATTTCAGACTACGTTAACCACAATGATGTGGCAGGCAAAGGCTAAAAATAATGCGCAAACCATAGCGTTTGAAATTTTAGAACGTTATCCCGACACAACGACAATTAAGATGCCATCTAATTGGAATTATCAAATAATTCAAATCCCTTATCTGCAATGCCAAATTGTAAAAGTAACAATTTATACTGATTATATGCATGAGATTAATCAACAACGTTGGTTCTGTCATTAGAAATAAGGTTCTTTAAATATTTGCAATGGATTTTAATTGATATTGAGATTTAAGGGCATTAGTAATAAATAATCTGATAACTAGAGCGATAGCGTTTGGTAAATAATCCTAGTGATAGCTAAAATTAAAATTGATTATATTATCGAAATAAAAAAGAGTCATATTGACTCTTTTAATGAAAATTCGCGTTATAACTACGGTTTAATGGTAGACCGTTTATGCCGTCTTCCATTATAAGGTTTAGGTGGTTTTGGTTTAGGTAAATCAGTTAATAAAGCGCTTGGGTCATAATGACTAACAGGAATAGCGTGACCAATCACTGTTTCTATTGCAGTTAGGTTGGGAGCATAACGTTCACAGGCAAAAGAAATTGAAAATCCTTTTTCACCCGCTCGCCCCGTACGACCAATACGATGTCGATAATCATCACAGTCATCAGGGAGATCGTAATTAAATACATGAGTTACATGAGGAATATGTAGTCCACGAGCAGCAACATCGGTTGCGACAAGAATATCCAAATCACCTTGAGTAAATTTATCTAATACCGCTAAACGTTTTTTCTGAGCAATATCACCGTTTAATAACCCTACTCGTAATCCGTCAGCACACAAATGGCGCCAGATTTTTTCACAGGTAACTTTAGTATTAGCAAAAATAATACAACGTTCCGGCCACTCTTCTTCTAACAATGTTTGTAACAAAGCTAGTTTATCTTCATCTGATGGGAAAAAGAGTTCCTCTTTGATTCGATGTCCAATTTTTTGCTCAGGTTCAACTTCAATATACTGGGGATCATTCATATGTTCGAAAGCAAGTTCACGCACATTATGGGAGAGTGTGGCAGAAAATAACATGGTTAATCGCTCTTTAGGCGGAGTCATATGACGAAAAAGCCAACGGATATCACGAATAAATCCTAAATCAAACATGCGATCAGCTTCATCTAATACTACAACTTGGATAGCTTGTAAATTAACATAATCCTGTTTCGCATAATCAATCAATCTGCCGGTAGTCGCAATTAAAATATCTACACCGTCTGCCAGTGTTTTTAATTGTTTTTCATAGCCATCACCACCAAATGCTACTCCCAATTTTAAACCGGTTGTTTCAGCTAACATTTGCGCATCAGAATGAATTTGAACCACTAACTCACGAGTTGGGGCAATGATTACAGCACGAGGTTGGTTAATTTTATGCTTTTCAACAGGCGGGTGATTTAATAAATAATTAAATGTCGCAGTAAGAAATGCGATCGTTTTGCCCGTCCCTGTTTGACCTTGTCCAGCAATGTCTAATCCTTTTGTTGTAAAAGGTAAAGATTTCTCTTGAATAGGCGTACAATATTGGAAACCATTTTTTTGTAATGCTGTTAATACAAGCGGATGCAGTGGCAACTGGCTAAACTCAGTTTTAGTGAGATAAGATTGCGTCATAGAAATATTTAAATTATCCTTATTTCGATCAATTTTAATATTATATCACATACACGTTTAAACTCGCACCAATTATTACCCCCTATCATATTAATTGATAGTGAAAAATTTAGAGTTGACCTAAAATTGTGATAGCTAAAGTTAACGCATATAACAACGGAGAACAAAATGAGTAACGCAATTATTTCTGTAACAGAAGCAAATTTTGAGAAAACTATAACAGAAGCAAATAAACCAGTTTTAGTCGATTTTTGGGCGGATTGGTGTGGTCCTTGTAAAATGATTGCTCCAATATTGGAAGAAGTAGCCCAAGAATATGCTGATAAAGTGATAATTGCTAAGTTAAATGTTGATCAGAATCCGTCAATTTCACCTAAATTCGGTATTCGAGGTATTCCAACTTTACTGTTATTTAAAGAAGGTCAAGTTATTGCTACTCAGGTAGGCGCTTTATCTAAACTTCAATTAAAAACTTTTTTAGATAACCATCTTTAATTAGTTAATAATTTATGAGAACCACATGGTTTATTACCGTGTGGTTCGTTAATTGCGCTATTCGTTAGTAATTTTAAATCTTAATCCACAAAATTTTTTACTCTATTTCCTTCCTAATTATTCCAGATTAGTTTTTTTAATTGATCATTAAAATTATTTTTTAATCTTTTAATAGTGACGCACAAAAATCGACATAGCGAAATATAGAATATATGTTAAAATTGCCTTTTAATGGATTTTATTGGTTATTAAGGCTAATCAGTTAAGATTAGTTGAAGATATTTTGAGGAATAATCATGCAAATTATTGAAGGGCAAGTGGCCGCGCCAGAAGCAAAAGTCGCGATTATTGTTGCTCGATTTAATCATTTTATTAATGACAGCCTAGTTGAAGGGGCTGTTGATGCGTTAAAACGTATCGGTCAGGTAGCAGATGAAAATATTGTGATAATCAAAGTTCCTGGTGCTTATGAAATTCCTTTAACAGCAAAAGCAGTTGCCGAAAGTAAGCAATATGATGCTATTGTTGCATTAGGTACGGTAATACGTGGTAGCACTGCCCATTTTGATTATGTGGCCGGTGAATCAAGTTCAGGTTTATTATCTACTAGTTTGGATTATTCTATTCCTGTTGGTTTTGGGATTTTAACCACTGAAAATATTGAACAAGCAATTGAAAGAGCTGGCACAAAGGCTGGCAATAAAGGTGCTGAAGCTGCATTAACAGCACTTGAGATGTATAACACTTTAAAACGTATCAAGGGGTAAACTGTGACGACTAATGTTAATCCTCGTCGTCGAGCACGCGAATGTGCCGTTCAAGCTATCTATTCTTGGCAAGTTTCAAAAAATGACTTATCTGAAATCGAAGCTAGTTTCATGGCTGAACAAGATATGAAAGGCGTTGATAAAAAATATTTTCGCGAATTATTGCATGGTGTTATTTCTCATAGCAGTGAACTGGACACAAAAATGGAAAGCTTTCTTAACGAGCGTAGTTTAGATGAATTAGGTTTTGTTGAACATGCCATCTTAAGAATCGCCGTTTATGAATTATTAAAACGAGAAGATGTACCTTATAAAGTTGTTATTAATGAGGCAATTGATCTTACTAAGACTTTTGGCGCTGAAGATAGTCATAAATTTATTAATGGTGTGCTTGACAAAGTTGCGCCAACGATCAGAACCCGTTAAATTGTGAGAATATTATGAATGACCAATCGTCATCAAATGGCAATCCATTAACCGAAGATAAAGCAAAACCAACTGTTTTTTACGCCACTAAATCAAATGTAAATAAACCTAATAAACGTTCTAAAACAGAGCGTGATAAACAGTCTCAATCTTCATTTGCTAAACGAAATGAATCCAGAAAACCGTATCAAGGTACTGGACGAGCCGATCGTTCCCATAATCATCGAGAAAATGATAATCGTATTGAGACATTTAAACCTCGTACACGTCATCTTGCTACATCAACTGATTCGCCATGGAAAAGTCGGGTACAAAAATCTGAGCAATTGAATACCTTTGAGAATGATCATCCCGCATCATTTGAGCAACAGGTACGACGACAACGCAAGCAAGAAACTCTAGTGTATAGCGAAAATAGTTGTAAAGCAGTTTTTGCAAAGCGTCCAGAATCAATAATTAAAGCGTTTTTTTTAGAAGAAAAAACCTATGAATTTAAAGCCTTAATTGCATGGTTAGTTGAACATCGCCTCGGCTATGACATTATTGATGAAGAACGAATGAACAAAATAGCCCAAACACCGCATCATGGTGGGGTTTGTTTAATTGTGAAAAAACGTGCAACATTATCGACTGGTAATTATCTATCACAACATATCGATGATAAGAAGAATTATGTCCTAGCAATTGATGATATCAATAATCCGCATAATTTAGGTGCTATAGCTCGAACAGCAGCATTTTTTAATGTGAATGGATTATTACTAAGACAGCCTGACCTATTAGATAATGGTGCTTGTCTTCGGGTTTCCGAGGGGGGTTCTGAGTATCTTGAGCCTATACATGCGGATGATTTTATTGCTTCACTTGATCAATTTAAACAACAAGGCTATCAAATCATTGCCTTGTTACCGTGTAAAATCAATTCACTAAAAGCGGAAAATTTGGCTAAATTATCTGTGTCGGCTAAGACTGTGTTTGTCATTTTTCAACAGATTAACACTAAACTGGCCAATTTTGCTGATAAGATTGTCTATTTACCCGGTAGTGATATTATGCCTGCATTAAACATCTCAGTTTTAACTGGCATTTTATTAACTAAACTGACCAGCACAAATGCTAAATAGCAATTAGTTTACTAGTCATTAGGTAACAATCAAAGTATTAAAAAGGGTGTCTAATATGATGCCCTTTTCCATTTCAATATTAATTTACTGACACCGTATAACGACTTTTAATTTAAAAAAAAATGTTTTAAACAATTAATTCAAACATATCTTTTAACTTTAAAATAGAATCTATTTTAGATACATTGTATTATATAAAGAATAAAGAGCGCTTCTAAATTATAAAATGTATCACAATATTATGAAAACTAAATGCAAAATAGGTGTTATTTTTGGGAAATTTTATCCATTACATTGTGGTCATATCTACCTAATTGAGAAAGCAATAACACAAGTGGAAGTGTTACATGTTTTTTTAGGTTGTGAGCAACTTCGCGATTTGAAGTTGTTTGAAGCAAGTCATATGCCAAGACAACCGCAAGTAAGTGATAGATTTTATTGGTTAAAAAGAACCTTCCAAAATCATCAAAATATCTACATCCATGTATTAAATGAAGAGGGAATTGCGTATTATCCAAATGGTTGGAGAGATTGGAGTGATCGTGTAAAAGCAATTTTAGCCAAGCATCAAGTGAAACCAACGGTCATTTTTACCAGTGAACAGCAAGATGTTGTTGAATATGAGCGTTTTTTTCATTGCACAGTAAAACTAATAGATGTAAATCGAGATTTTATTAATATTAGCGCTACTCAGATTCGGGATAACCCTTACAAAAACTGGCAATATCTTGCCAAGGCTGCCAGACCTTTTTTTGTTACCAAAATTGCTCTAGTGAGTAAACAAAATCAATTTGATGAGATTGCTCAACAATTGGCTAATATTTTTAATACCGTTTATGTTAATAATGGATATAGTAATTATTTTCACTATGATCACTATGGAAAGATACCTATATCAGTAACCGCTGATGATTATATTCGAATAGCTAAATTACAAGCTCAACGTATTGATGAAGCTGCACTAAATGCAAATAGGGTATTATTTACTGCGCTTGATTTTGTTACGTTACAGCAGTCTTTTCAGAACATGTTTCATAAAGAAGATCAAACGCTAAATGAATTAATTAATAAATACCCTTTTGACTTAGTCATTAATTATCATGATTTTAATTCGAAACATAGCCAATTATCGATTTTTGAAGCAGTTCTTGAACAAGTGAGAAATCAATTAAATTAGAATTTAGTTTCTATTGTGTATATATCATGAGTTAGTAAATACATGATTTGACACTTTTTATGTGAATCATGATTATAAAAAAGATAGATATAGCCAAAGATATTGTGATTTTGATTATTTTAAATGATGTAGTACAGTTTTCGTCATTATGTTAAAATAACGCAAAACTATTTTACGATAATTTACTATGCCAAATACTTCTAATCCACAGTCAAATGACCAACATAATCAAGAAACTATTGATTTTGGATATACACAAATCCCAAAACAAGAGAAAGAAAAACGTGTAGCCGAAGTGTTTCATTCGGTTGCTGATAAATATGATGTCATGAATGATTTAATGTCATTTGGTATTCATCGCCTTTGGAAGAAAACTACGATTGAATACAGTAGTGTAAGACGCGGGCAAAAAGTATTAGATTTAGCAGGTGGAACAGGTGATTTAACAGCTAAATTCTCACAATTAGTTGGTGATGACGGGCTCGTGGTGTTAGCTGATATCAATGAATCAATGCTAAAAGTGGGGCGTGAAAAATTACGCGATAAAGGGCTATTCAAGAATATCGAATATGTTCAAGCGAATGCTGAAGCCTTGCCATTTGCTGATAATAGTTTTAACTGCATAACGATTTCATTTGGTTTACGTAATGTTACCAATAAAGATAAAGCGCTCAAATCTATGTGGCGAGTTTTAAAACCAGGTGGGCGATTGTTAATTTTGGAATTTTCTAAGCCTGATTATAAATTATTGAATAAAGCTTATGATCTGTACTCCTTTTCCATGTTACCACTAATGGGAAAAATTGTAGCCAATGACGCCGATAGTTATCGGTATTTAGCCGAATCCATTCGTATGCATCCCGATCAATTGAAATTAAAAAAAATGATGGAAGAAGCCGGATTCAGAGATGTGCAATATCATAATATGACGGGTGGAATTGTTGCTTTGCATATTGGTTTTAAATTTTAATTGAGGATACGGATGAAGTATTGGCGGCTATACCAAATTTTGGCAGTATTTCGTGCTTATCAATTAGTTGAATTATTACCAAAATCATTATTACCTAAACGATTTAAAATAGTGTTAGCTTCACTATTTTGGGTAAGAAAAAAAGCGAAGAATAGCACTGGTGGTGAGCGTTTAAAATTAGCATTACAAGAATTAGGACCGATTTGGATTAAGTTTGGTCAAATGCTCTCTACCCGTCAGGACTTATTGTCGGACGATCTATTACATTCACTTTCACAGCTACAAGATAATGTTGCACCATTTGATGGTCACTTAGCTCAACAAATTATTGAACAGTCTTTATCCGTGCCAATTGAGAGTTTATTTACGGATTTTTGCTTAACACCTTTAGCTTCAGCATCCATCGCTCAAATTCACACAGCTAAACTTAAATCTAGTGGTGCAGATGTTATTATTAAAGTTATTCGTCCTAATATCCAACCGCTTATTTTAGCCGACACATCGTTGATGTACTGGTTTGCTAATCGAATTGAAAATGCTAATCCAGATGCTAAACGATTACGATTACAGGAAGTGGTAAGGGATTATGAAAGAACGATTTTAAATGAATTAAACCTTTTGCGTGAAGCTGAATATACCAAGCGTTTACGGCATAATTTTCTTAATAGCGATATGCTTTATATACCTTATGTTTATCGCGAATTGTGTCGGACTAATGTAATGGTTGAAGAACGTATATCTGGCATTCCGATTAATGATATGTCAGCCCTAATAGAACGTGGTGTTAATATGAAATTATTAGCCGAGCGAGGGGTAAATACTTTTTTTACTCAAGTGTTTCGCGATAATTTATTCCATGCTGATATGCATCCCGGTAACATCTTCATTGATGCCACAGATCCGATAAATCCTCGTTATATAGGAATTGATTGTGCGATCATGGGTGAACTAAGTAAAGAAGATCAACACTTTCTGGCTAAAAATTTCATTGCTTTTTTTAATCGTGATTATTACAAAATTGCCGAATTATATATTGAATCGGGTTGGGTTCCTGAACATACAGATATATTTTCATTAGAATTGGCTATGCGTGAAGTTTGTGATCCAATTTTTGAAAAATCGCTGGGTGAAATTTCATTTGCGCAAATTTTATTTAATTTATTTAAAGTTGCACGTCAATTTGATATGGTAATCCAACCACAACTTGTATTATTAGAAAAAACGCTGTTTTATATTGAAGGGTTGGGACGTAGGCTTTATCCTCAATTAGACTTATGGTCAACAGCAAAACCATTTTTAGAGGCTTGGTATCAAGAACAAATTAGCCCTTTACATCTAGCCAAAAATGTTGTGCATTCACTACCACAGTGGCACAGTTTATTACCTGATTTGCCAAATAAAATTAAAAATTATGAGCTAACCACTAAACAGCTTAATCAACAATTGTTAGAAATTAATCAACAGCTGCGGCAAAATCAAATCAGGCAAAGGCGATTAAATTACATAATAGCTGTTATTATTATTGTAGCTTTAGGTCTTAACTATTTTAGTTTTTAAATTGTTTAAACTATAAAAATGAAATATGTTCTTAGTGTTATTATAAGAGCATACCATACCTATACTGGGTGTGGTTTGCGATCTTGATATAATATATTGAGTATATAGAAAAATAGGTAATGGAATTTGTAGTTATAGAAATGAGCTTATTCTGTATTAAAAAAGATAATATTTTGATAGCAATATCATAACTTTAACTTAACTTTCACAAGTTTTCATCATGATAATATCTATTGTCCATTCACAAAATCATGCTTTTCTATAATGACTGGTTATTTAATGACAAAAAAATGAACGCTAAAATAGCGTTCAAGTTTGTTTAAAACCACGGTTGAAATTTTTTTAAAACGGTATATCGTCATCAAAATCAATAGGTGGTTCATTCGAAGGAATCGGTTGCTGTGGAACGGGTTGACGAGCAACAGGGGCTGATGGCATATTGTTTGCACTTTGTCCCCAATTTTGTTGAGGGCTATCATCAAAGTTAGTGTTACGACTACCTAAAATTTGTAAAGTACCACCAATATTAACTACGATTTCAGTCGTATAGCGATCTATACCAGATTGATCTTGCCATTTGCGAGTTTGCAATTGACCTTCAATATAAACTTGTGAGCCTTTTTTGAGATATTCGCCTGCAATTTCGGCTAATCTGCCAAAAATTACAACTCTATGCCATTCAGTACGATCTTTTTGTTCGCCAGTTTGTTTATCTTTCCACGTTTCGGATGTTGCAACGCTAATATTAGTTACAGCGCCACCATTAGGTAAATAACGAACTTCAGGATCTTGTCCCAAATTACCTACTAAAATGACTTTATTAATACCTCGACTTGCCATTGATAAACTCCTAAACGTTTTTAAAATATTATAACATTTTTTAATATTGTTCATTATTGTAACATGTGCGATTGTTATTGCTAATAGTATTTGTGATTACTGCCTACTTTTTGTGATATTCACTATAAATTTAAATTGATTAACCAAATGATTATTTTAAATTTGTGCTTGATATAGCAAATATGCATAATACGTTCATGATATTGAAATCATTAACCGAATATATCTATGAGTTAAATGAATATTCCTTTAAACAAAATTATTGTTTTAAAACATTCGATATTAAGAAAATATATTGAATAATCTCTATACTGGAAAAGTATTTTATTTATAATAAGGCTCTTTGAAATGATAAAAAGAATGATTATGCCTAAAACGTCATTAACGAATTCGTCTGATTCAAAAGTCCAATCTAAAATTGCTATTGTGATGGGGTCGAAAAGTGATTGGGAAACCATGCAACACGCTGCAGAGATACTGACTCAACTGGATATTTCTTTTCATGTTGAGATTGTTTCAGCACATAGAACACCCGATAAGTTATTTGATTTTGCTGAAAAAGCTAAAAGTAATGGGTTCGCAGTGATTATTGCTGGAGCAGGAGGGGCAGCCCATTTACCAGGAATGCTAGCAGCAAAAACCTTGGTGCCTGTATTAGGTGTCCCCGTCCAAAGTGCTGCCTTAAGTGGTGTAGATAGTTTGTATTCTATCGTTCAAATGCCTAAAGGAATTCCAGTAGGTACATTAGCTATTGGTAAAGCTGGTGCAGCAAATGCCGCATTACTAGCAACACAAATTTTAGCAATTAATGATCCGATTATTTTTAATAAATTAGTACTATTTAGAGAAGCACAGACAAAGGAAGTGCTTGCCAATCCAGATCCGCGGATTATTTAATTACTTATCAATAGGGTTTGTCATGAAAAAAGTATGTGTATTGGGTAATGGACAATTAGGCCGAATGCTAAAACAAGCGGGTGAACCTTTAGGGATTGATGTTTATCCAGTAGGTTCAGACATTGAGCCTAATAGTTTAGATTATAAAGATGCAGTGATTACAGCTGAAATTGAACGCTGGCCAGACACACCATTCACTCGCACGTTAGCAAATCATGACGCTTTTATTAACCGAGCCATTTTCCCTATCATTGCAGATCGCTTAACGCAAAAGCAATTGCTTTCTGATCTTAAATTACCTACTGCAAATTGGGAACCTTTAAATCATCAATCAGACTGGTCACGGTTATTTGTTAAATTAGGTGAGCGGTTAATTATTAAGCGTCGAGTGGGCGGGTATGATGGGAGAGGTCAATGGCGTGTAAATTCTGATACGATTACACAAGTTCCCAGTGATGCCTATCAATCTGCAATCGTTGAACAGGCGATCAATTTCGATGGTGAATTATCCTTGATTGGTGCCCGTAATCGCCATGGTGAAATGGTTTTTTATCCACTCACACATAATCTGCAACAAGATGGTATTTTAAAAATGAGTGTGGCATTTTCTCAAAGTAATACGGTGCTACAATCAAAAGCTGAATCAATGTTATCGATGATTATGGCTAAGTTAGATTACATTGGTGTTATGGCAATGGAGTGTTTTTTAGTTGGTGATCAATTATTAATTAATGAATTGGCACCACGTGTGCATAATAGTGGACATTGGACTCAAAATGGTGCCTCAATAAGTCAATTTGAATTACATTTACGTGCAATTCTAGATTTAGCTTTGCCTACCCCAGCTGTTTTTGCGCCCTCTGTTATGGTTAATCTGATTGGTACACCTTATAATGCAGCTTGGTTAAATCAATCTTTAGTACATCTTCATTGGTATAATAAAGAAGTTAGACCAGCTCGTAAGGTAGGGCATTTAAACCTAACTCATTTAGATTCGCAAAAGATAAATGCATGTTTATCTGATTTAAAGGACATTTTGCCGGACGATTATTCCTTAGCAATTCAATGGGCAAAAGAAGTTTTACAAGCTAACAAACAATAAAATAAAACGACTCCAAGGAGTGTGTGTTATGGTTGATTTTCATAAAAAAATAAGTTATCAACGTCAAACCAAGCCTACCAAGGATTTACCTAATGATAGTTATTCACTCATTCGTTATTTTGAGAGTGATCGTGGAAGAATTTTGAACTCTGCTGCAATTCGTCGTTTACAGCAAAAAACACAAGTCTTTCCTTTGGAACGAAATGCTGTTGTAAGATCCCGTTTAACCCATTCCTTAGAAGTACAACAAGTTGGTCGCTATATTGTTAAAGAGATTTATCAACGGTTAAGTAATAATCATCAATTAATCGCTTATGGTCTTGAAGATTTGGCTGTTATTGTCGAAAGTTTAGTTGAAATGGCATGTTTAATGCATGATATTGGTAACCCGCCGTTTGGGCATTTTGGTGAAATAGCTATTAATAATTGGTTTAATAATAAATTAGGCGTTGAAGGTTCAACACAATATACCGCTTTAAGTTATCAACCTGAACAGTTACAGTTAAATGCGTTACGTCGCAAGATTCGGCAAGATTTATGTAATTTCGATGGTAATGCACAAGCAATCAGATTAGTGCAATCAATACTAAAACTCAATCTTACCTATTCACAAATAGCCTGTATTTTAAAATACACCAAACCAGCTTACTGGTTTGAACCGATTGCAGATAAGTATCGTTATTTGATGAAAAAACCAGGTTATTATTTATCAGAAGAACCATTTGTTAAAACCCTAATGACGACATTGGATATGGTTCCTTTTCACCGTTATCCATTAACCTATATTGTTGAGGCCGCGGATGATATCTCCTATTGCATTGCAGATTTAGAAGATGCTGTCGAAAAACGTATTTTTACGGTTGATCAGCTATATCAATATTTATGGCAAGAGTGGGGGCAAGTTAAGAAAGGTGATCTATTTGACTCTGTCATTAAAGCAGCTTATCAAAGTGCAATGAATAATGAAAATCGCGGTATGGTTGTCGATCAGTTCTTTATGTATTTACGTGTTAATACAATTAACAGCTTAGTTCCTCATGCAGCAGAACGCTTTATTGAGAATATCGAGTCAGTCTATGCTGGTTCGTTTAATCAAGCGTTATTAGAAGATCGAGACGCTGAATGTAGATTATTGGAAATCTTTAAAAGAGTCGCGATTAAATATATTTTTAATCATGACTCTATTGAAATTATTGAGTTACAAGGTTATCGCATTATAAGTGGTTTATTAGATATCTATAGCCCTTTATTACAGATGCCATCTAGAGACTTTTTGAAGTTAATAAAAAAAGATAGTCATTCTGACTATATGATTGAAACCCGATTATTCCACAAATTACCCGAAAAACACCGCCAAGCTTACTTAAATGCAATTGATGAATTAAATATTTATGATTTAGAATTTGATATTTGGGAATTCTATTATCGAGCCCGTTTAATTCAAGATTATATTAGTGGTATGACTGACCATTTCGCATATGATGAATATCGTAAACTGATGGTCTGTGATTAGCACTATCGTAGTGCATTACATTGCTCCCGTGATCTTAAAATGGGCAACCCTATCAAACAAGAATCGGTGCATAAACTTTGTTGTGCACCTATTTAGCCATTTTTTCCATCTCATAACGGTTTAAAAAATAAAATATCAAGAGAAAGTAAAACGTTATTTCTCAATACCCACTGACTTTTATTAATAGTCATTTAATCTCTCATCTTTATAGAATATTTCAATTAAAGTTTGGCATGTTATTTGCAATGACTTAAATATCTGAAATTAATCGGAGATAGTCTATGAAATTAGTAACGGTCATTATTAAACCTTTCAAATTAGAAGAAGTTCGCGAAGCATTATCGAACATTAATGTGACGGGATTAACTGTTACAGAGGTGAAAGGGTTTGGTCGCCAGAAAGGGCATGCTGAATTGTATCGGGGTGCTGAATATACCGTAAACTTTTTGCCCAAAGTCAAAATTGAAATTGCAATTCTTGATGAACAGTTTGATGAAGTAATCAATACGATCACACAATCCGCACACACAGGAAAAATTGGTGATGGAAAGATTTTTGTTACGGAGTTACAAAGTGTCATTCGCATCCGTACAGGCGAAACAGATGAAGCTGCTCTTTAATAAAAAATGAATTTTTATATACAAACCATTAATTAGGGTTTAATCCTATAATGAAATGAGTTAAGGAATATGCAAGATGATAAAACGTATCTTATTATTGCTCGGATTATTATTATCCAGTAATGCTTGGGCTGAAAATATCATTGTTGAAGAAGTGATCGTCAAAACGGTTGCAGATAAAGCTGATAATGCATTTATGATGATCTGCACTGTTTTAGTATTATTTATGTCTGTACCCGGTATCGCTTTATTTTATGGTGGTTTATTGCGCTCGAAAAATATCTTATCAATGCTATCACAAGTTTTAATCAGCTTTTCATTGATAGCTGTATTGTGGGTAATTTATGGTTACTCATTGGCATTTGGTGATGGGAATTGGTTTTTTGGTAATTTTGAGTGGGTATTATTAAAAGGTATTGCTATTACCGATGTAGAAGGATCTATTTATCAATTAATCTGGGTAGCATTTCAAGGTTCTTTTGCCTGTATAACCTGTTGTTTAATTCTTGGTGCATTTGCTGAACGAATTAAATTTGCCGCGGTTATGATTTTTATGGTGATTTGGTTTACCTTTTCTTATGTACCGATGGCTCATATGGTTTGGGGTGGTGGCATTTTAGGTAATGAAGGTGCTTTAGATTTCGCAGGAGGTACGGTTGTACATATTAATGCAGCAGTAGCCGGGTTAATTGGTGCTTATTTAGTTCGGCAACGAATAGGTTTTAATAAAGAACCGCTCAAACCATTTAATTTACCATATGTTTACATCGGTGCCGCAATTTTATATATCGGTTGGTTTGGTTTTAATGCTGGTTCATCAACTCATGCCGACGAAATTGCTGGATTAGCATTTATCAATACCGTTGTGGCGACAGCAGCCGGTGTATTAGCTTGGTCAGCTGTAGAATGGATTCATCGTGGTAAGCCATCGTGCTTAGGCGCCTGTTCAGGGGTAATTGCTGGTTTAGTTGGTATTACTCCAGCAGCCGGATTTGTCGGAGTAGGGGGAGCTTTAATTATTGGTTTAATATGTGGTGTTGCTGGTGTTTGGGGCGTATCAGGTTTAAAACGATTATTAAAAGTTGATGATACCTGTGATGTGTTCGGTGTACATGGCGTATGTGGTATTGTAGGTTGTATTTTGACAGGTATTTTCACTGCTGAATCCTTAGGTGGAGTTGGTTTTGAAAATAATATTTCTATGATTGAACAATTATTTATCCAAGTAATGAGTATTATAACCTGCGTTATATGGACAGCAGTTGTAGCCTTGATTGCTTTTAAAGTGGCAGATAAACTTGTAGGCTTACGTGTTAGTATCGATCATGAACGTGAAGGTTTGGATATTAATAGTCATGGCGAAAGTGCCTTTAATGATTAAATAATTTTAGCAATAATTTATTATGGGGCAATAATTTGCCCCTCAATTGAGTAAAAAAATCTATTTGTTTGAATAATAAATGAAACCGCTTATGTCTATCTCCTACCATTATCAGAATGGTATTTTGACTATACATTCAATTAAATTATAGCTTAATAATAATATCCGATGCTTTTTTATTACTTTTGCATCATAAGAATTGTAGGAATGATAATAAATCAATGACTTATTTTCTAATTGATAAATAACTATTAAGCTCTCATTAGATAAAAGATGATAAAAACACATATTAAGTTATTTTTGCGTTATAATTTAAACTTCTTCTTGTTACTAGGATTTTTGTGTGTTGCTAACCAATTTAGACGATTGCTTAACATTTCCCGATCCCAATAATGCATTGAGTTATTACAATGGACTTATAGCTCAGGGAGGGGATTTATCTGTGGAAAGGTTGTTAGCTGCCTATCATCAAGGTATTTTTCCGTGGTTTAGTGAGGATGAACCTATTTTATGGTGGTCACCTGATCCAAGAGCAGTATTTGATCCTCTCCAATTCTATGTTAATCGAACTTTTAGTAAATTTTTGAAGAAATGCGACTATCAAGTAACTATTAACCATGATTTTCTGTCCGTTATTCATGGATGTGCCAAAAATCATGGTGACACGTGGATTACTGATGAAATGATTAACGCCTATAGCAAACTTCATCAATTAGGTTTTGCTCATTCTGTAGAAGTTTGGCAAAATGATTATTTAATAGGTGGCTTATATGGTGTTTCACAGGGAGGTATTTTTTGTGGTGAGTCGATGTTCAGCCTTAAATCAAATGCCTCGAAAATTGCACTCTACGCCTTTAGTCATCATTTTGCTGATTGTGGTGGGTTGCTAATTGATTGTCAGGTTCTTAATGAACATACAGCACAGTTAGGTGCTTTCAATATTCCAAGAAAGGATTATTTACGGTATCTTAAACAATTGCAAACAATAATTTTAAAACCACACTGTTATCAGAAACAATATTTACGTTATCATTCTTTCTGTTAAACGTAGAATTTAGATCAAATAGTCGCATTGTGAGATAGCGAGAATAAAATGTATAAAAATAAAATTAATAATAGACTGAATAGGGAAAGGTTATCGAGATTATTAATAGTTCTATGTGCTATTGGTACGATTTCAATGCCGGCATACAGTCAAGAATTAGTTGAATCGGTGCCATTATCTGATTTATACCAAACATCTTTACTTCCTGCAGAACATGTTTATACGGCAAGCCGTTTTTCTTTAATCGGTACGCCTAAATATACCGATAATTTTAGACATTTTGATTATGTTAATCCGAATGCACCAAAAGGTGGTACACTTAGATTAGCCGTGATTGGCAATTTTGATAATTTTAATCGCCTTGCAAGTCGTGGTATTGCAGAACGATCATCAGATGAACTATATGAAACACTTTTTACCTCATCAGATGATGAACTTAATAGCTACTATCCTCTCGTTGCAACCGCTATAACCTACTCAGATCGATATCAATGGGCAGAAGTTTCTATTAACCCTAAAGCACGTTTTAGTGATGGTCTACCTATAACAGCCAAAGATGTTGAATTTAGTTTTAATAAAATGATGACACAAGGGGTACCCCAATATCGTCTTTATTATCAAGGTGTTACAGTAAAAGCGTTAGACCTTTATCGCGTACGCTTTGAATTACCTGAACCAAATCGAGAAAGATTATTGAACTTTATTGGTAATTTTAGAGTATTACCAGAACATTTTTGGCACGATAAGGATTTAGCTGAACCATTATCTGAGCCTCCAATTGGTAGTGCACCATACATCATCAGTGATTATAAATTAGGTCATTATGCGGTTTATCAGTTAAATCCAAATTATTGGGGGAAAGATTTACCCGTTAATCAAGGAATCAATAATTTTGAATATAGACGCTTCGATTATTTTGTTGATGATGATGTGGCGTTAGAAGCCTTTAAAGCTGGTGAATATGATTTTCGCAACGAAACACAACCAAAAAAATGGTTCAGTCAATATCAAGGTCAGTATTTTAATAAAGGTTATATTATCAAACAACAAGATGAAGTAACTAAGTCTGTCGTAACGCATTGGCTAGCGTTTAATTTGGAAAAACCATTGTTTGCGGATATTCGTGTAAGACAAGCATTGACTCTTGCATTTGATTTTAATTGGTTAAATCATGCTTATTATTATGATAATTATATTCAACCTACCAGTTTTTTTGCTTTTACACCCTATGCGGCTCAAGGAAAACCTAGTAAACGTGAACGAGATTTATTGTTACCCTATGCTGCAATTTTACCACAATCTGTCTATGGTGAAGCTTACCAAATTAAGCAAAGTAATGGTGACGGATTTAATCGCGAAAATTTGTTAGCTGCTAGTCAATTACTTGAACAAGCTGGATGGATTGTTAAAGACAATCAATTGGTTAATAAAAAAACCAACCAACCGTTTGAATTTGAACTATTAACCTATATGGGTTCTGATTTGAAGTTTGTTATTCCATTTAAGCAAAATTTAGCAAAATTAGGAATTACTTTACATATCAATTCTGTTGATTATGCTCAAATGACTCGTCGCTTACGGCATCGTGATTTCGATATGATACCAACTACTTATAGTAATATTGATTATCCAACTTCCTTGTTATCAATATTGTGGGGCAGTGATTATTTGAATTCAAGCTGGAATACATCAGGATTACATCATCAAGCGATCGATGAATTGATTGGACTTATCCCTGATTATATTGATGATGAAGAACAATTAATCTATTTAGGTAGAGCATTAGATCGCGTTTTAACACATTTTTATCCTATGATTCCAATGTGGTCACCGCGTTATATTAACTACGCTTACTGGAACAAATTTGCTAAACCGCCAATAAAACCTACTTATAGTAGTGGGCTAAATACATGGTGGTATGATGCAAATAAAGCAGGGAAACTAACTAAAAAATAATGGTTGAAAGGACAATTAATCATGCTAGGTTATATTATACGACGGTTATTACTTATTATTCCTACTTTATTAGCAATTCTGACACTTAATTTTTTCGTTGTACAAATTGCTCCTGGTGGACCAGTTGATCAAGCAATAGCGATGATTGAAATGGGGATTGATAGCAGTCAAAATATATTACCCAATAGTGAAAGAGTCGTAATAAGTAATGAAAATCAACTTTATCGCGGCTCACGTGGCTTAGATCCGCAAATTATAGCTGCTATTGAGAAGCAATATGGCTTTGATAAGCCAATTTGGCAGCGTTATATCGATACCGTTAAAAATTATATATTTTTCGATTTTGGTAATAGTTTTTTTAAAAGTGATTCTGTTATCAATTTAATTGCTAAATGTTTACCTGTTTCTATCTCATTGGGATTATGGACAACATTATTAGTTTATCTAATTTCAATTCCTCTTGGTATTCGTAAAGCAGTCAAAGACGGCTCATCTTTTGATTTTTGGTCAAGTGTCATTATCATTGTCGGTTATGCTGTCCCAGCATTCTTATTAGCTATTTTATTAATTGTCTTGTTTGCCGGTGGCAATTATTGGGATATTTTTCCTCTACGAGGTCTAGTTTCGTCAGAATTTGAGCAATTTGATATTTGGGGGAAAATAAAAGACTATTTTTGGCATATTTGTTTGCCAACTTTGGCCATGGTGATAGGTGGCTTTGCAAGTTTGACAATGCTAACTAAAAATGCATTTTTAGATGAAATCAATAAACAATATGTTATAACCGCCCGCTCTAAAGGATTGAGTGAACGGCAAACACTTTATCGCCATGTATTTCGTAATGCTACATTACTCATTATATCTGGTTTTCCGGCTGCTTTTATTGGTATTATTTTTACGGAATCATTGTTAATCGAAGTGATTTTTTCGCTCCATGGATTGGGTTTATTGGGTTATGAAGCCATAATTCAACGCGATTATCCTATTATTTTTGGAACATTGTATATCTTTACATTAATCGTGTTAGTTACTAAATTAATTACTGATTTAACTTATATGCTAATTGACCCACGTATTGATTTTGAGGCACGATAATAATGAGCAATAATAAACAACTACAAGCGCCTGTTCCGTATACCATTAATCAACTACGTTGGCAGCGTTTTAAAAAAAATCGTCGTGGTTATATTTCATTATGGCTATTTATGTTATTTTTCGTCTTAAGTTTAATGGCGGATTTCATCATGAATGATAAGCCAATTTTAGTGGAATATCAGGATAATTATTATTTCCCAATATTTAAGACCTATTCTGAAACAGTTTTTGGTGGTGAATTTGCAACACCGACGAATTATCTTGATCCGGCTATTATTGATAATATTATGCAACATAATGGAAAGATTATTTGGCCACCGTTTCGCTATAGCTATGCAACATTAGTTTATGATACATCAACAACTTTTCCCACGCCTCCTTCAGCTCAACATTGGTTAGGTACTACTGATGCTGGATTTGATGTATTGGCTAATTTGTTATACGGTTTCCGAATATCGATGTTATTTGCATTGTTTTTAGGTATGCTAACATCAGTAATCGGCATTTTTTTAGGTGCATTGCAAGGTTATTATGGAGGATGGATTGATTTGCTTGGGCAACGATTCATAGAGATTTGGAGCGGATTACCTGTTCTTTTCATGATTATATTGCTATCAAGCATTATGCCACTGAATTTTTGGTGGTTATTAGCCATCACAGTATTATTTGGTTGGACTGCATTGGTAGGTGTAGTGCGAGCTGAATTTTTACGTACTCGTAATTTTGATTATATCTTAGCAGCAAAAGCAATGGGATTAAGTGACTGTAAAATTATGTTTAGGCATATTTTACCTAATGCAACCGTTGCAATATTAACTTTTTTACCCTTTATTTTATGTGGTTCTATAACCACATTAACGTCATTAGATTTTCTTGGTTTCGGTTTACCAATTGATTCACCATCATTAGGGCGATTACTATTACAGGGTAAAAACAATTTACATGCCCCTTGGTTAGGAATAAGTTCCTTTTTAATTATTGCTATTTTGCTATCTTTATTAATTTTTATCGGTGAAGCGGTTCGAGATGCCTTTGATTCAAACAAGGGAGTGAATTAATGAATCAACCTATTTTAAATGTTAATGATCTGTCTATTTCTTTTAAGCAATCGCAAGGATTACTGCCTGTCGTTAAACATGTTAGTTTTGCTATTAATGAACAGGAAACAGTTGCTTTGGTGGGTGAGTCAGGTAGTGGTAAATCGGTCACAGCATTATCAATTTTAAAATTACTACATCCCAAGCAGGTTATCTATAATAGTGGGGAAATTTGGTTTCAAGAGCAAAATTTGTTAGCGGTTAAAGAAAAAACCTTACAACAAATTCGTGGTAATCGTATTAGCATGATTTTCCAAGATCCAATGGTATCACTCAATCCTTTACATACTATAGAAAAACAGCTTTATGAAGTATTATCACTTCATTTAGGTATAAATCGAGAAAAAGCTCGTAGTGAAATCATTGATTATTTAGAGCGTGTTGGAATTAAGAATGTTAAAAGTCGTTTAAACAGTTATCCTCATCAACTATCAGGGGGAGAACGTCAACGTGTAATGATAGCCATGGCAATTTTAACTCATCCGCAATTATTAATCGCTGATGAACCGACAACCTCATTAGATGTTTCCGTACAAGCACAAATCATTCAATTATTAAAAGAACTAAAACAAGAATTGAATATGAGTATTTTGTTCATCTCCCATAATTTGGGGATTGTAAAGAAAATTGCTGATAATGTTGCCGTAATGAAGCAAGGCGAGATCGTAGAATTTAATAATCGACATCGTATTTTCTTACGTCCTGAACATCAATACACTAAATTATTAATTAACTCTGAACCACAAGGCGATCCCGTACCATTACCTAAAATGCCGGGTATTTTACTTAATGTTAATTTCTTAAATGTAGAAGTTAAAACGAAATTAGGTTGGTTTAAAAAAGAGAAACGCCGAATTGTTGATGATGTTGCATTAGTCATTCATGAGGGTGAAACAGTTGGATTAGTCGGTGAATCAGGTTCAGGTAAAAGTACAACAGCCTTAGCTATCTTACGGTTAATTAAATCCGAAGGGGATATTTGGTTTGATAGTCATCATTTATCAAAATTGAGTCGTAAACGTTTATTACCATTTCGTAGTCGAATTCAAGTTGTTTTTCAAGATCCTTTTTCATCACTGGATCCTCGATTAAATGTCGAGCAAATTATCAGTGAAGGTTTACGAACTCACAAGAAACTTAGTAAGAAAGAAACTCAACAAAGGGTCATTGATATAATGCGCGAAGTAGGGTTAGATCCAAAATGGCGCTATCGATATCCTATGGAGTTTTCAGGTGGGCAGCGACAACGTATAGCAATTGCCCGAGCACTCATTTTACAACCGCAGTTATTAATCTTAGATGAACCAACGTCTTCATTAGATCGCACGGTGCAATTGCAAATTATTACGTTATTAAAATTATTGCAACAGAAATATCAATTAAGTTATCTGTTTATTAGTCATGATTTATCTTTAGTTTATTCATTTTGCCATCAAGTGATTGTGATGAAAGATGGTCGCATTGTTGAAAGTGGTAAACGTAATCAGATTTTTAATGAACCACAACATGAATATACTCAAAAATTACTATCATTTGTAGATAAATCTTTTAAAGAAAAACTGAAAAATGATTCAGATAAAAAGCATGTAAAAGATCCTAATCAAATCAATTGGAATGATGCGCTATTAATTAGGCGACGGGATGTCTAATAAAATATGTTTGTAATTGTTTAATTTTAAATGCAAAAAACTATATTAACATCAAGCTAAAGTGGGACGATTTGACCCACTTTAATCCAAAACTTATAAGAATGTGAATATTTGTTCTTCTGGTAAACGTGATTTTGGTCGATGAGCATTTCCATCACTATCAGCACGATAGCCTAGCGATGCTAATACAACACTCTTAAGCCCTAACGATTTTAATCCGAGAAGTTCATCCATTTTTGCTGAATCGTAACCTTCAATAGCAGTTGAATCAATTCCGATGGCAGCAGCAGCAAAGAGTAATTGTCCTAATGCAATGTATAATTGTCGACCTTCCCAAGCTTGTTGAGATTCAATCGTTGAGCTATTGAGGTTAACAAAGTGATGTCGACCTTGATCCTGAGAATGTCTAAGACCTGGATTAGGGAAACGTCCATCCTTATCTTCCTGCTCAAGGAGATTAGCTAAATGTTTTTCATCTAAAGGTGTTTTAATACAAAAGACGATAGTATGCGATGAGTCAGTAACTCGGGGGCGATTGAAATCTGTAATTGCAGGTAGAATTTTATTTTTTGCTGCATCATTATCAATAATATAAAAATGCCAAGGTTGAGAGTTCACCGAAGAAGGACTATTTTTCAGTACCGTTAGAAGTTGGTCTAGCTTATCTTTAGGGATTTTTTTACTTTTATCATAGTGTTTTGTTGTGTAGCGCTTTTGGGAAATTTCAACAATGTTCATATAACGGCTCCTGTATATATTGTCTTTTATTATTATAACTATATTCCTCTTTAATCAAACAATAAAATGTCTCAATCTTAAAAGATGAATTTAATGAGAGCATTTGCGGAATTATTTAAGCAGCAATGTCTTACTAATCCGTGTACTTACTGATACATAATACAATTAATCAGTTTATAAGGCTCTTATATAAGTAGTTATTATTAAATCTTCTGTTTTTTGTGTGATATATTGGCAATTAGCTTGATTTTTTCAATATTTGACTACTAAAAATAGTCATTACTATTAAATAACTATAATTAACTATCTAATAGGAGGTAAATATGTTTTATCTTAGGAGAACAATAGTTAAATGCTGTAGTTTCATTTTATTGTTAATTTTCAGCCAAAATGTTATTGCTTTACAAAAAAACAATACTACCTTAGATGCCGGTGCGATAGCTTCACCTGATTATTATGGGGCATTAGCTGCACAACAAATATTACAAAAAGGTGGTAATGCCGTTGATGCAGCAGTTGCAACGGCTTTTGCACTAGCTGTAACTTATCCTGAAGCCGGTAATATTGGTGGGGGTGGTTTCATGACCTTACTAATGGATGGTAAACCATATTTTATTGATTATCGAGAAGTGGCGCCGGCCTTAGCTTCTAGAGATATGTATTTAGATACGAATAAAGAAGTTATCGATAACTTAAGTTTATATTCATATAAAGCGCCAGGTGTACCGGGTACAGTAGCCGGGATGTGGTCGGTTCATCAACGCTTTGGACGTTTACCTTGGCAACAAGTGTTACAACCAGCAATTGAGTTTGCAAATGATGGTTTTTATGTCGAATCTCAACTAGCACAGCGTTATCAGGAAGTTTTAGGAAAAGCGCCCAATAATAGTTATTTTGAAAAATATTTCTCTGGTTTACAAACGGGCAAACTGTTTAAACAGCCTGAATTGGCAAATATATTAACACTTATTGCTAAACAGGGAATGGATGGGTTTTATAAAGGTGAAACAGCAAAACTTATTGCTTCACAAATGGCTGAAAATGGTGGATTAATTACTGAAGCTGATTTAGCTAATTATCAAGCTAAATGGCGCAAACCATTAATTGCTAACTGGCAAGGGATGCAAATTATTACTGCTCCTCCACCAAGTTCTGGCGGTGTAGGTTTAATTCAATTATTAACAATGAAGAACATTTTAGCAGACGAATTCAAAAATATTGAAGTTAACTCACCTAAATACATTCATTTATTGGCAGAAATTGAAAAACGCGTATTTGCAGACCGTGCAAATTATATGGGTGATCCTGATTTTATTTCGGTTCCTGTTACAAAATTGATTGATCATGCCTACTTATTGGAAAGAGCGAATCAGGTTAATCCAACTGCTATCTCAAATACTGATGAGATCCAACCCGGTTTAAGTGATAATAAAGAAAAATTACAGACGACGCATTTTTCAGTGGTGGATAAATGGGGTAATGCTGTATCAAACACTTACACGTTAAATGGTTGGTTTGGTTCAGCTATTGTAATTAAAGGGACAGGCATCATTCTAAATAATGAGATGGACGATTTTAGCAGTAAACCCGGTATTGCCAATCAATTTGGAGTGGTAGGAAATGATGCAAATGCGATTGAAGCAAACAAACGACCTTTATCTTCCATGACACCGACAATTATAACTAAGGATAATCAAGTATTATTAGTAATTGGTACACCTGGCGGATCTCGAATTTTCACTTCAATATTTCAGGTTATTACAAACGTTTTTGATAACCAAATGTCACTAAGTGAAGCGGTGTTTGCACCACGTTATCATCACCAATTATTACCAAAGGATCAGATTTTTATAGAACGTTTCCAAAATAGAGTTTCAAAACAGTTTAAACAAACTCTTGAAGATATGGGGTATAATTTTTATCAGCAAGATTTTAGTGGTGACATTCAAGCAATTCAAATTCTTGATAATCAACCTAATGCTGTTTCTGATATTCGGGGACGTGGTCGATCAATGCTTACTAATTAAAACAACTAGATTGGTTAAAATGCATTTTTAAGCTCAATAGTGAATATATTCTTATTGAACAAGTGAGTTGATTTAAAGACTAAACATTATCAAATATCAGTCAATCTAGATACTGGTTGACTGAATTTCCATTTTTATTGTTCATATGCAAGCTCACTCTTGTGATATTTCACATCCAAAACGTTAGCTGAATCAAAGTGGAATCAATATAATGATCAACAAATAATGGGAATCCAGAATTGTTCTTTACTCAATGGAACATCGGGTTGGTAAATGTTATGCATTATTTCTAGTCTAGGATACCTTTCATCTATTTGAATTTTATTTGTTTTTAAATATTCTATGGACTTTTGGAAAGATGAATTAAATTGTATGGCAGAACCTGTATGAGTAAAACCAAAATAATTACTATTTAGAGTCAATATTTCTAATTCAGTAAATTTAGATAAATTATCATTTTCATCATCAATTTCTACCATAGCCCATTTTCTAATATGATTATCAGCTATCGTTCCCTCTAAAGAAATAATATTTTCATTGATAAGAAAAGGTTTTAGTTGAGAATAATACTTAACCATGAATTGTTGCCATAGGTTAAATATTTTTTGGTTATTTGACTGTTCAGATATATCGAGAGAATGGTGAGTAGTATATAATTCAATAGATTTGCCTATCATTTTTTTTAATGTTTGGCGACCAATAATTTGTAGATTATTTGAGAACATGTAAAATTCCTCTAAGTAATTATTAGATTAGTGTAATTATAATTATAATAGATTAATAAATAATAATATTGCCATTTTCTAGACCAGCAAAATCAAAAAATTTGACTATTAATAATAAATAAACAAATAATAAATAAACACTAGGCATAACATAATGTTTATCATGATGTATTGTTAAGTGAAATTAATTAATTTAATTAAAAACTTGACAAAAAATCTAACATTTGATAGAAATAACGGCAATTATTTTATAAAAATCATCCAAAAGTTAAGAGTGAAGTATGATTAAATCTAAAAATATCCTCCTCAACCTCCTCCTCGCAGTTAATTGCGCGGAAGACTTGTGGTCGGAGTAAATAGATTTAAACATTTACTTTTAACTAACAAAAACCCGCGTCAAATTGCGGGTTTTTGCTTTTTTAAACATAACTAACTCGCAAAATAAATCGGCAATCATGTGCTAAATGAGTAAGGAGAAGGAAATGAAAGATCGAGTCATTATTTTTGATACAACTTTACGTGATGGTGAACAAGCATTACAAGCGAGTTTGAGTGTTAAAGAAAAATTGCAAATAGCACTAGCGTTAGAAAGAATGCGAGTAGATGTGATGGAAGTTGGTTTTCCTATTTCTTCTCCGGGTGATTTTGAATCCGTACAAACGATTGCTAAAACAATTAAAGATAGCCGTGTTTGTGCATTATCAAGATGTGCGGACAAAGATATTGATGTTGCAGCAGAAGCATTAAAAGTAGCCGATCAGTTTCGTATTCATACTTTTATGGCAACATCAAATTTACATGTAAAAGACAAATTAAAAATGACATTTGAAGATGTCATTGAACGAGCTGTGCACTGTATAAAACGTGCGCGTAACTATACAAATGATGTGGAGTTTTCTTGTGAAGATGCAGGCCGTACCCCAATTGATAACTTATGTCGGATTGTTGAAGCAGCAATTCAAGCAGGGGCAACAACGATCAATATTCCGGATACTGTCGGTTATACTGTCCCTTATCAATTTGGTGGCATTATTCGTACCTTATTTGAACGTGTCCCGAACATTGATAAAGCGATTATCTCTGTTCATTGTCATGATGACTTGGGCATGTCGGTGGCTAACTCGATTAGCGCGGTTCAAGAAGGCGCTAGGCAGATTGAAGGCGCGATGAATGGTTTAGGTGAACGAGCAGGTAATACAGCCTTAGAAGAAGTTATTATGGCGATTAAAGTTCGTCAAAATATTTTAAATGTTCACACTAATATCAATCATCAAGAAATATATCGTACCAGCCAAATTGTCAGTCAAATTGCAAATATGCCAATCGCAGCTAATAAAGCTGTGATTGGTAGTAATGCCTTTTCTCATTCCTCAGGTATTCACCAAGATGGAGTTTTAAAAAATCGTGAAACCTATGAAATAATGACGCCAGAATCCATTGGCTTAAAACAGATTCCTTTAAATCTAACGTCTCGTTCAGGTCGATCGGCAGTCAAACACCGTTTGCAACAGTTAGGTTATCGAGATGACGATTATGATATTGATCAAATCTATACTGCATTTTTAGCATTAGCCGATAAAAAAGGGCAAGTGTTTGATTATGATCTTGAAGCCTTAATTTTTATGAATAAAATTAAAGATGACGAAGAACATTTTACGTTAGATTATTTCAATGTTCAATCTGGTAGCACCATTGTTTCGACCGCTTCAGTAAGTATTATTGTTGGCGATACTAAATACTCCGATGCTGCAACCGGTAATGGTCCAGTAGATGCCGTTTATCAAGCGATTAATCGCATTACTAAAATTCCTGTATCAATTGTAAAATATCAATTAGCTTCAAAAGGGCAAGGGGAAAATGCGCTTGGTCAAGTAGATATCGTTGTTGAATATAATGGGCGCTGTTTTCATGGTATCGGATTAGCAACTGATATCGTTGAATCTTCAGCTAAAGCATTGATTAATGCATTAAATAACATTTTTAGAGCGATAATTGTTGCTGAAGAAAAACAACGTTTACATGGTTAATTAGAAGCATTATTAATTAAATTAACAGATAGTATAAAAAATAGAGGATTATTATGTCACAGTCTTACCATATTGCAGTCTTACCAGGAGATGGAATCGGTCCAGAAGTTATGAAACAAGCTTATAAAGTACTGGATGTTATTCGCCAAAAATATCAACTTGCCATTACTACAAGTGAATATGATGTAGGCGGTGCAGCAATTGATATTCATGGTTGTCCATTGCCAAAAGAAACATTGGAAGGTTGTGAAAAAGCAGATGCGATTTTATTTGGTTCAGTTGGTGGTCCAAAATGGACACATTTGCCACCTGATCAACAACCTGAACGCGGTGCTTTATTGCCATTACGTAAACACTTTAAGTTGTTTGCTAATATGAGACCAGCGAGTCTTTATCAAGGTTTAGAAGAATTGTGCCCTTTACGTGAGGATATTGCAAAACGTGGCTTTGATATCTTATGTATGCGAGAATTAACAGGTGGTATCTATTTTGGATTACCAAAAGGACGAGAAGGTCATGGTCAACAAGAACGTGCATTTGATACTGAAGTTTATCATCGATTTGAAATAGAACGTATTGCTAGAATGGGATTTGAAGCAGCGAGAATTCGTCGTAAAAAAGTTACATCAGTTGATAAAGCTAACGTTTTACAAACTTCAATTTTATGGCGTGAAATCGTGACGGAAGTTGCCAAAGAATATCCAGATGTAACGCTTGAACATATGTATATTGATAATGCGACAATGCAATTAGTTAAAGATCCCGCACAATTTGATGTCTTACTCTGTTCAAATTTATTTGGTGATATCTTATCTGATGAATGTGCCATGATCACAGGCTCAATGGGTATGCTACCTTCAGCTAGCTTGAATGAAGATGGTTTTGGTTTATATGAACCTGCTGGTGGTAGTGCGCCAGATATTGCGGGTAAAAATATTGCCAATCCAGTTGCGCAAATCTTGTCTCTTGCATTGTTAGTTCGTTATAGCCTGAAACGTGATGATATTGCTAAAGCAATTGAAAATGCGGTAAATCAAGCATTAGAGCAAGGTATACGTACTATTGATTTAGCTCGGGGCGGATCTTACGTGTCAACTGATGAAATGGGCGATACAATTTGCCGTTTAATCTAATAAGATTTGCAAAATGCAGAATTAATTAAAAATTGATTCTGCTAGAAGAATAAGGAAATATTAGCAATGTCAACGAATCCTAAAACACTTTACCAAAAGTTGTATGATGCACATGTTGTCTATCAAGCGCCCAATGAAACGCCGATTTTATATATAGACCGACATTTAGTGCACGAAGTCACTTCACCGCAAGCCTTTGATGGCTTACGCGCAATGAATCGAAAAGTTCGCCAACCGCATAAAACATTTGCGACAATGGATCATAATACTTCAACTAAAAGTAATGATTTAAGCGCTTGTAGTGAAATGGCCCGAATTCAGTTAACTGAACTGGCCAAAAATGCCAAAGAGTTTGGCGTATCCCTTTATGATTTAGAAAGTCCATTACGGGGAATTGTACATGTTGTTGGACCTGAGCAAGGCATGACCTTACCGGGTATGACGATTGTTTGTGGTGATTCTCATACAGCAACCCATGGTGCTTTTGGTGCATTAGCGTTTGGTATCGGAACATCAGAAGTTGAGCATGTTTTAGCAACACAAACCTTAAAACAAGCTCGCGCTAAAACTATGAAAATTGAAGTTAAAGGCCAAGTTGCGCCAGGTATTACCGCTAAAGACATTATTCTGGCTATTATTGGTAAAACTACCAGTGCTGGTGGTACTGGACATGTGGTTGAATTTTGTGGTGATGCTATTGTGGCATTATCTATGGAAGGTCGAATGACCTTATGTAATATGGCGATTGAAATGGGCGCTAAAGCAGGAATCATTGCACCCGATGATGTCACCTTTGAATATTTAAAAGGTCGTCAATTTTCACCTAAAGACGAAGAATTTGAAAAAGCCGTTGCTTATTGGCGAACACTAAAAACAGATGAAGGTGCTCAATTTGATACTGTTGTAACATTAGATGGAAAAGACATTGCTCCTCAAGTGACTTGGGGAACTAATCCAGGCCAAGTTACCTCAATTGAAGCAAATGTACCGAATCCAGATGATTTTGCAGATCCTATTGAAAAGCATTCTGCTGAACGTGCTTTAGCATACATGGGCTTAACAGCAGGAACCAAAATGTCGGACATTAAAATTAATAAAGTATTTATTGGATCATGCACTAATTCACGAATTGAGGATTTACGGGCTGCTGCGGAAGTGGCTAAAGGACGGAAGGTTGCTGAGGGTGTGCAAGCATTGGTTGTACCAGGTTCTGGACCCGTCAGGGAACAAGCAGAAGCAGAAGGTTTGGATAAGATTTTTATTAATGCGGGATTCGAATGGCGTTTACCAGGTTGCTCAATGTGTTTGGCGATGAATGATGATAAATTAGCGCCAGGCGATCGTTGTGCTTCTACAAGTAATCGTAATTTTGAAGGACGGCAAGGGCGCGATGCAAGAACACATTTGGTTAGCCCTGCTATGGCCGCCGCTGCAGCGATTACTGGTCACTTTACAGATATCCGTAAACCATTCTAAGGAGACGTGTTATGGCAAAATTTACTAAACATACTGGACTAGTCGTTCCTTTAGATGCGGCTAACGTTGATACCGATGCTATCATTCCTAAACAGTTTTTACAAAAAGTTACTCGTACCGGATTTGGAAAACATGCTTTTCATGAATGGCGTTTTTTAGATGATGCCGGTGAGCAACCAAATCCTGAATTTGTTTTAAATAAACCACGTTATAAAGGTGCAAGCATTTTACTTACCCGCGAAAATTTTGGATGTGGTTCATCAAGAGAACATGCGCCATGGGCATTAGCCGATTATGGGTTTAAAACAATTATTGGCTCAAGTTTTGCTGATATTTTTTATAATAATTCATTTAATAATCAACTGTTATTAGTCAATTTGTCGGAAGAAGATATTGATGAGTTATTTAAAATTGTTGAAGCCAATGAGGGGATGGAGTTTACTATTGATTTAGTTAATGAGATTGTCGTTGTTGGTGATAAACAATATTCATTTAAAATTGATGCTTTTAAACGTCACTGCTTGTTAAATGGTTTAGATAATATTGGTCTAACTTTGCAGCATGAAGATGCGATTAGTTCTTTTGAAAATAATATTCCGAGTTTTCTTGATTAATTGGTAATTATGAAATACTTAATTAGAGTGCTAAGTGCGCTCTAATTAAATATATATTGTTTATGCTTGAAATTACTAATATCGACGGTTCTATTAATTTTTGTAATCGTTCTTAACTTAAGGAATTCGATCCACTTTGTTGCGTAACTAGTATATACTGAGCACAACTTTTGTTTTTAATAATTTTTAATTTTAAGGGGTTAGCTAATGGAAAAAGAAAATGCGAAAAAACCTTCATTCCAGGATGTACTTGAATATGTGCGTTTATCTCGTCAGTTAAATAAGTTAAAACGTGAAATTACGGATAATGAAAAGAAAATCCGTGATAATCAGAAACGAGTTTTATTGCTTGAGAATTTAAGTGACTATATTAAACCAGAAATGAGTTATGATGAAATTCAAGCAATTATCGCTAATATGAAGCTAGATTATGAAGATCGCGTTGATGATTTCATTATTAAGAATGCGGAAATATCAAAAGAACGTCGAGAAATTTCTGCCAAAATGCGAGCTAAAGGTAGCCATTAATAATAAAAAAACCAAAACAGTAGTTTTGGTTTTTTTTGATAGTTTAACCACCAGCGAATTTAACTTTATAGCCTTTTTGTTCAAGTAATTGCTTGAGTAAATCTCGTTTATCGCCTTGGATTTCAATAGTATTATCCTTAATACTACCACCACAACCACACTTTTTTTTGAGTTCTACAGCGAGTTTAGTCAGTTCATCAGCTTCTAAATCTAGTCCTGTGATTACCGATACACCTTTACCTTTACGACCCGCAGTTTGTTTTTGAATCCGTACAATACCATCGCCTTTGGGGCGAGATATGGCTTGAGATTGTTGCTTGATTCGGCCTGTTTCTGTTGAATATACGAGATGATTTTCTGCCATACTTTTAACCTTATTTTATTGTTAGTGTAGCAAGAATATCATTTAGCGCTTTTTGCGGGTCTTCGGATTGTGTAATAGGACGACCTATAACCAAATAGTCTGAACCTGCTGCAATAGCACGTTGAGGCGTCATTATTCGACGTTGATCATTGGCTGATGTACCAGCTGGGCGTATTCCTGGTGTTACTAATTTAAATTGACTACCTAAACGAATTTTGAAGCTTTGTACTTCTTTTGCTGAGCATACAACACCATCCAATCCGCAATTTTTCGCCAAGACGGCTAAGCGTGTAGCTTGTTCAAGTGGATTCGCTGCAATACCGATTTCTTGTAGATCGGATTGTTCCATACTCGTTAAAACTGTGACAGCAATGAGAAGCGGAGCATCTTTACCAAAATGATAAAGCGCATCTTTTGCAGCTTGCATCATTCGTGACCCACCACTTGCATGGACATTTGTCATCCATACCCCTAATTCAGCTGCAGCTGAAACAGCTTTAGCTACCGTATTAGGAATATCATGGAATTTTAGATCAAGGAACACCTCAAATCCTTTACTTTGAATTTTTCTAACAAAATCAGGCCCAGCTAAGGTAAATAGTTCTTTACCAATCTTTAATCGACAATCCTTAGGATCAACGCGATCGATAAAATTCCAAGCTGTTTTTGTATTAGGAAAATCAACGGCAACGATGATAGGGGAGGACATAACAATCTCCTTTTGAGTCAAAAATAATTGAGATATATTATAACTAACTTTATTTTGATTTGCAGTTAAAACGCCTGTTAATTAAGGATTATTTCTGATTGTGCCAAAAGATTACTTATTATTAATTCTTGATTCAAACCGCTCATGGTGACTAATTGCTGATAGCTATTATCCCACAATCTATAAAGTTGCATGATTCGATCATTGCCAAAACTCGCTATTAATCTGACTAAAGGTACTTGATCACGATTAATGATGAATCGTCCCGATTTTAAGCGAGCTTTTAGTGCATCAGCGAATAGTGTTTTTACCCAATGTAGAAGGGAAAATAGGTTATCTTGATTTATGAGTTTGTCACGTAACTGCCATAAATCATTATCAATTAGATGACTATAAAGATGAGTATAAAATTGTTGCCTAACTGACCATTGTTCAGGATTAAGTAAAGCTAATGCAGCTAATGGTGCATTTTCATTAAGTAGTATTGCGCTTGCCAGTTCATTATCATTATATGTATTGGATTTTAATTGTTGCTTTAACCAAATTACCGAATTATCTAGTTCAGGTACTTTAAGGAAATAGTATTGGCAACGGCTACGGATAGTCGGTAGTAATTGACCATTTTGCTGATCAGATAGAATGAAATAACTTTCTATGGGTGGCTCTTCCAACGTTTTTAATAGTGCATTAGCTGCCGCTTCAGTCATTAATGATGCGGTTTTAATCCAAATTACTTTGCGTCCCCCTTGTTGAGAACGTTCGTAGATTTTGGCAATGATTGGACGGATTTGATTTACACTGATTGCTGACTTACCCTTTTCAAGATCAATAATATAAAAATCAGGATGATTTTCAGCTAAAAAGATTTGGCAACTATGGCAATGGCCACATGGTTGATTATCCAAAGGGTGCAAACATAATAACCGCATAGCTAATCGATTAATTAAGCTGTTTTCACCCGAACCAGTAATATATTTAATTATTAACGCATGGTGCGCTCTATTTTGAATTAATGGCTTAGTTATTATTTGGTAGGCTTCATCCAACCAAGGTTGTGTATTCATGGTAAGGTTATGTATTGGCATTATAATCTAACCAAGTTTTAATCGTCTGTTCAATCGTTAGAGTAACTTGTTCTAATGTTTGAGAGGCATCAATCGTAATGATAGAACTATCGTGTTGTGCTAGTTCACGATATTTATTGCGAATACGTTCAAAGAAAGTTAACGATTCTAGCTCAATGCGATCTAATTCTCCTCTAGTTCTTGCTCGTTTAAGACCTAATTCTGGTGAGATATCTAAATAGAGAGTAAGATCTGGTCTAAAATCTTGTAATACATTTTCTCTTAAAATCGTCATGAATTGGCTATCAAGTTGACGACCTGCTCCTTGATATGCTTGAGTTGAAAGATCATGCCTGTCACCTATCACCCATTGATCTCTGGCTAATGCTGGTTTAATTACATTTTCGATAAGTTGAATACGCGCTGCATAAAACATTAATAATTCTGCTTTAGGAGTTAAAGGCTCATCCTCTAAACCGTTTTTGATCAGGTTACGAAGTGCTTCAGCTATCGGTGTACCACCGGGTTCTCGAGTATACACAAGATCAGTGATATGATTTTGTTTCAAAATGTTTGCAACAGTATTAATCGCAGTTGTTTTACCTGCGCCCTCAAGTCCTTCAATGACAATAAACTTACCAGACATAAATCGCTCTCAAATAATTCCTTTTCTAATTATACAACAATAATTTTTGAAATGGTTAGATATCTGAAAACTTTGGTTTTATTTACATTAAATTGAAATACCAAATTTTAGTGAGTGTTTGAATTAAATTCCGATAACAATAAATAAACGAGAATTTTAATAAGAATAAATAAAGAGGAGAAGTATGATACTCCTCCTCTTATTTTAGTGGGAAATAAAATGAGTAATTGTATAAATTAGTATTCAAATTGACGGTAATAACGTCGAATGTCTAGGCTATGTCCTGTACATTTTTCAAAATGTGCCGCTAATCTATCAACTAATATTGTTGAGCAAACAGTCGGAGCTAATATCCAACGGAATTTATCATCAATTTGATTGAGCGGGAATTGTTTAGTGTCAATAACAACAAGATTATCCGTCACTTTTTGAGCAAAACGTTCAACACGATCATCAAGAGCACGTGCTTTACCTTCACCTTTTACTAAGAATAATGGTTGATCTTTGTCGACTAATTCCAGTGTACCGTGGAAAAACTCGGCAGATGAAACGGCTTTAGTTTTTAACCATTGCATTTCTTCTAATATACACATTGAGAATAAGTAGACTTCACCCCACATTTCAGCACCACCTACCCATATCATGTAGTTGCTCTTATGATATTTTTGGGCAATTTCTTCTGCTTTTGGATCAAATTGTTTTTTGGCTTCTAAAAGATTTTTTGGTAGATATTCAAGTTGTTGACCAAATTGAGGATAATCAGCAAAATCACCGCGTAAATGAAGTAATTTGAAAAATAACCAAAACAGTAACATGTATTCAAACTCAACACCATTCTCATGACGCATTGGAATATGCCACTTAGCTGCTTTAGCCAAGTTAGACTCAGCTTTTTTGGTGATAGCAACAACACGGATGCCTTGTTCTTTACACCAATTTGCTATCGCGACAGATTCTTTCGTATCTCCTGATTTGGATAAAGTAATAACAATTGAATCCTTGTTTAATTTTTTATTACCTTTTATCAATAGTTCGGCAGCTTGTTCAACGTATACAGGTGCATCAGTAATTTCTTTCGCGATTTCTCCAATAACCATCATCGGCGCTAAGCTACCACCTACGGAAGCAAAAAAGATATTACTATATCCTTGTTTATTGATTTCCTCGGCAACTTGTTCAGCAATAGGTCGAGCTTCAATGATTAATTTTTCACTTGTTTTGTATTCATCTTCTTTAAAACTTAACATAAATCTCTCCTTAATTATTTTATTCAAATTTTGCTTTTGAGCACTTTGTCAAAGTCATCAAAAATGCGGATACTTAAATCAATATTTTTGGCACCAGCTATATGATAAGCCAATATTTGTATTGGGATTACTGTTAACAGTGGTGTAAAGTGATGATCAAGTTTCATATTAATATTTAGTGTATTAATATTGGGTTGTGCAACGTCACCTATAGAAAGGGTATAAACTTGACCAACGTAACTAGCCATATAGTTTTTTAATCTTAACGATCGTTCATACTGACCATTGTCGTGATGACAGTCTTCAATAAAGAATAGACAATGTTGGCGATTTGCCTCTAGATAAGGTCCATGCATATAGGCTTCTAGTTCATAGCCCGTTGAAGGTAGTCTGACAGTTTCAGTGAATTTAGTTTCAAACTCTTTTGTTACGCCATATAATGCACCATAGCCAATGGCAATAAAACGTGGCGAATTAGCCATTGAAATTTGATGTTGATTAAAAAAGGCAAGACTTTGTTCAATGACTTGCGGTATTTTTTCTCCTATTTGGGATAATTGAGCGATAAGTTCGTTATATTCTGCTAATGTGATTGCTTGATTATGCTTTGCTATAATTAGTGCCATTAATTCCAGATTCAACACAGTCATTAGAAACCCTTTAGTAACAAAGCCAACGGTTTCAATACCACAATTAATATCTAAAATATAATCAGCTTTACTACAAATAGGACTTTCTAAATTAGCCGTTAAAGCAAATATTGGGATATTCGCCGCCTTGATTTTATCAAGTGCTTCAATGGTAGAAGCACTTTTCCCACTTTGAGAAATAGCAATAACTAAGTCAACTTGTTGGTCGAGTTTTTCATAATAATTAAAATTAAACGGTTCTTTAATTTCAACGATGATATTAGATTTGTTCTCGAAACAATATTTAGCGCATAATGCAGCATTAAATGATGATCCCGTTGCTAGAATTAAACAACGTTTAATATCATGATGCTGGCAAAAATCAATAAACGGTTTTAGCTTAATTTGGTATTCATTTAAAATTTTAGTAAATAATGATGGCTCTTGATTTATATAAGTCATCATAGTATGAGTGTTATTTTCCATAAGTAACCTTTTACATGATACCTAAAAATGAACCTACAATACCGAACACAGCCATACCTGCGATAATAGTTAGAGGTTTGACTTGTTTTTTCAGTAACCAAAATACTATGCCAAAAGCTGTTAAAGGTAATAAACATGGCATGATGTCATTAATAATACTTTGAATACCGATTTCAGAATCGCCTGACCCTATTTTGATTGGGATTTCAATTTCGATCATTGATGCTGTCATCGCACCGACTACCATCAATCCTATAATTGAAGCACCATAGGTGATACTTTGCATCATGCCACTTTGTTGTACTTTTTGTAAGAAGCCTGTTCCCAACTTATAGCCAACATCTGTAAGGATATAACGCAATATCACATGGGGGATATTAAATACTAATAAAAAGAGGATTGGTCCAAGAGGGTTACCGCTAATAGCAAGGCTAGTTCCAATACCTGTTGCGATTAAGCGTAATGTTCCCCAGAAGAAGGAGTCACCTATACCGGCAATAGGGCCCATTAATGAGGTTTTCACCGTATCAATTGTGGATTCATCAAAATGTTTTTCTGTCGCATTTTTTTCCTCCATTGCTGTAGTGATCCCCAGCAATAACGTTACGATGTGCGGTGTAGTATTAAAAAAGACCAAATGACGTTTAAGAGCTTTTGCCATATCCTCTTTTTTTGTATAAAGTTTTTTCAGAATAGGCAGCATAGCGTAAACATATGCCAGATTCATTTGACGTTCATAGTTCCAAGAAAACTCCATCTGGAAAGACCGCCAAAAAACTCTTCTTAAATCACGCTTAGTTATCACTTGATTTTTATTCTCAGAAGTCGTCATCTTGTTCATTGTTATCTCCTTGTGGTTGAACAACAGGTTGAGGTTGTGAGACATTGACCATGATAACGGCGATGATCGCGCCGAGAATTGCGACACCTGTCACTGGGATATTTAGGTAAGCCATGAGTACAAAGCCTAAGAAGAAATAAGGTGCAACTTTTTTATTGATAATCAATTTTGCTAACATTGCAAAACCTAATGCAGGGATAAGACCAGTCGCAACAGATAATCCATGTTTAACGAATTCTGGGATTAAATCTAATAAAGCTTTAATTGTATTACTGCCAACTGAGTAAGAAATCGTTACCACCATTGCTAACATCAACGATAATCCAAACCCTGAGATTAGATGCATACGTGCGACTCCATCGGCATTGGCTTGTTCTGCATACTGATCTGCTTTGTTACTGAGTAAAGGTATGAATATACCTAAATATATGTTTTTCAATATTAAAGTGAGTGTTGCAATTGGTAAACAAAGTAGTAACGCTGTTTCTGTTCCGGCTCCGGCGGTAATTGCAAAAGCAGTACCTAAGATACCCCCCGTAACCGTATCGGGAGGAATGGAAGCGCCGACCGAAAAGGAGCCAATAAACGTTAATTCAAGCATTGCTCCCATTGTGACACCTGTTTGCACATCCCCTAAGACTAAACCAGTAAGCAAACCTGTCACAATGGGTCTGGATATTAGTGAGGTGCCTAAGGCATATTCTGACTGTGCCACAAATGCTACAATACCCAATAGAATCGCTTCTAACATAGGTGTTCTCCTTATTGTATGTTAATACAATCACTAATTGGTTGTTTTCTATCATTTGGCACGATACGAATTTCTACTTCTTTACCCATGTTGTGCAGTTCTTTTAAAAATTGTTCTTCTTCTTGGGTTACATTAATCGTTTTGGATATATTGTGTGTACCATCTTTAGGTTTTGTGCCACCGAGATTGATTTGATTAATTTCAGCAATGTCTTTGCTTAAACGATAAGCATCTTCGACAGATTCAACTACTATAAATAGTTTATACTTGTCAGTTACACCACTTTTAATGGCTTCTATTGAATCAGCTATATTTTTAATGACGAGTTTAACTTCAGGGGGTTTGGCAAGTTTTATTGTTGTTTTACGTAATTCGTCGTTCATAACACTGTCATTAGCGATAAGGATACAGTCCGCACCTAAATACTGTGTCCAAGAAAATGCGACCTGACCATGTAATAATCGGTGGTCGACTCGTAGTAGTTTAATCATATATTTACTCCCTTCTAGAAATCGTTGTCCGTAATAACACTATTATTCAAAGTATGATTACAATATTGGATAGATTGTGATGAAGATTTGATGGCATCATCAATAAATTGAGCTGTATTTTCTTGTTCTTCGTTAGTGATTAATTGGATCATTAATGGTAAATTCAAACCAGCGATAAGATGAATAGTGGGTTTTGTTAAATACTTCATGAATTCATTGTTAACACTTCCACCGAAAATATCGGTAACAATAATAATTTCATCTTCTATAGGAAACTGGTTAATCGCTTCGGCGACTAATAGGCTGATATCATCATTGTCTTTCACATAAGCACAAAGACAATAAAGATGAGGTTGGCTACCAAGAATAATTTCAATGGTATTTTTCATGCCTTGGGCTAAAGTACCGTGACTTGCCATAATAATATTTCTACTCATGAGTTATTCTCTTTTTTCAATTCTTATATCAGTTAATATCATTCAATAATTGAGGCATACCATTTCAAACCGAATGAATTTAATTAATTGATGTAAAGCTGAATTAAATTGCTGTTTGGTATATTTATATAAGCAATAAACATGCCAGAAAATCTGGCAATGTTGATAAAGGTGAAAGGAAGATGACTAAAACTCTTGAGTTAATTCAGGAAATTCTGTTTTTTGTTTGATTATGTCTTGAATATAAAGTAATTCAATTTTGGGGATTTCGACACTATATGTCTTTTCAATGACACTACACGCTTCTTTTATCTGTTGTAAGGACACTTTTTGACACTGTTGGAATGTTTGATGAATATGATTTTCTAGTGGGACATTCCGAATTAAACGTTCAATTAAACAACTAATGTGAATATAAAGTGCTATTTTTTTGTCATTAGGTAATGCTTGTTGAGTTATGTTCTCAAATTCAATGATACATTGTTCAATATAATTAATTACCTTATTGGTATCTAATATTGTTACTGATTCAATGACTCGCTCAAGTGAAAAGTTCTTAATAATACTGTTATTTATCTCTTGAATTGTTTGTTGATTGGCTTCGTGTAATAGAGATAACAAGATAGAGTTAGTGTTACCAGAAATTAATTCCTCTAAGGATATAAAAGGTACATCAGCGATGTTTGGATTAAGTGTACCAATTATCGCAATAACGTTATAAAGTAAGAAAACAGAATCTGTTCCTTTGTCACGTTCTAAAGCTTGAAAATCATAAGCGATAATTTCTATATTGAGTACATTTGTAATACTGTCTTTAAGCAATGTCTTAATTTTGTTAGCAGTACCAATTCCAGTAACACAAGTTGTTATAATTGCTTTAGGTTTATTATGGTTAGGATAGATAATATTATGTTCTGGAATATTTTTTGGAATGACTTCTTCAATGATTTTTTCAAGATAGATATGATCGAGAATTAAACTACCGATATTCATTGCAATTTGTGTTGAGACGTTATTGATAATAGCGATAGGACTATTGATGGTGTGTGGTAAAAATTTATAAATATCTTTTAACGATCCCATATCAACTAAAATTAGTAAACCACGCGAGATATCATTACGCTCGATATAATTAATGACTTTGTTCGCAATATCTTGTGGTGCAATGTCGATTGGCATATCAAACGCTTCAAATACATTTTTTCCCAATAATCGATTGGTGACATTTGCAATACTGCTGGCAGTTGCATAACCATGCGCAAGAATAATTGCTTTGGTTAATCCACTATTTTCGGTTCCTCCCATTTTATTGAGATATAGCGTTAGGATGATGATGTCAACAGCTTGTGTTTGTAAATCAATTTTGTTCTCAATCGATCGAAATAGTTGTTTAACTAAACGATACATATGTGGATTGAGTTTTTTAACTGCTTGTTGTATTGATTTCATCATTGCAAAATTAATTTGATTAAATTGGTATTCAACATTTGCTCGGTAATAGAGGTAATAACTTATTGCATATATATAATTTCCATTAAATTGAACATTAAACATTTGTTCAAGGTTTTGTAATTCATAAGTAACCGTATTAATTACATGTTTTATAATGTTTTGGTTTTGCTGTTTATTTTCATAAATCAGTTTGTCAAATAATCTATCAATCTCATTAAGCAGTTCATTTTCGATATCAGGTGTTATATCAATTTGTTGAGGATTCTTTTTGAAAAGATATGACAATTTGATATAGGCATCATAAATCATTTCATTAATAGGGTTACTTTGATGAATTAAATAACCTAAATCAGTTGTTTTATCTATCTCAATATTAGATTCATTTAGTTGTGGGTTGGGGTTAAATTGTTGATTGATAAATTCTTGAGGGATATCGTAGATCGTTATTTTAATTAGATCTTGATTGACTTGTTTAGCAAAAGCATAGGCGATGGTATTTTTAATTGCATTTTCAAGAGAACCAATATTACCTATAAAATGTTGATTTTTAAAATTGATTAAAGTCTGAGGTGATATTGATAGCTTACGATCGATTATTTTAGCCTCATTACGAAATAAGAGATAAATTAGCTGTTCTTTCTCTTGTTTGGTTCGGTCTTCAAGATCGGGTAGGGTAACTTGAACGGGAATACGCCTTAGAAAAGTACGCATGAAATTATCATTGAGATTTTCCGTAGTGGCAAAAATCAATCTTACATGGAGCGGTATACTATTTTTTGTATCTCCCATGCGGTAAATAATACCATTATCTAAATAGGTAAACAGTTTTTCTTGACCCTCGCCATTGAGACGATGAACTTCATCAAGAAATAATATACCCCCATTGGCATGTTCAAAGGCGCCTTGTCTAGCATGATCAGCTCCGGTGAATGCGCCTTTGACATAACCAAACAAGTTGCTAGTTAATAATTCTGGGTTGTTAGCATATTGCGCACAATTGAATGTAACAAATGGTGCATTTTCATCGATTAATTGGTTTGTTTTACAATATTGATACAATAAATTAGCTAGATAGCTTTTACCTGTACCACTTGATCCACCGATTAATAAAGGTAACCCACCATTAGGATAGAGCATAGCCATTTTTAACTGTTCAATTGGTTTTTTTAATGATTGATTATGACCAATTACTAACGAGAATAAATCGTGGTTACTCTCAATTTGCGGTTGATTGGCAAACAAAGCACTAACACTCGGATATTGGTATTCTAATATGTTGAAAAATTGATTTTCAAAAACGGTTTTATGCAGGAAATAAACAGGTCGACTGATTATTTTGATCACTTTTTTATCGGTTACCAATTCATTAAGATATAAACTAGCGGTATTCCGTTTGATATCAAATTTATCTGCTATATGGCTAGCGGTAAAAATATCGCTAATATTTTCGGGATCAAAAAAAGCGGTCTGATTGGCTAAATAAGATAAAATTTTTTGTTTTAACATTGTTGTAATCCATAAATAAACCGTTTATTGCCGTATGCTAATTAAGCACGATATAATGATGATTACTCTTTTTCAGTTATGATCATATAATCTTTTGAATATAATTCTAATATTTTTACTCATATTTATGCGCTCTATCACCAATATTTGTGAAGTTAGTTTACTGTTTGTATTAAAATCGATAATTTTTTAGACAAACAAAAATAGCTAGTTGTATTTTGAAATTATTTAAAGGATAATATGCACTCTTCGATGGAGACTCTATGGGTCCTCTTGCAACGTTTGCTTGCTCACTTGGTCAGGTCCGGAAGGAAGCAGCCTAAGTAGGTTATATGTGTGTGAGATTCGGCTGATAGGGTCTCCTCCAATTCAAATATTATTTCTCATTTTTCTATCTAACTCATTCATTAATTTCTTTTTTTAGTAACTAGTAATTAACTGGTTGAATCATTATAATTGTTCTTTTTTGAGATTGGAGAACCAACATTTATGATGCGTATAGGACTTTTTCTGCTGACAAATTTAGCCGTGATGCTAGTATTTGGTATCGTATTGAGCATATTAGGTATTGATGCTCATAGTGTCACAGGTCTACTTATTTTTGCGCTCATCTTTGGTTTTGCTGGTTCCTTTATTTCATTACTATTGTCTAAAACCATGGTCTTAAAAGCGGTAGGCGGACAAATTATTACTCAGCCAAGAAATGCTGAGGAATATTGGTTATTGGATACTGTGAGAGGATTGTCAAATCAATTACAAATTAAAATGCCTGAAGTGGCGATTTATCGAGCTGCTGATATGAATGCATTTGCAACAGGTGCACGACGCGATCATTCGTTAATAGCTGTCAGTACAGCTTTACTTGAAACGATGAACAAAGATGAAGCAGAAGCTGTTCTTGCACATGAAATTAGCCATGTTGCTAATGGTGATATGGTAACAATGACACTTTTACAAGGTGTATTAAATACGTTTGTGATATTTATTTCACGAATGTTGGCTTCTGTTGTGAGCCAAGCTATGTCAGAACGTAGTCGTGATATGTCGCAAATGGCATATTTTGTCATTGTTATGGTTTTTGAATTTGTATTTGGTATTTTAGCAAGCATCATTGCGATGTGGTTTTCACGTTATCGAGAATTCCATGCTGATGCAGGTGCCGCAAAGTTGGTTGGTAAAGATAAGATGATAGCAGCGTTACAACGATTAAAAGTCAGTTATGAACCACAAGAAGAAAGCACCATTATGGCGTTTTGTATTAATGGCGCTAAAAAAGTAAAATTTTCTGAGCTATTTATGTCTCATCCAAGTTTAGATAAACGTATAGAAGCATTACGAAATGGACAATTTATATAAATTGATTTCAGAATATCTACGGAAAACTGCGTCGTTTAGACGCAGTATCGCTTAATCTCTCTCTTGAATCCAAGCTTGCATTAAATTATAAGATAAAGCTAACATGACTGGACCAATAAATAATCCCATAGCACCAAATCCTAATAAGCCACCAATTACACCAAAAAGAATTAATAAGAATGGAAGATCCACGCCTTTTTTGATTAAATAAGTTCTCATTAAGCTATCTAAAGTTGTCAATATAACTGTTATTACACACAAACAAATACCAGCAATGATATTACCACTCCAAAATTGCCAAATTGCGCAACTTGCCATTACGATAACAGGACCAATTTGTGCCACACAGCAAACAAAAAGTACTAATGTAATGAAGCCTGTAAATGGCATGTTAACTAAAAGTAAACTGATTCCACCTATTAATGTTAATGTTAATGCAGTAACCACGACACCTAAGGCCACAGCTCTAATTGATTGACCAGCTAATAGAACTGTTTTTTTACCATGTTGTTTAGATAATCGATGAGCAAAATGGTAAACATATTTTTTTACTTTTTCACCTTTCAAAAAGAGTAAACCACTAAAGATCACCATAATAGCGCAATGGAAAATAAAGATACTGACATTCGTTGCTTGATCAATTATCCATTTTGCAACAGTACCAAAATAAGGACGAACCTGTTGGATAAGCTCCAATCCATTGTCTGTAATTAGGTTATTCCATTTAGAATGTAGTTCTTCTCCGACTAGAGGTATGCTTTCTAACCATGATAAAGTAGGTAACTTCTGTTGAGAAAAGTTCTTGGCGAAATCGATTAGAAAACTGCTATTTTTCGCAATACTTGTCACTATAAGTATAATAGGGATGATAAAGAACAATGATAAAATTATCATCATTACTGTCACAGCTAAAATCCGTTTATTAAAAAGTTTTTCCTGACATTTGATCATAAATGGCCATGTGGTAATGACCACCATGACCGCCCAAAAAAATCCGAATAAAAAAGGCTGGACTACTTGATAAGTAATAATGATAAATAATCCAATAATAATTAAATTCAAAATTAATTTTAATAAATCATTATTTTTAGACATTTGCATAGTGAAAATTCTTAAAAACGCATAAGTCAGTGTATAATAGCGGATTCTTGGTTATACAGCTATCATTTTCAAAAATGATATTTGGCTTGCTAAACTAAAAATTAGCTTATATATTTAGCAACTAAATGGGTTTGTATAGATAAATCAATCTTATATGCCCATTTTTTTATATGAATATATTAATTTGGGAGTAGAGAATGAAGAAATTAGCCACTTTGGCATTAACATCAATTGCTATTTTATTAACAGCATGTACTGGAGCGAATGCAGCAAAAAATACTGTCAGAAATGTTAATGAAATTGCTCCATATCCTGAAGCAGAAGCGGGATATGTACGTTCTGTAATTTACCTTCCGCAATTGAAAAATGAACAGGATGCTAAAGTTGAATTGTTAATCGGTAAACAAATGACAACTGATTGCAATTTCCGTAGTTTAGCAGGTAATGTTAAAATAAATGAATTGAAAGGTTGGGGATACCAATACCTTACCGTTAGTGAAGTGACAAATGGTATTTCGACTTTGATGGCGTGCCCACCAGATTTCGAAGGTAAATCTGAATTTGTTACGATTAAACATAGTTTAGGTTTAATGGACTATAATAGTCGTTTACCAATTGTGGTATATAACCCGGAAGATGTACAAGTTAAATACCGAATCTGGTCAAACTCGGGTAAAACTTTAACTGCTATTATTGAATAATATTGATAATTAAGTTAAAAAAACCTGCTTTAAGCAGGTTTTTTGTTTTGAAATATATTATTTGATGGTAATTAAAGTCGTTGTTTCTTTTCCTAACATACTATTAAGCTGTAATAGGTCATTAGCAGTTAATGTACCAATCGCTGATTTCATTTGTAAAAGACTAATTAAATAGTCATATTTTGAGTTTGCTAGTTTCTTTTTAGAATCATAAAGCTGAGTAGTAGCTGTTAATACATCAACGATAGTACGAGTTCCAACTTCATAACCAGATTGGGTCGCATCTAATGAACTTTGCGCAGATACAACACTTTGCTCATAAGCTTTAATTGAACTGATAGCAGCAGATATATTATTGTAAGATGAGCGTACTTTATTGATTACAGCACGGTTTGTACTCTCTAGTTTTTCACTAAAGCTAACATAATTATATTGAGCTTGTGAAACTTGAGACATCGTCGCGCCTCCTGTAAATATAGGCATATCAAAAGAAATACCAATAGTATTTGCACCAGTAATCTTACTATTATCAGCATAAGAATGACTGCCATTACGGTTAACACCAACTTTATCACCGTAATTTTCATTCTTATTTAATCCCGTTGAAGCATTAAGACTGATTGTTGGTAAGTGACCAGATTGAGCAAGTCTGATTTGTTCTTTAGCAATATCACGACTCAAACGAGCTGTCAGTAAATCAAGGTTGGCATTTTCTGAAAGTTGTAACAATTTACTAATATGTGATGGGTTTTCAGTTTTAAAAGCTTTGATATCAATAGTAGCTAAATTAGCATAAAATCGACCACTCACTTGACGTAAATCTTCCAAAGCATTATTTAAATCATTTAAAGAACTTACTTGTTCAGCAATGGTTAAATCATAATTTGCCTGAGCATTTTGTACATCCGTAATTGCCACCAAACCAACTTTATGTTTTTGCCGTGTTTGTTCAAGTTGACGATAGATGGCTTTCTTTTGTGATTCTACATAACTTAAGGTATCAATTGCTCTAAGTACTTTAAAGTAATTGGTTGCAGTATTTAAAATTAACGCTTGTTCTTTTGATTGATATGCAATATCGGCAACACTCGCTTGCTGTTTAGTAATATCAAGCTTTTTCCAATTAGCATAATTAAAAATACTTTGATTTAATGATAGACCTAGTTTACCACTTTTATTGTTGATATCTTTATTTTCTCGATATCCATGAGTTAATCCATAAGATGCATTTAAACCGAGTTGAGGTAACAAGCTTGCACGTTGCTCTGAAATAGCAGAATAAGCCTTTTCTTTATCTGCAATCGAACTTTTAAGGTCAGGATTAGTTAATCTAGCTTGTTCATAAACTTGGATTAAGTTTTCAGCAAAAGCAGAAGGGGCTAGGACAATACTGATTAGAAGGGGTAAGACTTTTTTCATGAATTTTCCCAAAATTAAACAGAGTTATTTTAACGAAACATATTGCTTAATTCTAACAGATAATTAGTATATGCATAAGCAGAGTTTATACTCATTCGCATTTTTTATTAAAAAATAGAGTGTCTATTATGCAAATTAAAGATAATAATCCAATTTCTTTCACAAAAAAAGATGTTGTGAATTTAACTAAGTGTGTGTTATATAAAGGTTTTTTTTCATTATTGGAATACCGGTTTCAATATCGAAAGTTTGATGGTTCTCTTAGTAATACGGTAAGTCGAGAAATTCTAGAACGTGGACATGCTGTTGTATTATTAGCTTATGATGTTAAGTTAGATCAGGTGGTTCTAATTGAACAGATTCGTATAGCTGCAATTGAAACTCAACAAAGCCCATGGATTTTAGAATTGATTGCTGGCATGGTTGATCATGAAGGGGAATCTCTTGAAGAGGTAGCAAGAAGAGAAGCAAAAGAGGAAGCCGGTATAGATATCGGTCGCTGTAAACCAATAATCAATTACTTGGCAAGTCCAGGAGGTTTAACGGAACAACTGCATATTTTTGTTGGCGAAACTGATGCGACTAAAGCCAAAGGAATTCATGGTTTAGCCGATGAAAACGAAGATATTAAAGTGCATGTTGTAACCCGTGAACAAGCTTACCAATGGGTGGAAAGTGGTTTAATTAATAATGCAGCTTCAATAATCGCTTTACAGTGGTTACAATTAAATTATCAAACCTTAAGGCAGGCATGGTCAAAAAGTTAAATATCAGCAAATTAACAACTTATAATGAATGAAAAATGTGCGATTGAAAGAAAATGTGCGCTTTGCAACAGAATTATTGTGTTTATTGGCTTATACTAGCTAAATTTGTTAATTGCTGAGATTGAAATTGAACTCACATTTAATCATTCCACTTAAAAAATCTGTTGGCAAAATACTTCATATTACTGACACGCATCTTTTTGCCGATGATGAGAATAACTTATTAGGGGTTAAGACTAACGCTAGTTTTGCTGCGGTAATTGACAATATTAAAAAGCGTGCTGAGCATTTTGATTTAATCGTTGCTACTGGGGATTTTGTTCAAGATGGCAGTCAAGCTGCTTATTTGAAATTCGCTCAAACAATAAAACAATTTATGGCACCCTGTGTGTGGTTAGCTGGTAATCATGATATTCATGAAAATATGCAATATATTTTTAAACAACAAGGTTTACCAGAAAACAAAATTGTATTATTGGGTGAAAAATGGTTAATTATTATGCTTAATAGTCAAGTGGTTGGAGAAACATATGGTGAGCTTTCAAAGCAACAATTAGCATTTTTAACGACTTCGTTGCAAAAGTATCCAGATCGTTTTGCAATGGTTTTTTTACATCATCATCCTTTAATGTCTAATTGTGATTGGTTAGATAAACACAGTCTGATTAATCATGTAGAATTTATTAACCTCATAAATCAATTACCGCAGATTAAAGGTGTTGGTTGGGGGCATATTCATCAAATTACACAACAACGATTACCTCATTGTTTGGCATTCTCTACGCCATCAACTTGTGTTCAATTCAAACCATTAAGTCGTGATTTTAGTGTTGCAAATGACGCGCCCGGCTGGCGCATTATTGAACTCAAACCTGAAGGTCATGTTGATACTGCTGTTTACAATCTTGAAAATAATCTCTTTGAACCCGATTTGTCGCAAAATGGTTATTAAAATCTAAAAATGATTTATTTAAATGTAATAACAATGATTCAAGATATAGTTAATGATTTGACGTTATTACAACAAAGGCGCAAAGAAATAAAATAACCGTTCAATGATATGATGCCAAAAAGGTCGTTTATTCCATGATTCTAATTCTAATTGTTCAGATTGTGCAAAATAGTCTGATAATAATATGTCTAAATGATGAGCAAATTCACTATCATCAATCACAGTGGTTAATTCAAAATTTAGCCAAAGACTGCGCATATCAAGATTAACTGTACCGACTAAACTTAATTGCTTATCAATTAACACACTTTTTGTATGTAATAAATTGTTCTTAAATTGGTACAGTTCAACCCCACTATCTAACAAATCACTATAAAATGCTCGGCTTGCCCAATCAACCATAATAGAATCATTTTTTTGTGGAACGATGATCTTCACTATTACTCCGCGCTGTGCTGCAGTACAAATAGCATGGAGAAGATCGTCACTAGGTACTAAATATGGTGTAGTGAAAATGATTTCTTGTTGTGCAGAATAGATTGCTGTCAATAATGCTTGTTGAATTATATTTTCGCTATATCCAGGACCAGAAGGGATTACTTGCATAATATGTCTTTTTTGTTCAGGCTTTTCAGCAAAATCTACTATCTTTGGTAAAAATAATTTATCACCTATTTCTAATTCCCAATCAATGGCATAAATAGCTCCCATTAGCGTTACAATCGGTCCATTCATTCTAATCATAACATCAACCCATTCGCCAACATTTTTATTCTGTTTAAAGAAGCGAGGATCAACAATATTCATACTTCCTGTATAAGCAATATGGTTGTCAATAATCGCTATTTTACGATGTTGCCTAATATCTAATCTGCGAAAGATAAATCGGAAAAGATTCACTTTTAAGGATTCAACAATCTGAATTCCTGCATTACGCATTATTTTAGATTGCTTGCTATTAAAAAAGCGTCGACTACCTGCGGAGTCAAGCATAATTCGGCATTTGACACCTCTAGTTGCCGCACGGATTAAGGCATATTCAACTTCATCAGCACGACCACCAATATTCCAAATATAAAAAACCATTTCTATATTTGATTTAGCTTGATTGATATCATTTATAAGCGCATCAAAAATAGCATTCGGTGTATGAATTAATTCAATGTGATTTCCATTAATTCCATTTAAGCCTGTTTGATGTTTGCATAATTGGAATAAAGGTTTAGCCACATCACTAACTTGTTCCGTAAAGATAAATGGGAAATCAAGGGATTTATTAATAAAGTGGTTAATAGTTGGGCGCATTTTTTGTGCTCGTTTAGCACGTTGCTGACCAATATGCGCTTCACCTAATAGGAGATAGAGGATTATACCAACAATCGGTATGATATAAATAATCATCAACCAAGCAACCACAAATGTGGTTGGCTTTCTTTTCATTAATATACGTAGTGTTATAGCAACAATAATCAGCCAATAACTGATTAAAAATAATGTATTACCCCATGTATAAAAGACATCTACAGATAAGTTCATTATTAATTATCAAATAACGCTAGTTTACTAATATCGTCTTTAGTTGAATCATACTGTTGAAATTGTTCGGGTAACGAACGAGGTTTATTATGTTTATCAACTAAAACATAAGTATAAATTGCATCTGTAATACAATCTCGTTGCCCAAAATTAGTGTGATTATCAGAAATTCGTTTAACCCAGACTTCAATTGCAATTGTAATAGATGACGTACCCGTTTTTAAACAACGAGCATAACAACAAACAACATCACCTACCATAGCTGGGCGATGGAAAGTTACGCTACTTACATTCACGGTTACTACTCTTCCTCGGGCTATTTCTTTAGCCAATATGCCACCACCTAGATCCATTTGCGATAAAATCCAACCACCAAAAATGTGTCCATGTGGATTTGTATCACTTGGCATAGCTAAAGTACGTAATACCAATTGACCTTTAGGTTTTTTAGCTGTCTCATTCATGATTTTTAAACTCCGTTAATTTAGATTTATCATTCGGTTCAAGATATTTATAGATATATATACTTGAAATTACTGTAATGACTAGTGATGCACCAGGTAAGATAAATGCCTTGAACAAGCCAAAGAAATCATCGGACATATAAAAAATCACATAAATATTAGCCAGTCCACATACAATAAAAAATAAAGACCAAATGATATTTAATTTATTCCAAACGGAAATATTTAGCTTTAATTCTTTACCCATTATTTTTTGAATGAGATTTTTCTTGAAAATAAATTGGCTAGTTAACAAAATAAGCGCAAAGCCGAAATTTATTAAGGTAATTTTCCATTTAAAAATATCTTTATTATCAAGGAAAATGGTTAGCCCACCAAAAATGATAATCATTAAAAAAGAAAAAAGCTCTAACTTTTCTACTTTTTTATAAACGATTAAAGTTAAGATAAAGGATAGGGTGGCAGCAATCATTAGTGCTTTAATGCCAACAAACATGTCATAAACAAGTAGAAAGACGAAAAAAACTACTAATGGAATAAAATTAAGTAATTGTCGCATTTTGAGTTTAAACCTGTGTAGAAGAAGAGAGTAATGAAAAATAATTCCAATTACCGAATTTTAAATAAAAGATCATGTAATTGGAATAGAAAATAATATTATTTTGGATTATGTAGAGAAGAATCTTTTTTACAGTTACCTCCGGAACAATGCCCATAAAGATATAAACTGTGATAAGTCAAATTAATTCCATATCGGTTGGCGATTTCTTTTTGTCTTTTGTTGATCACTTCGTCATTAAATTCAAAAACTTCACCACAATCTAAACAAATGAGATGATCGTGATGAGTTTGAGTTGCTAACTCAAAAACAGCTTTTCCACCTTCAAAATTGTGTCTTGTCACGATACCCGCATCATCAAATTGATTCAAAACACGGTAAACTGTTGCTAAACCAATTTCTTCACCTAAGTCTAAAAGTCTTTTGTAAAGATCTTCTGCAGTAACATGTTGGTGATGAGGATCCCGTAGTAATTCCAAAATTTTTAATCTTGGTAACGTAATTTTCAGCCCTGCATTTTTTAGCGCCGCATTGTTGTCTTGTACTGTCATAAAAATCTGAATCCCTTATCACATAATTAGTATTCATTATAAAAAAAATTTAAAAAAAATAAAGCAATCATTTTAACTGGTATTGCCAATTTGATAATCCAAATTCTATCTAATCGATAATTTAAATAGATATTTGTTTATTGGGATTTATTTAATCATTTTTTAGTTGATGGAAGTTAATCTGACTCATTTGTAAAAAAAAATAGTTGGACAATTAGATAACGATGAAGAGCGGATATTATTATTTGAAATTAAGCTTCTGTAAAATCATTTGCGCATTTGTATGTTGAAATTGAGATCTACAAAAGATCTCATTATCAATATTAGATATTACAAATTAGCTATTTTGATAAGATAACTAAATATTATTCTAATGCTTAAATACCCATTTCTTGTTTAACTTGTTCAACCCATTGGTTAATGCGTTGTTCCGTTAACTCAGCTTGTCTATCTTCGTCAATAGCTAATCCGACAAAATGGTTGTCATCAACAAGGCTTTTCGATGATTCAAAGTGATAACCTTCAGTTGACCAATGACCGACGATTTTCACACCTTTTGGTTCAATGATGTCTCTTAATGTACCCATTGCATCACAAAAATATTCTGCATAGTCCTCTTGATCGCCACAGCCAAAAATAGCTACTGTTTTGCCGGTAAAATCAACCTGTTCAAGATTAGGGAAAAAGTCATCCCAATCACATTGTGATTCACCATAATACCAAGTTGGGATACCAAAAAATAGGAAATCAAATTTTTGTATTTCTTCCTTGGTAGTTTTTGCGATATCAAACAAATCGGCTTTATCTTCACCTAACAATTTTTGAATGTGTTGAGCGACTTTCTCAGTATTTCCGGTATCGCTACCAAAAAAAATTCCAACTTTGGACATATATTTACCTTATAGTCATTACATTGTTATAAATAAGCGAAAATTATAACATCACAAAATAAAAAACAACAATAAGACAAGTTATTTTCATAGATTTTTTTTATTAGGCAATTAGAAAACTACACAATAATTAATTATTAGATTACACTTTAACAATACTTATGTTTTATCTATTTATAAAACAATTATCACTAATTGTTTTATTAATTGCTCGGAATACATCGCTATGAATCTGCACGAATATCAATCTAAAATGTTGTTTAAAAAATATGGTTTACCTGTTCCCGTTAATTATTTATGTAATTCTGTTGATGAAATAATTGAAAAATTGGCTGAGTTAACAAGTCAAGAAAATCAAATGAAATGGGTAGCGAAATGTCAAGTTCATGCCGGCGGAAGAGGGAAAGCGGGTGGTGTGATTTGTACAGAAAATTTTGATGAGATTAAACGATTTGCCGAACATTGGTTAGGACAAAGATTAGTAACCTATCAAACTGATGAGAAAGGTCAACCAGTTAATAAAATTTTACTTGAACAAGCATCTTCAATAAAAACAGAATTATATTTAGGAGCAGTTGTTGATAGGGCTCTGAAACGTGTTGTGATTATTGCTTCAACCGAAGGCGGGATGGATATTGAATCAACCGCGACCAACACGCCAGAATTAATCTTCACTATGCCTATTGATCCATTACTTGGTCCATGTGCTTATCAAGGAAGGGAATTAGCTTTCAAGTTAGGATTAACAGGTAAACTAGTCAATCAATTTGCAAAAATATTTACCAATTTAGCAAAATTATTTATTGAGAACGATTTATCATTAGCTGAAGTCAATCCATTAGTGATAACAGAAGATGAGGAACTGTTATGTGTTGATGCTAAAATTGTTTTAGATGATAACGCCCTCTATCGCCACCCTGAATTAAGTCAATTAAGAGATATTACCCAAGAAGATGAACGAGAATCCATTGCGACAAAACAAGGACTTAGTTATGTCTCGCTAAGTGGAAATATCGGATGCATGGTTAATGGCGCAGGATTAGCAATGGCAACCATGGATATTATTAAATTATATGGTGGTGAGCCTGCTAATTTTCTTGATGTGGGTGGCGGTACAACAAAAGAACGCGTTTGCGAAGCATTTAAATTAATTGTCTCAGATAGTCATGTTAAGGCTATTTTAGTTAATATTTTTGGTGGAATTGTTCGTTGTGATTTGATTGCAGAAGGTATTATTGCTGCTATTGAAGAAATTGATTTAGCTATACCGGTTGTAGTTAGATTAGAAGGGAATAACGCCGAAATTGCTCGAGCAATGCTAGCTAATAGTGATTTAAATATTATCAGTGCCGAAAGCTTATCTGACGCAGCGCAAAAAATTTCTGCTTTAGCCAATTAGTTGAATGGAGTTCAAAATGTCAGTTTTAATTAATAAAGATACCAAAGTAATTTGTCAAGGTTTTACTGGAAGTCAAGGTACATTCCATTCTCAACAAGCGTTAGAATATGGCACAAAATTAGTGGGAGGGGTAACGCCAGGTAAGGGGGGAACAACTCATTTAGGTCTGCCCGTATTTAATACAGTAAAAGAAGCGGTTCAAGCAACCGGTGCAACGGCTAGTATGATATATGTTCCCGCAGCTTTTGGTAAAGATTCTATATTAGAAGCTGCGGAAGCGGGTATAAAGCTGATTGTTTGTATTACTGAAGGTATTCCAACTTTAGATATGCTTTATATTAAAGAAAAACTTAAACAGACCGATACTATTTTAATAGGTCCTAATTGTCCGGGAATTATCGTACCTGATCAATGCAAAATTGGCATTATGCCGGGTCATATACACTTGGCAGGTAAAGTAGGTATTGTCTCTCGTTCCGGCACTTTAACCTATGAAGCAGTGAAACAAACAACAGATATAGGTATTGGTCAATCTGTCTGTATTGGTATTGGTGGCGATCCAATCCCTGGTAGTGATTTTATTACAATTTTATCTCTATTAGAAAAAGATCCACAAACTGAAATTATTATAATGATTGGCGAAATTGGTGGAACTGCCGAAGAATTAGCTGCGGAATATATTCGTCAACATGTAACAAAACCCGTTGTTAGTTATATTGCTGGTGCAACTGCGCCATCAGGTAAACGAATGGGACATGCTGGAGCCATAATTTCGGGAGGTAAAGGAACTGCAATTGAAAAAACAAAATCCTTACAAAATGCCGGAGTCATTGTGGTTCCAAGCTTAATAGAATTAAGTAACGCTATAAAAAAGTTTATAAATTAAATTTTTTTTGATTTTAGTTAATTTTTATTAATAATATTTAGTGTACAATACGTTGACTTTTTATAATTAAAAATAATTTGGGCTTTGTTGTAGTCTAGGGAGTAAAAATGTTAGATATCGTTGAACTATCAAGACTTCAATTTGCTTTAACAGCTATGTATCACTTCATATTTGTGCCTTTAACATTAGGAATGTCATTCTTACTGGCAATTATGGAAACGGTATACGTAGTTAGCGGTAAGCAAATATGGAAGGATATGACAAGATTCTGGGGCAAGTTATTTGCGATTAATTTTGCTCTAGGTGTTGCTACAGGTTTAACCATGGAGTTTCAGTTCGGTACGAACTGGTCTCAATATTCTCATTACGTAGGGGATATTTTTGGTGCACCTTTAGCAATAGAAGGTCTAATGGCCTTTTTCTTAGAGTCAACTATGGTAGGTCTATTTTTCTTTGGTTGGGAGCGCTTGACTAAAGTTAAGCACTTAATTGTTACCTATTGTGTTGCCTTTGGTTCGAATTTATCAGCACTTTGGATTTTAGTTGCTAATGGTTGGATGCAATTCCCAATTGGTTCAGAATTTAATTCTTTTAATGCAAGAATGGAAATGGTTGATTTTTTTGAATTAATAACCAGTCCTGTTGCGCAATTTAAATTTTTCCATACCGTAGCTGCAGGTTATGTAACCGGGGCTATATTTGTATTAGGAATCAGTTCTTATTATTTACTGAGAAATAGAGATACCGCTTTCGCTAAACGTTCTTTTGCAGTTGCGAGTATGTTTGGTTTTATCATGTCTGTTGCAGTCATTTTAATGGGTGATGAAGCCGGGCATGAAATGACAACTGTTCAACCGACTAAACTTGCTGCAATTGAAGGTGAATGGGAAACTCAACCTGCACCCGCGGCATTTAACGTCATTGCTTTCCCTTCTCAATCTCAGAAAAAAAATCTTTTCGAAATCCAAATACCTTATGTAATGGGTCTTATCACCACAAGATCGTTTGATAAAGAAGTAAAAGGTTTGAGAGAAATTATGGTTGATAATGAGGCTCGAATTCGAAACGGTATTTTGGCGTTTGATAGTTTACAAAAAATTAAGCAAGGTAGCCAAGATCCGAAAGTTATCAAACAATTTGAGCAACACCGTCAGGATCTCGGTTATGGTTATTTAGTTAAACGATTTACAGATCGTGATAATATAACTATTCCAGAAGCTACCCAAGCGCATATCAGTGCTGCAGTTGAAGATTCTATCCCTGCAGTTGCGCCGTTATTTTGGTCATTTAGAATAATGGTTGGTTTAGGATTCTTAATGTTATTAGGAATTGCTATAGCGGTATTACTAACATTTAAAAATAAAATTGGTAACCTACGTTGGTTCCATCGTTTCATGGTTTTATGTATTCCATTCCCTTGGATCGCGTGTGAATGTGGTTGGTTTGTCGCAGAATACGGTCGTCAACCTTGGGCAATTGATGGTATTTTACCAACAAGCGTTGCTAACTCTTCTTTAACCGCTGGTGAAGTTTTATTTACCTTGCTCTTAATTTGTGGTTTATATACCTTATTCTTAATAGCAGAATTGTTCTTGATGTTTAAATATGCACGTTTAGGACCTAGTTCATTAGGTACTGGTAAATATCATTATGAAATGACACAACCACAATCGGTTACGCACTAAGGTAAAGGAGTAAGTTAATGTTTGATTATGAAATATTACGTGTTATCTGGTGGGTAATCATCAGCGCCGTATTGATTGGTTTTACCATTACTGATGGATTCGATATGGGTGTTGGGATCTTATTACCTATCATAGGGAAAACGGACAATGAACGCCGAATTATGATTAATTCAATTGCCCCACACTGGGATGGTAATCAGGTTTGGTTAATTACTGCAGGTGCGGGCATATTTGCTGCATGGCCAGATGTTTATGCTGCGTCGTTCTCAGGTTTTTATATAGCCATGATTCTAGTCCTTTGTGCATTATTCTTCAGACCATTAGGATTTGATTACCGTGGTAAATTGGAATGCACAAAATGGCGTAACTTATGGGACTTTGGAATTTTCATTGGTAGCTTTGTACCGGCACTTGTTTTCGGTGTTGCTTTTGGTAACCTATTACAAGGTGTTCCATTCAAATATGACGACTTCCTGCGCGTTTATTATGAAGGGAACTTTTTCGGCTTACTTAACCCTTTTGCCATACTAGCAGGTGTAATTAGCTTAATGCTTATTGTTACTCAAGGTGGGGCATGGCTACAAATGAAAACAACGGGTGAACTATACTTAAAGGCTCGTAAAGCGACTCAGATCTCTGCATTAATTCTTATGGTTGCATTTATTTTGGCTGGTTTATGGGTAATCTTTGGATTACATGGCTATGAGATTACAAGTGTAATGGATCACCGTGCTGACTCTCATCCATTATTTAAATCTGTGTCTACAGAAACTACATGGTTAAATAATTTTAATGCCATACCATTATTATGGGCAGTTCCAGCATTAGCCGTTATTATGCCAATTTTGACGATCATTTTGTCAGGTAAAGATAAAAATGGCTGGGTATTTTTAACATCCTCTTTAACTATTGCAAGTGTACTTATGACATTTGCAATAACAACCTTTCCATTCATTATGCCTTCTAGCATAGTGCCAAATGCAAGTTTGACTATTTGGGATGCAACATCAAGTCAATTAACATTGACAGTAATGTTCTGGGTTGTCGTCATATTTTTACCAATTATTTTACTATATACAATTTGGTCATATATAAAAATGTTTGGTCGATTAAATAAAAGTTATATTGAAAAACATCATCATATACTTTACTAAATTAGTCGGCATAAAAGAGGTTATAAAATGTATTATTTTATTTGGTTTGCTGTGGTAATAGCTGCATGTATGATTTCAGCTAGAACTGGATTATGGTTAGATAAAAAATTAAACGACCAATAATCTTTTAAAATTCATATTAATGAAAGCGAATATTGTAAGATATTCGCTTTTTTATTTTTAATGATAATTGTTTTCATTTGAAAGTCATTATATGATAGTCAGATGCTCAAATTGATATACGTACAAAATTATAAAGTTAATAATTTTTTGTTGTATTATTACAAATTAACTTATTCTTGAGTGGTTAATTTAATATCTTGTATTATATATCATTAGTAGTATCAATAAATTAGTAAAATCTAATTTGCTTAAATATTCATTTATTAATGATAATAATCATTTTATTTCAGATTAATCACTATATAATATTCCTAATAATTTTTAGGATATTGATAATAATGAAAGAGTTTGATTGGCCGATTAGAATTTATTATGAGGATACCGACGCCGGCGGTGTAGTTTATCACGCACGGTATTTGGCATTTTATGAAAGAGCGCGAACTGAAATGTTGCGACAATCCAATATTCAACAGCAAACTTTATTAGAGCAAGCTAGAATAGCTTTTGTTGTAAAAAATATGAATATCAATTATTTGTTGCCAGCCCGTTTAGATGATCTTCTTATTGTAAGAAGTCAGGTTGTGAGTGTTCGTAAAGCATCACTAACTTTTAAGCAACAGATTATTGATGAAGTAAACCGTGTTTATAATGAGGCAGAAGTATTAATTGCTTGTGTTGATCTAAATAAAAATAAACCTTGTGTTTTTCCTAAGTTATTTATTTCGGAGTTTTTATAAGTGGAAAATATGAATATTATTGACTTGTTTTTAAGTGCAAGTCTGTTAGTTCAATTGATAATGATATTATTATTATTTTGTTCAATAGCTTCATGGGCAGTCATCATTCAGAGAAGTGTGATACTCTCTAAAGCTAAAAAGCAAATTAATTATTTCGATAATAAATTTTGGTCTGCGGAAGATCTCAATACCCTTTTTAATGAACTTCAACAACGAAAGACGGGAATTCAAGGAACAGAACATATTTTTTATTCAGGCTTTAAAGAGTTTTCGCGTTTACATCAAATAAATCCTAATATGCCAACTGCAGCATTAGATGGTGCTTCACGTGCGATGCATTTATCTATGAATCGGGAAATTGATAATTTAGACCGATACATATCATTATTAGGTACAGTAGGATCGACTAGTCCCTATGTTGGTTTATTCGGTACCGTATGGGGGATCATGAATGCCTTTATAGCACTAGGTGCTGTAAAACAGGCAACATTACAGATGGTTGCTCCAGGTATTGCTGAGGCTCTTATTGCTACTGCTATCGGTTTATTTGCTGCCATACCAGCAGTTATCGCATACAATCGTTTAACATTAAAAGTTGGCAGAATTGAGCAAAGTTATCTGAACTTTATTGATGAGTTATTAGCAATTTTACAACGTCAAGCTATTGCAATTAGGAAGTAGCAAAATGAGTCGCAGATCGCGTTATTCCCCAAAATCCGAAATAAATATTGTTCCTTTGTTGGATGTATTGCTAGTTTTGGTTTTGATTTTCATGGCCACAGCACCTATTATTAGTCAAAGTGTTGAGGTTGATTTACCTGAAGCCTCAGAGTCAAAAACTGTAACTACTTCTGAAAATAAGCCTATTATTATCGAAGTTTCAGGTGTTGGTGTTTATACTTTAATTATTAATCAAGATCGTTCCAGTAATCTAACAAGAGAACAGATTATTGCTGAGGTTAAACAACAGTTAAGTGTAAATGAGAAAGCGATTTTCTTAATAGGTGGTGGTAAAAATGTCCCTTATGAAGAAATTATTAAGGCTTTAAATATGTTACAATCTGCTGGCGTTAAATCAGTAGGTCTGATGACACAACCGGTATAAATTATTTTCTTTATTATTACTTTTATTAGTTTTAACAACAGGTTACTTACTTTTAAAAGTAATAATTTCTTTATATTCTTAATACTAATTTCTATACTTTCCTATACTCAGTTTTATTTAGTATGTCATAATTTATTAATTAATAAACATAATTATCAGAAGATCACTAACTGAGATAGTCGAAATGTTTTAATACCGTTTAAATTTGTGATGATTTTTAACATCATTAATGCGACAATACACAAATTAGTTTGGCTGTTTTTAATTATACTTATGGCGAAGAAGATCAAATCTAATTTTAGTTTAGCTTTAATTATTTCAATTATCCTCCATTTAGGGCTTATATCAATGTTAGCATATAGTGCATGGCACTATTCATCTTCTTATAATATTAATGATAATGGGCAACAAATTGAAGCCATTATGGTTGACAGTAATATTTTGAATAAACAAAAGCAGCGATTAAAAGAACATGAAATAGCCAGCCAACAAATAAAACAACAACAACAACAGATTATTGAAAAACAAGCTCAAGAATTACAAGAAAAGCAGTTAGCGGAGCAGCAACGCTTAAAACAACTTGCAAAAGAAAGTCTTTTAGCGTCTGAAAAGCAAAAGCAAGAGCAAGAAGCGATTGCCAAGGCTTTAGCCGAAAAGCAGAAACTCGAAAGTGAAGCTATTAAAGCTAAAGAACAACTTGAAGAACAAAAAAAACAAGCATTGATAGCAAAACAAAAAGCCGAAGAAGAGGCCAAACTAGCCGCTCAAAATGCCAAAGCTGAAAAAGAACGAATAGAGGCCGAAAAAAAACAGGCTGAATTGGATAAACAGGCGGCATTGTTAGAAGCAGAAAAAGTTAAAAAAGAGATTGAAAAACAAAAACAATTGCTTGAACAGGAACAGCTAAAAGCTGAACAAGTCAAGCAAGAGAAGTTAAAAGCAGAACAATTAGCTAAACAAAAAGCTGCTGAAGAAAAACAACGACAAAAAGATCTAAACGATATTTTAGGTGGTTTGACGTCTAAGGCGCCAAGTTCTGATGTTAACGCGTCTTCAGCAGATTTAAATCAATTTAAATCAATGGTAATGAGTGCTATAAGTAATAAATTTATAAATCCTAAGCTTTATCAAGGAAAAAATTGTAATCTAAAAATACAATTAGCACCCGATGGTCTATTATTAAATGTCAGTGCGGGAGAGGGTGATCCCGCATTATGTCGTGAAGCTATTTCAGCTACTCGATCAGCTATTTTCCCAAAACCTAAGAATAATCAATTATATAAAGAAGTTAAGAATTTAGATATTAATTTTAGCCCGAAATAAAATTAATTTTTGTACTGATTTAGGCTGATAAATTTAATTTTAATGAAAATATGTATGAAATATTATGAGTGATAATACAGCGATATTTTCGAATGTGTAATAATAGTTAGTTTCAAAATTATGTAAGGAATTTTATGATGTTAAAATTTTCATATCGCTTTCTAATAAGTTGTTTTATTTTGTTTTTTGCTACTTTCTCGAACGCTGATATTAAAATTATTATTACTGATGGTATAAATACTGCTAAACCCATCGCAGTTGTTCCTTTCAAATGGATCGGTAATGGAGCTCCTCCTCAAGATATAGATAGTATTATTGCTTCAGATCTACGTAATAGTGGTAAATTTAATCCAATTGATTCTAGAAAAATGCCTCAATTACCTGATACGGCATCAGCAGTTACACCTAAAGCATGGAGCGCACTTGGTATAGATGCGGTCGTTGTTGGTAACATGAAAGTTGATGCTTCAGGTAATTATTTAATTAGTTATCAATTAGTCGATACAGTTAATAATCCAGGTGAAGTATTAGCACAAAATCAATATTCAATTGAAAAACGTTGGTTACGTTATGCTGCTCACACTGCTAGTGATCAAATTTTTGAAACATTAACGGGAATAAAAGGGGCATTTAGAACACGCATTGCTTATGTCGTGAAGATGAATCGCGGAAAATATACTCATGAATTAAGGGTATCGGATTATGATGGCTATAATCAAATTACAATCCATCGATCAATGCAACCACTCATGTCTCCAACATGGTCTCCTGATGGCAAAAAGTTAGCTTATGTTACCTTTGATGGTGGTAAATCAGCATTGGTAATTAAGACATTAGAAACCGGTGAAATTGAAAAAGTTTCAGATTTTCCGCAACATAATGGTGCACCAGCATTTTCACCAGATGGAAAAAAATTGGCATTTGTTTTATCGAAAGATGGTAATTTGAATTTATACATGATGGAATTATCAAATAAGAAAATTAAGCGTTTAACATTTGGTAGAAGTAACAGTACTGAACCTTCTTGGATGCCAGATAATAAGACTATTGTCTATACTTCAGACCAAACAGGTAGACCACAATTGTATTCAATCAATATCAATAATGGTCTACCACAACGTATAACTTGGGATGGCGTACAAAATCAAAATGCAAGAGTTTCCAACGATGGAAGTTTTCTAGCTATGATTTCAACAAATAATGGTGAACAACATGTAACTAAATTTGATTTTGCGACGAATGGTTATCAAAAATTGACGGATACATTTTTAGATGAAACGCCAAGTATTTCTCCTAATGGAACGATGATTATTTATAGTTCAGCACAGGGTTTGGGAACCATTTTAAATTTAGTTTCTACAGATGGTAATTTTAAAGCTAAGTTACCAGCAACTGATGGACAAGCTAGATTCCCAGCTTGGTCACCTTATTTATAAAAGTGTGTTTATTTGTTATAGTAAGTGTTGTATTCATGGATTTATATAAAATTAGCGAAGATAAAATCAAATTTAACGTAATTTTGGTTCGAAAAATCGCTTAAAGGGATTGAGAATTGATAGTACATTAAATATAGCTCGGATTTTGCGTTGATCTTATCTGCGATATATTTATATTAATGTAATATTTTTATTAGAATTTATGAGGAGTTATAAATGAAATTATCTAAACTTATGCAATGTGCATTTTTCGTTATGCCATTAGTGGTAGCTACTGCATGTAGTACATCTAACCAACCGAATAAAAATGTTTATCATTCACCCGAAGCTACAGTATCCGATTCTGAACAAATTGAAAATATGCGTCAGATTAATACTGTTTACTTCAATTTTGATAAATATAATATTAAATCCGAATTTACAAAAGCACTTGATGAACATGCTAAATTCTTAATTAGTCACCCATCATTTAATATTGTAATTGAAGGACACGCTGATGAACGTGGTACCCCTGAGTATAATATTTCATTAGGTGAACGTCGTGCTTTAGCTGTTAAAGCTTACTTACAAGGTCGTGGTGTTGCCGCAAGTCAAATATCTATAATGTCATATGGTAAAGAAAAACCTGCTGTTTTAGGACATGATGAAGCATCATATTCTAAAAACCGTCGAGCAGTAATTGTATATTAATACTAATTAAAACGGCTACTTTAGTAGCCGTTATTCTAGATGTATTGTGAGATTACTAATGATGCATTTAAATAATAATATACATTATCGAATCGCCATATTGCCTCTTGTTTTTTGAGTCTAATTTATGAAGGTTATTGAAGTTAATGTTTAAAAAATTCGCAAGTTTATCAATTCTTTTTTTTTCATTTCATTCTTGTGCTAATTCTCAAATGGACAGAGTTGTTCAAGCACATGGACAATTATTGACGGAATATCAACAGCAAATTACAGAATTACAAACAGAAGTTGATCAATTAAGAGGTCAATTAGAACAAACAACTTACCTTTTAAATCAAACAATTGAACGTCAAAAAATAATTTTGCAGCAGTTAGCTAATAATTCAAGTCCAAATAATACTACCCGAACATCAGCTTCTACAGTTAAATCGGTACCAACTAGTTTAGCGAATTGGACACCGTCAGGAGATGAAAAAACAGATTATAATTTTATTATTAAATTTGTCATTGACGGTAAAGAATCCAAAGCTGCAATTACAGCATTTCAACAGTTCCTAAAAGATTATCCAAAATCATCCTATCGTGCTAATGTCAATTACTGGTTAGGACAACTGTGCTATAAACAGGGTAGAAAAGATGATGCATCTTTCTATTTTGCTGTAGTTGTAAAAGATTATCCTAAATCAGCAAAAGCAGCAGATAGTTTATATAAGATTGGCGTGATTTTATTAGATAAAGGTGAAAAAGCAAAAGCTAAAGCTGTTTTTGAACAAGTGATTATCCAATATCCAAAAGAGAAATCAATTATATCAGCAACTAACAATAAATTAGCGACTTTAGGCTAAAACGTTTAAATAGTAAGCTATCAATAAGAAAATTAAATAAAAGGGTTGCCAAAGTAGAAAAACACAAGTATTATGCAACCCGAAATAACGAACGGGTCGTTAGCTCAGTCGGTAGAGCAGCGGACTTTTAATCCGTTGGTCGAAGGTTCGAATCCTTCACGACCCACCAACATCCTCAAGTCATCCTATTTTAATTCTATTCATATTTATTTCATATACATATCATCGAACAGTATAGCTTGATTTATTTTCATAAAGACTGACTTATTTATCATTAGCAGTTAGCTTTGTTAATTCATAGTCATATAACAAAATCATCAATAGCATAATTTTAAATTTATTGTAAAAAAATAAATTATTTTTTCTCTACTCTGATTTCATGATTTAAATGATTGTAATAAAAACTATTATTAAAAAATAAAGATTGATAGATATGTAAACTTCTTTGTAGAATATTTGTTGACTTTTATTTGTCATTTTAGCGTTACTTTTGTTAATGTTCTTCTATCGATACTATTTTTTAAACATAAGGCATTAATTATAAACATTTATAATTAATTATGAAATAATATTATTTAAATTCAAATGGTTACTTTAGTAATGTTTTTAACACTTCCTTTTTCTGTGGTTTTTGTGGTAAATTCTTTATTTTATATCAATACTCTACGAGATAATAACAATGAAACTAGAGGAAATTGCCCGCCTAGCTGGTGTATCTAGAACTACTGCTAGTTATGTTATAAATGGTAAGGCAAAACAATATAGGGTTAGCGATAAAACAATAGCAAAAGTAACAGAAATTGTAAAAAAGTATAATTTCCGACCTAATATTGTTGCAGCTGGCTTAAGAGTTGGCAAGACGAATACAATAGGTATTATCATTCCAGACTTAGAAAACAGTAGCTATATTAAAATTGCTAATCATCTTGAACAAAAGGTAAGAGAATCTGGCTATCAATTGTTAATATCTTGCTCAGAAGATAATCCTGAGATCGAAAAACGTTGTATACTCCATTTAAAGCAAAGACACGTTGACGCTATTATCGTTTCTTCTTCATTTATTTCTGATTATTCTTTTTATGATCATTGGGATAATAATAATATTCCAATATTTGGACTAGATAGACCTTTAAATCCCTCTAAATTCAAAAGTATTTTGGGTGCTGATTCACGTGATGCTCAGTTATTAGCAACTGAATTTATCAATTTAATTGGTAATGAAAATATTGTCTATGTTGGTGCTTCTCCCGATTTATTCATTAGCTATTTGCGTAAATGTGGATTCAAGACAAGTGCTAAATCTATTAGAAATCATATTGATTACCTTTACGCAGAAGATTATAGCCGAGAAGCTGCTTATTATTGCTTTAAAAACTGGTTACATCATAATGCCATGCCAAATGCATTATTTGTGACATCTTTTTCATTATTACAAGGCGTAATTGATGCGATCTTATCAAAAAATCAAGTACTACCTAATAATTTGGTTATCGCAACCTTTGGCGATAATGAATTATTGGATTTCTTGCCGTGTAATGTCATTAGCCTTGCTCAAGATCATAAAATGATAGCTGAAGTAACAGTCAATACCTTACTTAATAAATTGGTTAAGCAGGACAATTATGAACCGGGTTATACTGAAATTAATCGAAAATTAAAATACCGAGGACGATTAAATCGTTATAGTTTTAAAACCAATTCCTTAGTAAAAATGTGATAATAATCTCATTCTTTATAATTAGAATAAAAATAGATTGCTAAATTGGGTCTTTCTTAGCATTATAGCTGAAACGATTCAATTGATTGTTAGATTCGTATTCCCAAAAAATGATGAATAAGGAGTTTTTATGTTGCAGCTCACGCAAGATGATATCTATTTGAATCAGCAAGCTGATAATAAACAAGAAGCTATAAAACAAATAGCTCATGCCTTGACTGAAAAAAAATATGTTGAAGAAGGTTATGTCAATGGCATGTTAGAACGTGAATCTCAAGCTGCTACTTATTTAGGCAGTGGCATTGCCATTCCTCATGGTACAACGACAACTCGACATTTAGTTAAGAAAACAGGCGTACAAGTATTTTGTTTTCCAGAAGGTGTTGCATGGGGCGATGATGGTGAGAAAGCATATATTGCTATTGGTATTGCTGCAAGCTCAGATGAGCATTTGACATTATTGCGTCAATTAACGCATGTGCTTGGTGATGATGATATAGAAACAAGAATCAAACAGATTCAAACCAAACAAGATGCTATTACATTATTAACAGGCAAAAAAGATGAAACTGATGATGAATCAGTCACATTAAATGACTCACTATTGTTATTAGATATTCCAGCAGATGATCTAGCTACTTTACAAGCTTTAAATGCATCAAGATTAAAATATATTAAAGCAATCGACACTCAATTTGTTATAAATGCTTTGGATAATAAACCTTATCATCTTGGAAATGGTGTTTGGTTAAACGATAGTCATGAAGGTAATTTAAAAAATGCTATTGTGATTAGTCGTGTAAGTGATGATCTTACAGAAGACAATTTACCCGTTAAGATGCTACTAACTATCGCCAGCAAAAATGATGCTATTAATCCGATTATGAATCGGTTAGCTTCTCTATCATATCATCAGCAATTGTCTCAATTGGTCAAGGGTGATAAAACTCAAATTTTATCATTATTGATGGATGATAGTCCTCAAAGTAATCCATCAAAAACTAATGATACCTCGACCATACAAGAACCATCGGCAGACGATGCAACGCAGGTTCGAGAATTTATTATAATCAATCCAAATGGCATACATACTCGTCCTGCATCAATGCTAGTTAAGATAGCAAAAGAATTTAATAGTAAAATTTCCATCGCAAATCTTGATGGTACAGGAAAACCAGTTAGTGCAACCAGTTTAATGAAAATTGTGACTCTAGGTGCTAAAAAGGGCCATCGTTTACAAGTTATAGCTAAGGGTGAAGATGCTTTACAAGCATTAGATGCTATAGGTCAAGCTATTGCGGATGGTTTTGGAGAAGGAAGTGAATAATGAGTAATCGAGTTGTAACTTTCACATTGAATCCTGCCTATGATTTATTAGGTTATTGCCCAAACATTGAACTTGGAGACGTTAATTTAGTAAATACCAATGATTTTTTACCGGCAGGGAAAGGAATTAATGTCGCTAAGGTATTATGTGATTTAGATCATCAGGTAACCGTTGGGGGTTTTTTAGGAGAAGATAATTGCGAAGCATTTAATCATCTCTTTGACAAATTAGGTATTGAAAATAAATTTCAAACAGTAACTGGAAGTACACGTATTAATGTTAAATTGACTGACCAGAATGGCGAGGTCACTGATCTAAACTTTTCCGGTTTTTCAATTAATGAAGGACAATGGGCAAATTTCGTAAAGAGTTCTCTTGATTTCATAAAGAACACAGATATTGTTGTTATCAGCGGTAGCTTACCAACAGGAATCAATTTGGAAGATTTTACTGATTGGATTAAACAAGTAAAATCAATATGTTCCAAAGTTATTTTTGATAGTAGTCGCAATGCTTTAATTGCTGGGTTAAAAGCTAAACCGTGGTTAATAAAACCTAACGATAAAGAACTAGAAATGTTAGTTGGTTATCCATTAACATCAATTAACGAAATTAAACAGGCTGCGATGGATCTAGTCAATCAAGGTATAAACAATGTCATTGTTTCTTTAGGAAGCAAAGGTGCATTGTGGGTAACCAAAGATGAATACTGGATTGCTACACCACCAAAATGCCAGGTTGTTAGTACGGTTGGGGCTGGCGATACAATGGTTGCTGGTATTGTGCACGGATTATTATCAAACTTTTCAATTCAACAAACTTTAATTTTCGCCTCTGCTGTTTCAGCGCTATCGGTTAGCCAAGCTGGAGTCGGTATTTCAGATATGGCTAAATTAAATAGTATGCTTGAGCAAATAAATACCATTGCTGGAAAGGAGAAAAAATGAGTATATATATTACTACGACAAATCAAACGGGACCTGCAATTGCTAAACTAATAAAAGCAGAATTAAATTTAGCTGCAAAGGAAATAAATGAAACAATTGCAGAAAATGTGAATACTGCTGATGTAACGATTTTGATTGGTAAGGGTACGTCGACCGATCTAGTTCTTAATGGGAAAAACGTATATTCAGTATCAAATGTAGATGAAGTTTTTGCTAATCCAAAACAAATATTGAAGGATGCAGCTACAAAAGCTAAATCTTATATCATGTCTTCCGTCGATGAGAAAGCAACGTCAGCTGATTCTGACATGAAAAGAATTGTGGCGATTACGGCTTGTCCTACGGGTGTTGCACATACCTTTATGGCAGCCGAAGCAATAGAAGAGGAAGCTAAAAAGCGTGGTTGGTGGTGTAAAGTTGAAACTCGTGGATCGGTCGGTGTCGGTAACGAATTAACGGCTGAAGAAATTGCTTCAGCTGATATTGTCATCGTGGCATGCGATATTGAGGTAGATTTAAGTAAATTTGCCGGAAAATTGGTTTATCGAACAAAGACAGGACCGGCACTTAAGAAAACAGCTCAAGAATTTGATCGTGCATTTAAAGAAGCGCAAATTTATCAACCAACTTCTACAGTAAAATCCACGACAACAAAAGAGAAAAAAGGTATTTACCAGCATTTGTTAACCGGTATTTCTTATATGTTACCGATGGTAGTAGCGGGTGGATTAATTACAGCCTTATCTTTTGCTCTAGGTCATTTTGAAGATGTTCCTAAGCTCGTTAAAGTTATAGTAGAGGGTGTCGAAGTGACCAAAACATCGATGGTCAATACATTAGTTGGTGAACCTCATTTTGGCGAAATAGGAAGTCTTGCTTTTAAATTAATGATTCCATTATTATCGGGTTACATTAGCTATTCAATAGCAGACAGACCTGGCTTAGCCCCTGGCTTTGTTGGTGGATTTTTAGCTTCTGAAATTAAGGCAGGATTCTTAGGTGGAATTGTTGCAGGTTATTTTGCTGGTTATGTAGCATTGTTGTTAACTCGCTTTATTAAATTACCACAGAGTATGAGCGCATTAAAACCAATTTTAATAGTACCAGTACTCGCAACTTTAGCTACTGGTTTGGCTATGCAATTTGTCATTGGAGGGCCTATTGCTTATTTGATGGCAGCATTAGATGCATGGTTAGAAAATATGGGTAACTCTTCATCAGCAGTTATTTTAGGTGCTGTTTTAGGTGCCATGATGTGTACTGATATGGGGGGACCATTGAATAAAGTTGCCTATGCATCAGGTGTAGGATTTATTGCGACGCAACAGTATGCTCCAATGGCTGCAATTATGGCAGGCGGAATGGTGCCTCCTTTAGCGATGAGTATTGCAACCTTTTTAGCACGTAATAAATTCAATGAAACTGAACGAGGCAGTGGTAAGGCAGCATTTGTATTAGGGTTATGTTTTATTTCTGAAGGTGCGATTCCATTTGCAGCTCGAGATCCGCTTCGTGTGATACCAAGTTGTATCATCGGCGGTGCCATTGCAGGTGGACTAGCTTTATTATGGGAAACAACATTAAGAACCCCACATGGTGGATTGTTTGCGCTAGTTATTCCTGGCGTAGTAGAACATCCGGTTAAATATCTATTAGCAATTACTATTGGTTCAATTGTTGGTGGTACTATTTATGCTATTATTAAAAAGCCAGAAACTAATCTAGAAAAAGAAGCAGAAGAATCGGTTGCTTAACTTATTTTGTTATTGCTTTAACTAATAATTTAATAATAATAGCGAGGTTATTTCCTCGCTTTTTTTTATTGAAAATTTAATATTTTAATAACGTATCGAATTTAATTGAGAAAATAATCAAGGTACTGATAATGATAGAATGTGTTAATAGACGTTGAGTGAACATAAAAAAACCTGCTTCTTGCAGGTTTTAATATTTGAAATTTGGCTCCTCCAACTGGACTCGAACCAGTGACATACGGATTAACAGTCCGCCGTTCTACCGACTGAACTATGGAGGAACATATGGAGCGGAATATTAACGATCTCTTGCAAAAGAGTCAATAAAAAAACGTTAAAAAGAGTTTGATTGGTTAGTCAGTAATCATTTTAATAAAATAACCTACCATAATTGATATTATGATAAAATAATTAACTTCAAATATTTTAATTTGTTGGCATAAATGAAAAAGAACATCTGTGTATTTTGTGGGGCAAGTTTAGGGCAGGATATTGAATATCAAACAGCAGCTAAACAGTTAGGTAAATTAATTGCTAGTCAAAATCGACGATTGATATATGGGGGAGGCAATAAAGGGTTGATGGGAGTTATTGCTAATGAGGTATTAGAAAATGGCGGAGAAGTCATCGGCATTATACCAGAAGCACTTGTAAAGGCTGAAACCGCCCATCATGGTATTACCCAATTACAAGTCGTTAACGATATGCATGCCCGCAAGGCAAGAATGGCTGAACTTGCAGATGGTTTCATTGCTATGCCTGGTGGATCAGGCACATTAGAGGAAATTTTTGAAGTCTGGACTGGTGCACAAATCGGTTACCATGAGAAGCCTGTTGCTTTATTGAATGTTAAACTATTCTGGCAACCTATGTTGCAATTTTTAAATCATGCGGTTAATGAGGGTTTTATACGACAAAGTTTCTATAATACGCTGATTGTGTCAGATTCACCTTCTCATTTACTGCAAACGATGGATCAGTATATTCCTAAAGATCTTAATCGTTGGATTAAAAGATAAGTAATAATTAATAATAGGTTAAAATGTAATTAATGAATCTTCTTAAGTCATTAGCTACCGTCAGTTCTATGACGATGGTTTCACGTCTATTAGGTTTTATTCGTGATGCGATTATTGCACGTTATTTTGGTGCTGGCATGGCAACCGATGCATTTTTCGTAGCATTCAAAATCCCTAATTTATTGCGTCGTATTTTTGCAGAAGGCGCATTTTCACAAGCTTTTGTTCCAATATTAGCTGAATATAAGAGTCAGCAAGGTGATGAGGCTAGCCGAACTTTTATCGCCTATATTGCTGGATTATTAACATTAGTTCTCGCTGTTATTACAATAGTTGGCGTTATTGCGGCACCAATTATTATTTATATTACGGCACCGGGTTTCAGTGAACCTGTGGAAAAATTTGAATTAGCCACGACAATGTTACGTATTACATTTCCTTATATTCTGTTTATTTCATTAGCTTCGTTGACTGGTGCAATACTAAATACTTGGAATCGTTTTTCGGTGCCTGCTTTTGCCCCTGTTTTTTTGAATCTAAGTATGATCGGCTTTACTCTTTTAGCATCAAGTTATTTTCATCCACCAATTTTGGCACTTGCGTTTGCAGTATTAGTGGGTGGCATTCTACAATTGCTATATCAATTACCCTATTTAAAAAAGATTGGTATGTTAGTCCTACCACGTATTGATTTAAAAAATAGTGGTGTGTGGCGAGTATTAAAGCAAATGGGTCCAGCAATTTTAGGCGTATCGGTAGGGCAAATATCATTAATCATTAACACAATTTTTGCATCTTTTCTTATTTCAGGATCCGTATCATGGATGTATTATGCTGATCGGCTAATGGAGTTTCCCTCGGGTGTGCTAGCGGTTGCTTTAGGTACTATATTATTGCCTTCTTTATCGAAAAGTGTTGCGAAAGGTGATTTCAAACAATATTCAGAATTGCTAGATTGGGGATTACGTCTCTGTTTATTATTAGCTTTACCTGCAGCAGTTGGTTTAGGTGTAATATCAAAACCTCTAATATCAACATTATTTGAATACGGACATTTTTCCCAAACTGATACTATCATGACGCAACAAGCATTAATTGCTTATTCATTTGGTTTATTAGGCTTGATGTTAGTAAAAATATTAGCGCCTGGATTTTATTCTCGACAAGACATTAAAACGCCAGTCAAAATTGCTATGTTTACTTTACTTTTTACACAGTTAATGAATATAGCATTGATCGGTACTTTTAAACATGCAGGCCTAGCCCTATCAATAAGTATTGCTGCCTGTTTCAATGCCACATTATTATTTTGGCAATTAATAAAACAGCGACACTATAAACCGCAACCTCACTGGTTACCATTTATTTTAAGAGTATCTACTGCTGTTATTATTATGGCACTGGTATTATGGTTTGGTAGTGAACTTTTACCTGATTGGTCAACAGGGAGTATGCTATCACGTTTCGGTCGATTGCTAATTTTAGTGGTAGCAGGTATAGTCACTTATTTTGTTTCTCTTTTATTGTTAGGTTTGAAACTCAAACAATTTTTGAAACGCATCGATTAAATTATTTATTAATTAACTATTAAATATGCTTGTTATAATAAAAGTAAATTATGACGGTATTATTATCACTAATGAAACTAACTTAGAATAATGTTAAACTACTTTTGTAGTATTGAGTCAATAACTTAATGTAAATAATCCATGACAAATAAACCCTTTAAACAAGAGCGTGAAGCTAACATTCATAGCTCGAAATTACCACCACACTCTATTGAGGCAGAACAGGCTGTACTAGGCAGTTTAATGATTGATAATCAACGTTGGGATCGTGTTGCCGAAACAATTACAGAACGCGATTTTTATTCTCGACACCACCAACTCATTTTTGCTGAAATGCAAAATTTGGCTAGTAAGGCTATACCAATTGACTTAATTACATTGTCAGAGAGTTTAGAAAGTAAAGATATTTTGAGTGATGTTGGTGGTTTTGCTTATTTGGCTGAATTATCTAAAAATACACCTAGTGCTATCAATGTGGTCGCTTACACGGAGATTATTCGTCAACAAGCAATATTACGTGAATTAATCAGTGCATCCAATGACATAGCAGATAATGCTTATGCTACAGAAGGGCGAAGTAGTGAAGAAATCTTAGATTTAGCTGAAACAAAGGTTTTTCAAATAGCAGAACAACGTGCTAAACAAGGTGTAGGACCTAAAAGTATCACATCAGTTCTTGAAGATACTGTAGCAAAGATTGAAGAATTATTTCAGAAACCACATGATGGTGTAACTGGGGTTTCTACAGGTTTTATTGATCTTGATAAAAAGACAGCTGGTTTACAGCGTTCAGATTTAATTATTGTTGCAGCAAGGCCATCTATGGGGAAAACAACCTTTGCTATGAATTTATGCGAAAATGCAGCAATGATGCAAGATAAGCCGGTGTTAATTTTCAGTTTAGAAATGCCAGCTGAACAAATTATGATGCGTATGTTAGCGTCATTATCACGCGTTGATCAAACTAAAATTAGAACAGGACAACTTGATGATGATGATTGGGCTAGAATATCCAGCACGATGGGGATTTTGCTCGAAAAGAAAAATATGTACATTGATGACTCATCAGGTTTAACGCCGATGGAATTACGTTCACGAGCACGCCGAATCTATCGCGAGCATAATGGTCTTAGTATGATTATGGTTGACTATTTACAGCTGATGCGTGTGCCTAATATATCGGAAAATAGAACTTTAGAAATTGCTGAAATCTCGCGATCACTAAAAGCATTGGCGAAAGAATTGCAAGTACCCGTTGTTGCACTTTCTCAGCTTAATCGTGGTTTAGAACAACGATCTGATAAACGCCCAGTTAACTCAGATTTACGTGAATCAGGTTCTATTGAACAAGATGCTGATGTGATTATGTTTATTTATCGTGATGAAGTTTATAATGAAACTTCTGATCATAAAGGTGTTGCGGAAATTATTCTAGGTAAACAACGTAATGGTCCGATCGGTAAAGTGCGTCTGAAATTTCAGGGGCAATGGTCTCGTTTTGATAATTATGCTAATGCAGCAGATTATTTTGATGATGAATAATTATTCGTAATGTAACTATGTTATTAACAAAAAGAGAAATTAACCTCATGTTAAATCAAATTAAAGCCATTATCCAATATCTATTACCAAAACAACTTTTAACGAGTATGTTTGGTTGGTTAGCACGTAAACAATTAGGTGGTGTTACGCAATTAATGATCAAAGGCTTTATTAAGCTTTATAAAATCGATCTTAATGAGGCTGAATTTGAAAAAGCCGAAGACTATAAAACATTTAATGACTTTTTTGCACGCAACTTGAAACCTAATGCTCGACCAATTGATGAATCGGAAAATAGTATCGTTATGCCGGCTGATGGTGTACTTAGCCAATTTGGTACCATTCAGGATAAAGGATTATTACAAGCAAAAGGACATACTTACACATTAGATTCGCTGGTTGCTTGTCATCCAGAAATGATCCGTTATTTCACAAATGGCAGCTATGTTACAACTTATTTAGCACCAAGTAATTATCACCGTTTTCATGCCACTTTTGCTGGTAAACTTAAAGAAATGATCTACGTACCAGGATCACTTTATTCAGTAAATAAAGCAACGACTGAAAGTATCCCGAATATATTTGCGCGTAATGAACGAGTGATTTGCCTATTTGAAACCGAAATAGGACCGATTGCGCAAATTTTAGTTGGTGCAACTATTGTGGGTAGTATTGAAACCAAATGGGAAGGTCTTATTACTCCTCCAAGAGATGGTATTATGAAACGGTGGACCTATGCTTCAGGAATCCCTGTTGAGAAAGGTGAAGATTTTGGGTGCTTTAAATTAGGATCGACTGTGATAACGCTATTTGCCCAAAATAGTGTGCAATTTGTAGATTCCTTAAGAGTGGGTGATATAACTCGAGTTGGTCAAAAGATGGCAAAAATTAATTAGAGTTATTTAACATGCGTAATATTATTAATTTTATTTTCATTTTTATTATCGCCTTCTTTTGTACGGTAACTCAGGCTAATACTATTCCAACTATTGAAAATAATGAAGATTTGATTAAAATTATTGCGCAGTTGTCTAATAAGAATAGCGAATTAAAGAACCGTCTAAATTGGCAAAAAGAACAGCTTGATCATATTACAACCAATCAAAATACTATATTGGCTCAAATTTCACATGTTCAAAATACGTTAGTAACGCTTGATGAACAAGGAGAATGGCTTAGTTTTTCAACTGCTTTAGGTGAAACATTACGTCTTCAACTTCTTAACCTACCAGAAAAACCAAAACCACAAGCAATTGATGCTGATATTGCTGAAGCCAAAGTTCAACAATTAAATGATAATAATTTTCTTAAACAGTTAGAGCAATATTCTAATTTAGCTAATTCTAAATTAGATAACCGAAAAATTAATGAATATCGGCAATTACTTCGTGAACAACGTGATTTATTGAAAACGTTGATGTCGGGTTATGACACAATTATACTTGAACTCACTAAACTGAAGATCGCGAATAGTCAATTAATTAGTGCTATTGATAGTGTTAACGATGCAGCGCATCGGTATTTTTTCTGGGTCGCTGATGTTAATCCAATTTCGACATCTTTTCTGATTGATTTAGCAAAAGATACGGCCTACACCTTGTTTTCTGTCGATACTTTATCGCAGATTTACAATGCTAGTCTGGATATAATCAAGTCACCTTTAATCTTATTCTTATTGCTTGCTGCTTTTGCTGTATACATAGATTTTAAAGCGAAACCTAAATATAACCAATATTTAGAAAAAACGGCTTTACGTGTTGGTAAGGTTACTCAAGATAGTTTCTCACTAACAATTAAGGTTGTTATTTATTCTCTACTGATGGCTCTTCCTATTCCAATTTTATGGGCTATTATTGGCTATTTAATGCAAGCTAATTGGCAATATCCTGCGGTGGTTGCTTTGGGTTATGGTGTGAATGCTGCAGCACCTATACTTTGGGGATTTATTATTAGTGCCTATTTAGCTTCGCCTAAAGGATTATTCATTGCGCATTTTGGCTGGACTGCTCAACAAGTTCGTTCTGCTATGAAGTATTATCAATTATCTGTTTGGGTGGTTATCCCGTTAGTAATGATAGTCATGAGTTTTGAGCAATATAACAATCGTCAATTTGCTGCGACTATAGGGCGTTTCGGTTTTATATTATTGTGTTTCGCCTTAGTGTTTATGACTAATGCCATTCATAGAGCGGGTGTACCTCTCTACATAGATAAAAGAGGATCGGGCGATAATCTTTTAAGCCGAATTTTATGGCTAATTATATTAAGTGCTCCATGGATAGCCATTATTGCAACCTGTTTTGGTTATTTGTCGACGGCTCAGGTGTTATTAGGACGTTTGGAGGCTTCAGTCACAACTTGGTTTGCCTTATTAGTAATTTACTTCTTGATCCGTCGTTGGATGTGGATTCAAAAACGCCGTATTGAATTTGATCGAGCGAAACAACGACGTATTGATCGACTTGCTCAACGGGCTAAAAGTGAAGATGAACATACTACGTCAGTGAATAACCAAGATGCTATTGATGAACCGGTTATTGATTTGGATGTAATTAGTGCGCAATCATTACAGTTAGTGCGTTCGATTATCGCTATGATAGCGTTGATCAGTATGATACTACTATGGTCAGAGCTTCATTCAGCGTTTGCCTTTATGGACAATATCAAACTATGGAGAACTAAAGCCATTATTAATGGTACTGAAGTCGAACAATATATTAGTCTAAGCTCATTATTTATTGCGATCTTAGTATTAATGATCACGATTCAATTAGTGAAGAACTTACCCGCTTTACTTGAATTGGGTATTTTACAACACTTGGATCTCACCCCAGGTACAGGTTACGCTATTTCAACTGTAAGTAAGTATATTATTCTTATGGTTGGCTGTATGATTGCATTTTCTTTTGTGGGCATTGATTGGGCTAAAATCCAATGGTTGATCGCCGCATTGGGGGTAGGTCTTGGTTTTGGTTTACAAGAAATTTTTGCTAATTTTATATCTGGTCTAATCATGTTATTTGAAAAGCCGGTGCGCATTGGCGATACTGTCACAATTCGTGACTTAACGGGCACTATTACCAAGATTAATACACGGGCTACCACAATTGTCGATTGGGACAGAAAAGAAATTGTGATGCCTAATAAAGCCTTTATTACTGAGCAATTAGTTAACTGGTCATTATCGGATGCTATTACACGAATAGTACTAACCATTCCGGCAACGATTGAAGCAAATACTCAATTGGTTATGGACATTTTATTGAAAGTGGCTAAGCAAAGCGAATATGTCCTTAATGATCCAGAACCTCAGGTTTTCTTGGTTGATATTCAAGAGGGAATACAGCTATTTGAATTACGTATGTTCGCCTCAGAAATGTCGCATCGAATGCCATTACGTAGCGAGATTCAACAATTGATTATCAAAGAATATCGCCAACATGATCTCGTTTTACCATTCCCGCCATTACAAACTAATTTAGAATCGTGTGGAAGGAAAACAGGTCGGCGTACTTATACCGTAGGTACAATATAAGTTACTAATTTCCATTTGATAAGGATTCAATCTTTTAGCCAAATAACGGGGTTAACCATTGCATACCAAATGCACCTGGTGCCAATATCACAAATGCCCAAAGTGGTGCAGACAGTACATTGGCAAGATTGAATCTTAAATTCGGCATATGCATTGCACCGGCTATTAATGGAACAATCGCCCTAAGTGGTCCAAAAAAGCGACCAATAAACACACCCATCACACCGTAACGTTGGAAAAATTGTTCAGCGCGATAGACAAGCTTAGGATGTTTTTTGAGAGGCCAAGAATTAATAACTTTATGGTGATAATGTTTTCCTAGCCAATAAGATATCCAGTCGCCACAAATCGCTCCAAGGGAAGCAGCAAGGAGAGTAGGTAAGAAAGGTACAAGTTCTGCTCCAACTAGCGCACCTACCGCTAATAAAATGGCGGTGGCTGGTATCACCAACGAGATAATTGCTAAAGATTCACCAAAAGACAATAAAAAAATGATTGGTAACGCCCAAATCTGATGAGCTTTGATGAATTCCATTGTCACTAAAGTGATTTCATGTATTGACATATTCATTATCTCAAAATAATTTAAAAGTAAGTTAATGACAGATATTTTACCTTAACAACAGTTCATTATCTAAAAAATTGTTTAAAGCAATTTTAAAAATTTCAAAAAAAATAATAATTAATAATTTTGTTTTTATTGCAGACGAAAGTAAGTATCGCTTTCAGGTTTGTTATTTTCTATAATTAACTGCAAACGTTTCCATTCTATTTTGAAATATGAATTCTTCATTCAGAAAGGGCATAATTGATTGTATTCCTACTTTATTTGGCTATGTTGGTATTGGTATCGCTGCTGGTATTATTGGTAAAGCAGCCAATCTAACAATCCTAGAAATTACTTTATTATCTATCATTGTTTATGCCGGTGCTGCTCAATTTATTATCACCGGTCTATTATTAACAACAGCTCCTATTATGGTCATCATCTTCACAGTGTTTTTAATTAATTTACGTCATTTATTGATGGGAATGACGATTGCACCTTTCTTCAAACGTTTTTCTTTAATCAATAATATTGGTATTGGAACATTATTAACTGATGAAACATTTGCAGTGGCAGTTAATGCGTTTAGTCAACAAAAAACGATTGATGCAAACTGGATGCACGGATTAAATATTACCGCTTATTTGGTTTGGATTATGTCTTGTATTACAGGAGCAATACTTGGAAATTGGTTACCGGATCCTTATCAATTTGGTTTTGATTTTTCTTTAATTGCTATGTTTATTGGTTTACTTTATTTACAATTTATCAATGATAAAAAACATTCTAAATTACATAATCTTTTTGTTATATTTATTGTGGCTATTTTAATGATTTTTTTAATGAGAATAATGATTCCCGAGTTGGCAATCATAGTTGCTACATTACTAGGATGTTTTATAGGAGTATTAATTGAAAAATGCAAATAAGTATTTATAGCCTGCTAGTTATACTGGGCTGTGGACTTGTTACTTGGTTGCCAAGGGTTATTCCATTTTTATTAGTAAGAAAAGTTCACATTCCTCAAATTATCACTGATTTTTTATCCTATATACCCTTATGTATACTAACTGCATTATTAGTACAAAGTTTGACGTTATATCAAAAAGATACATGGCCAATAATGCACACTGAATATATTCTAGCCGCTATACCAACTATAATAAGCGCTATTGTCACTCGGAATTTAATGTGGGTTGTCATTGTCGGTATGGCAGCAATGGCATTAATAAGGTCATTGATCTGATAAATTTGGTTTTAAAAAGAGCATTTTTAATATAAAGGTAAAAGGATGAAAGTAGAAAATACAGTAATTGTTGATAAATTTAATAAAGATATCATTTTACCGCCCCAAACTGATATTGTTGCAGCAGAAGTTCCCGTGGCCCTAGTTTATAATGGTATTTCCCATGTAGTAATGATGGCAACCCCAAAAGATTTGATTCATTTTGCGATTGGTTTTTCGTTAACGGAAGGTATTATTGAAAATGTGAGTGAAATCTATGGTATTGATATAGATTACAACGAAAAAGGTATTACACTTAATATTGAATTGGCAAGCAGACGGTTTATGTTACTTAAAGAGAGACGCCGTAGTTTAGCCGGCCGTACAGGATGTGGTATTTGTGGAACCGAACAACTTAATCAAATATATCAAACACTTAAAACATTACCATTTTCAAATCAAATTAAGTTAAATGATTTTCAATATAGTTTACCACTGTTAAAGCAAATACAAATCGTTGGAGAACAAACAGGATGCACACATGCAGCAGTTTGGTTAGATCTTAAGGGACAATTTATCGCTGGATTTGAAGATATTGGTCGCCATGTGGCACTCGATAAATTATTAGGCTTCCGTGCTAAACAAACACAACAACAAGGTGTTATTCTAGTTTCTAGTCGGGCGAGTTATGAAATGGTACAAAAAGCAGCTAAATGTGGTGTAGAATTCTTATTTGCCGTTTCAGCAGCTACTTCGTTAGCCATAACAACGGCCCAACAATGCCAATTGACATTAGTCGGTTTTTTTCGTGGAGATAGCGGTGTTATTTACTCTGGTCAACAACGAATAATAAGCTAATAGAACACTCTCATTTAGATTTATAGTTTTTTATCACTATTTTAGGCTTGAATAGGCTGAGATTATAAATTAAAGATACCAATAGGCATCTTTAATTTATGAAAATACCAAGTAATATGATTTTAAGTTATTTAGATTGGCTTTTCCTACCCGTAATTCGGCACCATTCATCTAATGTAACAATCGGATCAAGCTGAAAGTCTGCTTGGTAGGCTTGATAAACACTGTCTGCTTGAGTCGCCAAAATACCAGATAATCCTACCAATCCATTAGGTTTGACCAAAATTTCAATATTTGGCTCAAGTTCCTTAAGTGGACCTGCTAAGATGTTAGCGACTACGATATCAGCTTCTAGATTTGCAGGTAAATCTTTGGCTAAAAAAAGAGATAACTGTTCACTAACATGATTACGCTCGGCATTATCACGACTAGCCTGTAATGCCTGTGGATCAATATCAACACCAATAACAGATTTTGCACCGAGTTTTAATGCTGCAATAGCCAATATTCCTGAACCACAGCCATAATCAATTACCGTTTTATCTTTAAGATCCAAGCTATCTAGCCATTGTAAGCATAGAGAAGTTGTAGGGTGAGTACCGGTTCCGAAGGCTAGGCCCGGATCGAGCATCACATTAACAGCATTAGGATCAGGAACTTCACGCCAACTTGGACAAATCCAAAGTTTTTGACCAAATTTCATTGGGTGAAAATTATCCATCCACTCGCGTTCCCAATCTTTGTCTTCTAATTGCTCTATTTTATAAGTTATTTCATCTGAAAAAAGTGGGGATGCTTGCAACATGCTGATTAATTGATGTGTATCAATGTCTGCATCATATAAACCAATTACATCTGTATTTCCCCATAATCGTGTTTCGCCAGGCAATGGTTCAAACACGGGATTATCATAAGTATCTTGGAAGGTAACTGATACAGCACCACTCTCTTCTAATAAATCACTAAATTGTTCTGCATATTGATTAGTTGTATTAATTTTTAATTGAATCCAAGGCATATTAATCCCTATTTTGAAGTGTTTTGCCAAAGTGATTAGCAATAATAAAGACAATCAGTCCCAACAGTAACGTAGGTACAATGGGCTGAAAATCAAAAATCTTAATGTTGTAGCTTATTAAATAGATATAACAACCAGCACCTGCTAGCATAGAAGATAGCGCACCACATGCGTTAGCGTTTTTCCAATATAAACCTAATACTAATGGCCATAAAAATACGGCCTCCAAGCCTCCAAATGCTAAAAGGTTTAACCAAATTACCATATTAGGAGGATTCCAAGCAGCGAATATTAATAATGCACCAAAAATAAAGGTGATTAAAACGGATAATCGGGTAAGGGCTTTATCGTATTTTTTAGCTTCAGGTTTGATGGATAAAAATAGATCTTTAATTAATACTGATGAAACTTGTAATAATTGAGCATTAATTGTTGACATAATAGCGGCTAATGGTGCAGCTAGAAAAATACCAGCCACAATGGGTGGTAATACTTGAACAATCAAATTAGGGACTACTTGATCAGGAATGGTTAAATCAGGCAATATTGCTCGTCCTAAAGCACCAGATAAGTGCATTGTAAACATGATAACCGTGACGATAATCGTACCTAATATAATGCCACGATGAACGGCTTTACTGTCTTTATAAGCCATGCAACGTACCGCTGTATGGGGTAAACCGACGACACCGAAACAGACTAAAATCCAAAATGAAGTCATAAATGGGAAGTCCATAAAATTATCTGGACCCTGAGGAGTTAATAATGCAGGATCTATATGACTAATTGTATCCATCATGTGGTGGATTCCTCCACCGGTATAAATTACCGCGACAAGTAATAAAATGGCTCCTATTATCATGACCATGCCTTGGAATGCATCATTAAGTATACCTGCTCTAAATCCACCGAAAGCAGTATAAATAACCGTACCAATACCAAATATTAGTAGCCCATGATAATAGGAAATGCCGACTGAAGATTCTAACAACCGCGCACCGCCAATAAATTGCACAGTCAACGCACCAACAAATGCCACCACGATAGCAATACTTGCTAGCCAAACGATTATACGACTTCGATAGTGTGCATAGAGCATATCACTTAGGGTAATAGCATTATATTTACGAGCTAATATGGCAAATTTCTTACCTAAGATACCAAGTGATAATAACACGGTAGGTACTTGGATCATGGCAAGTAGTACCCAACCTAAGCCAAATTTATAAGCAGCACCAGGACCGCCGATAAATGAGCTTGCACTAATGTAAGTTGCAGCTAGAGTCATGGCGAGTAAAAAGCCGCCCATGGTACGATTACCAATAAAATAATCGCTAAACTGATCACTTTTTTTGCGTTTAAAGTAGGCGTAACCAGAAATGGCAAACACCAATACTAAATAAAGTACCAATGGTATAATTATATCGGTATTCATAATATAGTTTACTCTTCAGATGGTGAATCTAATTGTTGGTTTTCAAGTGATATGTTTTTAAATTGAGTTTTGACGACGAAATAACAAATAATAATAAAACCAATGGGTGTAAAAAGGCAGGAAACTTCAAACCATGCTGGAAATCCAAATATGCCTTGTTGATTATGTAAAAAGTAGGCAGATAATATCCAACATACCATATAAAGAACGGTAATGTAGAATGATAATCGAGCTTCTTTGTTTGCTTGCAAATAACGTTTATCTATCATAACTACTGACAATGCCATTAAAAAAGATCTAGATTAAAATAAACTATTTAAATAAGCAAGTCGATTTACCTTTTCACGAAGGTCAGTATTATTTGGCAGACAATTTTATTGAAATCTTAATACTATATCTTTGATAAACCGATTAATTAATTGTAATAAATCGGTTTATTTTATAATGTATTATCTTTTATTTAAAGAAACCACTGCCAATACGTAAAGACCATTACACTCATGAAAGAGGCAGAAACAAAACTCATGATCAATCCAGTAATAATCATTTCACGTGCTTTGATATAACCGCTTCCCAGAATTATCATATTTGGCATATTATTAACAGGTAAAATATATTGATGTAACATATTCATACCAATAATAATACTAAAAATAAGAGAGTTAGTATGGTTATGCATTGCGAAAGTAATAACGATTGGCATAAGTGCTGTCGTTTTCGGTCCTCCACCGGTAAATATCAGTTGAAGCGCTGTTATAAACCAAATAATCGCCACTAATTGCCATTCAATAGATAGACCAGCTAAAGGGGAAAATGCCAGACTAGCAATCCATTTTGCAGCACCGGTATTGACAAGTGCCATACCCATAGATAATCCAGCTCCATAAAGGATAAATATGCTCCAAGGAATATGTGATTGGGCTTCTTTCCAAGTTATGGCTCCATAATGTGGCCATAATAAGGCGATGCTACTAGCAAGACCGACAATTAATATTGGCGTATTATGAATGGCATCTGTTGCCCATAATAATAATGTTAGTGAAAATATAATTAAGGTATAAATCTCTTTGGCGGTAAGTTTTCCGAGTGTTTTAATCTCTTGTTGAATATAGGTTTTGGCATCATGTGCATTAAGAGATTCAGGTCGCCACATTAGACTAATTAAAACAATGGAAATAATAGCTAAAGATAAAGCCGGTAAACCAGCGACTTGAAACCACAGTGTCCAACTAATACTTATATCCAGATTTTTTTCAATAAGCCCAGCGGTAATAGGATTGGCAGCATGCGCTGTAATCACTGCCATACTCATCATGGTGCCACAAATAGAAACAATTAATAACATGGCTTTAATTGCATTACTTTCATTCGGTTTACAATTAAACGCTTTTGCAATTCCCATAACAATGGGTAACATTAACAAAACTCTAGCGGTAATGGATGGTACTAAAAAGGTCAGTACTAACATAACGGTAGCAATTGACCAATAGATACGTAATACCTTCCCTCCCGAATAATTCAGTAAAATTAAGGCAATTCGCTTAGATAAACCACTTTTATCCATCGACGTCGCCATAATAAATCCAACCACAATTAACCATAAAGCCGAATTCGCATAACCAATTAATGCACCTTGCACGGTAGTAGCGTGAAATAAGCATAATAATAGCAAAACCACAAAACCACTTATTACATCTTCCAGTGCAGCAGAGATCCAGATTATTATGGAAAATGCGGCAATAGCTAATGTTGATTTTGCCTGAACAGATAAGCCATCTATATCAGGTAAAGCAAAGCGAATAATTAATAGCACTGTACAGGCTAATGTGATAGCAACAAGTTTATTTATTTTCATTAGCAATCGTATTGTTAAATAATGCAGTTGGTCATTTTAATTGAATAATGGATTTAAACCAAACAAAGCTGAAAATAATAAAATTGTTATTATTCAATAAATTATCTTAAAAATGGAATTTGGTATAACAAATTTAATTGATAATCATATGATTATTAGCTTATTTTATTAATCGTTACCTTATCGTTGAATTTAGCTATAGTAGATAATTATGATAATAAATTAATATGATAGGAGGAAAATTAACGATTATTGTATTATGGTTAAAATTGATCTTAATCGAAACATTATCTTTTTAATTGAATATTTCTTATCGGTTTAGGATAATCAATTCAATAATAATGAATTGTGGTTTTCAAAATGTAATAACTATACAGCTATTAGGAGAAAAAATGTTTAATAAGCAAATGACAATAGCGGATTATGACCAAGATTTATGGGATGCAATTGAGTGTGAAAACAGACGTCAAGAAGAACACATCGAATTAATTGCATCTGAAAATTACACTAGTCCTCGCGTTATGCAAGCACAAGGGACACAACTTACCAATAAATATGCCGAGGGTTATCCAGGTAAACGTTATTATGGTGGTTGTGAATATGTTGATACAGTTGAACAATTGGCTATCGATCGTGCTAAACAACTTTTTGGGGCAGATTTTGCAAATGTGCAACCTCATTCTGGTTCCCAAGCAAATTTTGCTGTTTATTCCGCTCTTTTACAACCGGGTGATACAGTATTAGGCATGAATTTATCAGAAGGTGGACATTTAACTCACGGTGCACCGGTCAGTTTTTCTGGTAAGCTCTATCATATTGTTGCTTATGGTGTCGATGAAACGGGACATATAGACTACGACGAAATGGCAAAAATTGCGCAAGAAAATCAACCTAAAATGATCATTGGTGGATTTTCTGCTTATTCTGGAATTGTCGATTGGAAAAGAATGCGCGAAATAGCTGACAGTGTAGGGGCTTATTTATTTGTTGATATGGCACATGTTGCAGGATTAGTTGCAGCAGGTGTTTATCCAAACCCGATTCCACACGCACACGTAGTAACAACGACTACACATAAAACATTGGGCGGACCACGAGGTGGGTTAATTCTTGCTAAAAATGGTGATGAAGACTTATATAAAAAATTAAATTCCGCTGTGTTTCCAGGTGCACAAGGTGGACCTTTAATGCACGTTATTGCTGCAAAAGCGGTTGCTTTAAAAGAAGCAATGGAACCTGAATATAAGTTATATCAGCAACAAGTTGTTAAAAATGCTAAAACGATGGTGGATGCAATCATCAAGCGAGGTTATAAAGTAGTTTCCGGAGAAACACAAAATCACTTATTTTTAATTGATTTAGTTGATAAAAATATAACTGGTAAAGAGGCTGATGCAGCTTTAGGGCGTGCTAATATTACAGTGAATAAAAACAGTGTGCCAAAAGATCCGAAAAGCCCATTTATTACATCCGGTATACGGTTAGGTACACCAGCGATGACCCGCAGAGGCTTTAAAGAAGGCGAAGCAAAACAGCTTGCTAATTGGATATGTGATGTTTTAGATCATATTAATGATGCTGAAGTGATTGATAAGGTTAAAGCTCAAGTTATTGAACTTTGTCAACGTTTCCCTGTGTATGAAAAATAATATATCTTTAGCTGATTATTAAACCATTTTATAAACGTTCAAATTTATGAATATTAGTGCGCTGTATAGCGCACTTTTTTGTCATAATTATATTAATGGTTATCTAATCACTCTAGTGACGGTTTAGGTAAATTGTTATAGTATATTTTTATCATCCTTAGCCAGAGATTCAATTAATGAGTAATGAGATTGAGTTAAAATTTGAAATTGATCAATCATCGATCGAGTCTATAAGTCATTTTTTTGACTCTTTAACAATTTTAGAACGAACAAATTATCAATTAGAAAATATCTACTATGACACGCCGGATAGTTATTTAAAATCGCATCGTATAAGCATCAGAGTTCGTTCCAAACAAATTGAACAACAAGCTAAGCAATATGAAATGACTTTAAAATCTGCTGGTTTAGCCGTTGCGGGTTTACATCAACGGTTGGAATATAATGTCGATTTAACCAATGAACAGATTGATTTGACTCTTTTCCCTCGCCTAGCTTTGCCTAAAGATGCTGATATAACTTGGTTAACAAAGCAGTTAATAGCACAGTTTACTACTCATTTTACGCGACATGTCTGGTTGGTTAGCGTTAATCAAAGTGAGATAGAAATTGCTTTAGACATGGGATCCATTGCAGTTACCAAGAATAAACAGATACCAATACAAGAAATTGAACTTGAATTAAAATCAGGAAATCAAAACGATTTAATCGAATTGGCACTCCAAGTGACGCGATTTAAAAGTCATTTATTTTCCCAAAGTAAAGCATCTCGTGGATATCAGTTATTAAAAGGTTCTAAGATAAATAAAATAGATAATTTAGATATTGATATCGAAAACTTGAAATCTACATTAGCCAAGTTGTTACAATTTTGGCAAACGAACGAGGAATATGCCCTTATTCATGATGATCTCGATTTTTATCAAAATACATTATTTGAAGTTAAAACTAGTTTGGCCAAAATTATCGCAGCCCTTACTAATAAAGAATCTTCAAATTTGTTAATTTCTAGTTATCAAATATGGTCACAGCAGTGTAATCATATAGAACAAATTAAAACGTTTGCTTTCAGTGAAAGTAATAATAAATTGAAATTATTATTAATGCGGGTAATGTTAACGAATGAATTGGATGGTAACAATTATTAATTGAACAGCACCAAAATATCATTAGTTAATGCAGATCATAAGCTATTTCACTATAAAAATTAAGTAATATCAGGGTGGATTTATGTCTTGTTTAGTCACACAGAAACAAAACGTTGTAAATAAGTTGGTCAATTGTGATCAAAATCTGGTTAATCATTACCTTGATATTTTATGGCAAAGTGATTTTTTAGTGGAATCATTTTCTCGTTTTCCCAACTGGTTAGTTGATATACATAATAACCCGCCATCACCAACAGATTACCAAAATTATGCCACTTGGCTTAAGCAATTAATTACGACGGTAAGTAGTGAAGAGCAATTAATGAGTGTTTTACGGCAGTTTAGACGTAAAATGTTAGTCATAATTAATTGGTCACAGATTAGTTGTACTAGCTCAACCGAAGAAACATTAAAACAATTAAGTACGTTAGCTGAAGTGATCATTATTGCTGCACGAGATTGGTTGTATCAACTGAGTTGCAAAGAGTGGGGGACACCGTGTGATCATGAAGGCCATCCACAGCCATTAATTATTTTAGGAATGGGTAAACTCGGTGGTGGTGAACTAAATTTCTCATCAGATATCGATCTGATATTTACTTATCCTCAACATGGAATGACAATCGGAGGTCGAAGAGAATTAGATAATTCAATTTTCTTTACCCGCCTTGGACAAAGGTTAATTAAAGCGCTTGACCAAATTACTCAAGATGGGTTCGTCTATCGAGTTGATATGCGTTTGCGCCCTCTGGGGGAAGGTGGACCACTTGTTATAAGTTTTTCATCAATGGAAGATTATTATCAAGAGCAGGGGCGAGATTGGGAACGCTATGCGATGGTGAAAGCAAAAGTGTTAGGTGTTCAACAAGAACCTTATGCGCAAGAACTCTATAAAATGTTAAAACCCTTTATCTATCGGCGCTATATTGATTTTAGTGTATTGCAATCTTTACGAAATATGAAAGGGATGATTGAGCGAGAAGTACGACGGCGCGGTTTAAAAAATAATATTAAATTAGGGGCGGGAGGCATTCGTGAAATTGAGTTCATTGTACAAGTATTTCAACTTATTCGAGGTGGGCGTGTGGTGGCTTTGCAAACACGTTCCCTACTTGACGCATTAAAAGTTATTGAACATGAAAGGCTTTTAACGACTGATGAAGTCAACACATTACAACATAATTATTTGTTTTTAAGGCGTTGTGAGAATCTATTGCAAGCAATTAATGATGAACAGACTCAAACGCTTCCAGACGATGATCTTAATCAAACACGTATAGCAATAGGAATGGGATTTACGAACTGGAGCAATTTTGAGCAGGAACTCACTGAACGTTTATCCGCAAATCGTATTATTTTTAATGATTTAATCGGCAGTGATGAGAATGAGCATTCACAGAATGTAAAAAGTTTAAAATTTAATGAATTATGGGACATTGATCTAGTAGCGGAGGATATCAAAACTGTTCTGCCTAATTTAGCTAATGATGAAGCATATAACGCTTTATATCAGCTCATTGTACAATTTAGAAAGGATATTGGTAAGCGTACCATTGGAGTAAGAGGTCGAGATATTTTAGACCAACTTATGCCAAATGTTTTTGCTCTAGTGTGTCAAGATTCCAAATGGCTTACGATTTTACCGAGAATATTACAAATTTTAGTTAATATTGTTAGTCGTACCACTTACTTAGAGTTGCTAGTTGAATATCCCAATGCCTTGAAACAATTGATTCGTTTATGTGCAGCATCACCTATGATCAGTGATCAACTTATGCGTTATCCAATTTTGCTTGACGAACTGATTGACCTGAATTCACTTTATCAAACAGTGGCGCTCAATGAATATAAAAGTGAGCTATATCAATATCTATTACGTGTCCCGACAGATGATGAAGAGCAGCAGCTTGAGGCGTTACGTCAGTTTAAGCAAATGCAGTTATTACACATTGCTGCAGCTGATGTTGAACAAGTATTACCTACCATGAAAGTGAGTGATCACTTGACTTATCTAGCGGAGGCAATGCTAGATTTTGTTGTACAAATTGCTTGGAATCAGATGATACAGCGTTATGGTCGTCCAGATTATTTACAAGATGATAATCAAAAAGGGTTGTTAGTGGTAGGTTATGGTAAATTAGGTGGATTAGAATTAGGTTATGGTTCTGATCTTGATCTGGTTTTTTTGCATGATTGCCCTGCCGAAAGTATGACTACGGGTTCTAAGATTATTGATAGTCGTCAATTCTATTTAAGGCTGGTTCAAAGGATTATTTATCTCTTTAATATTCGCACTAATTCTGGCATTTTATATGAGGTTGATGTTCGTTTACGTCCACAAGGAGACGCTGGATTACTTGCTTGTACATTATCTGCTTTTGCCGATTATCAAAATAACGATGCTTGGACATGGGAGCATCAGGCTTTAGTTAGAACCCGAGTAGTTTATGGCGAAGCGCAACTAAAAGCAAAATTTGACTCAATTCGTCACCAAGTCTTAACCAAAAAGCGTGAACAACAGAAATTAAAAGATGATGTTCGTGAAATGCGTGAAAAAATGCGAGCACATTTAAGCCAACCAGATGGAAAATTTAATATAAAAGTCGATGAAGGTGGTATTGGTGATATTGAGTTTATTTCCCAATATCTAGTACTGAATTATGCCTCCACGCAACCTAAGATGACGAAATGGAGCGATAATGTAAGAATTCTTGCCTTAGCTGCTCAACTAGGTATTATGCCTAAAGATGAAGCTGAAAAATTGACACAAATCTATATCATGATGCGTAATGAAATTCATCGTCTATCATTACAATTATTGTCAGCCAATGTTGTTGAAGAGGAATTTCAACAACAAAGAGAATATGTAAATAACAGTTGGAAAAAATGGTTAATTTAATGCTGAGATGAACATTCATTTTATCTAGAATATTAAACTTTACCTGAATTATATTGTTAAAATGTTTGCGACTCAGTATCTCACTTAATTAAACAATATTAGTAGGAATAATGATGCGTATCTATTTAATTCTTTTTTGTGTTGTTATTTTGACGGCTTGTGCATTCGAACGAACAGCAGATCAAGCTTATAAAGAAGGCAAATATTTGGAGAGCATTAGCTTAATCATCGCATACGTTGAAGAAAAAGGTGAGCAAAAACTTGATGCTGATGATTTAACTCATTTTCGTCAATTGGTCAGTGATGTAATGGGACATTACGAAAATCGTTTATTAACAGCAGATAGAAATGATCATAATAGTCGTATTGAGAGTCTAGTTGCACTTCTCAATATGAAATCCCAATTAGCTAATCGTTTTTTTAGTCAACAAGTCTCTTTCTTTAATAATAAATATGATTTTTTCTCATTAAGGAAAGCCATAGCGGAAGAATATTATTTGTGGGGTAATGCTGTTACCTGTGAATCAAGTTCTTGCTATTCGATGCGAGCAGATTTGTACAAAAAAGGCTTAGAATATTACAAGTATAATGATATTGAAAACTTATATCAGAAGGCTAATACCAAATATATGCAGGTGGCTGCAAATGAATTTTATAATGCGGGTAAGTATTATGCACAGTTTGACTCATTTAAACTCGCAGCTGAAAATTTTGCTCAAGCAATTGAAGTTTATAAACCGCTTGGTAAATATAAAGATAGTGAACAATTATTCATAACTTACGATAAAAAATATCGAACAAGAGAAGCAAAATCGTATTATGAAAAAGCTCAAACCATTTTACAACATGCTAATACTCGTTATAGTTATCGAGAAATTACACAACTTCTTAATCAGGCCGCTGAAATTTACCAACCTTATGGTAATTACCAAAATGCTGCCACATTGGCGAAACAATATCAGCAAAAAGGTATTATTAAAATTTATCTAAGTCCTGACTATCGCAATTTGGCTTCAAATGTTTTTACTAATCAATATTATCAATTTGTCAACAGCACCCAACAGGCTGACATAGTGATTGAAATAACAACTAAAAACTATTATCAAAATACCTCTCCTCAATCTCGTATTGATAGTATGAGTGAAAATTTGCTTGAAAAAACGATTAATATAAAAGGAGAAAATGATAAGATCGAAAAACAAGACATATATAAAACGTATTATTTTAATTTAGAAACACGTACTTATTCAAATGAAATACAACAAAATATCAATATAAATGTGAGAGGATTATATAATTATAGCCATAGTGAGAATTTCCTTCACAATTCAATTGAGAATCAATATGTTTATACAGGTGATGTACCCAAAAAATATCGTAATTATACCTCCGGTCAGTATCTAACTCGTGAAGAGCTATATCAATACGCTTATAAACAATCAGAAAGTTATATATCAGATATTCTAAAAAATATTTATAGTTATACGGAACAATTATAAATAGAAATTGTCAATTAATATTGTTTTAATCTGCTGTATTCGCAGATTAAAACAATATTCCAATCTATAAATTGTTATTTTTTCTAAATTAATGATAAAATCGCAACTTTATTCGTAGTAAAATTGATAATAATTCGCATTATCACAGATATATGCTAATATTTTTAGGAACTTCATAATGGTTACGGCCGTATCAACTCTTAATCAGCTTGCTTATGGTAAGGAAGCTGTAATCACCCATTTACTTCCTGAATCATCCCCTTTCCGACGCAAATTGTTAGCAATGGGGATTACACCAGGATGTAAAGTTTCGTTAGTCCGTGTTGCACCATTTGGTGATCCATTAGAGATCAAAATACGCGGTTTTTTTCTCTGTTTACGACGAAAAGAAGCTGCAACCATAGCTATTAAGGAAATTGCCGAATGAATATTGCGTTAATTGGTAATCCAAATTGCGGTAAAACAACATTATTTAATCTTCTTACCGGTTCAACTCAACGTGTAGGGAATTGGCCGGGTGTTACAGTTGAACGTAAAAGTGGTGTATTTAATTATCATCAACGACACTATCATATTATTGATCTACCGGGTACATATGCAATTGAAAATAATAATCAAGCAAGCTCGCAAGATGAAATGATTACCCGAGACTATATATTATCGGCAGAAAATGACATTATTATTAATATTATAGATGCAACAAATTTACAGCGTAGCTTATATTTAACCATGCAACTCATTGACCTAAATCTACCGATGATTATTGTACTTAATATGATCGATGCATTAGAAGATTTAGGTGAATATATCAATAAGGATAAACTCACGCAATTGTTGGGTTACCCTGTTGTTACAATTTCTGCTAGTAAAAAAATAGGTCTTGAAAATTTGTATCAACTTATTGAGAATTCTGTTACAGATCCTCTGCCAAAGTTACCAATAGTAGCGACTTTAGCTAAACCTCAAGAACAAATTATTGATAAGCATTTATCAAACTTGCCTGATACTAGTAAGCTTAAGTTACTTAACCGATGGCAATTACTGGAAGGTTTAATTGATCATCATTTATTGAATCTAACACGAGATGAGCTAACAATTATTGATAAGTGTCGTCATGAATTAGCTGCACAATTTGACGGTGAATTAGATGTCGCATTAGCAAGCAGTCGTTATGAAGCGATTGATCAAATTTGTAAAATGGTCATTTCTTCACCTCGTGAAGCTAGTAGTTCATTATCAGAAAAGATCGATAAAATCACCTTAGGACGTATCACAGGCGTGCCTTGCTTTTTATTGGTTATTTATTTAATGTTTATGTTTGCCGTTAAGTTAGGCTCAGTATTTATTGACTTTTTTGATGGACTTTTCTCTGCAATATGTGTAGAGGGTTTTGGCCATATCCTAATTAATATAGGGGCACCAGATTGGTTAATTGTTATTTTGGCCAATGGTATTGGTTCTGGTATTCAGACCGTCGCTAGTTTTATACCTATTATTGCGGCTATGTTTTTTTGCTTATCGTTTTTGGAGGATTCTGGCTATTTAGCGCGAGCTGCAATGGTTGTCGATCGTGGTATGCGTATGATAGGTTTGCCTGGCAAAGCGTTCGTTCCAATGTTAGTAGGTTTTGGATGTGGTGTACCGGCTATTATGGGAACTCGAACACTGGAAAGTACACGAGATCGTATTATGTCAATTTGTATGATCCCTTTTATGTCTTGTAATGCTCGGTTACCCGTTTATGTCTTATTAGCGGTTATTTTCTTTCCTCAGCATACATCAACTGTCGTTTTTATCTTGTATTTATTAGGAATAGTTATTGCGATTGCGACAGGATTATTATTGAAATTTACCCTATTAAAAGGTGAAATCACGCCATTTATTATGGAAATGCCCGCTTATCGTATTCCAACCTTAAAAAGTATGCTGCATTTAACTTGGCAAAGATTGAAGAGCTTTATTTTTAAAGCAGGTAAAGCCATAGTGTTAATGGTAATGATTTTAAGCATACTTAATTCGATCAGTCGCGATGGAACATTTGGTCATGAAAATACTGATGAATCTATCTTAGCTTTGGCTAGTCATTCTATTACACCGATTTTTACCCCGATGGGAGTAACACAACAGAATTGGCCAGCGACAGTGGGGATTTTTACCGGAATATTTGCAAAAGAAGCTGTTATTGCTTCTTTAAATTCGCTTTATTCTATAGAAAATCAACAAAATTCTAACCAAGAAGAATCATGGGATTTTTTTGCAGAAGTTAAAGCAGCTTGGTTGACGATACCCGCTAATTTAGTGGAATTAACCCATTCATTGCTCGATCCCATTGGTTTTTCGCAAACTCATCAAAGCATTGATACATTACAAGATGAGTTAGATATTGATAATACTACAATCAGCAAAATTTCTTCATCTTTTGGTTCTCCGCAGGCTGCAATGGCATATTTAATTTTTATTTTACTTTACACGCCATGTGTTGCAGCGCTTGGTGCTGTGTATCGTGAAGCCGGTATGCGATGGATGATATTTGTTGCCTTGTGGACTTTCTGTATAGGTTGGATTATAGCTACTGGTTATTATCAATTGTCACAATTAGCGGTATCTTCAATCGCATTTTTTTGGTTAATTGGCTTAGCTGCTTTATTAGTATTTATCATTTGTGTGTTAAAGATCATCGGTCAATATACAGCTTTTACTCAATATAATAGCTTAAAAAGAACACACATCGGTCATGATTCTGAGCATTGTTAATATATATGGTATTTTTGCTTAAGGTAAGAAAAATTGAACATGTTATTAACTAATATTTATCACTATATTGAATTAAATGGTCGGGTTAGTTTACTTAATCTGACTCGACATTTTCATCTCAAAGAAAGTGCAATTAAACCAATGTTGGAATTTTGGGTTAGAAAAGGCAAATTAACCGCTATAAATTTGCCGGTTTCTGCATGTGTAACTAATAAAGTTTGCGCAGATTGCCATGAATGCGACCCTAGTGCATTACAGTTTTATCAGCTTAACGATTAAATATTTATTGAAATAGTCTTATTAAAAATCCCTTGGCTATTCTTAATCGTTAGATGATGTGTCCGTAATGTATCAATCATTTCGTAACATATTGCAAAATAAATATAAAATAATTTTTAAACAAAAATATATTAAATTAATTCAATTAGTTATTTTATTATTTAAAATAAATGAACAGTAGATTTAACTTAACTGTGCAAAAAAATAAGCGATATTTACATCATTTTAGACTAATTTTGAATTAATGAGTATATAAAATATACTATTAACGTCTGTTATTTAATCATACGATGTTTTTGTTTAAATTTCACGCAATCAAATGTAATGTCAATATTAATCAGCTAGTTGATAAAAAAACAACATAAAGCCAAATAAAAATATGTATTTTTTTTGTACAAACAGGAGCTTAAAAGGCTTGATTGGGATTTTTTTATGCTTATTATCGTTTATATGCAATGTTGCATGATATTGAGAATTTCTCATGGTACTTAAGATAATCAAAGTTATTTTAAAATTTCTTTTTCAAGTTAAAATTAAAGGAAATCTTAATCATTTCAATTACGATAGACTTATCATTACTTCAAATCATGTTTCTTTTTTAGATGGTGTATTATTAGGTGCATTTCTACCAATAAGACCTGTCTTTGCCATTTATTCGGGTTATTTCAATCATTGGCTTGTTAACTTAGCGAAACATTATGTTGATTTTGTGCCAATGGATCCTACTAGACCAATCGCAATAAAACGACTAGTGCGAGAGGTAGCTAAAGGTCGACCACTGGTTATTTTTCCTGAAGGAAGAATAACAATCACAGGTTCACTCATGAAGATTTACGATGGTTCTGCATTTGTTGCAGCTAAAGCAAATGCTACTATTGTGCCAGTCTGGATTGAGGGTGCTGAGTTTACCATCATGAGTCGACTGAAAGGTATATTTAAACGCCGATTGTTTCCTCAAATTACTATCAATATCCTAGAACCTAAACATATCGCAATGCCGGATGCACCTAAGGCTAGAGAACGTCGATATATTGCTGGTGAGAAATTACATCAGATTATGATGGAATCTCGAATGGAAAGCCGTCCAAAACGGACATTATTCGATGCATTGTTGGAGGCGCAAGCGCGTTATGGGGCTAAGTCTTATGTTATTCAAGATCCAATAACTAAACACTTGTCATATCGTAAATTGTTGCAGCAAATACTCGGTGTTAGTTGCTTTATTGAAAAGCATACGACAAAACATGAACGAGTTGGGGTACTTTTGCCCAATGCAGCAATCAGTGTTTCAACCATAATGGCTTTGTCATTAAAAGATCGCATTCCTGCAATGTTGAATTATACGGCAGGCGAAAAAGGGTTAAATTGTGCTGTTAAAGCAGCCGAAATTAAAATAATCATTTCTTCTAAGAAGTTCTTAACAAAAGGTAAACTTGATTATCTCTTAGAACAGATAGAAGGAGTGCAGTGGTATTTTCTTGAAGACTTGAAAGATTCACTAACAATTACCAATAAGTTATGGGTCTTATTTCATCAATATATACCTCGTTTTATTCGCCGTAATCATGATTATGATAAAGAAGCATTGGTGCTATTTACTTCTGGTTCTGAAGGTAATCCGAAAGGCGTTGTGCATTCACATGCTACTTTATTGGCTAATGTTGAACAGATTCGTAGTGTAATTGATCCAATGCCAAGTGATCGATTTATGTCTGCTTTACCACTTTTTCATGCGTTTGGGTTAACAGCTGGCTTATTATTACCCCTTTATTCAGGAAGTAAAACATTCTTATACCCTAATCCATTGCATTATAAAATGGTACCCGAAATCATCTATGATCAAAACTGTACGGTTTTATTTGGTACGCCGACATTTTTAGCCAACTATGCTCGATATGCTCACCCTTATGATTTTATGCGCTTACGTTATGTGGTTGCGGGTGCAGAAAAATTAGCTGATAGTATACGAGATATATGGAAAACAAAATTCGGTATTCGTATTCTTGAAGGCTATGGGGTAACTGAATGTGCGCCTGTTGTTTCTTTAAATGTGCCAATGGCTTATAGAGAAGGAACAGTTGGACGTGCTTTACCAGGGATTACTACACGATTAATTAAAATTCCGGGTATTACCCAAGGTGGTCGTCTACAGTTAAAAGGTCCAAATGTTATGAAAGGATATTTATTGGTAGATAATCCGGGTCACTTAGTTGTTCCAACTTCAATTGATGACGAAGGGATTGTTAGCCGAGGTTGGTATGATACAGGTGATATAGTTGACATTGATAATGATGGTTTCATGACTATCAAAGGCCGTTTAAAACGTTTTGCAAAAATAGCCGGAGAAATGGTATCCCTCGAAAGTGTCGAGACAATTGCTAAAGCAATTGATAGCGAGGCAATGCATGGTGCAACAATCAAACAAGATGCGACTAAAGGGGAAGCAATAGTTTTATTCACAACATCTGAACATCTCACACGCGAACAACTTTCGCAAACTGCACAATCATTAGGTATTCCGGCTATAGCGGTACCTCGTGATATTCGTATTCTTCAACAATTACCGCTACTAGGTACAGGTAAAATTGATTTTGTGACACTCCACAAAATGGCACAAGAGAATTAAATAATATTAATTAAACCTTTTCTAGAATATTAGTAATCATGCTTATTTTCAGCATGGTTACTAATTAGGAGTTGTTATGACAAATTCAACACTATTTACACGTGGAATGGTAGCCACACTATTAGCACATTTTTTTTCAGCATTTAGTGATAATGCCTTATTATTCGCTATATTAGCATTAATGAAAAATTTACAATATCCTGATTGGAGTAAACCTGTTTTACAAATGGCATTTGTCGGTGCCTTTATTATGAGTGCCCCCTTTACTGGTCAAATTGCTGATCGTTTTTCAAAAGGAAGGGTAATGTTAGTGGCCAATAGCCTCAAGTTTATAGGGGCTGCAATCATTTGCTTAAGTCTAAACCCTTTTGTTGGCTATGTAATTGTTGGAATAGGAGCTGCATGTTATTCCCCAGCTAAGTATGGCATTTTAGGTGAGTTAACGAGTGGTGATAATTTAATCAAAGCCAATGGATTAATTGAAACATCGACTATCGCAGCGATTTTATTGGGAAGTGTCGCCGGTGGTTATATTGCTGATTTAAATGTTATCATGTCGTTAGTAACTTGTGCTGTTGTATTTTGTGTAGCTATGATCGCCAATTTTTTTATACCTAAATTAGCGCCTGCCAGAACCGATGTTAAGTGGAATTTTAAATTCATGATTACAGATTTTATTCGTACATTGTGTAAACTCTATAATCATCCACAAGCAAGAATGTCATTAATTGGTACTAGCTTATTTTGGGGATCAACAATAACGTTACGTTTTTTATTAATTGACTGGATACCATTAGTGTTTGGTATTACAGATAATACGACCCCAACCATACTTAATGCAGTAGTTGCTATAGGTATTGTCATCGGTGCAGGCTTAGCTGGGAAGTTTATCAATTTAAAAAATACGGTTCGTTGTATTCCCGCCGGAATTCTAATGGGGATTGTGGTGATCTGTTTTAGTTTACAATCAAATATGATGGTATGTTACATACTACTTATTGCAATTGGTTCGTTGGGCGGATTCTTCTTGGTTCCACTTAATGCACTATTACAAAACTTAGGTAAACAATCAGTAGGAGCAGGCAGTGCTATTGCTGTACAAAATTTTAGTGAATATGGTTCCATGATGTTAATGTTAGGACTTTATTCGCTGTCGGTCGCCTTGGGAATTTCCTTAATAATTATTGGTATCGGCTTTGGTTGTACCTTGGCTTTACTGGTTACCTTACTGTGGTTAGGACAAAAACGTATATAATACTTAAAACAAATTTAGTAATTGGTACATATTTAGTAAATAAAAATTTAGTAAATAAAAACGTTCAAACAAAGGTTCTATTATGCAACATATTGATTTAACGACTATGATTACCGAAAGTCGTAATCAGGCTAGTTTGACTATTGATCAATTGACTACAATTGATATGTTAAAAGTTATCAATGAAGAAGACAAAAAAGTCGCATTTGCAGTTGAAAAACAGTTGCCACAAATTGCTCAGGCGGTTGATAAGATTGTAGAAGCATTTCAACAACAAGGTAGACTTATTTATATTGGGGCAGGTACTTCGGGAAGATTAGGCATTTTGGATGCTAGTGAATGTCCGCCAACTTATGGCACGCCGGCAGAACAAATAATGGGAATTATTGCCGGCGGTACACCGGCTATTTTTAAAGCTGTAGAAAATGCCGAAGATAAACCTGAACAAGGTCAGGCTGATCTGCAATCAATTCAATTTGATTATAAAGATATTTTAGTGGGTATTGCGGCTAGTGGGAGAACTCCGTATGTAATAGGAGCGATGGAATATGCCAAATCGCAGGGGGCAACCGTGATTAGTCTTTGCTGTAACCCGAATGCTCCAATGATCGGTTTAGCTGATATTGCAATTACTCCTATCGTTGGAGCTGAAGTAATTACCGGTTCGTCACGTATGAAAGCCGGAACTGCACAAAAACTCGTTCTTAACATGCTAACGACAGCCAGTATGATAAAAATAGGTAAAGTATTTAGTAATTTAATGGTTGATGTTGAAGCTAGCAATGCTAAATTAATCGAACGACAAATTCAGATTGTTATCGAGGCAACGTCTTGCTCTCGTCAACAAGTGATTAATGCCTTAGAACAGTGTAACAGGCAATGTAAAACAGCTATTATTATGCTTTTGATGCAAATTAGTGCGGAGCAAGCAATGGACTTATTAAATGAAAATAGAGGAATGATTGCTCACGTATTAGCGAATAAGAGAGATGAATATTTATCAAAATAAAGATGGCTATTTTTTTATAGATATCGTTACCAAAAGCAAGAAAGTGCATTGACTAATAGTTATTTTATCTCTATAATTCGGGCTTCTTTTAGGTAATAAAGGCAGATTTTCGTTTGCCAATTTAATAAAATTAGATTTAGGTATAAATCATCATGAAACGTACATTTCAACCATCAGTTTTAAAACGTAACCGTACTCATGGTTTTCGTGCTCGTATGGCAACTAAAAACGGTCGCCAAGTATTAGCTCGTCGTCGCGCAAAAGGTCGCGCTCGTCTAACTGTATCAAGCTAATATTAAGTTGAGTGATTAATCAGCTCTCCTTTGATCGGGAGTTACGTTTGTTAACTCCCAGCCATTTTAACCACGTTTTTAGTCAATCTGTAAGAGTCGGCTCTCCTTATATTACTTTTGTTTTTCGGAATAATCATGTTGACCATCCTCGACTAGGTTTTGCTATTGCCAAAAAACAAGTCAAGCGGGCACATGAACGAAATCGTTTAAAAAGAGTAATTAGAGAAGATTTTCGCTTAAGACAAAATCAGATTCCTGCTGTTGATATTATTGTCATGGCAAGAACGGCTGCTGTAGCGTTAGATAATAAAGAAATTCGAACTATATTAGATAAATTATGGCAACGACTTCTTTCCGGTCAAAAAAACAAAAACTGAAATTATTTTTATCTTGGATAAATTTATTCTTTGTAAATTGTTTTATAATATTAATTCGTTTTTATCAACAGATTATCAGTCCTTTGCTAGGACCACATTGTCGTTTTCGACCTACGTGCTCTGAATATGCAATAATAGCTTTCAAACGTTTTGGATTGATAAAAGGGTGTTGGCTAACGGTTAAACGTATATTAAAATGTCACCCTTTAAATGAAGGTGGTGAAGATCCAGTACCGCCTAAACCAGACAAAATAGAGAAAAAAACTAATGGCAGCACAACGTAATATTTTAGTTATTGCTTTACTTATTGTTTCTTTTTTCATTTGGCAAGCTTGGCAGCATGATCATGCGCCGAAGCCAATTATAGAAAACCAACAAACTGAACAGATGGTATCTAATGATTCAACAAGTTCTTCCGCTAAAATAATCACTGTAAAATCTGATGTATTATCGCTAACGATTAACACTTATGGCGGTGATGTTCAATCGGCAGATTTGTTAAAATATGACCAAACCTTGAATTCCAAAACACCATATCAGTTATTAATAACAAAACCAGATTTTGTTTATGTAGCAGAAAGTGGTTTAGCCGGAAAAGATGGTCCAGACAATGCACAAAAAGGTGCTCGCCCTGTTTATAAAGTTACGCAAAATGAATTTGTGTTAGCAGATGGTCAAGAAGAATTACGTGTACCGCTTACTTATACTAAAGATGGTGTGAAATATACTAAAACGTATACGTTAAAACGCGGTAAGTATGCAATTGATGTTAGTTACGATATTGAGAACAAAAGTGCATCGCCTATTGAAGTGACAATGTATGGTCAATTGAAGCAAACGATAGCCTTACCGAATGATATAGTTTCAGAGGGTGGTAGTGGATTAGGTTTAAGTGCTTTTCGTGGAGCAGCTTATTCAAGTTCTGAAACAAATTACAGTAAATATAGTTTTGATGACATTAAAAGTGACAATTTAAAAATAAATACCCAAACAGGGTGGATTGCAATGTTGCAGCACTATTTTGCTTCGGCTTGGATTCCATCTCAGAATCAAGAAAATCATATTTATAGTCGATCAACTAATAATGATACACAAGCAACCATTGGTTTTAGAGGTGAAAACACAACAATAGCAAGTGGTAGCCGTCAAACCATTAATGCTCAGTTATGGTTGGGACCTGAAATCCAAAGTGAACTTAAAGATACCGCGCAACATTTAGATTTAATCGTTGATTATGGTTGGCTATGGTTCTTATCTCAACCTTTATTCTATTTATTGAAATTCATCCAAAGTTTTGTTTCAAACTGGGGTGTGGCAATTATTATAATAACCTTTATTGTTCGTGGTATTTTATTCCCTTTAACTCGAACACAATATCGTTCATTGGCTAAAATGAAATTGTTGCAACCGCGTTTGCAAGCCTTGAAAGAACGTTATGGCGATGACAGTAAGAAAATGGGACAAGCCACAATGGAACTTTACAGTCAAGAAAAAGTGAATCCATTAGGTGGTTGTTTGCCGTTACTAATTCAAATGCCGATTTTCCTTTCATTATTTTATATGTTAGGAAACTCTATTGAATTACGTCATGCGCCATTTATGCTATGGATTAATGACCTGTCAGCACAAGATCCTTACTATGTATTACCATTAATAATGGGATTGACAATGTTTTTAATTCAAAAAATGTCACCAACTACTGTGAATGATCCGATGCAAAAGAAATTAATGACATTCATGCCAGTCATTTTCACTGCATTCTTCCTATGGTTCCCATCAGGACTCGTTTTATACTACATTGTGAGTAATCTATTCACAATTGTGCAACAACGTGTTATTTACTGGGAACTTGAAAAGAACGGGCTCCACGAGAAAAAAGCAAAATAATTTATAATTTAAGGCAGAGAATACTCTGCCTTTTTTATTTTATAAAAAATAATTAATTATGTTTATCGACTAACCAGTTCAATAAATTATAAGACAAGGAAACGTAACGAAAATGCAACCACAGTTTGAATTACTCGGTCATGAAAAGGGTTATTGGTTTGTCAGCCAAAATGGTCGATTATGGTTACCAAATGGAGAAGTACCATTTGGAACGGCACAACAATTTGGATTAACACAAAAGAAAGCTCAATCTATTGGTGTATGGCAAGAGCAACCAGTTTGGTTAGTTTGTCATGAAATGTTACATAATATGGCTTCAGTTAGAACGTTATTAGATACAATTGATCAATCATTATTTTTATTAGCAGGTAGAGCCGTACAACTTGCAGAATTTTATCGTTCACATAAATTTTGTGGTTATTGTGGGAATGAAATGTATTTAAGTACAACGGAATGGTGCTGTTTATGTGATAACTGTCATCAACGTTATTATCCACAAATATCACCTTCAATCATTGTTGCCATTCGAGATAAAAATAAGATACTTCTTGCTAAGCATACTCGTCATAACCAAGATAATCTATATACAGTTCTGGCTGGTTTTGTTGAAGTTGGAGAGACAATTGAACAAGCTGTTATGCGAGAAGTATATGAAGAATCGCAAATTAGCATTAAAAATATTCGTTATGTAACATCTCAACCTTGGCCTTTCCCAAACTCTATGATGCTAGCCTTCATGGCCGATTATGATTATGGTGAAATCAAAATTGATCCTAATGAACTAGTTGAAGCTAATTGGTATCATTATAGTCAGCTACCTAAAATACCAGGATATGGGACTGTTGCAAGAAGATTAATTGAAGATACTATTATATTATGCCGTGAATATGAAGAATACGGTTCATAAAATCAAAAGAGCAAAAACTAAAGTTCTTGCTCAAATAGTTCTAAAATAATTTTATATAATTTTTTAACTGTATAACCATTAGTTGGAGTACTGAAAATTGTATCATCACCTGCTATTGAACCTAAAATCCCTTCAGATTTGCCAATTGAATCGAGTAATCGGGCAATAAGCTGAGCCGCACCAGGACTGGTACGAATGACGACCATAGCATGGTTATAATCGATATCTAAAACTAAATTTTTCAATGGGCTAGATGCAGTGGGTACACTAATTTCAGCCGGTAGACAATAAACCATCTCCATTTTAGCGTTGCGAGTTCGAACAGCACCAAACTTGGTTAGCATACGGGAAACTTTTGACTGGTTAATACTATCAAAACCTTGATGTTGCAATGCCTGAACAATTTCCAGTTGTGAGCTGAATTTCTCTTGTTTCAACATCTCTTTAAATGCTTTTATAAGTTCATCTTGTTTACTACGTACTGACATTGGTAGTTTAACCCTATAAAATTTCATAATTATTCAATAATTATGCAATATTTTTGCATAAATTAAAATCATAAAATCAAAAGTTAATGAAGATTGCTAAAAATGTAATCAAGTTTTAGTGTAGTTTAAATAATTTATTACATATTAAAGCTATTTATTCTGAGAATGAATCTTTGCATTCTTAGGTCGAAATGACTTTACAACATTATCATGGGTCTCAATATATGGACCATCTAGTAGTTCAATACAATAGGGAACACTGGCAAATATTCCTGTTACAATTTGATTATTCTGCTCATCTTTAACACCTTCTAAAATTTCTTTAATTGATTTTGGTTGACCTGGTAAATTGATGATTAAACATTGTCGTCGAATTACGGCGATTTGACGCGATAAAATTGCTGTAGGAACATAATGTAAACTGATTCGTCGCATTTGTTCACCAAATCCAGGTAATTCTTTATCAGCAATCGCAAGCGTTGCTTCTGGAGTAATATCGCGTTTAGCCGGACCCGTTCCACCAGTCGTAAGAATAAGATGACACTTATGGTCATCGACTAATTCTATCAATGTCTTTTCAACGATTGCTTGTTCATCAGGTATTAATCTGGTTTCAATTGTAAAATTACTCTTTATAGCATGCTGTAGCCAGTCTATTAATGATGGAATACCTTTATCTTCATAGATACCGGAAAAAGCACGATCAGATATAGAGACTAGACCAATTTTTAATAACATTATATATTTCCTTAAAGATCATTCATTATTTGAATATTATACGGTTATTAATCTAAATTGTACTGTAGCAATTATAAAATAGGGCAATAAAAACCCTGTTTTAGTTTTTAGTAATGTGCGCTAGCTCAATATTAAACAAATGATTTTAGGTATATACTAAAATAGTTATAAGACTTTAAATAAATTTCCTTTTCATAGGGAGGAACCAATGTATAGATCTATTTTAGTACCGGTTGATATTTCTGAAACAGAATTGACGCAAAAAGTTATTCCTCACGTAGAATATTTAGCTAGGCTTTCTAATGCTAAAGTAAAATTTTTTCATACACTTCCTATCTCATCAGCAATCATTAATGCTTTTTCATTCGGTTATGATGAATTTAAAGATCAAGCGACAGTAGGGGCGGAAAAATGGTTAAAAAAATTAATACACGATATTGATTTACCTAAAGAAAATCTTTCTTATGCACTTGCTTTTGGTAATCCACGTGATGAAATACTGACTTTAGCGGATGAATTACAACCTGATCTCATTATCGTTGGTTCAAGACGTCCGAATATATCAACTCATTTATTGGGCTCTAATGCCGCTGGAATTGTTCGACAAGCGAAAATGTCAGTATTAGTTATTCGTTAATATTATTACTAATTTAACTCGTACACCTTGTACGAGTTATCCTATCAAAATAAGCAATACAATACGTTTTATCGTAGGCATAATATAATTATCAAATAATTATTAAGATCATCATAAAATTATGTAAAAAATCAAATTCATCTAGCACTCTTGTTTATCAATGATTATTATGCAATCTCTCAAAATAATATGATATCAAACACTTAAGTTATTTAATGACTTCATTAAGTTGTTAAAGCGATGATCATATTTTAGTTGAATTTTAAGTTAAAAAAGGGTTCTATATATGATGATAAGTTGGCCAAAATTAATAATTCTGCTCGTTATTGCGGTACTAGTTTTAGGGACTGATCGCTTACGTTCATTGGGATCTGATCTTGGTGCAGCCATTAAAGGGTTTAAAAAAGAAATGAATGAAGGCGATAAAAAAACGCCTTTAATTGATAATAAAGATGCAAACAATAACAATGAGCATGATTAAAACTAACTAATAGTTAGTAGTTACGCCTTTTCCTCATCATGTTTTAATTCATGATGGGGAATCAATCACACAAACAAAAAATATAAAACATTAAAAGATATCTTTTACAAAAGTTCTGTAATTTTCTTCTTATAATTAAATAACTTCAAATTCACAAAATAAAAAATGATATTAAATGAATTCTAATGTGAGCAACATTTCATAATTTATTTCTAACAAAATAATTAACTATAAAGTAGTTCTAAAAACTATCAAAACTATATAAATTATATTTTATGATTTTTTTGTAATATTAATTGGTTTATCATAGCCCAACTTATATCTTCAACGACAAGTAATAAAGTGATCTAACAATTTAATCTATAGAATTCTTTAGAGAAAGTTGTTGGTTTATAATTGATATAAAATAATTAAAAAATTCATACAATATAATAAGGAGAAATGTGTGAAAAAACTTATTAGTCTCGTCTTATGTAGTTTATTACTCCCTGCATGTACCTCTATAAAAGTTAAAAGCGTGGATAAAAATCTTCAAATAGATCAGATCTGTATTAATGAGAATAAGTCTGTAAAATTTTATGAATTTATTGATACAATCAGGCGAAGAATAGAATATCACCATATTAGAACCTTAGTATTTTCAGATGCAAATAAACCCGCGGAGTGTGAATATACATTATTGTATTCAGCATTAAGAAGTTGGGATTTAGGTCTTTATTTGTCTCACGCAGAACTTAACCTATTTAAAGGTAATGATCTAATTGCAGAAGCTACCTATCATCTGAATGGCAAAGGTGGTCTTTCTTTAACAAAATGGGCATCAATTTCAAGTAAAATGAATCCTGTTGTTGATGAATTATTAAATAAAAAATGATAAACCTTTAAATAGCTAATAACTTAACCACTATTAAGCCCGAAAGGGCTTTTTTTATACTTGGTAAATAGGCTATATCATTGATATTTAGATAAAAAGATTATACCAAATAGAAGATATCATTTTTTCAAATGAAAAAATACTAAAGTTATTCTTCCATTATTGATCGTATTTAATTTTTGATATGTTGATTAGATTTATTCATATCACAACAATAATAATCGAGGATTTAAGACTTAACAGATAAATATTATTGATGTATATCACATAAATTATAAAAATAGTTTTTCTTATATTTGAATCAATATAATACTTATATTAATAACTGGAAGAAAAAGGTGAGTATTATGAATAAAACGAGACTTGGTATTGTAGCAATTATTAGTAGTATCATTCTTAGCGCTTCTTCAGCATTTGCTTCTCTTGATGAAAGTAAGGAATTAAAAATAATTAACTATAATGTTTATAATGGTATGAAATTAGATGAATCAGAAGGGAAACAACAATTTATTAAATGGGCTAAAGAACAAGATGCGGATATTATCGCTTGGGAGGAAATGAATTTTTTCACCCGTGAAAAATTAGAAAAATTTGCAGCAAGTTATGGTCACAATTATGCCGTTTTATTAAAAGAATCTCCAGATGATGCAGCATTTTTCCCTGTCGCTATCACCTCAAAATATCCTATAGTGAATGTCAATAAAGTCGTAGATAATTTATGGCATGGTGCTTTATATGCTGACATTGGTAATTATCATTTTGTTATAACGCATTTAAATCCTTTTTGGACAGCAAAAAGAATTGATGAAATGAATTTAATAATTGACTCCATTAAATATAGTCAAGATCCAAAAGGTAAATGGATTATTGCTGGCGATTTGAACTCATTTTCACCAATGGATAAAAGTGAATACGATAAAAGTAACCTTCTCAATGATATAAAAGAAAAAGAAAAAAAGCGTCCTATTCTTGAAAATCTTGTTGATGGTAAATTAAGCTATACAGTACAACAGAATCTTATTAATGCAGGTTTTATTGATGCCTTAAAGATCAAACATAATGAATTTATCTCAACTGCACCTACTAAAGTATTTTATGACCAATCTTCCACGCCATTGCGTTACGATTATATTTATGTTTCACCTACACTAAAAAATGATGTGTTAGACGTGAAAGTAATAAAAGATGATTTCACCGATAATTATTCTGATCATTATCCTGTGCAAATGATTATAAAAAATCATTAATGATTATGAATTTTGCAGATAAGGGTAGATAAAATTTAAAGGTATTTGCCCTTTAAAATTGTAAAAGGATAAATATATGCAGAAGAAGAGTTTAATATTTGTATTCATAGGATTATTTTCATTAGTGTTCAATACTTATGCGATGGATGATTTACTTGAGACTCAATATTATAGTTCTCCAAATAAAATGTATCCTAATGACAAGCAACCAGAAATCACTATCGCAAACTATAATATAGCAGGGGGATTAAGAAAACATAAGATGGATCTAGATTTAGTGGCAAAAGCGATTAAATCTATGGATGCTGACATTGTGACACTAGAGGAGGTTGATCAAAATACAACACGTAGTGGTAACTTAGACCAAGCTAAAATACTGGCTGAAAAAGTAGGAATGTATTATGTTTTTGGAAAAGCCACAGATATGGATAGTGGTAATTATGGCAATGCGATCTTATCAAAATATCCAATTGAAAAAACAAAAATATTCCCATTACCATCAGGTGATTTTGAGCAACGAGCTTTAATGTTAAGTAAAATTAATGTACCAGGCTTTGATTCACCAATATATATATTTAATACTCACTTTGATTGGCATGAAGAAGATGATGTTAGATTGTCTCAAGCTAGATTTATCAATAGTATCGTATTTGACGATCTTGATTTAGATGAAGAATTTCCAAATCTAGTTACTGGAATTATGTTGTTACTTGGAGATTTTAATTCCGTTAAAAATGATAGAGTTATTAAAGAATTGGAAAAGTATTGGAGTTTAGTTAAACAAGAAAATGTTGATACCAGAACTTGGCCTGCTGGCAATCCCGGTCTTGATCTTGACCATATTTTTACTAGCCGCAATCAAAAATGGTATGTTGAAAAATTGATTATTCCAAACGATGGTAACGAATGGAATAATGTTCATTGGCCTTTGGTTAGTGATCATATACCTGTTATAGCTAAATTAAAGTTAGTTGAACAATAATTAACATAAGCATGTTAATTAAGATAAACAAATTATCTTTAAAAAGATATCGATTACACAAATTAAACTCAATTAAGATATTGAGCTAACTATTTTAACTTCTGAGTATTGCAACATTGATTTTAATTGATGTTGCAATAATAAAATAATATAGATTTGACAAAATGGGAAAAAATATGCTAAAAGATCACATAATCGGTATTTTTATATATAACCGATAAGAAAACAAAAATTTTATTAGTGCTTAATTTTTAATAAATTGAATCATCAATAATATTGAAACTTAACATTTTTCGAAATGATACTTTAATTTTTTAGTAATACTTAGTGTATAACAAGAAAACCAGACTTAATTAAATCAATAGATTCTAATTTTCTAAAATTCCGATGTATCACTCATTAATCCCATATTTATTCAATTGTTAGCATCTTTTTCCTGATTTTTTCATATTTATTTACGCTATAAATTATCAGGAAATTAAAATATCTAGTCATTTTACAACCGCTATAAACTTAAAAGCAACTAACAATACATTATATTTCTAATATACTTCTAATTAGAAAAAGCCTTTAATATCAGAATATTAAATAGGTAATAATGAAAGATATTAATTATTTAATGATTTTTATAATTTGTAATAAGTGTCAGTGGATCGAATTTCATTGGAAATTAATAAACAGCAATATCAAATAAGATATTTAGCATACTTTGTTGTAACACATTGTTATGCAAAAAGTATTTTTTCTCGATTTTTTTAAAGAATCATTCAATAGCTACTCAGCAAATTCTTTTACCTATCTATAAAAATTATATAAAAGGACAACCATAAATGAATATCTCCTTAAAATATAGGCAAAAACATCAATATGTTATTTTGATGTTATTATTTTTTTTGTTTACCTGTGTTTCTGCATTTAGCAAACAAGCCTCAGCTCAGGATTATATTTGTGCAGAAGTAAAAATAGTAATTGAACAAAAATTGTCATTGGAACGACAAGCATTTGATGCGCGAATGATCATTAATAATGGTCTAACAGATATGATGTTGGAAAACATTCGTGTTGATTTAATTTTCACTGATAAAAATAGTCAGCAAGTCATAGCTACTCAAGACAGTAATAATGAGGATGAAAACGTAAAGTTTTTTTATACGATTGACTCATTAGACAACATTGATAGCATTGATGGTGATGGAAAGATCGCTCCCAAAACAAACGCAGATATTCACTGGCTAATTATTCCCGCTTATGGTGCTGCTAGTTATGAAGATACTTTCTATAATATTGGCGCTAAGATTAGTTATACTTTAAATGGTAAAGAAACAGTTGTTGATGTATCACCCGATTACGTTATGGTTAGACCTCAGCCACTATTAACATTGGATTATTTTATGCCTATAGATGTCTACGGAGATGATCCTTTTACTGATGAAGTTGAACCTTCAATACCATTTACGCTAGGTTTAAGAATTAAAAATGAAGGTTATGGTACATCATATAATACTATTATTGAGTCAGCACAGCCTAAAATAGTTGAAAATAAACAAAAATTACTTATCGAATTTGCTATTTTATCCAGTCATATAAATGATAAGTCGAGTAGTAAAAGTTTATTATTGGATTTTGGTAATATTGAAAGTCAACAATCTAAAGTCGCTAGATGGGATATGATAACGAGTTTATCTGGTAAATTTGTAGAATTTGACGCAACTTTTACTCATACAGATACACTTGGTGGTGCCGTCACTTCTTTATTAAAAGCTGTTAATTCTCACCAACTGATACAGAATGTTAGAGTGGATGCAGATAATCGAGATAAGCTTATTGATTTTTTAGCCCTAGATGGGGATGTTATACGTGTATATGAATCAGAAGGGTTTCACACCGAAGTTTCTGATCAATCAGCTAATGCAGAACTTAGAAGAATAGACAGAAAAACTAAGCTCATATTTCCGGAAACCAAAGGATTAGTTTATGTAAAAATAACTGATCCAAGTTCAGGTAAACAGAAACTAAATAATGTAATTCGTTCAGATGGAAAAGTATTACCTACAGAAAATGTTTGGCAATCTAAAACACGTAATGAAGATTTATCTTGGTCATATTTCATCAATTTATTTGATAACGATAGTACAGGTAATTATAGTTTGTACGAGAATCGTCCAAATGAAATGCAAACATATAATATTAATGTACAAAAAGGGAATAATTATTCATTAAACGAATTATTACCTGAAAATTATTACTTTGAAGCTAATAAACCTTATTTACTCAAATTTATCGTTGATTCTAAGGTTAATCGTACTTGCTCGGGTAAAAAGAATTTTGATAATGAAACTAAACGTTGTCAAAATGATATAGATAAAAATTATGATTATAATTTTGAGATTTTTACGCCATTAAAATCAGGAATTCTTCATAATGATTTAACTTTTACAGGCAGTTTTTATCTTAAAGCTAAAAAATCCGAAACAATTAATGCTATTGTTACCCCTTTAGATATAAATAATTCATTAACTAAAACAACAACAGTATTAAAAGGTTCTAGATATTCTTTAAATGAATTATTGCCAACAAATTATATATTTGAAGCTAATAAATCCTATTTCATTTATTTTTCTGGGGTGGTTGCCAATAGCCGTTATTGTTCAAATAATAAGATTTTTGATATAAAAAAGATATTTGATATAAAAAGTAAGACCTGCATAGCAAATGCTGATAGTAATTACATTTTTAAATCTAATATATTCACGCCGTTAGACACAAATGATACTAATAATGATGCGTTTAAAGGCAATTTTTATCTATCTGCTAGTCAAGACGGTGATATTAAAGCAATTGTTATTCCATTATAGTTCTCCGATGACTATACATAAAAATGGTTACCCCCATATAAAAATCTATTTATATGGGGGTAATGTATTTAGAATAAATTAATTAACAACTCATTAGATTTGATCTTATCTGTAATTAATCTTAATTAATAATTAATCCAGTCAGTAATCACGACAGTTAATTTAAATTTATGTCGTTATCAGCAAATTAACTTAAAAATCAAAGCCATTTGATTATGAGAAAACTAATTATATGCCTTTAAAAGGATTATAAATGTTGAATTATTATTTCAATTTCCTTTGTAACTTATTGTTATGCTTTATTTTACTATTTATTAGTTATCATGTTTATGCAAGTGAAATTAATAAATGTCAACTTGATAATCAAAATTATCAGAATGTTATTACTCATTGGCCAACTAATAACCACAAAGAATTATTAAACAGTAACTTTTGGTTATCGATAGAAGAAGTAAATAATTTATCAAATGATATCGTGTGGATTGATGTTAGATCTAGTGTATCTAAATCTGAAAATCAACTTGGTATGTTGACCATCCGCCTCAACCAATTACAAAAAAAAGATTTTCTTTTTAATAAAACTGTTGTGTTAGTGGGATCGGGATTTGATCAACATTTGATTAACAGAACTATAAATTCATTAAAAACACAAGGCAATTTTAATAATGTTTATGCTTTATCGGGTGGAATACGAACATGGAACAAATTTAAACAATATCATTTAGATGAACAAAATGTAATAACATCAGAAGAATTGGTGCAAGGTGGCAAAACAATTAATTGGCAACTTATTACTATAGGTTTATTTCCTTCTGATATTAATAAATTACCTGAAAAACCTGTTCAAAATTTTAATTTATCGCAAGATTCTTATTCAGAAATAACATTCTTTCTAGAACATAATGACGGATATCCTGCTGAATTCATTAATTATGTCTTTATAACCCCTAATGATAACGTCACTGAATTGCTAAAAAAACAGCTAAAACTCCCATCGTCTATTAATGCAGTTTGGCTACAGGGTGGTTTATCAGCTTATCAAGAATACGTGGCACATCAAACCAATTTAATCAATAACACAGGTAAGAGCTTATCTAGCCCTTGTAGAATAACTTTATGATTTAGTGACAATTTTAATAATACTGGAGCAAAAATGAAAATATATAAACGTAGGCGAGATCGATTTATAAAATCGGATAAAGAATTATTAGTAAAACGTAACTTAATAACTAAAAGTAAATATGTAATATTTTTCTTTGCATTAACTATTTTTTTCTATAACTCTTGCTTTGCCGCCATTAATACCGGGCTTTATGGTGATGATCATTATGCTGGTCCGTTTCCTATTGGTTTCACTTTCAAATATTATAATCAGGACTTTAATCAGTTTTATGTTTCCACTAATGGGCTTATTCAATTCACCAATCCGACAAGCTCCTATATTAACAACTGTCTTCCATGGTATAGAAATACGCTTTATGTATTTTGGGATGATTTAAGAACTGATGTTTCAAATCAACCAACAGGCACTATTGAATATGAATTACAAGGTATATCACCTAATAGGAAGTTAATTGTACAGTGGACTAATCAATATTTTTTCCGTTCTAATCTTCCTATGGGAACATTTCAAGCTATTCTTTATGAAAACTCTAATCAAATTAAGTATCAGTATCGTTATTTGTATGATGATCGAAGTAAAGGTAACAGTGCAACGATTGGAATTAATGGCGGAATAGAATCGAATACAAATTACATAGAAATAGGTTGTAATACAGCTAATGCGATTAAACCAGAACAAGCAATCCTGTTTACACCTAATAGTGACTTTAGTCAATATCAAGTTGATACTGATGCAGATTACAATTTTATTGATATTTCGGGCTTAACTGTAAATACACCCAATCCAACAAAACGCTATAGCAACCAAGCTCCAACTTGGTCATGGCAGAAAATCAATACTCTAAATACTTATGAAATTGAAATTCAAGATCAATCCGGTAACATGGTTCATCGTGAAATTACTGGTGACGTAGATCATTATACTTTTATTGATGGTTTACAAAATGGCCATTCATATCGAGCCAGAATACGAGGTAGTATTAACGATGGCGGAACATGGGAAATGTGGTCAATATTTTCCAATTTAGTTACTATTGATACTATCAAGCCAAATGTTACTCTCCAACAATTTAATCGGGTTGATAATAATACAGTAAAAGTAACTTATTCTGTAAATGATAATTTAAGTGGTATTGAATCTGGCCATTTACAAATTGCAAATAATCAAAATTTTGATGTTCTTCTTATAGATCAAGATATTGATGTTAGCAACAATAGTTATTTAGTGCAAAATTTAAACTATGAAAATAATCAAAAATTATATGCAAGGCTGAAAGTAACAGATAGAGCAGGGAATACTTCAGAGTATACTGAACCTTTACCAATATCTTCGAAGGCTCCTACGATATTATATCCGCTTAATAAATCAACTATTAACTCCTCAAGTTTAGAAGTTCAAGGTCATAGTGATTCAGTTGGAGAAGTACAAATCTATTTGGATGGTAAAAAAGTAGGGAAACCATTGATAATTGATGAAAATGGATATTTTTCTCAAATTGTCAATCTTCCTAAAGAAGGAAATTATCAATTAACTGCTGAATTGAATAATGATTTCACTATAAACCAATTAAGCCAATCGGTATCTTTAGATTTCAAATTACCGATTCCTGTAACTAAATTTATAACACCATTACCAGAACAAGACATTTTTGCGCCAATTGATATTCAAGTCACCGCTTTTGATGAGATAGGAATTAAGGCAGTTGAAATCTTTCTTGATAATAGTTTATTTGCCACATTTACACAACCACCATATCAAGTACATTGGCCATTAACGTCTCAAGACAATGGTTCGCATATTGTTAAAGTAAAAGCCAGAAATACTAATAATAAAGTAGCGATAAATGAAAGCCGAGTAATGGTCAATATTGAGCAACCAGCACCACTAACAGCTTATACAGGTAAAGTAACTAGTATTAATCCTAAAATAAGTTATGGATTACAGCCCGTTACAATTACAGGTCAAGCCATTTATCGTAAAGACAGTTCTTTTGTAGCCAATGCTCCTATTAAATTGGTACTAAATGTTAATGGGTTTGAGCGAAGAATTGCAACAGCAACGGATGATAATGGTGATTTTTCATATACTTTTATTCCACAAGAGACTGATACAGGTATATACAAGGTAGCTGTTGCCCATCCCGATGAAAAAATGATTACTCCACAAGATAAGTTTGAAGTGGATCAAATCATATTTGATTATCAAAATTATGAGTTAAAAGTAGCTCGTAACATAGCCACGACAATAGATTTAAAAGCAACCTCTTTTAAATCTGTTAAAAATTTGCATTGGGTATTAACTGCCGATAATCAACCTAACGGAAGCCTACCAGTTGGGATCAAAATTGAGTCCGATTCATTAGATATAAGTGAAGGTAATTCCGAATCAATAAATATTGAATTTATTGCTGACGATACAGCATCATCAACAGGGAGTATCTATCTCGTAGCTTTGGCAGATGACTCAAAAGATCAAATTCGTGGTAAATTAAGAATTAACTATCAATTAGGGCAAGCTAAACCACTTCTTTATGCGATTCCGAGTTATATTCAGACAGGTTTACAACAAGGGACTGTAATAAATGCCAACATCAATTTAGGTAACAAGGGGTTTGCAAACGCTGAAAATGTACAAATTCAATTAGTAGATAGCAACAATCAACCGGCGCCGAAATGGATCTTCATTACAACTGAAAACATGATTGAATCAGTTGCAGTAAATGAACAAGTCCCAATACATTTACTCATTCAACCAGATAAATCAATTCCTAATGGGGTTTATCATTTTAATCTTAATGTATCAGCAAACAGCAAACTATTAGGAGTAATTCCTGTTAGTGTTTCAGTAACTCAAAATGGAGAAGGTTCGGTACAGTTTGATATTGCAGATATTTATACTGCAACATTAAATGAACATGGTCAACTTATCACGGGTGTTAGTGGTGCAACGATTAAATTACAAAATGAAGATGTGCTTACGGAAGAATACACAATTCAGTCTAATGAACAAGGTATTGCTTTATTCGAGAATATTCCTAAAGGTATTTATCGCTATAGAGTGAGTGCACCAAATCATATGGATGTATCAGGTCGAATCAATATCAGACCGGATACAACGATCAATGAACATGTTTTTTTAGAATATCAAATCGTAAATGTAGAATTTAATGTGACTGAAACAACAATAAAAGATATTTATGACATAGAGTTAAACGCAACTTTCAATACTCAAGTGCCTGCACCTGTAGTGTTAATCGAACCATTATCAATTAATTTAGGATATATGCAAATTGGGGAAGAAAAAGTGGGTGAGTTAACTATCACTAATTATGGATTGATAGAAGCTCAAAATATTGTTTTAAACTTACCACAAACTGATCGTTATTTTAAATATGAATTTTTTGGTGAATTACCAAAAACGCTTTTACCTAAGGAGAAAAGAGTTATTGCTTACCGAGTTACCGCTCTTAATCCAGATCAATCAAAAATAACCAAAACAGTAAAACATTTTGAATCAACATTATTAAGAAGTGAAAAAAAGAGTAATCACTGTTATTTGGCTCCTTATTCTTTAATTCATGAAAGCATATGTGCCAATGGTGATACCTCAAAAGGTAGTAGTGGCGGTCATTACTATAAAAATGATGGCCAATGTCTATTTTTTGATTGGGATCCTCACGGTGGGATAGGAAATCCATTTTGGATAGGAGGCGCATCTCCATCACCAATTCCTCTTGCTCCCGGTTGTTCACCAGAAGCTTCATGTGCTAGCGGGGGAGAAGGAAGTGCCGGTAAATGATCAAAAAAATTACTAATATTAAATTAAAGAAAGGATAGTCTTATGATAAATGAACACATAAAACGGTTAATCATAATTTTTATAATAACCATCACCTTACCGTTACAGAAAATAGCCCACGCACAACTTTTTTATAATGATCAACAAATTATATCAGGCGAAAGTTATGATAATGTTAAATTACCTAACCTAGAATACATCGAAAGTAATGTTGATCTGAGAGTGAAAGTACTTGGTGGAGAGGTAAAATTGAATCGAAGTTGGGTTAATGGGCGTTGGTATGCTAATCCGGCTTGGACAAATTTACGTTTTATACTTGATCCTTTAGATAATAGTGTTAAAACGATTGATAGAGCAGGTACAATGTACCAACGTGTTAAGAATGATCAATTATTTACTTACGAGACAGTCGCAATTAAGAAAATTGAAAGTGGTTGGCGATGGTTTGATCAACAAGGTAATTGGATTAATTTTGATGATAAAGGAAGGTTACTTGAATATGGTGATGCAAATAATGTCAAAGTTAGTTTTATCTTAGATGATGAAGGACGACGAATTGCTATTAACGATCATTTTGGTGAACTTGTATATCGTTTTACCTATAATGACCAAGAAAATCTTGTACAAGTTACAGATCGCGAAGGTCGAACAGTTAATTATGAATGGTCTGGCAATAAGCTTGTAAAAGTCATTGATGTGATGGGTAATGAATGGTTTTATGGTTATGATGCAAATGGACAGCTTAATCAAAAAACATCGCCAGATGGTAATTTTATTAAAATTGATTATACTGTTTCTACTCCTGCTCCTTTAACGGCAATGACCAGTGGTAAAGAAGGTGCAGTAATTTCACAGAATCCCGTAATAACAACTGGTTCAATTAATCGAGACACTAAATTAGCACAAGTTGGTAAAATTATTGAGAAAAATGGCGCAGTAACTATTTATAATCGTCATTACAATCGTATTAATAAGCAATTCTCAATTACTCTAACTGCTGCTAATGGAGAAAAAATAACAACTGAATATGATTCTAAGGGGCGTAAATTAAAACAAACTATAAATGATAATTTAACTGAACTTTATCAAAGGGACACATTAAATAATGAAGTTAAATTTACAAATGAAAGAGGATTAAACACAACTATACAGTATAATGAAAGTAATTTCCCAACTAAAATAGTTTACCCTAACGGTGCCAGTGAGTTTTATGAATATAATAAATCAAATAAACTAATAAAAATAACCAACATAAATGGTTTAGTAGTTACATTTGACTATGACAATTTAATGAGACCCAAGGAGGTAATCTTTGCACTAGGTAAACCTGAACAACGTAAAATTAGTTTTAGTTATGACAATTATGGTCAACAAATAGCAGCGATTATCAGTGATGGCAATAAAACAATTGAATTACAAAAGACTTTTGATAGATATGGGAATATTATTACTTACACTGATGGTAAAGGGTATCAATCTCAATATACTTATAACATCCAAGGACAAATTAAAACTGTAAAGAATTATTTACAGGACTTTTGGCAATTTAATTATAATTTAGCTGGGTATTCCACAGAAATCATTGATCCACTTAATCATAGCATGTTTTTTACAACCGATTTTATGGGACGCTTAACAAAGTATATTGACGCATTAGGTCATGAAACACTTTTTAATTATAGCTTTACTCCGGATGGATATGAAACTAAAGTTACCAATCCACTCAATCAAACAACTACATATCAGTATGATAATTTATATCATCTTATTAAAACTATAAGTACTACAGGATTAGAGAAACAAAAAATTTATAATGCGGAAGGAGAAATAATTCAAGATATAGATGAGGTAGGTAATGTCATCACTTATGAATATGGAACTAAAGGATCTGATTTGGCAGGTTTGGTAGCTAAAATAGTCCTTCCTACTTATTCAGCAGTATTTAGTTATAATAACACAAATAATATCACGGAAATTAATCAATTATTGGGTGACAACAAAACAATAACAAAACATTTTGTTTACGATCAAATGGGTTCTTTAACTCAAGTAATTGATGCTGCGAATAGGTTAACACAAACTGATTTTAATATTTTAGGTTATCCTATAAAAAAAATTGATGCTGTAGGAGGTCAAACAACTTTTGAGAGAGACTTATTAGGTAACTTGAATAAAATTATAGATGCCAATGAAAATCAATATTCTTACGTTTATGACGAAAACAATAATCTTATTAAGGAAACAAAATCCTTAGGCAATGAAGTAGAGTATTTTTATAATGAAATTGATCAGTTAGTTGAGCAAAAAAATAGTAATGGAAACCGCGTCATATATCAGTATGATAAGGCTGGAAATAATATTAAAAAAAGTTATCTTGATAAAGCACAATCAATACCCAGTCAGGAAATTTATTATTCTTATAATGAGGCAAATCAGTTAATAGAAGTACAACAAACAGGCGATACAAACACTCATTTTATTTATCAGCGTGATGCTTTAGGGCGAGTTATACAAGAAACCATTAGTTACGGTGATGGAAATGATAAGATTACTAAAACACTTAAATATAGTTATGATGAAGAGGGAAATTTAATTTCCTTTAATTATCCAGATAACAGTTCTGTCAACTATCAGTATGATAAAAATCAATTAATTCAAGCAACCTTAGCAAATGGTGAAATAATTACTTGGAGTAATTACCAATGGCTTATGCCAACTAAAATAAATTATCCAAGTATTACTCAAAATAATTTATATGATCCCTTGTTACGAATTTTACAGATAAATGTATCAAACAATGATAAATCTTTACTTAAGCGTGATTATTTATATGATGAGGTTGGAAATATTTCACAAATTGAAACTGAAAATGGTCTCATTAATTATCAATATGATTCACTTGATCGAATGACCATGTCTAAACCATCAAATGAAATTCAAAATTTGGGTGTACCAATTGAATCTTATGAATATGACTTGATAGGTAATCGAATCAGTAGTTTACAATATTCAGAGGAATGGATTTATAACCAATTTAATCAACTCACAAAATTAGGAGATGGTGAAAATAAAACGATATTAACTTATACACCAAATGGTCAGTTAGCCTCAGAAGTAACAAGCGATAAAAAATGGAGTTATCATTATAATGCAGCTGATCGTCTCATCAGCGTTAAAGATGAAAATAATGAAATAGCAAGTTACCAATATGATGCATTTGGTCGTAGAATCAGTAAAATGGTTAACGGTGAAGTTACCTATTTTATGTATGCAAATGAAGGATTAATAGCTGAATTAAATAATAACGGTGAACTGATCGTGGCCTATGGTTGGGTACCCAACTCAGAATGGGGTACTCACCCATTATGGTATGCTAAATTGGCAATGAATCAGACACTGCAAACAGCAACTTATAATTACTTAATTACTGATCATTTAGGTACCCCGCAACTAGCGTTCAACAACCAAGGACAACCGACATGGAAAATATATAATGATGCCTTTGGGAATGTTATTTTAGATCCTAATAATAATATTACTTTAAATTTGCGATTTCCTGGACAATATTACGATCAAGAAACAGGATTGTTCTATAATTACTTTCGTGATTATAATCCAAAGATAGGTCGTTATATACAAAGTGATCCTATAGGTATTTCTGGCGGTATTAATACCTATATCTATGCTAACAGTAACCCATTAATTTATATAGATCCAAATGGGAAATTTGGTTTAGTAGGAGCAGCTTGGGGAGCTGGCTTGAGTTTTGGGGGACAATTATTGGTAAACTACTACATAACCGGTAATGCATGGGTTTCTTTTCGTTGTATTAAATTCCAAAAAGTTTTAGTCTCTGCTGCTTTAGGTGCAGCAAGCCCTGGCTTATTTCAACTAGTAAAACCTGGATGTTGTGAATTGGGTTTAGCACGGTCTGACGTAATTCTATATCACTTAGGCTTTACCCAGCCCGTCAAAGCGACTTTTAACAAGATATTACCAAATTTAAGATTTGGAGATGACTGCGAATGTAAAGATATTGATAATGGCCTTTTCGGAAAGTTTTCACACAAGTCAACTACTTTATAATATTATCTTGACCTTCTAAAATTAATTATGATGATTTGTAAGGAATATTGATTAGTGTCGTTTTAATATGATATGAGCTTACAAAAACGGGCGTTACGATTTTTGGTATAGATCTTAAAATCTGCGATAAAATATCAGAAAGTAACGCTCATAGCGCATACTAACAATAAAATCATAAACCCTAGTGTAGGTTTATTAAATTTAAATTAAAAACTTCAAATTTAATTAAAACCAGTAAGCTAATGGATGTTTTAAGCGATACTTTTATATGCGTTATTAGGAAAAAAATCTATGAGAAATATGAAAGTTTTAGAGTTCATGATTTAAATAGGAGGGTGTGATCTTCAATAGCAAATAAGTTTATTAAGAGGCTTAATAAACCAGAAGATTGGAAAAAACCACATCGCTATTGCTTAGCAAGTTATGCTAAACAGGTAATTAAGTATGATCATTTTTTCATAATCTACAGTATAAAATAGTGATCTTTTAATACAGTTTTCATATCTTATCTGTCAAATTATTAATAAAAATACTTTTTAACCAAACAATTACTATTATTTGGTTGCTCTATTTTTTGTAATTATTAGTATCATAGGTCAATAGTGAAATTAATGAAAAATCAGGATATGCGGTTACAATTAGTCAAGTACGGGATTGGAGAAGGAGCAAGAATAGCAAAAATTACCGTGCAGTGCCTGATTTTGCCTTAGATGTTTTATTTAACTATTTATTCGATTCAAAAAGAAATTAACTTGTGCAAAACTTGCAAAGCAAGTTTCGCAAGGCAAAGCCGTCAAGTTACCTATGCTCTATTCACATTTTATCAAATTGAGTTATTTTTTATTATATCTTGATGGCCAAATAATTTCCGGCGGTATACCGATTGCTTGGGCAATAATACGTTCACCTTTTGGCCATTTTCTTTCAAGCGCATTTCTAAGTGTATCTTGCGCTAAACCCGCCTCAAGAGAAAGACTTCTCAATGATTTTTTTCTTTTCTTTATTGCAGCAATAATATCTGCTCTTTGCCAATCTTTATTCATGATATTTTTAATTTATAGTTGTGAATTTATATTTACGTGATATCAATTATCGATAACGATTATTTACACGTATTATCTTGGATGGGCACCAGAAATGGAAATCGTTTATAGCGATCAATTTGAGTGTTATTGATCGATTAAAACAATGATTTTTAAGGTATTCTTTACATAAATAGAAGTGTAGGAATAAAAGAATGAAATGCTTTAAAAGTATGTCCAATTAGGTATTGTTTTATAGAAAATTAATTTTCTTTAAAAGAAATGACGCCATATATCTCATAAATATCAAAGACAAAATGTATACAAATTTGATCTAAATTACAATTTAAATCATCATCATTGTGATACTATATACTGTACTGTATATAAAACTAATAATGATCAATTTATTTAAATAATGTTAGTTATAATATCAATTTTTCATGGGCACATTAGCGATCCTTTTAGGAAAATTTTCCTTAATTAACATTTCCTAAAATAAACAAGTTAAAAATTTTCACCCTTACCCAATTTTAACTTTTTGAATGTTACTTTCAGGGGCTATGTAGAGCATCCTTATATCAAATATATGTAAATTTTAACTTACCAAACTAGACTAAATAATCAAATAAGTATCTTCTTAGTTCTTTTATTTATCTTATTGAGTAATATTAACTAATTATGATCAATTAATGACGAAAATTTTTTTAATGATCTTAAAAATAAATATCCCTTCATCCCTAATACTCATAATCAATAATTATGATTATACATACTCTTTATAAAATTAACTTTTAGGTTAACAATTAATAAGATCAAGTTGATCCTGATGTGTATTATTCATTTGTTCCCACCAAATATTTTCTAATTAATGTAGAAACTTTCCATAATGCCATACTTACAATCTGAAAATTATAATCTCTATTCATAACGAGAAAACAAATATACTTTTTTATTTAATATATGACTATTAATCAAAGATAAAACAGAAGAAGTATCTGTCAAAGAATTCCAAAAAAATATTGGAGCCGATAGCTACAAGCAAAAATAAATCAATTTGAAAAACGAAGTGAAGATGCTGAAAAGCTAGCGGAAAAGCGAAGTAATGATTATATAAAATGGTTGAAATCAGAGCAGTTATTATTAGCATTAGATTTATATGACTCAAACGAGCTACTTGATGGTATTTAGTACAGTTTACAAGTCAATGTTTGTTTATATGGTGCGAGCCGTTCACCAGCAATAAGATAAATTTTTGATGAATGGTGGGGTGAAACTAAAATTACTCGTGCTAATTTATGTTACCGTACATATCTTTTTAATATTCAAAACGTGATAGATGTATTGTGGTTAGGAAATTCAATTAAACAGGAAACCCGCAAAAAATTGAACATAGGTTATCAAAGCGGGGATATGAAATTAAATGAAGTAATCAAAGATTATACTAAGGAAATAGTTAGTCATAATCCAAGCCCAATAGGTCCTTATTATGCTTATAATGATCATTATTTAGAGATCCGAGGCGGGATGTTTGAAAATTTTCGAGGCATAATTACATGGATCAGCATATTTTTACCTACTTATTTATCAGGTTATTTATGGGTAGGCATAGCATTACTTTTGTTGAATCATGAAACAACTAAAATTATTTCGAATACTTTTGTCATGGTTATTGCTTTAATTTTATTTTTAATTACATTTTATTTGTATATTCGCTATATCTGAGTACGTTTTAATCGAATCACACGACAAGTCTATATACAGCGTCCTAAATATTGTGGTGGCACAGCAGTATTCAAATGGGAACACATTATGCCCTCTAATTTTGGTGAAACAGGCTCGGATATGGGGGGGAACTAATATGGTTAATTTGCTTTCTTTTCATCCTTATAAATCCGGTTTCCCAGTAACTCAATCAATCGGGGTGGGTAAAAATACCTATAATCCTCAAGATTATAAAGATGAATGGGAATTTATACGTCGCTATATGGAAGAGGGACCAAATAACCTGCCTAAATTGCGCTTAAGTACCCATTTACCGATGCCATTACACGGTTTAAATGGTCATATAAGTCCAATGATTTATATAGCAAAAAAATAGCGGAAGTATAACTATATTATTAATGTTAATACCGGTTTTTTTAATTTTATTGCCAGTGTATACTGTGGATTACTTTATTTCTGAATGCTTGTGTTGGCAACCACGATGGTCAAAGGAGATAAAAGAAGCAGGTAAAGAGGGTAAACCCTTACCAAAGGAAACGACATTATCAGATTATCCGATAGAAGTACAAAAAGCGATATTAAATAATAGTCAAGAATGGGGCGTAATAGATGATGAGACGGGTCAATTTATTGATTACGGACAATATAAAAGACCTAAAAAAAGCAGATAGAAAACGAAAGATAAAATCAGAACTAAACAACTTTTAATTTTATTGAAGAAAAATATCCTTAGCTTTAATAATTATTATTTTTTGATCTTCTATTTGAAAAATTGGTAAGGATATGCATATTTGGCAATACTACAGTCAAAATTTGTTTTATCACATGATAATAAAGTGTATTTATTATTGTTTTTCATATAAACTTCATCAAGTAAAGTAAAATCAAAATCTTTTTCATTTAATTCAATTTCTGATTTAATAAAGCCAAATCTATAATTAGTTTTATCATTAAGTTTTATTGAAACAAAGTAATAAGGTGGGTGGTGTTCAATAATTTCGAAGTTTAATCCGCCATTATCGCATTCTTTATTCGGAGTAATAGGTAAAATTGCATAAGGGTGATTAAAATCATTATCATGATATAGTTCAATTGACCACCATTTTGAAGCTGGATTCAAATAAGCATTATTTAGTGCTTTTTTTAATAATTCTATAGGTTCATTGAAATATATTTTACCTTTTGTGAAAGGGATCCCCTGACTTGATGAAATCAAAATACAATAGTCGGGTTGTTTTGTTGAAGTAATTGTTAAAGTCTCAATATCCTTTCCGTTATAATATGAAATAGAATTAAAATTATTCACATCTAGTGTAATTTCATTATAAGCGAAAGCATCAATAGTATAAGAATATAAAAATAAAAGGAAAAATGCTGGATTGATTATCTTTATCATTAGAAGTTAATCTCTAATTTTTTGAGTTCTAGTTGCCATAAAATAAATATCTTAGGATTAAAAGTGATTGATATATTGATCCTTACTAAAATAACAGACAGTATTTATCTCTATAAAGGTCGGATCTGATTGATGATAATATACTGAAATTTATTTTAAAAAGAAATTAAAAAAACATTTAATCCTTTTCTTAGCAACACTATAATTAGTTCCTATTTTATGAACTTAAAGGTGGATTTGAAATTAATAATATATACAAGTTTATGAAAATAATTCTATTCTATCGTAATTAATAAAGTTTCATTAAACCCAACTTTTAGCAAAAATATAAACTATTATTTAACTTAATTCATTGATGCAATTTTAATTTAAATAAGGGATTAGCTTTAAGAAAAGTATTTTCAATCATTTAGCTTCTTTGATTTTAAAACATTAATATTTTTAACTACACCGATATATAAAATATCCTTGTTGAAATATTTTATTAGAGACATAAGTTGTTAACTTTATAACCAGTTTCGTAACGCTTCATCACTTTTATTATTTACTTTTCGTCGTTCGTTTTTTCATAATGAGATCCCTTTATTAAGTCAATTTATCTAGTAATCTCATTTGAATGATGGCCCTCATTTTGAGGGGATTATGCAATTCTTTCTCTTTTTATCCGATAGGAAAAAAGACAATTATCTTATTTTATAAAAAGACTTTATAAAATATCGACAAAATAACAAATTTACCCCTGAGAAAATGTACAAAAAGTAAGAGGAATAAAATTGAATTTTATCTTTCAATTTCAGATTCTCTTACATATAAAACATAAATACCAGAACAATAATAGTACTTACAAAACTACTTAAAAAAGCTGTGCTGGTGATAATTAATATTAACTTTTTGAAACTTACTTGTGAATCAAGTTGTTCAAAACAATCAAAAAATTATATTGAAAAGCTTATATATAACTAGTCATAATAGGAATAAAATCAGGGAAAATATATATTCAAATATGAAGCTATAGATCCTAATAATTGGTTATATAAATCACCATTCATTAATAGAAATATTTGTAATGGAATATACAATAAAAATAAAGCAAAGAGCTTGATATAGGCTCTAGTATTGAATTCATATCTTGAACAATAAAAAATATTCTTTTGACAAAAGAAATAAAATAATATTAACAAAATTCCTAAAGTTATTAAAAAATCAGAGCAAAAATAAAGAAAATGGTATAAATATAGATTATCCGAAAATGTGAATCTAATTTGCTTTAGAATAGTAGAAACAATTCTCCATGATTGCCATCTTAGAAGAGAAAAAACAAAACTCAATAAAATAATACTTTTCCAATTTTTAGAAACATCATGTATACAATATTTTTTACAACAAAATAGAGTTAAGATAAAAATGGTAAAATAAGTAAATAATGGACCAGAAGTTAAAACATAATAAAAAATGTAAAATTTATAAACATCTAAGAAGTGATCAAAATCAGGGTGATTAATAAAATTATTAAGATCAATAAGACTATCAGGTTTAATATTGTGAATAGGAAAATAAATTATACTTTGTAACTTCAAAATAATCCAAGAACAAATAGTAACAATTAAAGGTAATTTGAAATAAGATTGGTCTTTAAGCGTATTCATTATATATCTATTGTAATTATTATAACTAATATATTTATCATAACAGTTTTTTTAAATTAACGTAAAGTTATTTAATTCAAATTAATTAACTGATTTCAATTTTATTTAAAAAGAAATCGAAAGAAAATCTAATAATTACCAGTTTTTTATATATTTTTGTCAGGTTAAGTCTATCCATAATTTTTTTATGGACTATTACCATATGAAATTCATGCTAACCTAGTTTAATAAATGCTACTAATCTTTGCCGAAAAATGTACAGATACCTTATCTATCCATTAGTAAGCTATTAAACGTACGTGCTCCCTATAAGTAGGTAAGACAACTGATACTAAAAAGCACCGGCTATCATAAGTTAATCTTGGAACAAAGCAAAACCGATATGAATCAATAATATTCTGTTTGGTAGTATTTTTTTATTTATCAATTTTATAGTATTTCCAAAATATTGAAGAAATATCTTCATATTTGGCAAAAAATAAAAATTAAAAGATCAAATTTTGACTATAAATTGGGTAACTTTTGTTTCAAATTACTAAGACGCTTATCATAATCAACAATAACCTTAACTAATTGCTTTTTACTATTGTTAACTATGAGTTTTAACAATGCATGATATTAAAATATGAATATTTTTAACTACTCTGATATATTAAAATATCCGTGTTGAAATACTATATTAGAAACATAAATTGTTAACCTTATAAACGGCCTCATAACGATTAATCACTTTTATAATTTACTTTTGGTCGTTCGATTTTCATAATGAGATTCCTTTATTAAGTCAATTTATCTAGAAATCTCATTTGAATGATGGTACTCATTTTGGGGGATTATGCAATTCTTTGCCTTTTTATCCGATAGAAAAAAGACAATTATCTTATTTTATAAAAAGACTTTATAAAATATCGACAAAATAATAAAGAAAATAATAAATTTATCCCTGAGAAAATGTACAAAAAGTAGGAGGAATAAAATTGAATTTTATATTTCAATTTCAGATTCCCTGGCATATAAAGCATTAATAACAGACAAACAATAATAGTACTTACAAAACCACTCCAAAAAGCTGTTCTGATAATAATTAATATTAACTTTTTGAAACTTACTTGTGAATCAAGTTGTTCAAAACAATCAAAAACAATTATATTGAAAAGCTTATATAAAATTATCCATAAAAGAAGAATTGCCAATATAAATAATTGCATTACATTAATGCTGGATTCTAATAATTTATTAATTACATTAGTATTTAACAAAATAGCCTCTAAAGAAGCATAAGACAAAAAAAGACTAAATATTCGGATATGAATTTTCTTTAATGTTACAGGGTTAAAATCGACAGCTGATGGGGAAAAAGTAATAATTTTAAATAATATAATTAAAATACCTAAAACTGATATGACATTAAACCATTTTAGTATACTAAAACATATGGGAATGTCATCATAACTAATGATCTGAAAATTGCCAATTAATTGAGTAATTATAATTCTAAGAATATAGCCTTCTAGTGTTGAAAGATAATACCTAATCAGCATAAAAACGGCAATTAATAAACATATTGTTTTCCAATTTTTTGTTAAATCATATATACGATATTTTTGAAAAAAATACAAAGAGATCATATAAATCAACAGATAAAGATCTAGTGTGCCCAATGTTATGCGATAAATAAAAAACGTATCATATTCATGATTTGTTTCAATGTTAGAAAAATAGTTAATTAGTGAATATGCTGTCCAGATGCAATAACACATAAAAGTAAAAAATAAAGGCAGTTTAAAGTAAGATTGATTTTGATTATCCATTATATTCCTATATTAATTATAATTGTAAACTAATTAAATTATAGCCGACCTTCAACAATAACTGTAAAGAACCATTTAAATTATTTTTAATTGGTTAAATGTAAGGTCTTATATTTGCTAGTTATCTTTTTTATAAAATACTTTAATAAAAAAGTAACTTAATAAAAATGATAAAATTAAATTAATCCAAAAGTAAACTAATAAAATATTAGTCTTATAGGCAACAATTATATCTGTAAAACTTAAGTAGTCCGAAGAAAAATAAACTATCAAAAAAATACAAATTATAGCTGAGCTTGTCACAGCACTTGAAAAACATATTGCGATTAAAGTCAATATTAACTTTCCTAACTTTATTATAGAATCATCATGTTCTAAACTATTTTTAATTATTATGTTGAAAAGCTTATATAAAACTGGCCATAATAGAAATAAAATCGCTAAAAATATCAATGTAATTAAAAAATAAGATCTGAATAATTGTGTAAATAATTCATCATTTAATAAAAGAATTTGTAATGGAATATACGATAAAATTAAAGCAAAGAGCTTGATATAGGCTGTATTATCCAAGTCATATATTGAACGATAAAAAATATTAATTCGAGAAAAGAAATAAAATAATGTAAATAAAATTACTATATTTATTAAAATATCCAAGCAAAAATTAGAAAAATAGTTTAAATATAGATTATCTGCTAATATGATTCTAATTTGATTATTAATATCATAAACAAACTGCATTGATGCCCATTTTAGAAGAGAAAAAACAAAACTCAATAAAATAATTCTTTTCCAATTTTTAGAAACATCATGTATACAATATTTTTGACAACAATATAGAGTTAAGATAAAAATGATAAAAAAGGAGGACAAAGATTGAAAAGTAGAATTATAAATAATTAAAGTTACAAAAAAATCAAAGTAATCAAAATTATCAAGATTAATAAAAAATGAAAATGTTCTAATTAACGTTAAAATACCCCAAGAACAAATAGTGACAATTAAAGGTAATTTGAAATAAGATTGATCATTATGCGTATTCATTATGTTTCTATTATAATTGTTATAACTAATATATTTATCATAACAGTTTTTTTTAATTAAAGTGAAGCCCTTTATTAAGATTAATTAACTAATTCCAATTTTATTTAAGAAGAAATCGATAGGATATCTAACAATTACCAGTTTTTTATAGATTTTTGCCAGATTAAATCTATTTATAATTTTTTTACGGACTATTATCATATGAAACTCCTGCAAAACTGGTTTAATGAAAATACTTACTAATCCATGCCGAAAAAATATACCGATGCCTTAGCTATTTATTAGTAAGCTAGTAAACGTACGTGACTCTCTATAAGTGGGTAAGATAACTGGCACTAAATAACACCGGCCATCATAAGTGAATCACGGAACAAAGCAACTCCGATATGAGTCAATATTACAACTTGTTGAATATTCTGTTTGGTAGTATTTTTTAATTTATCAATTTTATAGTATTTCCAAAATATTGAAGAAATACCTTCATATTTAGCAAAGATAATTTTGTAATGATATACATCAAATAGTCGATAATTTGTATCACAAATAGTGTTAGTTTTATAACAATAGTTTTCATTAGTTTAGATAAATTGAGGGAATAACCGTAAATTTACTTACAAAGTCATTTCAATTTCAAAATATAAATAAACAGATAACATCAAAAAGATTCATTTTATTAATTAGTTACGAAAGTTAACTGTCTTCAAAAATCATTTTTTGTTTTTAACAAATCTTATAAAAACCTTGTTTGCATAACCTAAACCGATTATCTATAATTTTAGTTAACCATAAGAAAAATAAAACAATATAAAGAAGAATAAAAATTATGATAAAAATTAAAAGATCAAATTTAGACTATAAATTGAGTAACTTTTGTTTCAAATTACTAAGACGCCTATCATTATCAACAATAATCTTAACCAATTGCTTTATACTATTGTTAACTACGAGTATTAACAATGCAAATGCACTAGTTATTACTACTAAAAATACAATTCAGGGCAGTCTGCCTTATTTTTCAATTGATTCTGGTAAAAATAAGATGCAAGATACTGAGTCCTTGTTATCAATTAAATTATCAAATGGAAAAGTTATAAAAAGAATTGATGATACATCAAGCGAACTTAATCCTATAGAATTACCTTATTTTGAAACATTTCAAGGCATCAAAACTATAGTGCCTTTGGGCAACCCTAACTATCCAAAGATCGATTTGGCGGAACTAAAAAATTATAAATTCTTTTTTGATGATGACGGAGATAAATATGCAGATGCTGAAGGAAAGGTTGAAGTAAAATGGGAGAGAAAAGTTAGTGATAATAATTATACTGACATCACAGAGATGGTTAAAAAACAACCTAATCAGCATTTAAACTATTGTCATAGACCATACAGGTTAACTATAACATTAACAAAAGGTTATTTAAAAACTAATTCTGGTTTACCAAACCAAACTAATTTTGAAAATGCAAGTCACAGCTTTTATATCACACCAAAAGAGGGAATCGATAATAAGTGTGACTCTCAGCCTTAATTTATTATTGGATATGTTTCATTAATATTTGATTTAGAAAGTAATATAGCGAATGTATAATGATGCATCATAGTGATAAGTGATTTTTTAAAATATCATGGATATAGCATTCTATTTAAATATACTATTAGATGGCAAGTTTAAAAACTTCTCTAATCCTAGTGTTATCACTATGATATTTAACAGAAATAATCAGTGGACTTAAAATAGTGCATATAATAGAAACTGAGACAACACTATTTTATAGTGTAAAAATCACTAATTAAAACAAGATATTATCGTATATTTAAAGACATTATTTTTGACGATTTACGATATTAAAATATCGAAATAACGAAAAAGGACGCTTAACGAATCTATTCGAGAACAAATTACGGATTGATTTTTTTGGTGTCTCTAATAATTCAATAATCCATTCTCCTTCGATCATAAATTCAAAAGAAAGGGTATTTTTCGAGCGAATAATTAAATCTGTAAATAAACCTGGACTGTATTGTTGAGATATTATTGCTTGATCAACAATAAGATTTCGTTGTGTATCCATTAAATAAATATTTAGGATTTCTTCAAATGGGCAATCACAGGTAACAAAGAGTAAGATATAACGTTCATTAAATGAAAGTGCTGCCTCTAAGTAAACGCCCTCTATATGAACCATGCTGTCGTGACCATTAATTATTACTTTATTATGATTGAGTTTTACATTAGATAATTCTTTAATCATTGAAAAGTTTTATTTTGATTTATTATTAATGAATACACGGGTACATTATAGCTTAAAAATAAACTTGTCAAAATAATCAAAATATTGATGTTCTTCTCTTGGCTATTAACAAAACACTTTTTATAACAATTATTTATGTTATTCATCATAACTATATGAATAACATAAATAATAAAAAATATAATTATTGTTATGATATGAATTGTAGTTAAACAATTTTAAATTTGATAGTCATAGAATGAGAATACTTCACATATCAGACTAACATTTAGAATAATCTCTTTAGTACCATAAGCAATTACGATGAAATTACTTATTTTTTCGTGACAAGTAGTTTTCCCCATATTGATTAGCCGCAATTAAGGCTGCATAAACATCTTTAGGTTGAATGTTACCTGGCATATTTTTCATAGTATCATTGTCGGAACAAGATTCATTTGCTACTTTCTGCATTTTCTTTTCAATATCGGTAGTAACACCAATTTGCGATAATGAGATTGGCAACCCAAGATCATAACAAAAACTAACAATTTGTTCTAATTCCTCATCACTAGCATTTTCTAAAATAAGCTGTGTTAATACACCAAATGCGACTTTTTCACCATGTAAATATTTATGTGTTTCGTCAAGTGTTGTTAAACCATTATGCACAGCGTGAGCTGCAGCTAAACCACCACTTTCAAAGCCGACACCACTAAGATAAGTATTAGCCTCTACAATTCTTTCAACTGCTGGTGTTACCACTTTATTTTGCACGGCGATCATCGCTTTTCTACCTTCTGCCATTAAAGTATCAAAGCAGAATTTAGCTAAACTTAAAGCAGTTGCAGAGGCCAATTCTCCAGCCATAGTTTTTGCTCCGCTTCGATGACATGCACGAGCTTCAAACCATGTGGCCAATGCATCACCCATTCCAGCCGCTAATAACCGACTAGGTGCATTAGCAACAATTTGGGTATCAATGAGAACAATATCGGCATTGTTTGGTAAAAATAAATAGGAATCAAATATACCATCGTCAGTATATAAAACTGAAAGTGCTGCACAAGGTGCATCTGTTGAAGCAACGGTTGGGCTTAATACGATAGGATATTTAGCATAAAAACCAACTGCTTTTGCTGTATCAAGTGTCTTACCGCCACCTATACCTAAAATAGCTAAACAATGATTTTCTATGGCTAGCTGCATCACTCGTTTAACTTCTGTTTGACAACATTCTCCACCAAATTCAACTATGATATAGCTGATGTTGTGTGATGAAAGATTGTGTTCTAATCTATCTTTAATCAATGGTAAAACAAAAGGGTCAACTAAAATAACAAACTTGTTTGCTACTGGTGACAGATATTTGGCAATATCATCATAAACCCCAGCCCCCTGTATATATTTGCTCGGTGATTGAATAGCTACAACACTCATAATTTTTCCCTATTATTAAAAATAATATTAAAAATTTATATTGAATTTAAATCCAATAGCCTTAATTAGGTTAATTGACGTTCCATATATTAAATAAATATATTAGAAAGACAGTGTTCCATAAGCCTTAACCCAATCGTCTTCAAATTTATCAATTGCAGCTTCAACAGCAGGATCAGCTAGGAATAACTCAGCAACATCAATAGGTAAGGTAATAGATTTACATCCACTTAATAAACAATCTAAAGCTTGTCTTGGGGTTCGAAAGCTAGCAGCTAAGATCATTGAAGAGGGCGCATGTAGATCTAATAAGGTTTGTAATTCATTTACTACATCTATTCCGCTTCCGCTTTGGGCATCAATACGATTGACATAAGGTGCGATATATTTTGCGCCAGCTAAAGCGGCTAATAAACCTTGACCTGCGCCGTAAACTGCAGTCCCTAATGTTGGAACACCTTGTTTAGTTAATTCTTTAATGGCAATAAGTCCTTCTGGTGTAACAGGAATTTTAGTAACAATTGATGGAATTTTACTGCGTAATTTTTCAGATTCTTTAATCATGTCTTTAGCATTATTACCAATAGTTTGTGCAAAAAGCTGCCCATCGGGACCAATAATATCTTGCAATGCTAACAATACGTCAAAAATAGGTTTACCTGATTTAACAATAATACTTGGGTTAGTGGTTACGCCTTTGATAGGGAATATAGGGGCAAGTCGTTTTACGGCTGTAACATCAGCGGTATCTAAGTAAAGTTCCATAGTGTTTCCTCATTTATTTACGTTTGAAATGTATTTTACTTACAAAAGGAAATAATTCTACCTTTTTTTAATATTTATTTATCAGATATTGATCTAAGATCACATAATTGAGAATACATTCTTTTGCTCTGATTAAAAGCAAAAGAATGCAAGTAGTGTTGTATGGCTTTAAGCCTTATGAAATAAATGGCGTTTACTATTACTCAAGAAGAGTATAAAAGACTAAGTAATTGTCACTAATTAATTTTGTCGCAACTACCATTGCAAAAACAACTCCAAAAGTAATACCTAAACCGGTCAAAAGAATAAATGAATCTAAAAATTATAGGGTGGTAACAATATGTCTTTTATTGGCTATCTAATTAATGAGTTTTTCCTTGTTAAGATACTTATATTAAATTCTAAATAGCTTACAAATACTTTCAAACGAAAAAATAATTCGTATGTGAATGGTTAATTAATTATTAAAGATTATTTTGATGTAAGAAAACAAATTAAGTAATGATATTAATGAAAGATCATTGAAATATGAAATGCAAGGTAAAATAAGTTGTTTATTATAGATGCCAAGTTTTTATAAAAAACAGGCACTATAAATGAGTATATGAGGAAATAAGATTAAATCTTGTGAACAATAATGCCTTTATTTTTTAATGATTTTTCCATATTTGAGTTAATGTCACTATCAGTAATTACTTGTTTAATCTTATCGGAATCAATAGTATAGGGATAAACAAGACCAAATTTTGAAGAATCGGAAATAACGAAATTTTCAGCACCTTTATTTAGTACAGCATTAATTACTTCAGCACGCATCATGTCTCGGCCAGTAAAACCAAAATCAGGATTATAACCATCAATACCTAAAAAGGTTTTATTAAAATGGGTTTGATTAATACAAGTTCTTGTTAAAGGACCTATAACGCTTTCACTTTTAGCTTGTAATAATCCACCAAATAGTATGACATCAAATGGAGCATCTCGTAGTAAGGTGGCAATATAAGTACAAACAGTAATAACAACAATTTCGCCTTTAAAATTAAGTAACTCACGAGCTAATAATGAGTTAGTACTTCCACCTTCGATAAATACTGAATCACCTTCGTTAATTAGACTGAGTGAATATTTCGCTAATTTTTGTTTTAAAGAAAAATTGACATCCATTCTTTCACTCATAGAATCTCGATCGAGAATTTCAGCAAAACCATGTGTGCGTTTTACATAGTTTTGCTGTTCTAGAATGGATAAATCATTACGAATGGTAACCAATGATACCTTTGTTAATTCGGATAATTCATTGACACTAATCTTTTTTTTATTATTAATCAATTCTAGGATTATTTGATGACGCTTATTCATATACACTATCAAGTTAATTTAAATGATTAATATCATAACCAAATTTAACTAAATAGGTAAGGTTAATTATTAATATTTGATAATTCCGGCTGATCAACTTCAGATAGTTTTATTTTTTTCTGGCAAGCTAAAGTAAATAGAAAGCCAATTAAAAATCCGGTAATAATAGCCAATAAAAAGCCATAAAATGCAACACCCATAAATACAGGGAGTGTTACAAGTCCAGAGAAAGCGAATGACATAGCCGAATTAGCAAAATACCCCGTCATTGCATGCAAACAAGCATCACTATCAAAATATACTCCGATCATTGTTTTTTTAGTAGTAAATTCACTGTATATATTGCAGGCATCAATAATGCCAAATAAAGCTGATATTCCAGACGGTCATTTCATCGAAAAAAGTTTGTCCATCTAAGTTTGGATCAGTAGGTACTTTATTTTTAAAGATTAACTTTTTATTACTGTCAAAAAGCCCATAAGCTGTTTTAGTGCCACCTACATCAATACCAATTGTATAATTATTCATATTATCCCTCATGTTGTACTGTTTTTTCTGATTAAAACATAAATAAATTTCGATCGAAATATTAAATGGTTACATAAGAATATTTAATTTTTAGAAATGTGATCGGCCTCTTAGTTTTGATTTTTGTACATGAAAATGTGATTTACATCACAGACACTTTCTTTCGAAAGTTATTACTATATAGAAAAAATATTGGGGTAGGTTATGATCTTTAATTTACAGCGATATTCCACACATGATGGACCTGGAATTCGAACAGTTGTCTTTTTAAAAGGGTGCTCTTTAGGGTGTTTTTGGTGCCAAAACCCAGAAAGTCAATCCGCTAAACAAGAAATTCTGTTTGATGAAAGGCTCTGCATAAATGATTGCGATCTTTGTTCTGCATCTTGCCCAAATTTAATTAATAAATCAAATGGACACATTCAGATTAATCGAAAAGAATTTGAGCAAGCCGATTATAAAAAAGTACAAAATATTTGTCCAAGCTTAGCGTTAACTGTCTGTGGTGAATCATTATCTGTACAAGAAGTGATGCAAACTATCAATAAGGATAGTCCATTTTATCAACGTACAGGTGGTGGGATAACACTGTCTGGCGGTGAACCTTTTATGCAACCTAATTTAAGCCAAGAAATTCTCTCTGCTTGCAAACAACAAGGCTATCACACCGCCGTTGAAACTTGTTTGCATGTGCCTTGGAAGAACATTGAAGCGTCATTGCCGTATTTAGATCTTTTCTTGGCCGATTTAAAACATACTGACGAGTCTATTTTTTATGCATGGACTAAAGGTTCAGCTAAACGTATTCTAAAAAACTTCCAATACTTAGCTAAATCTAATAAAAAAATTATTATCAGAGTGCCATTAATTCAGGGATTTAATGCTGATGAAAAATCAATAAAAAGTATTGTTGATTTTGTTGCGAGTGAAATCCCGACTGATGAGATTCATTTTTTACCTTATCACACCTTAGGTATTAATAAATATAAGATGCTTGATCTGCCTTACTATGCACCTAAAGAGCCACTTAATGATACAAATATTATAGATTTTGCGACTAACTATGCCAAACAAAAGCAATTAACTGCTGTTTTACGAGGATAACCAAGGAGATCCCTATGTCTGATCTAGACCTTACTACAGTTACACAACGGATTAAAGCACATAAAAATGCATTAATCCATATTATTAAACCACCAATTTGTGTTGAACGCGCTGAGCATTATACCGAATCTTATCAAGAACATTTAGCACAACCCGTCGTATTGCGTCGTGCATATGCATTAGCCAATCATCTAAATAAAAAAACAATTTGGATAAAACACGACGAATTAATTGTTGGTAACCAAGCGAGCGCACCGAGAGCTGCGCCAATATTTCCGGAATACACTGTTGGCTGGGTTGAAAAAGAAATCGATGTATTAGGTGATCGTCCTGGTGCAGGATTTGAAGTCACTGACCATGACAAAGAAGTTCTTCATCGCGTTTGTCCTTGGTGGCACGGTCAAACTGTACTTGATCGCTGTTATGCATTATTCAGTGATGAACACAAATCATTACTTGATACAGTTATGATCAAAGCCGAAGGAAATATGAACTCTGGTGATGCTCATCTTGCCGTTAATTTCCCATTTATTTTGGAAAAAGGGATTGATGGAATTATTGACAAAATTAAAGAACGTCGTAGTCGAATTAATACTACAGATTTTGACGATTTCCATAAAGATCACTTTTTAAAAGCATCTGAAATCTCAATGCAAGCCATGAGTAAATATATTGAACGTTATGCCGAATTAGCGTGTGAAATGGCTACTAAAGAAGAACGTTCGTGGCGTAAAGATGAGTTATTACAAATAGCTAAAAACTGTGATGTTATCGCTCATAAACCACCGCAAACATTTTGGCAAGCTATTCAGTTATGCTATTTTGTTATGTTATTGTTACAAATCGAATCAAATGGTCACTCTGTATCATTTGGTCGCATGGACCAATATCTTTCTTCATGGTACGAAAAAGATGTTGAACAAGATAAAACTTTATCTCGCGAAGCAGCCATTGAGTTATTACACAGTTGTTGGTTGAAACTGTTAGAAGTCAATAAAATCCGTTCAGGCTCACACTCTAAAAGCTCAGCCGGTAGTCCGATGTACCAGAACGTGACGATTGGTGGTCAAAAGCTGGTAGATGATGTCGCTGTTGATGCAGTTAACTCATTATCTTATGCTATTTTAGAGTCTTGTGGACGATTAAAATCAACTCAACCTAATTTAAGTGTACGCTATCATGCTGGAATGAGTGATGACTTTTTAGATGCTTGCGTACAAGTTATTCGTTGTGGTTTTGGTATGCCAGCGTTTAATAATGACGAAATCGTTATTCCTGAATTTATTAAACTCGGTGTAGAACGTGAGGACGCTTACCAATATTCTGCTATCGGCTGTATTGAAACTGCGGTACCAGGTAAATGGGGTTATCGTTGTACAGGGATGAGCTTTATTAACTTTGCTCGTGTTGCATTAGCAACCTTAGAAGGTGGTAAAGATGCAACCAGTGGCGTTGTTTACTTACCGCAAGAACAAGCACTCAGTAAAAATAACTTCAAAAGTTTTGATGAAGTCAAAGCCCAATGGGATAAACAAATTCGTTATTACACACGAAAATCGATCGAAATTGAGTATGTGATTGATACTATCTTAGAAGAAAATGCGCATGACATTATTTGCTCAGTATTAGTTGATGATTGTATTGAACGTGGTAAAACACTTAAAGCGGGCGGTGCTAAATACGATTGGGTATCAGGCTTACAAGTAGGACTTGCAAATACTACCAATAGCTTAGAAGCAGTTAAAAAATTGATTTTTGATGAACATATCATCAAACAATCTGATTTAGCTAAAGCATTAGCTGAAAACTTTGAAGGTTCTGCGGGCGAACAATTACGTCAACGTCTACTCAATAATGCCCCGAAATACGGTAATGATAACGATGAAGTGGATTATCTTTTAGCTGAACTATACAACTACTATATTGATGAATTAAAAAATTATCGTAACCCTCGTTATGGTCGTGGTCCAATTGGTGGTACATATTATGCGGGAACGTCTTCTATTTCTGCCAATGTCCCATTTGGTGCACAAACTGCAGCAACACCTGATGGACGTAAAGCATGGACACCATTAGCAGAAGGTGCTAGCCCATCATCTGGTACTGATACTTTAGGACCAACAGCAGTATTTAACTCATTAGGTAAATTACCAACGGATAAGATTCTTGGTGGCGTGCTTTTAAACCAAAAACTCAATCCATCAACTTTAGATAATCCGCGTGATAAGTTAAAACTCATGATGATGTTAAGAACATTCTTTGAAGTTCATAAAGGATGGCATGTTCAATATAACGTTGTTTCGCGTGATACCTTACTTGCAGCGAAAGCACATCCGGATCAGTATCGTGATTTAGTTGTACGTGTTGCTGGATATTCGGCATTCTTCACCGCACTATCACCTGATACACAAGATGATATTATTGCCCGAACAGAGCATGTTATTTAAACCATTAATTGTTATTTAAAACATTAATTACGCAGTAATAATTATCTAAAAGACCTACTAATGTAGGTCTTTTTTTCTAATTTAATTAAGTTTATTAATTTAAAATTATTCTGTAACAATAGGATGAATCCACATTTGCTTATTTCTAAAATCAATTTTAACTATATTCTTACGAAAAAAATTAAATCCTATTATCCCATCAGATTCAAATTCATCAGGAAGTGAATCAATTATAACTGCTTTAATTTTATCACTAGCTACGTCTGTCATTTCAAGTGATATATATCTAAAATTATCTTCAGGTTCAGTAAATTTACTTGAAAAAGGTGAGAGTGATTCTTCTTTTATGATTGATATTGTAGCGCCTGTGTCTAATATCATTTCGTAGTTGTTTAAACCATCAAACATATTTATAACTAATCCATTCCTATTTAAATAAAAGGGAATAGATATCCAATTTTTATTTAAATCATCAGAAATATTTATACTATCTGATATTGTTATTTTATTTTCAGGATAATTAATAGTTAATACGTAATCTTTAAACAGGCCAAGCCCAATCACTGAACTTTCTGCATCAATTTCCTCGTTATCAGGATTACTCTTAGTAAGATCACTTGATATGAATAAGCCCCAACTTTTATATTCAAGGACTTGTATATTGTTAAAAATAAAAGAATCTAATTCTAACCTGTCGACAATAAACGATCTAACCTCTTTAATATTACCTGATAAATCAATCGATCTTACTTTCTCTGAATTTTCAGTTTTATTAGGAATTTTGTTAATTAAAGCTATTGGAAGGTGTAAAGCTTCTTTAGATCCCGTGTCCAATATCAAGGGCATTTTTTCACCTTGAAAGTCCATTATTATTGAAGGTAAATTATAGATGTTATCAAAAACTAGATCCCAAGTTATTTCCGCACTTTGAGCAAAATTACTTATAAATAATATTATTAAAGATAGTAATTTTTTATTCATTGAATTATCCTTATTGCTTTATTATTCTATTTTTCACTCTTGGATATGTATATTCCATAAAAGTGTCTGATAACCATCTTATATCGCTATTTTATTAGCTTTATCTATACTTTCAAATCCTCGTGCAACAATAAGGTTTGTTTATTTTAATTTAGTTACTCATGTAAGCGATTATTGAATGGTCTTGATTACTCTGACACTTCATACTTAAAATAATATTATCGCAAAAACAGGACATGTTATCTTATTAATGGATAATTTATAAACTTGTAATTTGAAGAACTACTCTCGTTGGTCTTCTTAAATGATTTAATTACTAATATTAGGATAAAATTATTTTGTTGTAATGGGTTGAATCCACATTTGCTTATTTTTAAAATCAATTTTAACTCTATTTTTACTAAAAAAATCAGCACCTAATAATCCATCAGATTGAAATTCATCAGGAATAGAATCAATTATCATGGGAAGAACACTATCATTAGCGACATTATTCACATTAAGTAATATAGATTCAAAATAATCTTCAGGATCGCTTATTTTAATTGATTCTGGTGAAAGTGATTGTTCTTTGATAAGTGATACCGTTGCCCCAGTATCTAAAACCATTTTATAATTCTTTATCCCATCGGATAGATTGACAACCAAACCTTCATCATTTAATTCAAAGGGAATGGAAATCCATTTCGGATTTAAATCAGTTAAAATATCATCTGATATCGTTATATTACTTTCCGGATAATTGATAGTTAATACGTAACCATCAAACAACCCAAGCCCAATAACAGATTTATCTTCATCTTTATCCCCACTATCATCATAAGTCGGATCGCTTGAAATAAATAATCCCCAATCCTTATATTCGACCACTTCCACCTTATTAAAGGTAAAAGAATTTAATTCTAATTTATTGACAGTAAATGATTTAGCTTCTGTGACATTACCAGAAAGATCAATCGATCTGTTTCTTTTAGAATTTTCCGTTTTATTAGAAATCTTATTAATTAAATCCATTGGTAGATGTAAAGCTGTTTTAGAACCTGTATCCAACGTCATTGCAATTTTTTCACCTTGATAATCCATCATTATTAACGGTAAATTATATTTGCTATCAAAAGTTAGATCCCAAGTGACTTCAGTACTTTGTGCAAAGTGACTGATAAACAACATGATTAAAAATAGTATTTTTTTATTCACTGAACTATCCTCATTTCTCATTCCTAATATATCTTTTGATTTGAAAATACTAAAAAATATTTATTATTGATCATTTGTTTTTTAGTCATTTTAATAGTTTCTAATTGTTATACAACAACATAAATTCTAGATCATGATTTTATTTTTGGTGCTACAGCAGATTATTACGTATCTTTAAGATACGTACAACGGAAACACAAGTTAATATTATTGAAAAAACAAAATCTAATTTAATTTATAAACAAATTTAAAAAATCTACTAACGTCTTTTTTAGGTTTTGCTACTTTTATAATGACAAATTAGCTTTGATTCATTACTATCTTTATCTGAAATATTTATTCATATTTCAGTATATTGATATGACGAATGAATAACAGGTGAGTATGCTTTATTTAATGAATGAACGGCAACAAGAGATTATTTATACAGTAAATGAAGTGAATCAAATTAGTGTCAATGCACTAGCAGAGCAACTTAATGTTTCAGTTGTGACAATTCGTCATGATCTTAATTTTTTAGAGCAAAATGGTTATTTAAAGCGGGAGCATGGTTACGCTGTTGCGGTCGATAGTGATAATCTTGATGCTCGAATGAAGATAAAGTTCCCACTAAAACAAAAGATAGCAGAATATGCTGCATCGCTAGTTAATAACGATGAACATATCTTTATTGAAGGTGGAAGTACTAACGCCTTGTTAGCCAGGCATTTAGCCTACACTCGTCGTATTACTTTAATTACATCCAGTTATTACATCGCTCAATTATTGAAAAATACCAATTTAAAAGTGATTGTGATTGGTGGTGAGTATCAGAAGAAAAGTGAAAGTGTGGTCGGCGAACTCGCTTGTCTTGCAATCAAATATCTACAATTTGATAAAGCCTTTATTGGTATTGATGGTTTTTTGCAAACTACAGGTTTTTCTGGAAGAAACCAAATGCGCACCGAATTAGTTAATACCATTTTAACTAAACCGAGTGAAAACATTATCATTACTGATTCATCTAAATTCGGTCAAAAGCAACCCTATCAATTATCGCCGATTGAATCAATTCACCGTGTAATTACTGATCAGGCCATTAATATTAAAGATGAACAATATCTAATGGCAAAAAAAATTATTGTTGATAAAGTTACTTGATCAACGTTCAAAATCCATAATTTATCTTACACAATAAATCCTGGTACTCATTCAATTTGATTGGTTTTATTTTATCTGGTTGTGATGATAAAGTGATAACAGATTATCTTGTCTATGAATGGATTAAACTTCTCACCTAAATAGAAATGAATATTATCATAACATTGAGCTAAATAATGAAAAGCCAAAAATTGACACACAGATAAAACATTCATATAAGCTTATCGATAATGTTTTGATGTTTAAAAATAGTGATATGGCAGCAGTTAAATTAGGTTTAGATAAAATTTATAAAAATTTAACCCAAGAACTAACCTACGAAAGTTACAAAGTAGCTTTAATTGGTAATTTAGTAAAAAATTCCCGCAACCAATACACTTGGATCAAAAACAATTCATTATTTTAAAGACGATAGGGGAGAAGATTTATTTTAAGACACACTCAACAGAAAAGAAGTTTGTCAAAGAATAAGATAGTCTAAAGATTCTAAGTTCTATTTAATATTATTTTAGTATAATTATTATATTTTTTAAGAATTACCTTTTTTAAATCATAAAAGAACTCAATTTGACAATGAACTTGAAAAATAACGCAGTTCTTTTTTCGAAAAAAATAACAGATCTAATTTCAAAAGATTAAACGCATTTGAGGTATTTACTAAAGAGCTTTTTTAAAAACTGATTCTAAAGTTGCTCATGGTAGATTTAAGAGTTTCTAAGTGTATTTTTTATTAAATATATATCTCTAAGATAAATAATATTAAAAGTTAAATTAGCATATGAATACGAAGCAAAAAGCGACTATTGAAAAGCTTAATATCTTATTAAATAAAATAACGCTTGTCTCAGACAATGTAGATTATTTAAGTTATCAATGTTTGGACATTTCCAAAAATATTTCCGCATATGATTGTTATATAATGATGACTTACAAGCAACCAAAGTGGCTCGAAATATTATTTAGAATTAGAGATTTTCTTGGACGAATAGTTGGAATTAGACCTATTAAAGGATTTGATAAACTGGATGAGAAAGAGCCTGAAATTGGAAGTTTAGTTCATTTTTTTACAGTCTTAGAAAAAGCAGAAGATACACTAACATTAAATGTGAGGGATTCGCATCTAGATGTTTGTGTATATCTTCGCGTCGTCGATAATAATGATAAAAATAAATTGTATTTAATCACATCTGTTAAGAATCATAATTTCGTTGGTAAGTTATATATGCTGCCTGTTTCAATTATTCATCCATATATTGTTACTAATTTATTCAAAAATATTAATATTGATAAAAGCTGAGAAAGATGCAACAAGAGCTTGCCCGTTCTTACTTAGTTAATAAAATATAAATTGAAAACGTGCTTATTTATTATGCTAAAAAATAATGTTGTCATTTGTATTAGATCGTAACAAATTGCTCTCTTGATAAGATCTAATGCTGCAATTAATACTCCTCAACGGCATTGTTTTTCATCTTCATTCGTTAGCGTTATTGTATATTTATTTCATTAAAACTTTATTAAATATCAAAAACAAAATTATTATTTTTCAATCTTCTCATTTGCTGATTATGATTTTCCTCTAATTATTTAACAATAAAAATTACCAGAGTATGAAGAATAATTTAAGCAAATCGGAGATAAAAAGTTAAATTACCGTTGTTTACCAACGTCATCCAAAGCTTCCATCATTGGACTTAATAAATAACTTAATACGGTTCTTTGCCCAGTTTTTACTTCAGCAGAAACAGACATGCCTGACTCTAATTTAATAGTTTGACCATCAATAATTAAATGATTTGTACTTAATTCAATTACCGCTTTATAGACTAGTCCTAAATCCTTATCATCTATAGCATCAGATGATATATTTAACAACTTGCCTTCAATCCAACCATAACGTGTAAAATCAAACGTGTCGATTTTCACGGCGGCTAATTGATTTCTACGTAAAAAACCAATATCTTGATTACTCACCCAAACTTCTGCAATGAGTTTTTCATTTTCAGGAACAATTTTTAATAACTCCTGTGGCGCTTCAACAGCAGCCCCCGCATCACGATAAACTAATGATTCCACAATTCCAGCTATCGGAGCTTTTAATTCATATTGTGCAATAAGTGCTTCAAGCTGTTTTTGTTGAGCTGATAAGATATCGTTCTGATTTAATCTTTGAATTTTTTCTCGTTCAATCTCTCGGATTTTATCTGCAACATGAGACTTGATTTGAGCATCAATTTGAGCGTAATTTGCTCGCATCTCTTTAACTTTTGCATCAGCACTGTTCACCGTAAATTTGGCTTCTAAATATTTCTTTTGAATCTCAAGCAAACTATCTTTACTAGTCATGTCCTTTTTGTAGAGAGAATTTAATGCTTCATATTGCTCTCTATAAATTGGCAATAAATTTTCTGCCATTTCTTTTTGAATCTGATAATTTTCAATCTGAGCAGTTATAATCTGCTGATTTAATTTAAACACCTCTTTCTCATTATAATCATCCTCAACCTCTGCTTGCAGTTGCATAGAAATTTGTTGTGCTAATAAGGGAGATTCAAGTTGAAAATTATCGGATAATATGAGTGGAGCAGGTCGATTCAAATAGTGTTCATATAACAATTCCAATCGAGCAATATGAAAACGATTAATTTTTTGCTGTAGAATATTTTCTTCCAATTGTGCTACCAATGATGCACTGTTTAATTTAATTAAAGATTGTCCTTTTTCTACATGCTCACCTTCTTTAACTAACACCTCAACAATTTCAGCCGTTACTGCAGAATTAACGGGCCGTGATAATTCATTTACGACTAATTTTCCCCTTGTTGCAGCGACAATATCAACTTTACTAAGTGATGCCCAAGCGATTGCTATTACCAATAAAATAACAATGGACCAAAGAATAAATCGTCCTATGGGGGAGGGGGGTGTCTCTTGAACTTCTAATGCAGCAGGTAAAAAATCACGATATTTTTGCTTCATCAATGGCTCCCACTTTGTAAGTCATGTAACTTTTGATAGATTCCTTTTTGTTCTAATAACATTTGATGAGAACCTTGTTCAACAATTTCACCTTTTTCCATCACAATAATACGATTCGCTTGTCTGACTGTAGATAAACGGTGAGCAATAATAAAAACAGTTTTACCTTGACAGATTTTAGCCATATTGTCTTGAATAATTTGCTCTGATTCATAATCAAGCGCGCTAGTTGCTTCATCAAAAATAAGAAGTTTTGGATTTGTTATTAATGCTCGAGCAATACCAATACGTTGTTTTTGACCACCCGATAATTGCCCTCCATTTTCACCAACAGGTGTGTCGTACCCTAATGGAAATTCACTAATAAAATCATGAGCTCCGGCCATAATTGCAGCATTTACGACTGTTTCAAGAGAAGCATCAGGAATAGCTAACGCAATATTGTCACGGATAGTGCCATTAAAGAGTTGTGTCTCTTGTAATACAACACCAATTTGTTTACGTAACCATTGCGGATCGGTTTGTGCAATATCAATACCATCGATAAAAACTTGTCCCTCTATCGGAGTATAAAGTCGTTGTATAAGCCGAGTTAATGTGCTTTTCCCTGAGCCTGAGCGTCCAACAATACCAATAACTTCTCCAGCGTTTACCGATAAATTCACTCGGCGAATTACTGGTGCAGCATCCGGTCTGTAAGCAAAAGAGATATTAGCAAAACGAATATGCCCTTTGATTTCCTTTAAAACACTGCTATTTTCTTGTTGTTGTTCAGCAGGAACGTTTAAGATATCACCTAGTCGTTTCACAGATATCGAAACTTGTTGAAAACTTTGCCACAATTGAACTAAACGTAATACTGGCGATGTCGCTTGTCCTGCAAACATATTAAAGGCAACGAGTCCCCCAACAGTTAATTTTCCTTCTATTACTAGATGAGCGCCGTACCATAAAATAGCAACACTAGTTAGTTTGCTCACTAGTTGAGAGATCTGTCCTGCAACATTCCCTAAGTTTTGTGTTTTAAAACAGCTAGTTACAAAGTAAGCAATTTGTTCATCCCATCGACGAGTCATATGATTTTCAACCGCCATGGCTTTAACTTGCTCAACGCCTGAGATACTTTCAACTAAAAAAGCCTGATTTTTGGCACCTTGTTGAAATTGTTCATCAAGACGCCTACGTAAAACCGGTGTGATGAAAGCCGATAATAAAATATAAGGAATGAGGGATGCTAAAACAATTAGTGTCAGTGGAATACTATAAAATGCCATGATCACAAAAAAAACGATTGCAAACAGAATGTCTAAACAAAGTGTCATTGCACTACCCGTTAAAAACTCACGTACTGTTTTTAATTCATATACTCTTGCAACAGTAATGCCAACTTGACGTGATTTAAAGTAGCTTAAAGGTAATGACAATAAGTGTTTATACAGTAAAGAACTGAGCATGACATCAATACGTTGCGAAGTGTGGGCCATTTGATAGTTGCGCAACCCACCTAAAATTACATCAAAGATGACGATAGTGAGCATACCAATCGCTAATACATCTAATGTTTTTAAACTTTGATGCGCCAAAACTTTATCGACAACGACCTGAAAAAATAACGGTGTTACTAATGCCAAAATCTGAATAAAAAATGAGGCTAATAAAATTTCACCAATCAATTTTTTATAACGCATAAAGGCTTGAAAAAACCATTGGATATTAAACTCTCGATTTACAGATTCCCATGTCATTCGTTTTGTGAATAAGAAAGCACTTATTTTTTCTTGTTCATCTGGCACAATTACTTCAGGCTGTTTTTTATGAGGAGATTGAATTAGCCATTGCCCGTCTTTAATTGCAAGTAAAACCACATAACCATGTTGTTCTAAATTAACAATAATCGGGGTCGTAATTTTATTTTTAATATTTAATTTATTGATATAACGACATTTTAATCCTGTTTTTTTTACTGCTCTAACAAACTGGAGTGAAATATCGTGTTTATCATCAAGATAGAATTGCTCTTGTAACGATTTAGTGTTAACTGCCATTCCATAAAATTGAGCGATAATGGTGAAACCTATCCATAAATCATTATACTTTTCTTTTTGCATCAATTTTTCCAAAGATAATTATTTCTAACACAATACTGATAAAACAGATTCCAATTATTAATAAAAGACAGCTATTAATAGCTGTCTTTAATAATTAGGAGAACACCTGAACATTGATTAGATCTTGGCTGAAGAACCAAAATGTGGTTGCGGATTTGCCAACATTAAATCTCCAGTAACCACATCACTATCATCCTCCGACGCAACAAATGCACTTATATTTTGCGTCATTAATGAAAAATTAGATAGAGATGTTTTCGATGAAAATACAGGTAATGGTATTCCATCGTTAATATGAGCATTAATATCTTCAGCTAACCATGAAGAGCCATCATTGAATTGGAAAACATCAATTCGAGATTGAAGCCTTGTATCAGTACTCGTTGAAAACCAGTTTTTGATTGTAATAGAGCTGTTTTCGTCAATTGATATGATTAAATCATCATTTTTTTTAGTTGTGCGTAACATGTCAGCACGAATACCCTTACCAAAACGGATCGTATCCACATCTAATTTGACTCTATCTAAGCCCGAATACCCAGATCGTCCCTGATTATCTATGGTGTCATGACCATCGCCCAAATTAAAGATATAGGTATCATTGCCTGCACCTCCGGATAAAAAGTCATTCCCTTTACCACCGGATAAGATATCATTACCCGAGCCACCTAATAACGTATCATTTCTTTTCGTGCCAACCATTTTTAAATGATCTTTTAACACCTTATCCCAAGTTAATTTTTTTCCATCTGCAAACACAAATTTTTCAATAACATTGTCGCTATTAATATCAGATGTTGCGGATTGTGCTCTTGAAAAAATATCTTTAATTCTAAAGCTGGAGGCTGAATTCGCATTGAGCGTAATAAGGATATCGCCACCATCTCGACTAAATCGAACGTCATTGAGTGTGATACCATCCAGAAATTCTAATTTATCAGAGCCGCCTAACTCGGTCACTTGATCATGACCGCTATTGTAACCAAATCTATAAATATCACCATAATTTGAACTTAATAGCGTTTCATCTTGTTCTGTACCTGATATGATGATCGGATTGCTGTTAAACCACTCTTTAACGCCTAGTTGACTTCCATCGGCAAACTCAAAATAATCAACGCGCGCAATAAGCTGCTCATTTCCGGTTGAGAACCAATTTTTTATCGTAATGGAATTTTTTTTATCAATTGATATGATTAAATCTTTGTTTTTTCTAGCACTGCGTAACATGTCAGCACGTATGCCCTTACCAAAACGAATAATATCAACATCTGATTTTTCTTCACTCCAGAAACCGACAGACTTAAATTGCCCCTGATTATCTATGGTGTCATGACCATCGCCCAAATTAAAGATGTAGGTATCATTGCCTTCACCACCAGATAAAAAGTCATTCCCTTTACCACCTGATAAGATATCATTACCCGAGCTGCCTAATAACGTATCTTTACCATTCGAGCCAACCATTTTTAAGTGGTCTTTTAATACTTCATCCCAGGTTAGTTTTGTTCCATCTGCAAACACAAATTTTTCAATAACATTGTCGCTATTAATCTTAGATGCTGCGGATTGTGGGCTTGAAAAAATATCTTTAATTCTAAAGCTGGAGGCTGAATTCGCATTGAGCGTGATAAGGATATCGCCACCATCCCGAGCAAATCGAACATCTTTGAGTGTGATACCATCCAGAAATTTTAATTTATCAGAGCCGCCTAACTCGGTCACTTGATCATGACCGCTATTGTAACCAAATTTATAAATATCACCATAATTTGAACTTAATAGCGTTTCATCTTGTTCTGTACCTGATATGATGATCGGATTACTGTTAAACCACTCTTTAACGCCTAGTTGACTTCCATCGGCAAACTCAAAATAATCAACGCGCGCAATGAGCTGCTCATTTCCCGTTGAGAACCAGTTTTTTATCGTAATGGAATTTTTTTTATCAATTGATATGATTAAATCTTTGTTTTTTCTAGCACTGCGTAACATGTCAGCACGTATGCCCTTACCAAAACGAATAATATCAACATCTGATTTTTCTTCACCCCAGAAACCGACATACTTAAATTGCCCCTGATTATCTATGGTGTCATGACCATCGCCCAAATTAAAGATGTAGGTATCATCACCTTCACCACCGGATAAAAAGTCATTCCCTTTACCACCTGATAAGATATCATTACCCGAGCTGCCTAATAACGTATCATTACCATTTGAGCCAACCATTTTTAAGTGGTCTTTTAACACTTCATCCAAGGTTAGTTTTGTTCCATCTGCAAACACAAATTTTTCAATAACATTGTCGCTATTAATCTTAGATGCTGCGGATTGTGGGCTTGAAAAAATATCTTTAATTCTAAAGCTGGAGGCTGAATTCGCATTGAGCGTGATAAGGATATCGCCACCATCCCGAGCAAATCGAACGTCTTTGAGTGTGATACCATCCAGAAATTCTAATTTATCAGAGCCGCCTAACTCGGTCACTTGATCATGACCGCTATTGTAACCAAATCTATAAATATCACCATAATTTGAACTTAATAGCGTTTCATCTTGTTCTGTACCTGATATGATGATCGGATTACTGTCAAACCACTCTTTAACGCCTAGTTGACTTCCATCGGCAAACTCAAAATAATCAACGCGCGCAATAAGCTGCTCATTTCCGGTTGAGAACCAATTTTTTATCGTAATGGAATTTTTTTTATCAATTGATATGATTAAATCTTTGTTTTTTCTAGCACTGCGTAACATGTCAGCACGTATGCCCTTACCAAAACGAATAATATCAACATCTGATTTTTCTTCACTCCAGAAACCGACATACTTAAATTGCCCCTGATTATCTATGGTGTCATGACCATCGCCCAAATTAAAGATGTAGGTATCATTGCCTTCACCACCGGATAAAAAGTCATTCCCTTTACCACCGGATAAGATATCATTACCCGAGCTGCCTAATAATGTATCATTACCATTTGAGCCAACCATTTTTAAGTGGTCTTTTAACACTTCATCCCAGGTTAGTTTTGTTCCATTTGCAAACACAAATTCCTCAATAACATTGTCGTTATTTATACCGGATTTAACGGATTTTGCATCCTTAAAAACATTTTTAAAAGTAATACTACTGTTGCCATTAATTGATTTAACCGTTATGTTGGCCCCTTGTCGTGAAAAAATAATATCTTTTGCTTTAATATTATTCATAAATAATAGTTTGTCACGTCCAGAAGTGTCTTCGACTGTAGTATGTCCAGATAAACCGAATAAATAAAAATTATCGCCTAATAATGTATTTTGACCTAAATTATCTTTAATTGATTGATAATATTTATCGTTACTGTTATACGTTAAATAACCATCAATAACTTCTTGCAACAAAAGAGAACGAACGTCGTTATTTTTTTTATTAGAATTTAAATAATTTTCTAACTGCGAAAAATCGATAAAAGGCTCTTTATTATCATTAATATCTATTTTTAACAATTTGAATTCTTGTTTAAATTCAGTTTGTGCTAAAAGATTAGCTGTCACATAATGTTTAAATTTATTATATTCAGCAAGTAATAAATCAGTAGCATAACCTTCAACAGGAGGGGTTTTGTCACCATAATAAATATTAGTATACTTTTCACCTGTAATGATTTCTAGTACCGATAATTTCCTCGCATCGAATATACCTCTACTGTTAGGATCAATCTGACTAACGTTAGCCCAACTAAAAATAATATCATCAACAACATCTTGAATATCAGTAGTAATAGGATTAGCAATAAATTTATCTAACAAATTTTTTAACTTATTATTTTGACTTAAAGCATAGGATAAATTAATTAAATTGCCAAATCCCCGAATGGACGGATAATTTTCAATACCTTCAATATAGTGTTTATCACCAGTATAAATAGTATTAGCTTGATTTGTTGCAAACCATACATCGGTAGATTGACCTTTTTTTCCATCCGTATAGGTAATTTCACCAATTAAACGATATTCATTACCATTACTATCTGTGTAATCTGATTTTGAATATTTAGTACTAATAGCCGAAATACCAGCTTTTTCCAGACTTATTAGCTCATTTTCATCGGTATAGCCGTTGCTATTTTTATCTTGCCATACTTTTAATTTTTGCCAAATACTATCCTTTTTATCAATAACACCATCACCATTTTCATCATATTCCGCTAATGCTTGATAACCATTTTTTGCTAAACTTCCATCTTTTAATAACGTATGTTCACCAAATAGTTCTCGTCCATTATCAATTATGCCATTATTATTAAGATCTAGTACTAGTAAACCATCATCACTGCCTACCCATCCAGTATTTTCGGCAAATTGATTAGCATTTAAATCAAAGTGAATATTGTTATTTTTGCTGATTGTTTCAATACCATCACGATCAAGATCAAGAATAATTGGAGAAAAAGCGGTTTTAGAAGCACCTGGTATTGAAGGATATAGTGTTGGTATAGGTCCTGAAATGGGCTTTGCGGTATGATAAAAATAATCTTTTAGTTTATCCCAAAATTGAATCAATCCATAGCGATTGTTATCAATTAGTAAAACAGTAAAATAGTTTATTATAGAATCGGAGAGTAGACCTGCACCAATCCCCATACCCAACCCAATACTTGCAGTCACAAAGGATTGTTCTCCAACAGTCGTGGTAGAAGAGCCTACCGAGAATGTTTCGAATAATGTTGATAATTTAGTACCATTGATTTCTTTTGCACCCCATTCTAGTAAAATTGCTTTTGCTTCATCGATATCGCCTCGATCCATTGCAGTTTGAATCTCAGCTGCAGCACCAGCAAGTCCAATTCCAGTCCAGACATAGGCTATTACCGGAAGTTTATTTGCTAACTTATTAACAGGAGAATTTGCGATAAGGTCAGCCGTATCTTGTAAACTTTTTCTAGTTGGAGAATCTGAGTTATCATAAAGTTCTTTTAATTTATTCAACGAATTATTATTTAATTTAAACTTTCCCCAATTTTTATTATTTGATGTTGAATTTCTTATGGCATCTCTCATTGTTGCAGCATTTCTAATGTGTTCCAAACCATTATTTTCCAAAGGCTTAAGAATTGACTTATCAATACCATTGATTCTGATTACGTTCGGATTCTTCATTAAAGCGGGTAACTCGGTTTGAGCAAATATACTTTTCGAATCCATGCTGCCGATTACGCAGACGTCACCCTTTGCACCTTTATCAAAGTTATTAGCAACTACATCCCATGCACCGTTATTTTGACGAGCACCATTGAGTTGTGAACCATAAAGGAATTCTATTGCCTGATTCGATAATTTTTTACCATTTGAACCAAATATAGCTCGCAACTTTTTATTTAAAGGTGAGCCTTCTTGATTAGCGGTATTTAAAAATTTAGCAGCCTCTGTATTATCAATAATTCGATAATTCGAATCCTTTTGTAACTTCTTAATAATATTTTTAGATTGTGTATCATTAACTATATCTGAATATAGTACGGTCTTTGAACCATGGGTGCTAACGTCAAGCTGGTTTATTAAATTACGTAATCCCTTTGCATCCTTAATACCCGATAAATTTTTTTCTGCTTCTGCTTGTGTAAGTCCTGCCATATAGTTTCATCCCTCTGTTATAATTATTTATTTTCTAATAAATCTTAAAAATCAAATATTGCTTAATAAATACTAAAAATCTAACTCAATCAGTGATTTCGCACTTTATTCCAAATCTCTAATGTCGTTGCATTCAAAGACATTTAATTCCGCTTTCATATTATATAAACACAACAAAATAGCTAGCTAATAGCCTTGCTCCTTATCAACTCACCAAGCATACTGATGAACTTCGGATTAATTCAAAGTTTCTGGCTTTTCCAGCATAGTGTAATAGTACTTATTTCATAAGTTATCTTAATCATACTTTTTAGCATCTTAATTTGAGACATGTTCATTCACAAATAGCATAACGAGTTCCTCAACTGAGTTATCTGCGTTTATATTTAGCAATAATTAATTACATTACTTAGATAACTTGATTATATAAGTTAACAATAGCTTGTAAATAAAAAAAACGTAAATTTCATGTGATGAAAAAAGGGTTTTGTCAAGTTAATTTATATTATTTTTTTATAATCATATAGATGATGTAATTAGCTCACCTTAAATAAAATTGCGTTCTCGTAGAATTGCTTTTAAAACAAATCAAAGGAGTTTGGTGATGAGCAATCGCATGACAGAAAGTCGGATTGTGGTCATTTTGAAATAAGCAGAAGTGGCATATCGGTTAAAGATTTATGCCGTGAATATGTGTTCGGTAATTCAATATTTAAACTGTTTTTTATAGTAAAAATTAGAGATAACTTATAACCAGAAGCGTTTGCCAGCGATTAAATTACAATTGAATACTTCATTAGAGATATATAGTAAATGCTTTTATCCTCAACAACGTTATTTAGCAAATTCCTGCCATATAATTTCATCCCTCTGTTATAATTATCTATTTTTATAATTTTCTATTTTCTAATAAATACTAAAAATCAAATTCGACAAGTGTTCTCGCATTCTCTTCTAAATCTCTGATGCCATCGAATTTAAAGATATTTAACGCATCCTTCAAGATGTTAAGCAGGCTCTCCTGAGACATGTTCGGTAAAGAACTCGGTGACATTGATACAAGCTTATAAGAAAAATGTAAAGGATATAAGTCAGTAGCTTCCATTCCATAGTTAGTCAAAATAAATACAATATTTTGACCATTGACATGCAGTATAAATACTTCTTTATCACTTGCTTCGGGATAACCCGAAATACTATCATTATTTATTAAATAACCACAGTTAAATAGCCAATAGCCTCGCTCCTTATCCACACACCAAGCATGTTGATGGACCTCATAGGAAGTTAAGGCTTCTGGCATTTTCAGCATAGAGTAATTGTACTTATTCCATAAATTATCTAAATCATACTTTTGAGCATCTTCGTCTGAGACATATTCATTTACAAATGACATAACAAGTTCCTTAATTGAGTTATTTGCGTTTATATATAGAAATGATTAAATTACATTACTTAAATATTTTGATTATATAAATTAACAATAAATAGCAGATACTTTTGGTTTATTAAATTTCGTAATCCCTCTGCATCCTTAATACCAGATAATTTTTTTTCTGCTTCTGCTGCTGTAAGTCCTGCCATATAATTTCATCCCTCTGTTTTAATTATATATTTTCTAATAAATACTAAAAATTTAACTCAATAATTGATTTCGCATTCTCTTCCAAATTTCTAATGCCACTGCATTTAAAGACATTTAACGCTTCTTTCAAAATGGTAATCAGATGTTCTCGAGATATGTTTGGCAAACAACTAGGTTCCATTGACACAAGCTCATAAGAAAAATGTATAGGATATAAGTCAGTAACTTCCATTTCATGAATAGCCAAAATAAATTCAATATTTTGTCCATTGACATGTAATATAAATGCCTCTTTATTACTTGGCTCTGGATAACCTGAACGACTATTTTCATTTCTTAAAAAACCACAGTTAAATAGCCAATAGCTTCGCTCTTTATCCACACACCAAGCATGTTGATGAACCTCAAAGTGATTCAATGCTTTGGGCATTTTCAGTATCCAAGAGTAATTGTACTTATTCCATAAATTATCTAAATCATACTTTTGAGCATCTTCGTCTGAGACATATTCATTTACAAATGGCATAACAAGTTCCTTAATAGAGTTATTTGTGTTTATATATAGAAATGATTAAATTACATTACTTAAATATTTTGATTATATAAATTAACAATAAATAGCATATACTTTGGTTTATTAAATTTCGTAATCCCTCTGCATCCTTAATACCAGATAATTTTTTTTCTGCTTCTGTTGCTGTAAGTCCTGCCATATATTTTTATTCCTTTGTTATAATTATCTATTGTTATATTTATTGTCTAATAAACTCTAAAAATTAAACTCAACGAGTGATTCTGCATTTCCTTCCAAATCTCTAATGCCACTGTTTTTATAGACTTTTAACGCTTCTTTTAAGATGGTAAGCAACTTCTCCTTAGACATGTTCGGTAAACAACTCGGAGCCATTGACACAATATTCCAACAATAATGTATAGGATATAAGTCAGTAGCTCCCAAACTATTTCTAGTCAAAATAAATTCAATATTTTGATCATTGACATGCAGTATAAATACCTCTTTATTACTTGGCTCAGGATATCCGGTCCGACTTTCTTCGCTCATTACATAACCACAGTAAAATAGCCAATAACCTTGCTCCTTATTCACACACCAAGCATGTTTATGGACCTCAAAGTAAGTTAAGGCTTCAGGCATTTCCAGTCCTGTAAAATAGTATTTATTCCATAAATTATCTAAATCATACTTTAGAGCATCTTCGTCTGAGACATATTCATTTACAAATGGCATAACAAGTTCCTTAATTGAGTTATTTGCGTTTATATATAGAAATGATTAAATTACATTACTTAAATATTTTGATTATATTAATTAACAATAGCTTGTAAATAAAAAAACTTAAATTTCATGTGATAAAAAAAGGATTTTGTCAAGTTAATTTATATTATTTTTTTATAATCATATAGATGATGTAATTAGCTCACCTTAAATAAAATTGCGTTCTCGTAGAATTGCTTTTAAAACAAATCAAAGGAGTTTGGTGATGAGCAATCGCGTGACAGAAAGTCGGATTGTGGTCATTTTGAAATAAGCAGAAGTGGCATATCGGTTAAAGATTTATACCGTAAACATGGGATCGGTAATTCAATATTTTATAAACGAATTGAATAAGATAAGTTATTGTTTTTTTTATATGTTTGGTTGGTATTAAGTAACTCGGTGGAGATCGGAGGGAAATTTTTATTTACATTCCTTTCATGGGTTTTAATTATGAATGTGTTATTTGTAACTAGCCTAACATACAAATGCTTAAAATAAATGAAGGTAATCTGTAGGTAGTGGTGGGTGTTTTATTAAAAATTATTTATCTTTTCTTTTATTATTCCACTTGCCACTACAATAGTGATTCACACAATATTGGTTATTGAACTATTCTAAAGGTGGGCATATAGAGGGCTTTAAATTGTTTTCGTTATTAAATAATATCGTAAATTAATGACGCTTATTGATGTTAATCAAGAGTCTGATATCATGGGGGAACCGAATGGTAAAGTGGGACATGCACCTGATATGATTTAGATGAATGCCCAATAAAGCGAATTTTTATTTGATTTAATGTGTTTACTGCGGAAAGCAGCAACAATCCAAGGCAGGTCGTTACGGTGCACTTATGCCCATAAAGATATTGTTTTTGAGTTCGGCTCATGGCTGAGCCCTGAATTCAAGCTTTATCTAATTAAATAATTTCAAAGACTTAAAGATGAAGAAGCCAAAGCAATGTCACTGGAATGGAATTTCCAACGTACTTTGGCAAAGGTCAACTACCGCATACATACAGATGCCATTAAAGAACACTTGATTCCGATACAATTAACAAAATGCACAGACAGGGAAAGTATATGCCAGTGAAGCAGACTTACTGAATATGGCTTTGTTTGGTACGACAGCAGCACAATGGCGACAAGCCAATCCTGATCAAAAAGGAAACATACGTGATGTTGCTACATTAGAGCAATTAGTCGTTTTATCTAATCTGGAAAGTATTAACTCAGTCTTAATTCATCAAGGTATAAGTGCTTGCGGACGCTTGATACAACTCAATGGTATTACGATTAATCAAATGCAATCTTTGGTCAATATTTCTGAAACGAAGAATCTTATATTCAGTTAGTAGTATATAAACGATAATACAGTGTATTTTAGGTATGTAATGCCTGAAATACGCTGTACAAACAGTAATGTTTTCCACACATAATGTCATTATTATCAATTATTAAAGCTCGTTTCAGTTGTGATGGTCTCAGCCCCAAACTAGATAAACATGTTCTGCTAAAATGAGCCGAATCAGAAAATCCCATATCACTGGCTAATTTTGTCAGTGTTGTAGATGAGTCGAGTAGATCAATTACATCCTGTAATCTTTTCCATAATAGATAACCCCTGAAATTAATACCCAACTTAGAACGAAAAAGATGAAGAAAGCGACTTTCAGAAAGGTGTATTTTTTCGGCGATTTCCCTCGATGAAATTCGCTTTATGGGTAATGATGAAATAATAGAGACTGCTTTATTAATGCGGTTATCTTGATCACATGAACAATTAGGATCTGACTTACATAAACAATTAGGCTTTGATTCACATAATATCTTATAGACGTGATACAGCTCAAATGGTTGGCTAATAGTAACAGATTTCATAAAATAACTGGCAATTTTTAATGCTTCTTTGTAAGTAAGAAAATAAACAGGATTAGTTTCAGTAAAATGCGATAATAAGTGATAATAGGGATCTTCTGGGTCAATAAGCAAATTAATACAACAGACATCTGGTGCGCTCAGTTTATGGGGAACATTTGATTGAATAATAAAACCAAACACATCTTTTTTTTCATCTGGTGTTTCTAGCTCAAAAGACATATTGTGCAATGATATTGTCAATTGAAGAGAAGGGTGACGATGCCAATCCGTCGTGATATTGTATATAAAAAGCAATGTAGATAAATTTTGTCGGTGCACTTTAACTAACAAATCATTGTCTAACATGATATTTTATCCTTGCTAAATAAACATCCTTGTCATTAAAAACAGTAACATAAACCATATGTAAAGACTATACATATATACGTAATTCGATTAACTTAAACTAACTAAAAAGGATAACACATATCATGTATAAAATTAATCAAGAACAGTACAAACGCATTTTTGGCTATTTTAAACCTATCACCAAAAACTTTATTATAGGATCTCAAAATGTTTCACAATCTTTTTGCCATTTTTCAGTAGATAATTTTAATATTAATAATTTTGATGATTTACCATTAAAATTAAAAAAAGATATTCAATACTTTCCAATAAGAAGAAAAATAGAGTTCTTAGCTGGTAGAGTGTGTTCTGCTACGGCATTAGAAAACTTATTGCGTGATGGAGAATATTACTGGAGACTAAAAAGTTCCAACGGAGCCGTTTCATGGCCTAAAAACATAGCTGGTTCAATATCTCACTCTAATAATTTTGTAACTGCGGTTACAATAAAACTCTCAAATGAGGTTCAAAGCATAGGAGTTGATATAGAAAAAATAATGTCCACTCAAAAAGCAATTGATTTAAGTGAAACGATCCTAAAATGCTCTACTCCCAGTGACATGATAATGGACATAACACATTACATTACTTTAGTATTTTCAGCCCAAGAGAGTTTATATAAGGCATTTAGCTCAATTGGTATTACACTTTCATATGAAGATATATTTTGCATAGGTATAAACAAAGAAAAAAAAACATGTACATTACATGTAGGTAATCCGATCAATAAAGTTTTTGAAGTTCATTTTTATTTTTCAAAATATTATAATCTTGTTATGACTTACGTACTTATCTAACCAACTATTTTTCTATTTCATTCTTTGATGTAATGGTTGATTTTGCAAACCAAACAACTATGATTAATAGTATAAAAATAATTCCATATAGCCAAAAAATTTCGTTGGTTGCGATTACCAGCCCCTGATTAGTAATATTTTGTGCGAGCTTTGCCGAAGCTTGAGTTTCGGAAAAACCTTGCAACTGAAACTGCTGATATGTGTATTCTAGCGTTTGTATATTTTGATTCATTAGATCAGTTAGTTGGCTGTGATGAATTGCCTCACGATGTTCCCATAATGAATTTGTTAAAGAAGTACCAATGGAAGTAGATAATGTTCTAAAAAAATTAAATAAACTTCCTGCTGCCGCTAACTTGTGAGAAGGTATATCAGTTAAAATTATTATATTCAAAGGCATAACAAAGCAAGCTATCGCAAATCCTTGATAGAATTGGGGCCATGCAGAACTCGAAAAATCCATATTAGGCTCAAACGAGTAAGCTCTCCAAAAAAAGCACACAGCAAAAACAATGAAACCAAAAGTCACAAGCTTCCTCATATCTAAATAAGGAACAAAACGGCCGACTATTGGAGCAAGAACGATAGGAACTAAACCGATGGGAGACAATGCTAATCCTGCCCATGTTGCAGTATAACCAAAAACTCGTTGTAATAGCTGTGGTTGCATAACTAATGTCCCTATATGTAGCAAAAATGCCAAACTTATGCAAATCGTCCCTACTGTAAAATTTCTTGATCTAAATAAAGATAGATCAACGATAGGATGATTCGATGTCATTTCCCAAAGAACAAAAAAAGAAAGTGTTACTAACGCTATCACAGATAAAATAATAATTTCAGATGAATTAAACCAATCCAGTTCTTTCCCTCTATCTAAAATAAGCTGTAAACTACCAACACCAAATATTAATAAAGCAAGCCCGATAGTATCTATTCGAGATTTACTTATTTCTGTTTCTCGTCCTTTTAATAATATTTTAATACTTATCCAAGCTATTAGACCAATTGGCACATTTAGTAAAAAAATCCAGCCCCAAAATAAATTGTCACTTATCCATCCACCAAAAATAGGTCCACAGACGGGAGCAATAATAATAGTCATCGACCATATTGCTAAAGACATATTTTTTTTGGAATTTGGAGAGTTAGCTAATAATAAGCTTTGAGAAAGAGGAATAATTGGTCCAGAAACCGCACCTTGTAGTACCCGTGAAATAATTAACATTTCAAGGCTGTTGGAGACACCACATGACCAAGAAGCTAAAACAAACAACAAAATTGAATACAAAAATAACTTAACTTCCCCAAAGTACTTAGCTAGCCATCCAGATATAGGAATTGAAATGGCATTGGATACGGCAAATGATGTAATTACCCATGTTGCTTGGCTAGTTGATATTCCTAGGTTTCCAGAAATAGTAGAAAGTGCTACATTGGCAATTGTTAAATCTAAAATTTGTAAGAAGGCTACTGTTGCCAATGCAACAATAAGCCCGATTAATTTTGCACCTGATAGATGTAATGGTGACATTTTATGATTCACTGAATATTACTCTCTAAAATTAAGTTATTTTGCATAATTTCTTGTACTAGTTGCTTGAATTCATCTAAGTCATAAGCAAGTACATCTGTTTGATATTTAATTTCTTGAGGTGAAATATCAGTAAGTAATTTTCCACTTACATCACTGGTATCCACTGTTACATACATAGATAACCCCACCCGTAATGGATATTCCTTAATTTGCTCTTTATTCAATTCAATACGAACAGGTAAACGCTGAATTACTTTAATCCAATTTCCTGTTGCATTTTGTGCTGGTAATAACGAAAATGCACTTCCCGTTCCCATAGCAATTCCTGTAATCACCCCGTCGAATTTAATATCATCTCCATAATAATCACTAGTTAACTTAACTTTTTGTCCTAATCGAATGTGTTTTAGTTGAACTTCTTTAAAGTTAGCTTCTACCCAAACTTGATCCAAAGGAACAATAACTAATAATCGTTCTCCTCTATTAACTTGTGCTCCAATTTGGACTTGGCGCCTTGAAACATATCCAGTGACAGGGGAAACAATTGTTACTCGTTTTAAGTTAAGCCAAGCTTCCTTTAGTTTAGAAATAGCTTGCTGAATTTTTGGCTGTTCTAATAATGAATTCTGCATTAATAGGGCATTATTAATTTCTAACTCTTGCTTGGAAATATTTAAGTCATTTAACGCAATTAATACATCTTGCCTAGCATGCTCTATTTCTTCTTTTGAAATAGCCTTACGAGACCAAAGGCCTTCTCTCCGAGCTAAATCTTTTTCTAATTTATCTAATGTCGCTTGCTTTAATCGAATACTTGCTAACAATTTTTCAGTTGTCAGTTTGATCTGTTGAGTTTCTCTTATTACCTTGGCTAATTCATTTTTTGCATAAATAAAATTATTTTCAGCATCAATTGATTCTAATTGAGCGATAACATCTTTTTTTCTCACAAAGTCATTATCATCAACGTAAATGGAGGAGATTCCTCCGCTTATTTGAGTATGAATTGGAATTTGATTTCCCATAACATACGCATTATCTGTAGATTGTGTAAACCGAGAAAACATGAACCAAAAAATGAAGTATCCTATCCCTGAAACTAGGAAAATAACAGATAAAATAATCAATTTTTTATATCGTGTTAAACCATTGAATTGTCGGCCATCGGTGTTGTTTTTCATTCTACACTCCATTTACATCTTTCATTTTAATCATTGCTTCTATGAACAGCATCACAAAATGCTGTTTCATTAAGCAGACATTCCACCATCAATAACTAGAGTTTGACCCGTAATATAATTACCCCCAGAACCGAGTAAAAAATTCACAGACATAGCCACTTCCTTGGTTGAACCTATACGACCTAAAGGAATTTTTTTGATCATATTTTTGTATGCAATACTCGACAAATTTTTACTCATATCCGTTTCGATAAGACCTGGAGCTATTGAATTGACCCGAATATTAAAACGACCTAATTCAACAGCCAATGAATGAGTCATGCCAATCATTGCAGCTTTTGACGCAGCATAATTTACTTGCCCTGTATTACCTTTAAATGCAGTTACTGAACTAATAAAGAGAATACAACCATCTCCTTGACTAATCATATGAGGCAAAAAAGCTTTATTGACTAAATAGCTAGATAAAACATTATTATTCATTAAATCTAACCATGTCTTTTCTTCAATGTTTATAAACAAGTTGTCTTTTACAATTCCTGCATTATTAATTACTGCGTAAGGAGCACCGAATAATGAAATACATTCTTTTACGACTTGATCAACTTCTTTTGCTATAGAGACATCGCATTGATAAGCTCTGCATTGCATACCTTGTGAAGTCAAAGAATCACATAACTTAAGTGCTTCCTCTTTGCTATTTCTATAAGTGAATACAATACTAAATCCATTTCTAGCCAGTTCTGACACAATTTCAGCTCCAATACCTCGTGAACCACCTGAAACAAAAATCCATTTATTTTCCATATTTAACCTCTCTATTTTCATTTAACTGTAAGCTTTTATTCCCATAATACTCATTGTTATAATTATCGATATTTCACCTGTAACCCAAACAGGCATAACAACGCTAATTAATAGTGAGTTTTCATGATATGTTGTATCATTTATCATCACGCTATAATTTATTGTTTCAGGTACCTTTTCAATGTTTAATTGGCTCATATGAGAACTGACATTAACCTGATGATTAGTATGTAAAAATAAAACATTATCGCCAATAAATTGTTCTTGATCGCCCATAAAATTTTTGAATTTCCGAACACATAACTCAGTTGCATGTTTGGATATAAAAATAGAAAAAATAAGCGCGTCAATGTATATCCACAAAAGAGAGATATGTGGGAAAGTTGCTTTAAATTCTTGGTATTTTTGTTTTATAAATTGTGAAGAAATATGAAATTTTTCAGTGTCTGAAAAATTAAACCGCCGCATTTCTTCATCAAAAGAATTTTTTTGAATCGAACCAATAAAATATTTTTTTGATTGGTCTTGATCGTGTAAAGTAAATGAAACCTTACTATCCGAATTTCTTAATGAAAGTTGATATTCTTTATCAATATCTAAAGGATAACGTAAGGAGGAACGCCAAGCATATCCTCCTAATTGTTCTTTCAAAAATGAGTCGGCAGTATACTGTTTCAACGGTAGCATGGCTAACATACCATGCACAGCAAGATTATCAAGGCCAATTTGTCTGGCTTTGAGCTCATCAAAATGGATTGGATTGAAATCACCAGAAAAATCAGCCCATTCCTGTATGGACTTTTTGTCAAAATTCAATCTCATTATTTATACCTTTCAAAAATCAATGCACTATTTGAGCCGCCAAATCCATAATTCACATTTAAAACGGATTGAATATTCTCTACCTGACGATGCTTATTTGGAACATAATCTAAATTACAGCCTGGATCAGGATTATTTAAATGAATGGTCGCAGGAATGATATTAGTTTCAATAGATTTTATACTTAAAATTGACTCTAAAGCTCCAGCGGCAGCAATAAGATGACCAGTATAGGATTTTGTACTTGATATCGGTAATGAATACACGGAATCACCAAATACCATCTTCAACATCTCCGTTTCATTGAAGTCATTCAATTGTGTTGAAGTTCCATGTGCATTTACATAATCAACTAACTCAATATCAGCTTGCTTTAAAGCATATTTAACAGCATGATATCTACCACCACAATCAGGAGCTGGGGTTGTTACATCGTAGGCATCTGAACAATTACCATATCCTGTAACTTCAGCAAGAATTGTTGCTCCCCTTGTTAATGCTGTTTCATATTTTTCCAAGCAAAGAACCGCCGCGCCTTCTGATAAAACAAAACCATTACGATTCCTATCAAATGGACAACAGGCAGTTTCTACATTTTCTTGCTCTTTGCTTAAAGCATTTAGAATATCAATACTCCATATATTTAGATCACTATTTAGACTTTCTCCACCACCGGCTATCATCATTTCTGCTCGCCCACTTCTGATTATCTCGACAGCATCACCAATGGCAATCCCTCCGGTCGCACATGCTGAAACAGGCGTATTCTGATAACCTCTTAAATTCCAATTCATGGACATTATTGCAGAGCCAACATTGTTCATAGATAAAATATTAGTCAATGGTGACGCAAAACCCTCTGTATTATAAGACAGGCTATTTTGAGCTAAGGCATCGGCCCCTCCCCAACCTGTTCCAAAGATGACTCCTCGAGAAAAAGGAGGGTAGTGCTTATCTAGCTCACTTAAGTCGTCTCCAAAAGCCATCTTTAACGCTTCATCAGCAGCTATTAGCCCTAAACGACCAAAACGAGGCGTGTTTTTCAAAATTCGTTTGGAAAATGGAGATAAATTCAATTCGAATGGAATCTTACCAAAAAATTTTGCAGTGATAGAATCATCGCTATATTCATATCTAGAGTATCCAATCTTATAATCCATTATAGCTTTCCAAATCTCTTCTACGTTTTGGCCTAATGAGGTAACCGCCCCATACCCGGTAACGACCACACGTTGTCTAGAATTTTCGTGTTCCATGTTTGTTCCTTAAGATTCTAAAGATCGAGATAAATAGTCAATAAAACCACCAACTGAACTAATTTGTTTTTGCGCCAATTCCGCCATATTTATAGATAAACCATATTTTTTCTTTAAAGCCACTTCAATTGAAACATAATCCAGGCTAACCAAGTCTAGCTCCGATAACAGTGTATCTCTTGTGATTAATTCAGCATCAATGTCTGTTAATTCAGTGACTTGTTCCACAATAAAATCAAATAACTCCATAATAGTTTTCCTTTTTTAGTTTTCCTTTTTTCAATTAAATTAATAAGTTTCAGTTGCTCTTCCTGATAACGAAAGCAGATGAGAAATTTCCAAATGAATGGCGTTTGCTAATATATCTATTTCATCAATGGTTGTTTTATTACCCAAACTAATGCGAACAGCACCATCAATTTGTTCATTAGATAATCCCATTGACAAAAGGACGTAAGAACGATGTGACTCCTTATTATTGCTACAAGCAGAGCCTAAGGATAAAGATATACCATGGAGCAAATTCAATCTGCTAGCCAAAGATTCGGCGCGGATATTTTTAAAACTTAGATTTATTGTCCAAGCTGCCTGATATTCAGGATTTTTACTGCCATTAACATCATATTGAACAGATAGTAAACTTAATTTTTCTAAAAGCCGGTTTCGCAATTGCAAATAATGTTGATACCTTGAAATTAGCTGGCTATTTGCCTCTTGGGCTGCTATTGCTAAACCAGCTAATCCGATAGTATTTTCCGTTCCACTACGTAATCCTTTCTCTTGACCGCCTCCATGTAGTAAAGGGGTTAAGGATATATTTTCTGCAACAAATAATCCTCCGATACCTTTAGGTCCATTGAATTTGTGTCCAGAAAAGGATAATGTTGATACACCCGGTAATTTATTCAGTTCTATTTTAATTTTCCCAACAGCTTGAACGGCATCGATATGAAAAAAAATACCTTTTTCATAAGCAAGGCGGGCTACTCTTGCATAATCTTGAATAGCGCCGGTCTCATTATTAATAGCCATCATTGAAATTAACTTTGTATTAGGTTGAATTTTGGCTTCAATATCAGCAACATCAATTATCCCCTCACTAGAGGGGGATAATAATGTCAACTGTAAGCCTTTTTTTTCAAAAAAGTACAAAATCTCAAGAATTGAAGGGTGCTCTATACTCGTACTAATCACATGAATGGATTTCCAATCACATTCTGCATAGAGTGATAAAATACTTTTTATGGCAAGATTATTACTCTCTGTTCCTCCTGATGTTATTACAATATTATTTGGTTGTGTACCAAGTAAATCTGCGCATTGTTTATGCGCATTTTCGACAATTTCTCGCGGAATTCTACTGAGTTGATATGGACTGGAAGGATTTGCATAATAGCTCATCGCATCGATCATTGCTTTTTTCACTGCATCACTTAAGGGCGTTGTTGCATTGTTATCAAAATATAAGTCCATTAAATCTTTTCCTTTAGTTGACTAAACAAACTGATTAACATATCAGTACAATGTTGCTGTGATGGTTCAAGTTTTCCTAATAGTTGTCGAATGTCATCGTTTGAAATTGTCCTAATTTCAGATACAGGGTTATTTTCAATATATTTGCAAAAAATGTTGGACATAGCGAGCGATGTTGTGCATCCCCATGCTTGAAATCGCGCCTGCACAAATTTATCTTCTTCTTTATTGTAGTTAATAAATATATCAACCTTATCTCCGCATACCGGGTTAGAAAGTGCTAGTACAATCTCTGGGGCTGTCATATTTCCTTGATATTTTGGATTGCAAAAATTATCCACAATGATTTGATTAAACATGTTTACCTCATATTATTTTTGACAGCATGACTTGCTATTTCCCTCACAAGCTTCATTACTAGCCATGTTTCTTTCCAGAGTGACAGCACAACAACCAAACTCTTTTGCAGCAGGAGTACGACTTACAAATTCAATACGTTGAGAATTTCGCCAAGATTTAGTCTCATCCTTACGAATAAAAACTAAGTCTTCCGTCTGAATCATAACTGGTGCAGAAAGAGAAAGAGGATCTAAAATAGCAAGTTGTCCTGTTTCTCCATCAGGTAATTCTTTTGACAAGTCATTAGGATCTCTGACTGAAAAGTGGATGTACGGAGGTACATGCTTATGGTTAAATTCATCCTCAATAGCCATAAAATTAGCTTCAACCATGCCATACATATCACGAACATTGGAACGAGGAATACCTAGCCAAGTTTCAATCTCCTGATTGAGCTGATCTCTAGATATCATTTCTCCGGTGAATCGTTTCCATCCACCCATCATGATGACTAAGCTCTGGCTATCGAGTTTTAATTTAATATTGTTATTTTTTAGATAAGTGATAAAGCGATTGATCAAAAATGGCGGTCCAATGATGTGTCGAGAAAACTTATCTTGCCAACTATTTAATTTTTCTATTGATTCTTCAGCATTAAACTTATAATTCTCACCTAATGCGTAATAAGTTGTATCTAATAAACCAGCTAAAAAGTTGAAGATTTTCACCATAGCCATTTCAGGCACATCTTCTGGAGATGGGCACAAGAAAAGACCCGCTCCTGTTGATATTTGAAACATTGAGCGATAATTAGAAACAACGGCGAAAGCAGTGTTAGTCATAGTTTGATGGCAGCGTCGATAAACACTTGGGATGCCACTTGTACCTGTCGAACGCATTTCGTGCTCAATTTCCTGAAGTGGTTTACTCAATAACTTATAATTATCTCCAGATTTAAACACCGAAACCGGAATCAATGGAATTTTGGTTAAGTCATCGAAAACTTTAATATCAGAAGGGACAAAACCCTGCTCTTCACAAAGTTTTTTATAATAGGGATTATTTTCAAAATGATGTGCAACTGTGTCCTTAATTAAACATAGCTTTAACTCTTTTTGTTCTGATGTTGATAATCTATATAATTTATCAACATCAGCAATCAAAAGTTTTAATGGGTCAAACCCCTGTTGTTGTATATCTTTATATAATTTAACAATATTATTTTCCATTTTCATTATATTACTCCATCTCTTGTTTTGTTATTAGATTGTGAAAAGTTAACGGCATTGTATAAATGAGTGAGTAATATTGTCTTGAACAAATAAGCTGACTTCATTTTATGAAAAAATCATTGATTTATTTAACTCTCTATATTTCAAATAGTTATTTATTCTTTACAATTATTTTCATTTAAAAAAAAAGAATGAGAGATCTAATATAGCTAGTTTATTCAATTAAATAACCTTTGAATTGATATATGCTCACCCAACATATATCAAATTAGAGGATAAAATCCATGACTTACGACTGTGTAATCATTGGTGCTGGACAAGCTGGACTGTGTTTAGCATCATTTCTGACTAAAAAAAATATCACTGTTCTTATATTAGAAAGAGATGAACGTATAGGAGACGTCTGGCGTAGACGACCAGATAGTATGCGGTTGTTTACACCAAGAGCAATGGATCAGCTACCAGGTTTAATTATGGCTGGTGATCAAAAAGGGTATCCAGATAAGCATGAAGTGGCTGATTACTTAGAGTCTTACGCTCAACATAACAACTTACATGTATTACTAAATAAAAATGTATATTCTGTAGAATATAATGATAAAATTTATTCTATAAAAACCCAAGATGGAGAAACTTTTCAAGCAAAGTGTTTGGTCAATGCAACAGGGGCAAATCAGAAAGTTAATGTTCTTGATATTTCCAGAGATATTCCAGCAGAGATACAGCAGATGACAATAGATCAGTATCAAAATCCAAAACAACTGTCTTCAAAAAATATTGCAATAATTGGTGATGGTGCTAGTGGCCGCCAAGCTGCTAAAGAGTTAGCTGAAACACATAATGTAACTTTGTTTTGTGGCTCTCCTCGTCCATTTACTCCTCAGGAACTGTTTGGAATAAACACATTAGTTTTATTTAAAAAAATGACTATTTTAAATTCTGACTCTCGAAACATTATAGGTCGTTGGCTTAGGAAACGAAATTTTATACCTTGTAACAATATTACCAATAAAATTCTGAAGAAAAAAGGAGTTAGGCTTTACTCTAAATTTACTAGCGTAGATGGTAAAAAGTTAATTTCCGATCGTGGCGAAAACTGTGAACCACATATTGTTATTTGGAGCCTAGGATATAAAGAAGATACAGATTGGTTGACTATTCCTGATTCTTCCAATTCAGACGGGTTTATTTGTCAAGTTGGACATGATGTTGGAGGTAAGACTCCTTATCCCGACTTATTTATTGTTGGAAGAAAATGGTTAAGTTGTCGTGCATCAGAACTAATTTATGGATGTGTCAAAGATGCTCAACGAGTAGCTAATTTTGTTGAAATGGCTTTAAAAAACAAGTGATTTATATATCTGCAACAAAGTCAGGGATACTCATAATCGTGTGAAATATACAGAACACCACCACGTTATGAAGCAAAAATGAGCTGATTTAATTGATAAATGGAATAAACAAGGTCTAGAACAGTAAAACTACACCGATTGCAGAGAATGATTCGATTTTCTCTGCTACTTCTAGCTCCGTTCAATTGAATCAAACAGATGTTTTACTATCCTAGAGAACTTACACTCGCTACATTACTTAATATAAATTCCGAGACTACTAATTAACAAGCTAAATAAATACCGCGCCTGTCGCCATATCAATAATCACTTGCATATCACATATACCATGATGTTCACTATGAAATCATAGGACAACAATATGCTGGTTCTATCTCAGTAAACAAAACAGCAATTTTAGCTTTTATCTGTTGTTTATCATGCTCCATTGACAAAATCATAACTGTTATGGAGGGAGAAAAATATCCACTGACAGAGTTGCACACTTATCCAGATACAAACCTTCTGGAGCCAACTATTCCAGCTCAATTTTAATGTGCTTTCTATATTTTCCAACAAGTCTATCTTACCTATTTTCAATAATTTTTTCATTTTCTTTACTCTCCCTCAATGATAAACCATTCGACAAACCGACTAGAGCAACATATCACTCACTGTTTAACTAACTTTTTTGGGTTCTATTTTGTAAGGTGTAGGATGCCTAAAATTAGTGGGTCTCTTATCTTTTTCAGATCTTGTGATGTGAAACTTATTAATATCAAGAGATAGCAATAAGTTAGCCAGCATCACTAACTTCGCTTTTGCCAGCAAGTGCCCATGACAATGATGTCTCTCCAAGCCGAATGTGAGCCAATTTTTCACCTTTCCAATAAACCCTTTTGCCTTTTTCATTGGGCAGACAGCGCCTTTATTCGCATCAAGAATACTTAAAGGCGATCCACAAACAAAAGGAGAAATTATTATGGGACTAGGAAATAAGATTATTGATTTTTTTGGAAGAAGCAACTGAATCGAAGAAAGGTAGTATTGCTCTAGATACGGATTTAATTGATTCTGGACTTGTTGATAGTATGAATATCATGGCTTTAATAGTCTTCTTAGAAGAACAAACAGGAAAACCAATTCCCTTGGAAGATCTTGATATATCTTTCTTTAATAATGTTGCAAGTATCGCTAATTAATTTGGCAAATAATAGAACTTACCTATTAAGCACCCTATAAGAGGAAATTAAAATGCATTTTCATACGATGGCAATAAAAAAAGAATTTGAATCAAAACTAGATCAGGAATTGGCTGGACTATAATGTAATGACGGCTGTGTCATTGCTCGTTCCAATGTGTTAAAGTCACTTGTTCTGATGGGAATACCTACTTATCAGATTTCCCTCGTTATTCTTAAGCAAGTGACCTTATTAAGCTCTAATTATGAACTATATGGTGATATGAGTCAGCGTGTTTTTGATACGGTGAGAGCGTACACCGCGGATATAGAGCCTTATTCTATTGATGAAGCATTTATTGCATTAGATGGATTTGTTGATGTCACTTCGCATTGCCAACAAATCAGACATGTTGTTAAAAGCGATACCGGCATACCCGTTAGTATTGGTATTGCTTCAACTCGAACTTTAGCAAAAGTTTCTAACCATATAGCTAAAAAGAAAATAGATTATCGAGGCGTTTGTTATTTATCAGACGATGAGTCTCTATTAATTGATGCATTAAAGCAGTTTCCTGTGGGTAACGTGTGGGGCGTTGGACTACGTATTGCTGAGAAGCTGCAATCGTTAGGCATCCAGACTGCATGGGATTTACGTCAAGCGAATGTGAAACAAATCAAGCAACAGCAACAGTTTTCGGTGGTGCTTGAGCATACAGTGTTGGAACTACGAGGAACAGCTTGTATCTAATTAGATGATTTATCCACACCTAAGCAAAATATCATAACTTCTCATAGCTTAGGTCAGTTAACTGGTAAATTATACGATTTGCAAGAAGCGATTCGCGTACACGTTAATCAAGAGGCTGAAAAACTTAGGCGCCAAAACTCGGTTGCCAGTGCGGTACTGATCTTTTTAAAAACTAATCGGTTTCGTGAAGATGTGATGCAGTATCATCAATACGAGAAATTATAAGTAATCGGGGAGAACTCAATGGATCAAGATCATAATCAAAAAAGTCATTTAAGTATCGATAATCTTGTAGCGGAAGTAGAATTGATTACTCAAGCCTCAAGACCAATCATTTTTGCGTCAATTTGTCTTTATTATAGTCAACTATTCAAGGAATGCTTGATATACAGATTAATTCAAAATTGGTAACTCCAACCAGCTTATTTATTTTAACTATTGCTGAATCTGGTGAAAGAAAGAGCACAGTAGATAATTCGTTAAGAAAAGCACTGGTGGAAATAAATGACGAAATTAATGATAAAAATAAAAAAATGAGGTCTCATTATGATAGCGAACTAAATAATGGAGAATAGAACAGAAAGTATATCAAAAGAAATACAATAAATCACTTTTAGAAGAGCCTAACAATAGAATTAAATCATTAAAGTCTATTCATATAATACGAACTATTTTAAATAGTTCATATTTTTTTAATTAGTGTTTTAAATTTAAAAAAATTTCATTATTTTTTTGCTAATTCGGCTAATTTAGCCGTTTTGGCCATAAGTTAGTGCGTATTGACTTAAAATATTGGCAGATGAGAACTTATTTAAGATTCTAAGATTATTTAACTAAAGTGGTATATTAGATAGCATGCTGAAAAAAATTCTATTTCAACTTTTTGATTTTTAGATAATATTTAAAGAAGATGGCGGAAGCGCAGAGATTCGAACTCTGGGAGGGTCGCCCCTCGCCGGTTTTCAAGACCGGTGCTTTCAACCGCTCAGCCACACTTCCGCAATGGCTGTGAATATTAAAGTAGACTTGATCATTTGTAAATAGCTAATTTTAATTTTTTTATCGTTTGGTTTAATTTTCATCAAATATGCTAAAAAATATCCATTTTTATTAGCTAACGATGCTCAAGGGCTTTAAATTCTGTATAATAATGATAATTTTATTGTTATTGAGGCATTATGTTAGAGTTAAATGGTAAAGTTATTGCTACCGATGAAGCAGGGTATTTGAAAAATTGGCAGGATTGGAGCCCAGAGTTAATTAATATCATTGCAAAATCAGAAGGAATATCGTTAACTGATGCGCATTTAGAAGTCGTTCATTTTGTTAGAGAGTTTTATTTAGAATATAAAACATCGCCGGCTATAAGAGCATTAGTTAAAGCGATGGAAAAGAAACTTGGTGTTGAAAAAGGTAATAGTCGTTATTTATATAAGCTTTTTCCGGAAGGTCCTGCAAAACAAGCAACCAAATTAGCAGGATTACCAAAACCAGTTAAATGTATCTAAAGGTATTATCATGTTGTTAAAATGGCGACTACCCGCTCTATTATTAGTTATATTATGTTATTTACAATATGCGCTTTGGTTTGGTCAGAACAATGTTTCAGATTATCTTCAAAACCGAGATATTGTTGCTAAGCTAACATATGAAAATAATCAATTAAAAATGCGTAATGAGCAAATGTTTGCCGAAATAGCTGATCTTTATCAAGGATCGGAAGCGATTGAAGAGCGTGCAAGGAGTCATCTTGGTATGATTAAGCCTAATGAACACTTCTATCGCATAGTAACAGAATCAGTATCACCGAAATGAGTATGATTAAAAATTTAGAAAAAACAAAATTAATGGCTATTGTACCTGCAGCAGGAATTGGTACCCGAATGAATAGCCCTATAGCTAAACAGTATATTAAACTCGGTTCATTAACAGTTTTAGAATACACCTTGGATAAATTACTTACTTTTCCTTTGATTGAAAAAATCATAGTAGTGCTCCATCCTAATGATAGTTATTTTCAGAATTTATCTGTATCTAATCATAAAAAGATCCATATTACGTATGGTGGCGAAAATCGTTCAGACTCTGTTCTTGCAGGATTAAAACTCTTAGATAACCATGATTGGGTATTGGTACATGATGCAGCTCGTCCTTGCATTTTGCATAGTGATATCAATAAGTTAGTTAATCAAGTGCTTATTGATGAACAAAATGGTGGTATTTTGGCGACCAAAGTCACTGATACCATAAAAAGATCATCAATCGATAAAAACAATTATATAGCAGAAACTTGCGATCGAAGTTTGTTATGGGCGGCAGCAACCCCACAAATGTTTAAAGTACAGGAATTAAGAGATAATTTATCTAGAGCAATAACTCTCGGTTTAACGATAACTGATGAGGCTTCAGCTATGGAGTTAGCTGGTAAATTTCCAAAATTAATAGAATGCAGGCGTGATAATATCAAAATTACCCGTCAGGAAGATCTTGCTTTAGCTGCATTTTTTTTAAAAGAGCAAGGTTATTATCAAGAGTAATTGAGAAATTTAATATTATATGAGAGAGTTAGATGAGAATTGGTCACGGTTTTGATGTTCATAAATTTGGTGGGGAAGGTCCAATAACCCTTGGTGGTGTTAAAATTCCCTATGAATATGGTTTTATTGCTCATTCTGATGGTGATGTGGTATTGCATGCTATTACTGATGCTTTACTTGGTGCATTGGCATTAGGTGATATAGGTCAGCTTTTTCCTGATACCGATGCTCAATATAAAAATATTGATAGTAGAATTTTATTAAAGAAAGCATTTGATATTGTAAGATCTAAAGGATATCAACTAGTCAATGTTGATAGCACAATCATAGCCCAAGAACCAAAAATGAAACCGCACATCCCACAAATGCGGGTTAACATTGCAGAGGACTTAAATGTGCATTTTGATCAAGTAAGTGTAAAAGCCACGACTACGGAGCAGTTAGGTTTTACAGGCAGAAAAGAAGGCATTGCTTGTGAAGCAGTAGTATTATTAAAGAAAGTCAATCAGTGATAAACAAAGTGTATTATGGTAAATAAATTACAAGACCTTAGCTATTTAAATGGTAAACCAAAAGTTACTGGTATTTATAAACAATATAATCAAGATTTTATTGTTAAAGAAGATTTAGGATATGAACTGACTAACGAAGGTGAACATGTATTTGTTGAAATTCGTAAGGAAGATTGTAATACGTTGTTTGTTGCTGAACAGTTAGCTAAATTTGCTAACATTTCCACAAAACTAGTTGGATATGCAGGATTAAAAGATCGTAATGCGATAACAACTCAATTCTTCGGACTGCATATTCCAGGTAAACTAACTCCTGATTTCTCACAATTTAAATTAGCGGGTTGCGAAGTATTATCAGTGACTCGGCACAATAAAAAATTACGAATTGGTGGACTAAAAGGTAATTTTTTCTCTTTACGGCTTAGAGATATCAGTGATGCCAGTGCCCTTGAAGCTAGATTGCAATTAATTCAGCATTCCGGTGTTCCTAATTATTTTGGTGAACAACGTTTTGGTCGTGATGAACATAATTTGACGCAAGCAATGCTGTGGGCTAATGGAGAAATTAATATCAAGGATCGTAAAAAACGCAGTTTTTATTTATCGGCTGCACGCAGTGCGATATTCAATGATATCGTTAGCCAACGCATTGCAAAGGGAATTTTTAATACAGTTCTTAATGGTGATGTATTACAACTTGCTGAACGCGGAAGTTGGTTTGTTGCAGAAGCTAAAGAATTAGATGTTTTACAATCAAGAATGAATCTCGGTGAGTTAAATATTACAGCTCCAATGGTTGGTGATAACCAACTAAATACCATGGAAGATGCGCTACTATTTGAAACATCTTGTATTAATCATCATTGGTCATCCTTTCTGAATTTATTCAAAAAAGAACGAATTGAGACAGCTCGACGAGCAATAATTCTCCGACCGAAAAATTTGACTTGGCAATGGCAAGATCAAGCAACCATCTTAATTAATTTTTGGTTACCTGCTGGATGTTTTGGCACCAGCATTATACGAGAATTAATAGTGTGATTTTATGACAAGGAATTGATGTTATGTTTACCCTAAAAATGCAATCATTAATTGGACAGCTTAAGCATCTTGGAATTCAGGATGAAGCGGTATTAAGAGCGATTGCCTCAGTTCCACGAGAACGATTTGTTGATGAAGCACTTTCTCATCAAGCTTATGATAATCGTTCCTTACCTATAGGTGCAGGGCAAACTATATCTCAGCCGTATATTGTTGCTAAAATGACAGAGTTGCTATCTTTAAAACCGTCTTCGAAAGTACTTGAAATCGGGACAGGTTCAGGTTATCAAACAGCAGTATTAGCGCATTTGGTTGATCACGTTTGTTCTATTGAGCGTATTAAGAGTCTTCAGTGGAATACCAAACGAAGATTAAAACGACTTGATATTCACAATGTTTCAACGAGGCATGGTGATGGATGGTTAGGTTGGCCAGAGCGTGCACCATTTGATGGTATTATTGTAACAGCAGCAGCATACGAAATTCCTCAGGATTTAATGCACCAATTAGCCGATAAAGGACGTTTAGTGATACCGATAGGCGATCAACAACAATCTCTGCAGGTCATTGAAAGAAGACAAAATCAATTCACCATTACAATTATTGAGACGGTTAACTTTGTACCATTAGTTAAAGGCGAGTTATTATAATCATTTTTGAAATCAAATAGATGCCATAATCGTGTTTATAGCTAGGATTATGGCAAGTTTATCAGAATTTATTAATCTTAGTGACTTAAATTATTTAGGGTCTTTGTTGTATTAATACCACTAATCAACCTTTTATGTGAGTAATGACATATTTTACCATTCAAAAAATACACTTTGAATAGAGATAGGTTTATACTAATCAGCTAATAATTATTTTCAAAAAAGGATAATTTATAATGCTTTATGGATTTGATATTGGCGGTACTAAAATTGAACTAGCGGTTTTTGATGATGAACTAAAACAAGTTTGGAGTAAACGAGTTGACACGCCTACAGACAGCTATCAGTCTTTTTTGGCATGCTTAGTTTCATTAGTAAATGAAGCGGATGATCGTTTTGCCGTTAAAGGTCAAATCGGTATTGGCATTCCCGGCATAATTAATGAAAAAGATAAAACTGTTTATACAACTAATATTGATGCAGTTAAAAATATGCCATTAATAAATGATTTAGAGCAAGCAATTCACCGACCGATATCAGTGAATAATGATGCCAATTGTTTTGCCTTATCAGAAGCCTATTATAAAGCATTTAAGCATTATAAGAATGTTCTTGGTGTAATATTAGGAACGGGATTAGGAGGCGGTTTAGTCATTAATCATCAATTGGTTAATGGTGCTGATGGTTGTGGCGGAGAAATAGGGCATGTTGGTTTATCTATTAATATGTTAAAGATTTTAGGTTATGACATTCCTTTGGTGAAATGTGGTTGTGGACTAGAGGGATGCTGTGAAAGATATCTATCTGGAACAGGCTTTGAATGGTTATATCATCATTTTTATCATAAACAATTATCTGCTAAAACTATTCTAGAACATTATTATAATGGTGATAATGATGCATTAGCGCATGTTGATCGTTATCTTGAATTATTAGCTGCTTATTTAGCTAACATCATGATGGTAACCAATCCAGAGATTATTGTTATCGGTGGAGGATTATCCAATTTTGATCTGATTTATCATGAGGTGCCTAAACGTTTACCTAAATATCTTTTACCGCGTATGACAGTACCAAGAATTGAGAAAGCCAAATATGGTGATGCAGGTGGAGCTCGAGGCGCAGCATTGCTTTGTTATGGTAGAGAACTTAAATGCGAGTAAGTTTTATATTAACCGATCTTAAAATGTGAATTGTTTATTAGATGATGACCGGAAACGATTTATTAGAGCTTTTGAAATCTAATGGGATTATTACTGCATTAGATTTCTATCTTGCCAATTTTCTACATCAGAAAGCAAATATAAACGATCCACAGGCCAATCGTCGGTTTGCCTTTCTTCTAGCTTGGCTAAGTCTCGAAGTTAGGTCTGGTCATGTGTGCATTGATTTGACACAATTAACTAAAAAACAATTTGACTATCGCATTGGTCGGGAATTATCAGATTCTATATTCACCGATTTAGATAAACCGAAATTAACGGATTGGTTAAAATTATGTGCGGAAATTAGTCATGATATTATTAGCGATGGTCAAAACTTAACGCCCCTAATATTATGTTCCAATCGACTCTATTTTCAACGAATGTGGCTATATGAAAAACGAGTTGCACAGTATTTTGCTTTGAATCAACATTCATATCATTTCGAGGATAAAACTAGCGTTTGTTCGTTAATAGATACGCTTTTTCCAAGTACAAATAGCGTTGAGATTGATTGGCAAAAGGTAGCAGTTGTTTCAGCATTAACTCACAAAATAGCTATTATATCGGGAGGACCGGGTACAGGTAAAACAACAACGATCAGTAAATTACTCACTGCTTTACTTACGATTAATCATGAAAATACTTTAACAAATTTACGTATTGTAGCAACTGCACCGACAGGAAAAGCCGCTGCTAGATTAACCGAGTCTTTAAGTTCGGCATTATCAAGCTTGACTATTGCTGATCCTATTAAATCAAGTTTACCAACAGAAGCCATTACACTTCACCGTTTGTTAGGTGCTCGTCCAAATAGTAATCAATATCTCTATAATGAGCATAACTTATTAAATATTGATCTTCTGTTAATTGATGAAGCTTCAATGGTCGATTTATCTATGATGGCTAAGATTATTAATGCATTACCAGAGCATTGTCGACTTATCTTATTAGGTGATAAGGAACAACTTTCTTCAGTTGAAGCCGGGGCAGTTTTTGCAGATCTATGTCAAATGATGGAACAGGGATACAGTCAAAATCACATTGATACAATTTATGAAATTTGCCAATATCGTTTAGAATCCAATACGCAGCATCAAGCAAACTTTGCTGATTGCGTATGTTTATTACAGAAGAGTTATCGTTTTAATCTAAATTCTGGTATTGGTGTTTTAGCTAATTACATCAAAGAAGGACAAAATGAAGCGATAGAACTATTATTTAAACAGAATAAACATCATGATATTGTTCTAAATCCGTTAGTTGATGAGAATCATTATATCAAAGCGATTCAGCATACAGTGTCCTATTATAGTCATTATTTATTGCAGATTTTAAAATACCCAACAAAAATCCAACATATATTAACTTGTTTTGCCGAATTTCGCTTACTTTGTGCTTTAAGGGAAGGGCGATATGGTGTTTCAGGTTTAAATAAAATTATTGAACAAGAATTAGAAAAACAAAATATTATTCATCGCAATAAAAATCAAGCTTGGTATGTTGGAAGACCCATCATGATATTACGTAATAGTTTCTCATTAGGTTTGTTTAATGGTGATATTGGTATTACATTGCCTGATCCCCATAATAAAGATAAATTAAGAGTTTATTTTTCTTTACCGAGTGGGGAAATTAAGGGATTTGCTCCTTATCGTTTACCAGAACATGAAACAGCTTATGCTATGACAATACATAAATCTCAAGGTTCAGAGTTCGATCATATCAGTATTATTTTGCCTACAGAATATTCACCATTATTAACACGATCACTATTATATACAGCCGTAACACGTGCGAAAAAGAATGTGGCTATTTTTGCCGATAATCAGATCCTATCTCGGACTGTACTGAGTAAAACTCAACGTCAAAGTGGATTATTATACGAATTAGAAAATATAACAGCAAACCTCAACAAGGTGGCTGAATAGTTCTTTATAGTATTGAAATTAAGGGTATAAGTATTTGGTTTAATAATAAGTGGATCATTATGATCCACTTTTATTTATTAGAGGTAATTAGAATTAATGGATAATCTTAGCTAAAAAGTCTTTAGCACGATCAGTTTGTGGATTATTGAAGAATTGTTCTTTTGAAGTATCTTCGATAATTTCACCTTTATCCATAAAAATAACACGATGAGCTACTTTACGCGCAAAACCCATTTCGTGAGTAACTACCATCATTGTCATACCTTCGTAAGCCAATTCGACCATAACATCTAATACTTCATTCACCATTTCAGGATCTAGAGCTGAAGTTGGTTCATCAAATAACATAACAACAGGATCCATACATAATGCACGAGCAATCGCAACACGTTGTTGTTGACCACCTGAAAGTTGGCCAGGATATTTATTGGCATGTGCAGATAACCCGACTCGTTCAAGTAAAGCAAGTGCCTTTTCTTTGGCTTCAGCTTCGGTACGACCTAAGACTTTGATCTGAGCTAAAGTTAGATTTTTTAGAATTGTTAGGTGTGGGAACAATTCAAAATGTTGGAACACCATACCAACTTTTGAGCGTAAACGAGCTAAGTTAGTCGCTCTACTGGTGATTTCAGTATCGCCTATAAAAATTTGTCCTTTTTGTACAGGCTCAAGTCCATTAACTGTTTTGATCAGCGTTGATTTACCTGAACCAGATGGACCACAAACAACGACAACCTCACCTTTATTTACTTGTGTTGTACAATCTTTTAAAACTTGAAATCGACCATACCATTTGGATATATTTTTTAAGGTAATCATTTTTAGTCCTTCTTCAAATAACTCACTAAACGCGATGCGCTAAAACAAATAATAAAATAACAAACAGCAGCAAAGATGATCATTGAATATTTTGCTGTACCACCTTGAGACATTCCAATATGAGTAACACTTGCACCAAATAAATCAATTAGACTCATTACATAGACCAATGATGTATCTTGGAACAAGATTATACCTTGTGTTAATAATAGTGGAATCATCGCTTTAAATGCTTGTGGCAAAATAATTAGACTCATAGTTTGCTTTTTAGTCATACCTAAAGCAAAAGCTGCATGATATTGGCCTTTACTAACAGCATTAATACCAGCCCTGATGATTTCTGAATAATAAGCTGCTTCAAATAAGGCAAAAGCGATCATAGCAGAAGCTATTCGTACATCCGCATAAGGCGGTAAATTAAATAGGTATTTAATCGCTTGAGGCAATGCCAAATAGAACCATAACAATACTAATAATAATGGTATTGAGCGGAATAAGTTGACATAAATTTGCGCAATAATATTTAATATCTTAATGTTGGATAAACGCATTAAAGCTAATACAGTTCCCCAAACAATCCCTACCACTACTGCAGTAAAAGTAATCTTTATCGTTAACCATAAACCACTTAACAATATTTCATAATGATCCATAATAAGTGTTGGAATATTTGCAATCCATTCAAATAATTGCATTATTAACCTCCACTCATCGTATTAGGTAAACGAGTGTTCCACTCTACAATTCGCATAACTAAAATCACCGAATAGTTGATAATCATAAAGGTTAGTGTTACACCACATAATATTTCAACAATACTATTGGTTGACTCATTAATACGATCAATTTGACCAATTAGATCAATTAAACCTATTGTCGATGCAACAGATGAGTTTTTGATAATATTAGTCATTTCCGATGTTAAAGTCGGAATAATTTTGCGATAAGCATTAGGTAGTAAAATATAACCATACATTTGTACTTTTGATAAACCTAAAGCTACCGCAGCATATTTCTGTCCTACAGGTAAAGTTTGGATACCCGTCCGAACTTGTTCAGCAATACGTGCCGAAGTGAATAAACCTAAAGCAATAGCTGCCAGAATAAAGCTATGAATATTCGGGTCAAGATCCTCGATAAACCATGTTTTCAAAGATCCACTTAACATTTCGGGCATAATCATATACCACAAAAACATTTGAGCTAATAATGGAATATTACGGAAAAGTTCAATATATATTACAGCAAATTTATTTAAAAATTTGTTGTTAAGTGTACGCATAATTCCGATTACTGAGCCTAGAATGAACGCAATAATCCATGCCGTAAAAGCTAATGAAGTAGTGACAATTACACCATTCCAAAGCCAGTCAAAATAAACACCATCACCATAAGGTGTTGGTTCAAGAAATAAAGTCCAATTAAAATTCATAATTAAATTATTATTTGTTAGGTTTGTACTGAATGCAAAATACATTCAGTACTTTGATTAGCAAATCTAAAGCAATTAATCTAATGCTTTGTCGTTAGGGTTGGCAAAAAGCTCTACCATTTTAGGTGAAATTTCAAGTTCCATATTTGCACCATTAGGTGGAACAGGTTGTGTAAACCAACGGTTATATGATTCTAAAGCTTTGCCAGAAGTTTGCGCATCTGCGATGACTTTGTCAATCAATTGTTTAAATTGAGTATCGCCTTTTCTTATCATACAGCCATAAGATTCATAAGAAAGAGGTTCGCCAACAATTTTCCATTCAGCAGGATTAACAGCACGCGAACGCTCACCAGCCAGTAAAGCGTCATCCATTAGGAACGCAGCAGCACGACCTGTTTCAAGCGCGTTAAATGTATCACCATGATCTTTAGGTGTAATAATCCTAATTTTCAATTTATCGCGATTATTAAGCTGATTCAGACGAATTTCAGAAGTTGTTCCTGCAGTTGTCGTTACATTTTTACCTTTAAGATCTTCAATTCCATTGATATTGCTATCAGCTTTTACTAAAAAGCGTGTACCAACAATAAAAATTGAATTAGAAAAATCAACGACTTTTTGACGTTCAAGATTATTAGTTGTTGAACCACACTCAAAATCGTAGGTATAGTTATTTAATAATTGAATACGCGTTTTAGAAGAGACGGGTAAATATTTCACTTTTAAATTAGGCATATTCAGTTCTTTTTTAACCGCATCAACAATCAGATTTGAATAGTCTTGCGAATAACCAATTACATTTTGATTATTATCATAATAAGAAAAAGGAATTGATGATTCACGATGGCCGACAACAATTACGCCGCTATCTTTAATCTTCGCTAGTGTCCCGGTTAATTCTTCAGCATTAGCGACTGATTGGATTGATCCAAGCATGCCCAATGATAACATTAATATAGCCAGTTTAGTCTTTGACTTTTTAAATTTAGTCATATCAATTTCCTCTTTTTCTAAGGTTTATATTGCATTCAATATCCTTGATATTTTTGGCAACAATTGCATATTATAACTGATTTTTGCTTATAACAGTAAATTATTTGCATATTTATGCTCTTTTTATGCATAGCTTTATGGTTAACTTATTGAATTAATTGGTTTTTTAATAAAAATAAATTAAGGTGTTTTTAGCTAATTTATTAAATTTTTGGCACTTTTTAGTAAAATAGTTACGATTTAATACTCCTAGAATCTGATAAAACTATATGGAGTTGCTGATTAAAATAGTCAATAAAATATAAACCTTATTGATACTTAAACAGTAAATTGTGAATAAAAATTTAAAAGAACAAACAAAATGATGAGTTTCTGTTATTAAGTTTATACGCAATTCAGTGAGTCGTTATAATTATACCAATTATAATTAAGCAAAAATTATGCCATATTTAGAATTATTTTATTTTGATAATGAATAAAGAGAGCAGTAAACCTAATAATATTATATAAGGTAATTTTCCCCATGTTGCATAAGGTGTTAGCCCTTGGCTTGGAGATAATTTCATACTTAGAGTGGTGGTTTCAAATTGTGGTGCTTGTTTAATAATATTGCCATGAGAATCAATGAAAGCTGTTATGCCGTTATTGGTGCTTCGAATTACGTTTCTACCAAATTCGAGTGCTCTTGCCTGTACCATTTGTAAATGTTGCCATGGTCCAATTGAATCACCAAACCAAGCATCATTAGAGACTGTTAAAATGAAATCACTATCGCTATTGAAATTCTCTAAAACTAAATCTGACAAAATCGCTTCATAGCAAATTACTGTAGTGAATTTAAGACCTTGCATAATCAATGGCTTTTGAATTTTTGCTCCAGAAGACATAGACGACATTGGAATATTGAGTAAACTTGATATAGGTTCCAGCAACGATTGTAAAGGAATATATTCACCAAAAGGCACGAGATGGTGTTTCAGATAACGGTTACTTGTAGGATATTGATAAGGTTTTTTGTCTCCCAAAACAATTAAACTATTATATATATCATAATTATCTTGTTGATATTTAAGATCAATGATACCGACGGCAACGGAACTATTATTCTCTCTTGCTATGTGATCAATATCTTTAAGGTAAAGTTGTTGTTCAGTTTCTAAATCGGTTATAGCAGCTTCAGGCCAGATAACGATATCATTTGATTTAATTACAGAATTAGTTAATGAATAATAGGTTGTGAGTGTTTGATTTAACTGTGTCCGATTCCATTTTAATGATTGAGCAATATTACCTTGAATTAAAGCAATATTAACCTGACGAGAATGATCTGGGTGAGTCCATGAGGTTAAACTGAACAGTAATGGTGCAAAGTAAACTACCAATAGTGCAATTGATGCATTAAAAAAGTGCATTTTAGCTAATGTTAGTTTTTTATTTTGAATAGTGCAGAATAAATGATAGCTTAAATACGCTAATAAACCACATAAACAACTGAAGGTAATATTAACACCATCAATCCCTATTAGTGGAAATAATCCTTTTAGGGGGGAATCAATTTGACTATAGCCAAATTGCAACCATGAAAAACCACCAAGAATATATCCACGTAAGAATTCAGTAAATTGCCAAATTACGGGTGCTAAAAATACCAATTGTTTGATTGAATAAGCAGGTGCAAATTTGCGAAATAATCTGAGTAATAAGCTAAATATTAAAGGATAAATGGACAAATAAAGAATAAGTAAGGCTAATATCAATAACGCGATGATGGTAGGTAATTCGCCATATTGTTTAATGCTAATATATACCCAATGTACTCCAGAACTAAAGTAGCCGATACCCCAACATAATCCAATTATAGCAGCTTGCTTTATGGTTTTATCAGCAATTAATAGTAAAAGTCCGGTATAAGAGAAGAAAGCAAGCAATGAATAATGAAAAGGAGCGTAGCTAAAAACGGCTATGGCACCAAGTAGAATAGCCAATATACGTGGTATCATTACTTGCTTAATCATTTAGTTTTGTTTCTCTAAATCCGGCTCGGGGGCATTGTCGGGCAAAGTAACATGTAATTGGATAATGCGTCGTTTGTCAGCCAATGCAACTTTAAATTGATAGCCTTCTATAGTAACTGTTTCACCTTTGACAGGTAATCGTCCAAAATACTGCATTACCAAACCACCGATGGTATCAACATCTTCATCACTAAAATGAGTTGAAAAAATCTCATTAAAATCTTCAATGGTGGTTAAAGCTTTAACAGTAAAGACCGATGGGGAGAGCTTACGAATGTTACGATCTTCTATTTCATCGTATTCATCTTCAATGTCACCGACAATGAGTTCTAAAATATCTTCAATTGTGACTAAACCAGATACTCCACCAAACTCATCAATAGCTATTGCCATATGGTAACGTTGCATTCTAAATTCTTTCAACATATGATCAACGCGCTTACCCTCAGGCACGATAACGGCTGGACGTAAAATCTTTTTAAGATCGAAAGACTCATTACCTTGTTGCATAAATATTAAAAGATCTTTTGCTAGCAAAATACCTTCAATATGATCACGATCATCGCTGATAACGGGATAACGGGAATGTCCATATTCGAAAATAATATTTAAACATTCAGTTAAAGTGTAATTTAGTTTGATTGGAACAATTTGAGTTCGGGGTATCATGATATCTCTGACACGTTGTTCAGCAATATCCATTACACCTTCTATCATGTCCAGTGTATCAGGATCAATTAATTGGTTTTCTTGAGCTTCCCGAATTAAAGTGATCAGTTCATCTCTATTTTGAGGTTCTGAACTGAATAATTGATTTAGCCATAGCGTTAACTTTCTTTTAGATCGCCGGTGATTATCATCGACCATTTTATATTATTCCTTCCAAAAGGTTACTGACTCTTTTTGATTTAAGTTCTACATCGTTAATATTATTCACAATCATTACTTTGTTTATTATATTAACAATATAAATATATTGAAATGATAACAATATCATTAGATAACTGCAACAATCGAGTTATTTCTTACTCTGTTGTGCCCAGTAATAATATTAATTTTTCATTCCATTTTTTTAATATATTTGTTGTTTGAGCTGATATATTTATTAAGTCTCATAGGGATTAGCAAAACCTAAAGCTGCCATGATGTCGATTTCAATAGACTCCATTTCTTGCGCTTCATTATCATCAATATGATCATAACCCAATAAATGTAAGCAACCATGTACTATCATATGCGCCCAGTGTGACTCTAATGATTTGTTTTGCTCTAGCGCCTCTTTTTGAACGATTTGTTTACAGATTACTAAATCACCTAATAACGGGGTTTCCATTTCTACGGGTGATTCAAAAGGAAAGGAAAGCACATTTGTTGGTCTATCCTTATGACGATAAAGGTTATTAAGATATTGGCTTTCTTGCTCATCAACAATTCTGATTGTTAGTTCTGCTTCATTTACAAATTGCGGTAATATGAAGGTTAACCATTGCTGTATTTTATCTTGTGATGGGATATCATTGCTATCAGAAGTAGCTATCTGTAAATCTAAAATAATTTTATCCATATTATCGCTTATTCTCTATGATAAGGGTGGTTAGTGTTAATGCTCCATGCGCGATAGAGACTCTCGGCAACAATAACTCTCACTAATGGATGGGGCAGGGTTAATGGCGATAATGACCAACTTTGATGAGCAGCGGTTTTACATGCAGGCGATAATCCTTCTGGTCCCCCAATCAATAAACTGACATCGCGCCCATCAATTTTCCATTTTTCTAATTCATTTGACAAATTTTCGCTTGTTAAAGGCTTACCAGGAATATCAAGAGTTACAATACGATTACCTTTTCCACAATTAGCAAGCATTTGTTCGCCTTCTTTATCTAAAATCCTTGTGATATCAGCATTTTTGGTTCTTTTTCCTGCTGGAATCTCAATAAGTTCTAAAGGCATATCTTTAGGAAAACGGGAACAATACTCTTTAAAAGCAGTTGTTACCCATTGTGGCATCTTAGTACCAACTGCGATAAGTTGAAGCTTCACTAATCTTAGCTCCAGAGCTTTTCAAGTTCATAAAGCTGACGACTTTCTTCTTGCATAATATGAACCATAACAGAGTCGAAATCGACCACAACCCAATCAGCATCGTTTTGTCCTTCGGCACCTAATACCAGATAACCATGTTTTTTTGCTTCATCCAATAAGTGATTTGCTATGGAACTGACATGGCGATTAGAAGTACCGGTACAAACTACCATATAATCGGTAATACTTGATTTACCTTGAACATCTAATAAAGTAATATTTTTTCCTTTAAGATCATCAATTTTATCGATAATAAATTCTTGAAGTGACTGCTGCAAAATAATCCTCATAAATTCTAACAAAAATCTGCGCTCATTTTAGCATATTATTACGAGAGTAACCAAATATCCCAAACGCTTCATATAGGTTATATAAAAAATTGTAAGTCTAAATAAAGAGACTATTAATGCTATTTTTAGAGATAGAAACAAAATTGATTTTCAAAAAGTACTAAATATAGTTGTTCAGCTTACAAGTGTAAGCTATAATTAGCGCGATTTATCATATGACAAATGTTTCTTTGGGAGCAAAGTATTACATGAAAAGAGTTGTTATTACAGGTTTAGGAATTTTATCAAGTATTGGGAACAATACTAAAGAGGTATTAGAAGCTCTAAAAATTGGGAAAAGTGGAATCACTTTCTCTCAGGAAATGAAAGATAGTGGCATGCGTAGCCATGTGTGCGGTAATGTTAAACTTGATACCACTGGTTTAATTGATCGTAAAGTGGTACGTTTTATGAATGATGCTTCAATTTATGGTTACTTAGCATTACAACAAGCAATTGAAGATGCTCAACTTTCACCGGAAATGGTTTCTAATCCAAGAACAGGTCTTATTACCGGTTATGGTGGTTCGACTAAAACACAATATGCAGTTGTCGCAGGCATGAAAGAAAAAGGATTACGTGGTGTTGGTCCTTACGCTGTTACAAAATCAATGTCTTCGGCTATTTCTGCTTGTTTGGCTACACCATTCAAAATTAAAGGTGTAAGCTATTCAATGACTTCTGCTTGTGCAACTTCGGTACATTGTATTGGTCATGCAGCAGAATTAATTCAATTAGGAAAGCAAGATATTGTGTTTGCCGGCGGTGGTGAAGAACTAACTTGGGAAATGTCATGTGAATTTGATGCTATGGGTGCACTATCTACAAAATATAATGATACCCCTGAAAAAGCATCGCGTGCATATGACAGTAATCGTGATGGTTTTGTTATTGCTGGTGGTGCAGGTATGGTTGTAGTTGAAGAACTTGAGCATGCTTTAGCACGTGGTGCACATATTTATGGTGAAATTGTGGGTTATGGCGCTACCTCTGATGGTTACGATATGGTTTCTCCTTCAGGTGAAGGTGCGGTACGTTGTATGCAGCTTGCTATTGAAAGTGTTGACACTCCAATTGATTATATTAATACCCATGGTACATCAACACCTGTTGGTGATGTGAAAGAGCTATGGGCAATTAAACAAGTTTTCGGTGAAAATGTACCTGCTATTTCTTCTACTAAATCAATGACTGGGCATTCATTAAGTGCAACAGGAGCTCAAGAAGTTATTTTTAGCTTATTGATGTTACAAAATAATTTTATTGCGCCAAGTATTAATGTGGATGAATTAGATGAAGCTGCAATTGGCATGAACATTGTAACCAAACCAACCGAAAGAGAATTAACTACCGTTATGTCTAATAGTTTTGGTTTTGGTGGTACAAACGCCGCAATCGTTTTAAGAAAATACAATAAGTAATTTTTTTAATATAAATTTATGTATCTAAAAAGAGGCACCGATTTTCGGTGTCTTTTTACTTTCTATAATAATAACTTGTCAAAAGTTCATCTATTTAATACGGATTCTGTATATTTATCGCAAAGATTTAACAACACAAAGTGTGTTGGTTAATTGAAGCTAAGCGATAACAAAGCATTTTTGCATTAATAATATAAAGTTTATTTTTTCAATAATAAGATAAATGAGATTAATTTGAATAATTACGTATTCTCGTTTATGGTAATGTACATAATAATTATAGTTATTGATTAGGTTTCTATGACCTATTAATAATTCGATTTAAAATTATCGTTATACTTATGTATTGAAGCAATCTTGTTAAGGAGTCGTATGCAATCTTCATATAAACAATTACAAAATCAAATTGCCTTTGTAAAAACATATTTTTCTCAACAACTTTCTAATCAGCTTAATTTAATTGAAGTACAAGCTCCTATTTTGAGCAGAATTGGGGATGGTATTCAGGATAATTTATCCGGTCACGAAAAAGCGGTACAAGTTAATATAAAAAGTATTGCCAATGCAAAATTTGAAGTCGTTCATTCATTAGCTAAATGGAAACGTAAAATTCTAAGCCAATTTCATTTTGCCGTAGGGGAGGGGCTATATGCGAATATGAAAGCATTACGTCCTGATGAAGACGTGTTAACACCAATTCATTCTGTATACGTTGACCAATGGGATTGGGAAAAAGTCATTGCTCCTGAGGATAGAAACATTGCTTTTTTAAAATCTACTGTTAAGCAAATATATACAGCAATTAAACAAACTGAGCTTATCGTAGCGGAAAAATATGGATTAAAGTCTTTTTTGCCTGAAAATATACAATTTATTGATAGTGAAAGTCTGCTTAAACGCTATCCTAATTTATCTGCTAAAGAGCGGGAAAATGCGATTGCTAAAGAACTGGGCGCAGTTTTCATTATCGGAATTGGTGGTGTGTTATCTAACAATCAAAAACATGATGTACGTGCGCCGGATTATGATGATTGGTCTACAAAAAATGAAGAGGGACACTATGGTTTAAATGGAGATATTGTGGTTTGGAATCCAATTTTAAACAGTGCTTTTGAAATTTCTTCTATGGGAATTCGGGTTGATGCGAAAGCATTACAAAAACAATTACAGAGTACTAATGATGAAGATCGGCTGAATTTACCTTGGCATCAAGCACTTATCAATGGAACACTACTACCTACAATTGGAGGAGGCATTGGTCAATCAAGATTAGTCATGCTACTTTTGCAATGTAAACACATCGGACAAGTGCAATCAAGTGTATGGGATGCACAAACCACACAAAACTATTCTGATTTACTTTAAATCATACAAAATAAAACCATAGTTATTAAAAAAGGGCTTTAAATGAAGCCCTTTTAGTTAATTAAAATAATTATTTGACATCAGCACAACTTAAACAGTAAACATATCTATTTTGTGCTTTATTTAAGCTATTCCAAATAGTTATTTGTTCTTTAAATTGTTTTGCTGCAGGTAACTCGTTATAAATCAATTGAGTTAATGTATTAGGTAAAATGGCTGAATAATTATTGAGAATTGAGCTAAATAAATCAGCTTCTTGTTTTTGCCATGTCACAGTATAATCAGAAACACCTGCTATAGTTGCTGCTTTTTGAATGGCATTGTCAATATCACCGATTTCATCAACTAATCCTATTTTTAGCGCTTCTTCACCTAACCAAACTTGACCTTGAGCAATTTTATCAACATCATCATAATTCATATTTCGAGCTTGTGAAACAATAGATAGAAAATTATCATAACCATTGTTAACACTCATTTGCATCAACTGACTAAACTGTTCTGGTATTTCTTTGGTCATTGTGACCCCCGCCAATGGTGAAGTCGCTACGCCATCAGAATTAATGCCAATATTATTTAAGGTCCCTTCAAAATTTGGTAAAATGCCAAAAATACCAATTGATCCAGTTATAGTATTGGCACTTGAATAGATATAATCTGATTCTGTTGCAATCCAATAGCCTCCTGATGCAGCCATTCCCCCCATAGAAACAACAACAGGAATGTCTTTTTCCCTTAATGCTGCTAATTCAGAACGAATTTCTTCTGAACCATTAACACTTCCGCCTGGGCTATTGATTCGTAAAACTACAGCGCGAACACTTTTATCATTACCTAATGCTCTTAGTTGCTTAGTAATAGAATTACTGCCTACAATCATTTCACTACTATTGCCTTGTGAAATTGTACCATTAACAAACACAACAGCAATTAATGGTTTATGGTGAGTTGCTGGTGAATTTGGTTCAAATGATTGCATAGCTTTAGCATTGAGCTGATAATCATAAATACTCACAGAATCGCTTGTTTTAAATTGTGAATGCATTTCTTGTTCAAATTCATAATCTGAAACAACTGTGTCGACAATATTATTTTCTAAAGCATACTCAGTCATATTTCCTGAAACAGCTTTCAAACGCTCTATTAATGTATTAGCTTTAGGGGATAAAGAACCAGCAGGTTTTCCTCGAGAATCGGAAATATCATTTAAGTAATTTTTCCACATGGAAGTTAACCAACGACGAGTATTTTCCTTTGCCTCTTTTGACATATCATTACGGATATAAGGTTCAACAGCTGATTTATATGTTCCAACTCTAAAAACATGTGTTTTAATTTTTAAATTATCCAACAACGATTTAAAGTAAAAATTATTAGCAGCCAAACCATAAAGCTCAACAGAACCAAAGTTAGATAAATAAATTTTATTGGCTAGGCTTGCCAAATAATATTGTTTTTGATTATAGCTACTTCCGTAGGCGTAAATTGGTTTTCCTGTGGCTTTAAATTTTTTTAAATATTTAGCTAAATATTCAAGAGAAGGAAGGGAACCGCCATCAAAATTATCTAATTTTAGAACGATTCCTTTTATATTGGGATCTGTGGCAGCTTGATCTATTTTTTGTGTGATTTCAAACAAATTGTTTTCACGTGCTGGATCAACTTTGTTACCACTTAATTTTCTGCTTAATTGATAGAAATTTGGGTCCATATTGGTTGAATCAACAAGAACACCTTCAATATCAAGAACTAAAATGCCCGATTGAGGACTTATATTTGATCCACTTAATCCAATTACCATAAAGAGGATGAAAAAAAAGACCAAATTTAAAGTAATGATTCTTACTGTATTAATTGTCTTCCAAATATATTTAAGCCCAGTACGAATAATGCGCCAAATAAACATACACAATCCTTATTTTAATTAAGTTTAATAAGTATAACTTCATAATGCTAAAAAAACACCCGTGTAATTAAATTATTAAACAGGTTTTATATATAACTGATAAATTATTATAATAAAGATAAAGCAAATCGCCTAATATTGAAGATATTAGGCGATAAATTAGAGGTCATAGTAAAATTGAATTATTAAATTTGAGTGTTGCGACTTATTGTAAAAGCATACTCTTCTTTCAACTACTTATGATGACGTTTATGAAAATACTGTTTATCTTCCCAGCGCAAGCAGGTCAATTTCCCCCCCCAACAGCATCCTGTATCTAATCCGTAGACATTATCGGGAGTACCTTTACCTTTTAAAGAAGCCCAATGCCCAAAAACAATGCTATATTGTTCAGGTATTTTACGCGGTAACATAAACCATGGTTTAAGTTTACTTGGTGCATCTTCCACGGCATCTTTACAGTAAAAATCAAGTCGCCCATCATCATAACAATATCGCATACGAGTAAATGCATTAGCAATGAAACGTAATCGATCTAAACCTTGTAGATCGTCACTCCAACTATCAGGAAAATCACCATACATTGAATCTAGAAAGAGTGGATAAGTATCGCTAGATAATATAGAACTAAGATCTTTAGCACATTTGATAGCAGTAGGTAAATCCCATTGTGGTGAAATACCAGCATGTGCCATAATTAAATTAAGCTCTTCATCAATTTGTAATAAGGGTTGGCGTCGCAACCAGTTAATTAGTTCATCGCAATCAGAAGCATTGAAAATTTGTTCTGTATGATCTTTTTTACTAATTTTAGTAATACCTGCATAAACAGCTAATAGATGAATATCATGATTGCCTAATGTCAATCTAATCTGATCACTATGTTGTTTTACAAAACGTAACACAGATAATGAATCTGGTCCCCGAGCGACAAGATCACCAGTTAACCAGATTGTATCAGTTGAACTAAAACCGGCTTTTTCTAAAACACGCATAAATTCATAATAACAACCATGAATATCACCAATTAGTAGATTAGCCATAATTATTCACTCATTATACTATAGGTTTTACTATAGGCGTTAGCAAGCTGGCAGTATTGTTCGACGCTAAGATTTTCAGCCCGAGCGTCTAAATCAATGCCTAGATTAGTTAAAGATTCTGCAGAAAAGATATTACTTAAACTATTACGGATTGTCTTGCGACGCTGGTTAAATGCTTCAGTTGTAATTCGCGATAGAGCGCGAATATCATTAACAGGATGAGGTAAACTCTTATAAGGAATCAATTTCACAACGGCAGAATCAACTTTTGGTGCAGGTTTGAATGCATAAGGCGGAACCTCTAATACAGGAATAATTTGACAATAATATTGTGCCATAACACTTAATCGCCCATAGGCTTTTGAATTTGGTGCAGCAACTAACCGATTCACTACTTCTTTTTGTAGCATAAAATGCATATCACTAATGGCATGCGTGAATTGGAAAAGATGAAACATCAAAGGTGTTGAAATATTATAGGGTAAATTACCAAAGACTCTTAATGGTTGATTCATTTGATTTGCTAATGCAGTAAAATCTACTGTCATGGCATCTTGTTGAATAACATTTATCTTATCTTTTAAAAACGGATTTTCAAGTAATCGGGTTGCTAAATCACGGTCAATTTCAATAACAGTCAAATGATCGACATATTGGCTAACGGGTAAAGTCAAAGCTGCTAAACCTGGACCAATTTCTACTAACGCTTGATCCTTTTTTGGTTGAATAGCAGCAACAATATTTTCGATAACATTTTCATCATTTAAAAAATTCTGTCCAAAACGTTTACGAGCAAAGTGTCCTTGATGCATTCGATTATTCATACTAATTATCATCACCTGTAATTTTGATATAGGCATCGCCTCTAAGTTCTTGTATCCAGACTTGTAATTCTTCACTGAATTTACGATTAAATATTAATCGATAAGCCTGATCTTTCATTGCAGCTTCAGTTTTATCAACCTTGCGGCTATCAATGAGTTGAATTAAATGCCAACCGTAATTAGATTTAACTGGTTGACTAATTTCACCTTTCTTTAATTTCAATAAAGCAGAACGGAAATTACTATCAAAATTATCCGGATTATTCCAACCTAACTCTCCGCCTTTATCAGCAGACCCTGGATCTTCTGAATAGTTTTTAGCAGCTGATGCAAAAGATGAAACACCATTAACTATAGATTGACGAATTTCTTGAATTTTATTTTTTGCTATTTCATCAGTCACTAATACGTTGGTTTTTACAAGGATATGACGAGCATTCACTTCGGTAATTGTTATTGATTTTGATGCTTCAGAATGGTTTCCTTCGACTTTTAGGATATGAAATCCGACACCTGAACGAATTGGACCAATAATGTCATTTTTTTGAGCTCGAACTAAACGTTCTTCAAAAATGGATGGTAATTCATTTAATTTATGCCATCCCATTTTACCGCCGTCCAAAGCTCTTTCATCATTAGAATAAGTGGCAGCTAGTTTGGCAAAGTTTTCCCCATTTTTTAGACGATCAACAATTTTCTGGGCTTTGTTACTCGCATCTGAAATTTGTTTCTTGCTCGGGCTATCAGGCAGGGCAATTAAAATATGACTAATGTTGACTTCACGATTTTTATTTGGTTGTTTTGCAATCGTGTTAGCTAAATTATTAACCTCTCTATCGCTAATAAAAATACGTTGTTTGATAATATTCATACGCGCTTGATCAATAAGTATTTCATTAGATATTTTGTTACGATAGCTGCTATAACTCATTCCGACACTTGCTAAGTAGCTTCGTAATTCATCAACGGTCATATTATTTTTAGCTGCTATTGATTTGATTGTCGCAGTAATATCTTCTTCACTAACGGTGATATTCAATTTTTTTGCTTGTTGTAATATTAAATTTTCATTAATTAAACGATCAATAATTTGTTGTTTTAATGTTTTATCATCTGGTAGATTTTGTGGATCAGTGCTTGCCTTAACATTGCGTAATACTTCATTTACTTCACTTTGTAAAATTACGTTGTTATTCACTACAGCAACAACACTATCAAGAACTTTTGGTGCAGCCTGTACACTCACCGAATAAGCTAATACAAAAAAAGATATTAAAAAGAGTTTAAATTTAGTAATCATGGTTAACCATTCATTCGTTGATGTTTCAATTTGACAATATAATTTGTTATTTAGTTCCATAATTCTCATCAAACGCCGTATTATATGGAAGCAAGCCAAAATCTAGCATTTTTGCAATAGTATTTCGATTTTGATTAAGTCCTCTAAGTTCAAAATTGATTGAGAATTTATTTTCATATTTACTGGATTTTGAATCACTGTTCCAGTCAACAATTTTACGTCCATATTGTAAACTCACACCCCAACAACAATCTTCATAACGTAATCCAATAAAATCATCTGCAATCTGATTATTATCAATATCATAAAAAAGGGAACCAACTGCACTAATACTATCAGTAAGTGGCCATGAACTCATGACACCAAATTGAGAGATATTTTGCTTGTAAGGATTCTTATCGGTGCCTGTATCAATACTATCAATATATTTTTTATTCGCATAGCGATAAGAAAGTTGTGTCATTTTATTTTCACTAATACGATATTCATATATGGCATTTGCTAGAGATACTTTATTAATACGCGTATCATATTGCACTCCACTTCTAAAAATCATATCGTCATTAATACGCCAGAAATTGTCCATAGCCCATGTTAATGTGCCAGTGTCTTTATCCTGATCTAGCAGAGAACTGTTATCGCCTGTTTTTGAACGAGTAAAATAATAAACTTGACCAAAAGATAAATTAAATCTTTCGACTTGATTATCATCATATACACGGGTTGTAATGCCGCTTGCTAATTTGTTTGCAGATGCGATACGATCAAGTCCACTAAATGGCTGCTCTCTAAATAACCCGATATAATCTGATTGTAATAATGATGAATCATAGTTATCAATACGCGATTGGTTTCGGTATGGAATATAAAGATACTTAACTCTTGGTTCAATAGTTTGAGTATAACCAGCAAAAGAATTTATATTACGTTCAAAAATTATTTTGCCATCAATGCTGAATTTTGGTAGAAACCGATTGGTATTCTCTTTAAGATAAGCTTTACTCTGGTTTGATTTTGGAACATCTTGATTATAACGAGTAGCCAGAAAACCAGCTTCTGTAGATAATGATGCCCAGGACGAAATAATGTTATAGTTTACAACGGGTTCAAAATGGAATCGCCATGTTTTGGGATTTTCCTTTCCAGAAGTTACAAAGTGGGAGACTTGAGTAAAGGTTTTAAAATTAAAATCTCCAACTGAATCATAGTAATTAATATTTAATTGTGGTTCTGGTCTATATAATTTGTGCTTTAAGCTGTCATATAATGGTTGGAAATATTTATAGTTTAGATCAACATCCCATTTTTCATCGGCATAGCCAATCGTATAATCTTGGGTTAGATATCCATCTGTTTCAGAAGCATATTTTGAACCCAAATCTGTAATATATTGGTTATCACTTACTCGCGTAGTGTTAACTGCAAGTCGCCAGTTATCGTTAATCTGTTCCTCATTTTTCCAATGGAATAACCAACGGTAACTATTGTCACTATATCCAGAATCATTGCTGTGATGTTTTTGATTTCTATCATTACTATATTGTTTATCATGTTGCAGCCAATCAAATGCCAAGGTACCATAACCTAATGCATTAAGATAACGTGCTTCAGTTTGCAGTTGTATACCGCGTTTTTGAATAATCCTTGGTGTAAAAGTTGCATCATAGTTAGGTGCAATATTCCAATAAAAAGGTAATGAAAAGTCAATTCCACCGATACTGTTATAAGAAAAATCAGGCATCAGTAAACCAGAACGCCTTTTGTTTCCAGTAGGTAATTGTAAATAAGGTGTATATAATACGGGTACATTTGCAATTCTAAATACTGCATTCCATACTTCTAACAATTGTTCGTCATTATCATGAACAATCTTAGAACCTTCTATATTCCAACTTTTATTATCAACTGGACATGATGTAAAACTACCCTCGTTAATAATTAAATATCGATTATTTGTAAATTGAACGCTTTCCGCTGAACCTCGACCTAATCGATTTACTAAGTTATATTGTGATTTATCAATTTGAATTTCTTTGTTAACCAAATTCATGGAGGCTTTATCTCCATGCATCTCAATCATATTATCTTGATAGCTCACATTACCATTTAAAATGATTTCTCGATTTTGATTTTGGGATTGAATTAATGTTAATTGGTCAGAATTAATTTGGCGATTACCTTGTGTTACTACCACATTGCCATTATAGATAGCTTTGTTTGGTAACTCTGCCTTAAAACTATCTGACATGACATTGATTGGCAAATCATTAATATTATCTTGTGGATCAGATAAATTACTTTTTGGTACATTAGTAAGACATCGGGGGTTAGTTTGTGTTTCAAATTGCTTAAGTATTTTATTTTCATCAGCATAGTTGTTTGTTGAATATATTGATAAACAAACAGTAATAGCAATAAAAGAAGGAGTTAGTTTTTTCATTAGTTTTTATCTAAGCAATTATCACACATTATTTCCAATCCCAATATTATAACGTTAATTTACAAAAGTGTTAACGAATAAGCGTAAAATCGGTTAAGATTTTATTTTCTTGATGAAGAGTAAAGATAATAAAGAAAAAATTGCTAATAATAAATATTGTTAATAGTCATAATCAAATGCATAAATTATTTACTGTGCACGATGACGAATTGGTATATTAATTAATAGCAATTACATCGTTATTAATTATATTATTTCTCTTTATTCAGTTTTTTTACCTTTATTGCGAGAGCGAAAAGATTTTGATTTATTGCGAGCCTTATTCATATTCTGGTATTTTGAGTCATTTTGAGTAATCTGCTTCACCATTTTTAAACGTTGATCTAGACCACAGTGTTGATACTCATCCCACCATTTAGCTAATTCAAGTAATTCGCCTTTTTCAATTGATGCACGTAACTCTAATAAATCATAGGCAGCCCTGAATTTAGGATGTTCAAAAATGGAAGTAACACGTTTAAGGCTACGTTTACTAAAACGCAACTGTAGGCGCCAAATATCACACATAGTTGATGTGAGTCGTTTAGGTATAGCAATGACAGAACATTGTTCTTTTAAAATATCATTCATCGCTAAGTCAAATGCATCATGATAAGTCAAACCACTTTCCATAATAATTTCTCTGGTACGCTCTGCTAATGGATACCAAAGCATAACAGCAAATAGGTAAGCAGGATTTACTCTTTTGTAATTAGCTATACGATAATCAGTGTTTTTTAATGCTTGCTCAATGATCTGTTCAGCATAGCTAATGTCAGCTTTATTCGATCGTTGTTGATAATTAAAGCTGCGTTGTAATGTAGGAAAAAGTATAAAAAATAAATGATATTTTCTTAAAAGATGATAGGTAGGTAAACCATGACCAGATTGGAATAATTTAATTGCCTCATCAAACAATCTAGCACTAGGAATATTTTTTAATAAAGATGCTAATGATTTAATTGGTGCTGCTGTATTTGACTCAATAGTCATATTCAATTTAGCTGCAAATCGAATTGCGCGTAACATTCTGACAGGATCTTCACGATATCGTGTTTCAGGATCGCCAATTAAACGAATTAAACCGTTTTTTAAATCATCAATACCGTGGCAATAATCTCGAATAGTAAAATCTTTAACACTATAATATAAACCATTAATAGTAAAATCACGACGCATAGCATCTTCTTCGATTGTGCCGTAAACATTATCACGCAATAACATCCCTGATTGAGAACGTTTGGACATATTAGAATCTATTTTCGTCAGCTTAGTATTAGTGATTTCAGAATTTAAATTACTATGGTCACCTCTGAATGTTGCAACTTCAATAATCTCTTTACCAAACATAATATGAGCTAAGCGAAAACGGCGCCCCACTAAGCGACAATTACGGAATGCTTTTTGTACCTGTTCTGGAGTCGCATTTGTTGTAATATCAAAGTCTTTCGGTTTTTTACCTAATAAAAGATCGCGGACACATCCACCTACCAAATAAGCTTGATAACCCTGCTTATTCAGCCGATACAAAACTTTCAAGGCATTCTCGCTAATTGCTTGACGTGAAATATCATGTTGTTTACGAGGGATAATCTCACATTTAGAATCTGTAGGTATTTCCAAACCTGATTTTGTCAATTGCCTAATATTCGATTTTGTTTTATTTGATGATTGGGGTTGGAATAACTTCTGACATATTCGTGTAACTAATTTAAAAATTTGACACCTCAACAATGATGGCAATACTAAAAAATTCTTTCAATTATAACCTAACCTGAATAATTATCAAAAATTAATTAATCTTACTTATCTTATCATTCAATTTCATTGTTATAATTGCCTTTACTTATTTATGTAATAAAATGAATAATGGTTATTATATCAAGAGCATAGAATAATGAAAAAAACGATTAATTTTAGCGCTGGTCCAGCGATGCTTCCTCACGAAGTACTTATTCAAGCACAAGCCGAGCTTTTAAATTGGCATCAGACGGGTTGTTCAGTAATGGAACTTAGTCATCGAGGTAAAGATTTTGAACAATACGCATTAGAAGCGACTCAAGATTTACGCGATATATTAAATATCCCAGATAATTATAAGGTACTTTTCTTACAAGGTGGTGCAAGGGCCCAATTTGCATCTGTTCCATTAAATATTTTGTCCGATAATACAACAGCGGATTATATAGAAAGTGGTTATTGGAGCAAATGCGCGAGTGATGAAGCGGAAAAATATTGTCACGTAAATCGAATTAAGATTCAAAACGATAATAATGGTATTTTAAGTTTAAAGCCATATGAACAATGGCAAATCAATCCTGATAGTGCATATATTCATTATTGTCCAAATGAAACTATTGAAGGGTTAGCCATTTTTGATGATCCGACTTTCGATAATAAAACTATCGTGGCAGATTTCTCTTCTTGCATATTATCTAAACCTATTAATATCTCTCAGTATGGCATTATTTATGCAGGAGCACAAAAAAATATAGGTCCTTCAGGTATTACTATTGTGATTGTAAGGGATGATTTAATTGGCAAAGCTAAGCAAGAATTACCATCAATTTTAGATTATGCGGTGCAGGCTAAACATGATTCAATGTTTAATACGCCACCAACTTTTGCATGGTATATGTCAGGTTTAGTTTTTAAATGGATTAAACAACTTGGTGGATTAACTGCAATGGAAGAACGCAATCGTTCAAAAGCAGAGATGTTATATCGTTATATTGATCAATCTGATTTTTATCATAATCGCATAGCGACTGAAAACCGCTCAATTATGAATGTACCTTTTACATCACCGAGTGAAGATCTTGATAAGCGGTTTGTTGAAAAAGCTAGCCAACATGGGATTATTGGAATTAAAGGTCATCGTATTGTTGGTGGAATGCGAGCATCAATATATAATGCTATGGATCTAGCAGAAGTAGAATATTTAATTGAATTTATGAAAGAGTTTGAGAAAACAAATGGATAAAAAATTCTCTATTGCTAATTTTTAGAATTTAAGTTCCGATATTTAGAAATTGAGAAACTCTTTTTTTATATTTAATTATGATAATGAGGACGTTATGGACAGATTGTTTTTTAATCTTATATTAACGTCCAATTATTTAGATTAAATATTATCTTACTTAATCATTACAACATACCATACTTTGTATCTAAATTGCTTTTTGTTCATGGTTTTTTATAAAACTTCTTATTATTTATCTGTTATGAATTTCATTGTTTAATTATTTTATTAAATAATTTATCCATGTTTATAATTATTTTAGGTTTTTTAAATTATTCATTTTAATCAAATCTATTTAATCGTCAGTGATTCTACTATTTACCAAACAAAATAATTGAACTTAGATCATTAAATATTTATTTATTCAAAAATTAAATTTTAATTTGGTTGGTGTTATAAATATTTAGATCTGAAAAACAGAAACACAAATAGAAACATAAATAGAAACACCAACACGTGTCGGTTTATTTTTAAGCAATTAACTACATAGTATTATATATAAGTTTTACGTTAATAAATATAATATAATTTATTGAATAAATTATATAAATTTTCTATTTTTACACTGTTTCATTATGAAATGTTACGTTTATCGGTCACTTTTTCCAAAAACCAAGGATATTATTTGTTTGACTTCAAAGTGGATCAAATTATAATCGCTTCGTTATCAATTATTAAACACATGATAACATCAAATAACTCAAATAAAATTAAAATTAATTAGGAGCAAATATGTTTAACAACAAGAAAAATAGCCAATCAGAGTCTGTACATTTAAATAACTTTGAAATGATTGATCTTGATGATCATGAATTAGAAGCTGTCAATGGTGGATGTTGTGGTTGTGGTTCAGGAGGCTGGGGAAATGGCGGCAACTGGGGAAACGGCGGCAACTGGGGTAATGGTGGCGGCTGCGGAAATGGTGGTAACTGGGGAAATGGTGGCAACTGCGGAAATGGCGGCAACGGCGGTAACGGAGGATGTGGCGGTAACGGTGGCAACTGGGGAGGAAGCGGTAATTCTTGTAGTTCTGGCAACTCTGGTGGTAGTACTTCTGGACGTTTTCATGTATGGGTTGAAGCGAAAGATCATGACGCTTCTATTCAAACAGGATTGGATTTTGAATGGTAAAATCTATAAATCTATGTAGATTTTTCTAAACCAACATAAAATCAAATACGAATGTTAATTAACAATTAATTATAGCTATGTTATATGGGAAAAGAATAATAAATGTTTCCCTATAACATAGATTTATTGGAAAGAATATTTCCAATAAATCGTTTATTATTTAACTATGTAAAATTATTTTAACGGGTGAATTATTGTTAAATTAATGAACTATAAAATTTAATTTATTAATATGAAAGTATATAAGTAAAAAGATCTTCAATTTTGACTCAATTATAAAATACATAAGTAAATATATAATTTGAAATTAATTGAACAAATTAAAATGTTATGTGTTAAGTAACCTTCCAATTTTAAATAAAATTACTTAATTTTCATCATGTTTTCGCACAATTAAAAAAATAGATAACTGAATGAATAAACCAAATAAGTCGCTTTTTAGAAAAGAGTGTATAGAGCACAATAAGCCCACACTTATTGGACAAATTATGCTTACTAGTCCCTTTAGTGTAAATTTAATCATAATATTCTTTATTTTGATTTTTATTGCAATTATTTATCTCTTCGTTTTTTTTGAGTATGGCCGCAAAATTAATGTAAAAGGTGCTTTACTTCCTAAAGAGGGAGTAATTACTATCTTACCTTCTGAGAATAGTATTGTTGATCAAGTATTAGTAAAGGAAAATCAAGAAGTCAAAATGGGTGAACCATTGTTTATACTTAGAAATTTAAAATACAGCACTACCTATGATGCTGTTAAAAAATACTTACTAAGTAGAAAAAATAGTTTATCAATTGAGCATAACTTACAGTTAGAACAAAATAGAGTAAAAATAATTTCAGCTCAACAAACAAAAAAAAATCTTGAAGAAGAAAAAAAAATTTTAGAAGCTCAAATTGTAGTTCAAACTGAAAAAGTGCAAATTACAGACGATACACTTGAGAAATATAACAGACTTTATAGTGTAAATGCTGTATCGGAAATTGAATTCAACAATCGTAGATCCGAATCACTTGATCAAAAATCCTTATTATTTGATTTAGAACAAAAACTTGCTTCTGTAAATCGTTATATTAACGATTTAGAAACTGAATTACTCCAAATACCTTTAGAAGAACAAAAAGAGATTTCAATATTTGAGAATGAGATCGAAGCAATTGAAAAAGAACTCGTTGAAAATAATGCGTTTAAGTTTACAACAGTATTTGCTCCAAAAGATGGCATAATTGGTAATATTCTGGTTTCTAAAGGTCAGAGTGTTTATGAAAATATGTTAATGGCCACGGTATTACCAAATAATCCAACTTTAGAGGCTAATCTATTTATACCATCAAGTGCAATTGGATTTATTGAAGAGGGGTTATCTGTATCATTGAGATACGATGCATTCCCTTATCAAAAATTTGGTCAGCAATCAGGAATAGTTATTGATGTTGCTAATAATGCCATACATTCAAGTGAGTTAAAATCATTAGGTATTTATTCTCAATTATTTAGCAATGAAAAAGATACTTATTATCGTATTAAAGTTAAATTAAATAACCAAGATATATTAGCATATGGCAAGCATTATCCATTGAAAATTGGCATGTCCCTAGAATCTAATATTATATTAGATAAAAGGAAAATATATGAGTGGATATTTGAACCGTTAATCAGTATTCAAGGTATTTGATCATGCAACATCAACTGGATATAACATTTTTTAGAAGAAAAAAACTACCAATAATATTACAAAATGAATTGTCAGAGTGCGGGCTTGCATGTTTGGCGATGATTGGTCATTATTGGGGTATTGAGTTTAGTTTAAGAGAATTAAGAGAAAAATATCCTTTTACGCTACGTGGCGCGTCCCTTAAAAATATCATCAATATCGCAACTGATTTAAAATTTAATTCTCGTCCTGTTAGATTAGAAATGGAGGCGATTAAACATCTTACTTGTCCATGTATTTTACACTGGGATTTAGATCATTTTGTGGTATTAAAAAAAATTAAAGGAAATAAACTTTATATACATGATCCCGCAATTGGTAAAGTTAAAATAAAGTGGAGTGAAGCTTCGAAACATTTTACAGGCGTCGCTTTGGAGATTTATCCTGCCACAACATTTAAACCAGAAAAATCTTCTTCAAAAATCTCTACAAAATCTGTTGTAGGTAAAATTATTGGTTTGAAGAAAGGATTAGTGAAGTTATTCCTTTTAGGAATTATGATTCAAATTTGCATGTTAATCTCACCATTATATTTACAATGGATCGTTGATGACGTGATTGCCGTAAATGACACAAATTTATTAACGGTATTAGGGATTGGTTTCATATTACTGACTTTGTTAAGAACTTCAATTGAAACACTAAGAGATTGGTTCATTTCAATATTTTCCATCCAACTTAATTACAAATGGCGAGGAAATGTATTTAATCATATTTTAAATCTGCCATTAGAATGGTTTCAAAAACGAAGTCTTGCCGACATTATTTCAAAGTTCCATTCAATTCAAGAAATCCAAGATGGTATTACTAATAAAGTTGTTTCTAGCTTAATAGATGGGATATTAGTGGTTACAACCTTTGTTATGATGTTTTTATATAGTAAAGCATTAGCTTTGTTTTCTTTTTTGGCTATTATTTTTTATTTAATATTGCGATGGGTTTCATTTGATGCGCAAAAGAATATTATTTCTGAATATATTATTAATAAAGCTCAACAAGAAAGTCACTTTCTAGAATCTATTCGGGGAATGCAAAGTATCCGGTTATATAATCACCAAATCGAGCGTTCAATTAATTGGATGAATTTATCGGTAAAAGAAATTAATACCGGTTTACGAATGGAAAAGTTCTCGTTATCAATGGGTTTTGCCAATAAAATAATTTTTGGTTTGGATAGAATAATTGTTATTTGGGTTGCTACATTGTTAATTTTAGAGAACAATTTTTCAATAGGTATGCTATTTGCTTTTATCAGCTATAAAGAACAATTTTCAGGTAGAATTATTTCTTTGATTGATAAAATTAGTGATATTTTAATGTTGAAAATCCATGTTGAACGCCTTGCTGATATTGTTTTAACGCTACCTGAAGATAATTCAGAAACAAATTCTATTTTTGAAAAAAATACAATTCATGATGTCACTATAAAATTAGAAAATATATCTTATCAGTATTCGCAAAATGAACCTATGATCCTAGATAATATTAATCTTACAATACCAATGGGACAATGTTTAGCAATTACCGGAGCTTCGGGTTGTGGGAAAACAACATTACTAAAAATAATTTTAGGATTACTAACTCCCACTCGAGGTGAAGTATTCATCGGCGGGATTCCACTTTCAACTATTAATAAAAATAGTTATAGGAAATTAATTGCTACTGTCATGCAAGAAGATCATTTATTTACTGGAACCATAGCAGAGAATATAAGTTTTTTCCAAGCTTCTCCTGATTTTAATGAAATTGAAAAATGTGCGATAGATGCTTCAATTCATGAAGAAATAAAATATATGCCAATGGGATATAATACACTCATCGGTGAAATCGGAACAGGAATATCGGGAGGTCAAAAACAGCGGATTTTATTGGCAAGATCCTTGTATCGTAACCCTCAAATCCTCGCCCTAGATGAAGCAACAAGTCATCTAGATGTACCAAATGAAATTGCTGTAAATAACGCCATGAAAAAATATCATTTTACTAAATTGGTTATAGCGCATAGACCTGAAACTATTAATGCAGCAGATAGAATTATTGTTTTGAATAAAGGAAGAATCATTTCTGATGAATTGAATAAACATGGAGAAAACGCAGCTAGTGAAGCGTTAGATTAAATATTTATATCGAAATACGTAATTCAGAATTCTGATAGTTTTATCTACAAGGTAATTGGATGGATATAGATAGAATAATTACTTTTAATAAATCTTAATTTATAAGAGAATTTTGGAACGGAATAATTTATTATTAACCTTTTAATTTTAAACAATAAAATGTTCTATTATTGACCCCAGCAGGAATCGAACCTGCAACTAGCCCTTAGGAGGGGCTCGTTATATCCATTTAACTATGGGGTCATAGGGGGTCTATTTTAGTGTATTTTAAAAATATTTCCATCATTTCCTTAACGAATTATTTATATTATTTAAAATTTAAGGTGATATAGAGTAATAACTATGCCAATCCTCCCACTAAGAATGAAATCGTCGGAAATTATGAGTAATTTTAAAATTAGTATTCACATACAAAACATCTTTAAATTACCTTTGAATTGATTGCCAAAATGAGGCAATGATCTTTTCTGACAAACGTTTCTTTTGTACGCAGACTCCAATATCAAAAGGCTCAATAATTTGTGATGACCATTCAATGATCCGCTCACGAATTCTATCTGGACTGTTTTCCATAACAACTTTCGGTAATAGAGCGACACCACATCCTACCGCAACCATTGATACTATGGCTTCATGACCGGCTACAGTTGCATAAATATGGGGAGATGAAATTTTATTTTGTTTGAACCATTGATCAATTCTATGACGGCTCGGACCATGTTCTGGTAAGATAAAAGGGATATGATGCCAATCAGGTTGTTTTTGATGCAATTTCTCTGTGAAGGGGCATTTTAAACGAGGGATTAAAAGTACCATATCAATTTCTCCTAATTTGAAAAATTCAATACTATTGGGAAGCCTTTTCGGACGACCCGCAATCGCTAAATCCGCTTCGTTAAGTTGAATTTTTGTAACCGCATCAGCCGCATCCCCCGTAATTAATTTGATTTCGACGAGTGGATACAACGCACGGAATTTATCCAGAATATCGGGTAAGTGACTATATGCCGCCGTTACAGAACAAAATAGGGTTAATTCTCCCGATAATTGCTGATTATTTTGTTCAAAGTCTTGTTGTAATTGATTAAATTCAGCGAGTACTTGTTTTGCAAATATCCTAAATTGATAGCCTGCCGGTGTAATTTTTACCGAACGATTATCACGGATGAAAAGTTGTTGATTAATGGAATCTTCAATGCGCTGAATTTGCCTAGACAGTGTTGATGGTGTGATGTGCATTGCTTTTGCAGCCAAACCAAAGTGCTGAGTTTCACATAAAGTCAGAAAAGTCTTTAAATCGTGTATATTCATGGTTAACCTTTCTTATTGCAATAAATGCAATATAGTATTCTGAATATATCAATTTTCGCAACAACAAAAAACGAGTATATTAATATTAATTTTTTGGGACTAACTACTAGCAAAATTAGATTACGAATACGATTAATGCTAAAAATTGAATTTATTAAGGAAATAACTATGTCAAACTATTTTAATACCTTATGCTGGCGAGAAAAATTAGCACAACTAGGTAAATGCCGTTTTATGGGACGTGACGAATTTGCATCAGAAGCAAATTTCTTAAAAGGCAAAAAAATTGTCATTGTAGGCTGTGGTGCACAAGGTTTAAACCAAGGTCTAAATATGCGGGATTCTGGTTTAGATATTGCTTATGCATTACGTCAAGAAGCTATAGCGGAAAAACGCGCTTCATGGAAGAAAGCGACTGAAAATGGATTTAAAGTAGGTACTTATGAAGAATTAGTACCAACAGCGGATCTTGTAATCAATTTAACACCAGATAAACAACATTCAGCAGTTGTTAAAGCGGTACAACCTTTAATGAAACAAGGTGCTGCTTTAGGGTATTCTCATGGCTTTAATATTGTTGAAGTTGGTGAAAAAATACGTCCTGATATTACTGTAGTAATGGTAGCACCAAAATGTCCTGGTACAGAAGTTCGCGAAGAGTATAAACGTGGATTTGGTGTACCTACTTTAATCGCAGTTCATCCTGCCAATGACCCAAAAGGTGAAGGTTTAGCTATTGCTAAAGCTTGGGCTGCTGCAACAGGTGGACACCGAGCTGGTGTACTTGAGTCTTCTTTTGTTGCTGAAGTTAAATCTGACTTAATGGGTGAGCAAACTATTCTGTGTGGTATGTTACAAACTGGATCATTGTTATGCTTTGATAAACTAGTTGGTGAAGGCGTAGATCCTGCTTATGCTTGTAAATTATTGCAATTTGGTTGGGAAACGATCACTGAAGCATTAAAACAAGGTGGAATTACACTAATGATGGATCGCTTATCAAATCCTGCTAAGTTACGTGCAAATGCCTTGGCACAAGAATTGAAAGTAATTATGACTGATCTGTATCGTAAACATATGGATGATATTATTTCTGGTGAATTCTCACGCACTATGATGGAAGATTGGCATAATGATGATAAAAATCTACTGACTTGGCGTAAGCAAACCGGTGAAACTGGTTTTGAAAAGGCACCTGAATATCAAGGTAAAATTGATGAACAAACCTATTTCGATCAAGGTGTTGTATTGGTAGCAATGGTTAAAGCTGGCGTAGAATTAGCATTTGAAACTATGATTGAAGCAGGTATTCTTGAAGAATCAGCTTATTATGAATCCTTACATGAACTTCCTTTAATTGCAAATACTATTGCTCGTAAACGTTTATACGAAATGAACGTTGTTATCTCTGATACAGCTGAATATGGTAACTATTTATTCTCCAATGCAGCAGTGCCATTATTAAAAGAGAAATTTATGCCATTATTACAAGCTGGTGATTTAGGTAAAGCAATTCCAGAGGGTAGCGTTGATAACGCATTATTGCGTGATGTTAATGAAGCTATACGCAATCATCCAATTGAAAAAATTGGTCACACGCTTCGTAGTTACATGAAAGACATGAAGAAAATCAATGTAGCAGGTTAAGCATCAAATTAATAAAAAAGGCGTTTTTAACGCCTTTTTTATAGTAATTATCTTTGTGCTATTTGACAATTAAATATCAGGAGGTGTTTCAGCTTCCGTGTAAGTAGATAAAAGTTGTAACAATTTGTATTTAGCATTTACTCCTTTACTTGAGCGTATATGTAGTTCATCAGCCGTCATCGGCTCTAATGTTTCTAAACGTTTAAAACGCTGTTCTTTTAACAATGTTTCGGTTAGGATTTCATTATTAGGTGATCTTGAATCCAAGGTCAACGCCGATTTACCATTAGCAAGATTTCTTGGATCATAGCGATATAGAGGCCAGAATCCTGATTTAACTAAATCTTTCATTTGTTCATGCGATTTTGCTAGATCATAGCCATGTTCTTCACACGGGCTATAGGCAATCACAAGTGATGGTCCATCATAGGCTTCTGCTTCTTGTAGCGCTTTAATGGTTTGATTAAGTTGTGCTCCAAGTGCAATTTGCGCAACATAAACATGACCATACATCATCATGCTGACACCAAGATCTTTACGTGCTTTTTGTTTACCTAGATCAGCGAACTTAGTTACCGCACCCATTGGAGTAGATTTGGATTGTTGACCACCCGTATTGGAATAGCATTGAGTATCCAATACTAAAATATTAACGTTTTCAGTTAAACTCATTACGTGATCTAGTCCACCAAATCCAATATCATATGCCCAACCATCGCCACCAATAGCCCACACAGATTTATCAATGAGATAGTCGGCTTGCGTTATCAGTTCTTTGGCTTCTTCTGACACTAACACACCGAGTTGTCGTCGAAGTTGTTCTAGTAAATCTCGTTTCATTCCTATTGTGGTGTCATTAGATTTTAAACCAATCACAATTTCTGGTGGAATTTCTGCTGCAACTTGATCTAATAGACGTAAAGCGCGTTGCTTATGTTGGTTATACGTTAAGCGATAACCCAAAGCAAATTCGGCATTATCTTCAAATAATGAGTTTGCCCAAGCCGGACCACGTCCATGACGATCAGTCGTATAAGGCGTAGAAGGCATATTACCACCATAGATAGAGGAACAACCTGTCGCATTAGCAATAGCCAAATGGTCGCCATAAAGTTGAGTTAATAATTTGATATATGGGGTTTCACCACAACCTGCACATGCACCGGAAAACTCAAAGAGAGGTGTCAATAATTGCGATGTTCTAATATCAATGCGTTCTAGACTGTGCGGATCGCGGTCAGGTAGGTCATTAAAATACTCATAATTTTGTTTTTGAACTTCAAGGTTATCTATTCGTGAAGCCATATTGATGGCTTTGATATCAAAATTATTGCGATCGCGTGAAGGACAAACTTCGACACATAAGTTACAACCGGTACAATCTTCAGGAGCAACTTGTAGAATATAACGTTGTCCTTTCATATCGCGAGCTTTTACTTCCAACGAAGCAAGTGTATCTGGTGCATTACTTATTTGTTGTGGCTCAACCACTTTAGCTCTTATCGCAGCATGAGGGCAAGCGACGACACAATGATTACATTGAGTGCACAATTCGGGTTTCCATAATGGAATTTCTTCGGCTATATTACGTTTTTCCCATTTTGTTGTGCCTGTTGGCCAAGTACCATCAGGGGGAAATGCTGAAACTGGTAAACTATCACCCACTCCAGCTAACATGGCAGCAGTAACAGTTTTAACAAAATCTGGTGCATGATCAGGTACGATAGGGGGACGTAGTGAACTAGTTTGATCAAGGCATTTTAGTGGGATATGTTCTAAAGAATCAACAGCCATATCAATTGCTTGCCAATTTTTTTCAACTAAATCTTGTCCTTTGCTACTATAGGCTTTAGCTACAACATCTTTTAATTTTTCAGCAGTAAAGTCTTGTTTGAAAATTTCAGCTAGATAAAAGAATGTTGCCTGCATGACCGTATTAATTCGAGCACCGAGACCGCATTCACGAGCGATTTTAGCCGCATTGACTATATAAAATTGAGCATTCTTTTTAATAAGCTCGGCTTGAACTTCTTTAGGTAGCCGATGCCAGATTTCCTCTTTACTATAAGGAGTATTGAGTAAGAAAATACCGCCTTCCTTTAAATGATCAACGATCTGATATTTATCGATGAACTGATCTTGATGGCAGCCAATAAAATGGGCACTATTTATTAAATAAGAGGACTGAATCGGCTCTAAACTCACTCGCAGATGTGAAACCGTTAAACCACCAGCCTTTTTAGAGTCATATACAAAATAACCTTGTACATTAAAAGGTGTACTATCGCCAATAATCTTAATGTTATTCTTAGTCGCAGATACGGTACCATCACTACCTAGACCATAGAATAGCGCTTCAAGTGCTGATTTTTGAGGAATCGATTCTTTTGGTAAAGGTAAAGAAAGCCCCGTTATATCATCGTAAATCCCGACAGTGAATCTCGGGCGAGGGTTGGATAATTGCAATTCATTATAAATTGCAAGTACACAACGCGGATCAAATTCCTTCGAAGATAATCCATAACGACCACCAATTATTAATGGTAATTGGTGACGATCTCCTCGCGAAACAGCTTCGGCAAAGGCAGTCATTACGTCTAAGTATAATGGTTCAGCTAAAGCACCCGGTTCTTTAGTTCGATCTAAAACAGCAATTTTTTTTACTGAATGTGGAATGACAGCAAGTAAGTGTTTGGCTGAAAACGGACGGTATAAACGGACAACAACTACCCCAATTTTTTTATTTTGAGATAACAAATGATCGACTACTTCATAACAGGTTCCAATAGCAGACCCCATCAAGATAATGATATGTTCTGCATCGGGTGAACCATAATATTCAAATGGTTGATAATTGCGTCCAGTTTCCTTCGCAAAAGCATCCATAGCATTAGCAACATGATCATATGTTTCATCGTAATATCGATTTATGGCTTCTCGACATTGAAAGAAAGTATCAGGATTAGCAGAAGTACCGCGAATAACTGGTTCATCGGGCGTTAAAGCTCTAGCTCGGTGAGCTTTAATCGCATCATAAGGTAACAAATTTTTGATTGTTTCATCACTGATTGGTGCTATTTTATTAATTTCATGTGAGGTACGAAAACCATCAAAAAAATGAATAAATGGTATGCGGCTATTAAAAGAAGCCATTTGTGCAATTAAAGCGAAATCTTGAGCTTCTTGTACTGAACTAGCACATAGTAAAGCGCAACCAGTTTGACGAACGGCCATAACATCCGAATGATCACCAAAAATTGATAAAGCATGGGTGGCAATTGTCCGAGCTGCTACATGTAATACAAAAGGGGTAAGTTCTCCAGCAATCTTGTACAAGGATGGGATCATTAATAATAATCCTTGTGAAGAGGTGAAGGAGGTGGCAAGAGCACCAGTCATCAATGCACCGTGTACCGTAGATATAGCACCAGCTTCTGATTGCATTTCAATAACTTTTGGGATATCGCCAAAAATATTTTTTTTATTAAATTCTGACCATGTATTAGCTTGCTCAGCCATTGAAGAACTTGGGGTAATAGGATATATCGCAATCACTTCGTTAGCGCGGTAAGCAACGGAAGACACAGCGCTATTGGCATCAGTTGTAATCATTAAAAACCTTATACTCTATCTGCTACTATTTTGACATTACTCTTTAATTTTATAACCTTATATTGTATCAGAAACTAAAACAACTTTATCTATTTTATCAATCAAATATTAAATTAATTATTTATGTTTTAGTCATGAAAAACAGATTTAGCGAGCTTAAAGATTATTCAAAATAAATATTTAATCTGTTAAATAATCGAAAATTAATAAAACAAACTACAATTCAGTTGATTTATGCTTGATAATTGAATTATTTTGTGGCAAAACGTCAAAACGTACTGGATAAATAATGTGACATAAGATAGCATTACAACAAAATTTTTATTAAAACACGATAAATATATTGGGGTTTGTATGCGTAAACGGGTTTATTTATGGATAATGGCATTTGCAGCACTGTTTTTATTATATGGTTGCGATAATCAAACCAAGCAAGAACAAGCTAGTCAAGATGCTAAAAATCAAAAACAAACGATTGTGGTAGGTTTAGATGATGATTTTCCACCAATGGGATTTCGTGACCAAAATAATGAGTTGGTAGGTTTTGATATTGATTTAGCACGCGAGGCTGCTAAAAGAGCAAATCTAATTGTAGAGTTTAAACCGATTGACTGGTCAGCAAAAGAAGCTGAACTAAATAGTGGTAGAGTAGATGCATTATGGAATGGTTTAACCATTACTGATTATAGAAAAGAAAATATTTTATTTTCTTCCCCTTATATGATAAATCATCAAATTATTGTCGTCAGATCGGATAGTAACATCCACACTAAAGCTGATTTAGCGGGCAAAGTGATCGGTTTACAAAATGGTAGCAGTGCTTTAGATGCTGTTAATGCAGATCCTATTCATAGTAGTTTTGCAGAATTAAATCAATATGCTGATAATGTAACAGCATTATTAGATCTCGCTAATCAACGACTTGATGCGGTAGTTGTAGATGGTGTAGTTGGACACTATTACGTTGCTAAAAAGCCTGATGAATATACTGTACTTAAAGACAATTTTGGACAGGAACAATATGGTGTTGGTTTTAAGAAGGGTAACGTAGTATTACAAAAAGCTATCCAAAAAGCATTAGACAGTATGATCAATGATGGTACTGCGGCTCAGATCTCGCAGAAATGGTTTGGAACCGATGTTACTAAATAAAACTGACTATTTTGTTTTATTCAAACGCAGGCCATAAAAGGACTGCGTTGTTTTTTTATAGGAATTTAGATGGATTATATACTTAATGCTATCCAGCAATTATGGTTTGTTTTACAAGTTACAACCGATTACTGTATTGATATATCACCACAATTATGGGAAGGAACTAAACTTACATTAGGTCTATTTACGATTACCTTGCTATTGTCAATTCCATTTGGTTTATTGTTAGCACTTTTACGTTTATCACGCATTAAATTCATTAGCTTTTTAGTTAATGCTTATATTTGGCTAATGCGGGGTACACCACTCATGCTACAGATTTTTTTCATTTATTTTGCTTTACCTATGTTAGGTATACGATTTGATAGTTTTTCGACAGCAGTAATAGCCTTTACCTTAAATTATGCGGCATATTTTGCTGAAATTTTTAGAGCTGGTATCCAAGGTGTAAATAAAGGTCAGTATGAAGCTGCTAAAACTTTAGGAATGAGCTATCGTCAAACAATGTGGCGCATTGTGTTACCACAAATGGTAAAGAAAATCTTACCACCATTAAGTAATGAAACCATCACTTTGATTAAAGATACCTCATTAGTCTATGTTTTGGCTTTACAAGATTTAATGCGTATTGCATACCAACTCGTTAAACGCGATTTCGATCTATCGCCTTTTTTCATTGCCGCTGTGTTTTATTTAGCGATGACGCTAATATTAACGATGCTATATCAAAAACTGGAGAAATATTATGCCCGCTATGACGACTGATATCATGATTGATGCACAACAGATTTACAAAGCATTTGGTAATCTGGCTGTTTTAAAAGGAGTTGATCTTAAAGTTGCTAAGTCTGAAGTAGTGGTCATTATAGGTTCCTCTGGTTCTGGAAAATCCACCTTATTGCGTTGTTTGAATAATCTGGAAAAAATTGACTCCGGTAATATTTCAATTGAAAACGAATGGTTAGTTAAGAATAATGATTTAAAACAAGCTGTTTATCAATCAGAACGTGAAATTAAACGTATTTGTACCAAAATGGGTATGGTATTTCAACATTTTAATCTATTTCCTCATATGACCGTTTTGCAAAATATTATTGAAGCACCGATGACTGTAAAAAAAATGAAACGTGAGGAAATATTACCACTTGCCAGAGAATTATTAAAAAAGGTGGGATTATCTAATAAAGAAGATAGTTATCCTTCGCAGTTATCGGGTGGTCAAAAACAACGCGTGGCCATCGCTCGAGCTTTAGCTATGCAACCAGATATTATGTTATTTGATGAACCAACTTCTGCACTTGATCCAGAGTTAACAGGTGAAGTTTTAAAAACAATGCAAAATTTAGCGGAAGATAAAATTACGATGGTCATCGTAACTCATGAAATGGGTTTTGCGCGTGCTGTGGCAGATAAAGTCGTTTTTATGGATGGTGGTATAGTAGTAGAACAAGGCAAACCTGAAGATATACTAATAAATCCACAGCATCCTAGAACATGTGCATTCTTATCGCGATTCATTGATTAAAACAACATTATATCTTTATCAAAATTATCGAATCCTAGCTATTATTTTTACATTAAAGAAATAATTGCTAGGATTAATATTACCATTTGTTTAAATTCCAATAATTAATGTCAGAGATAATTAGTACATAAAAATACTATTTCTTTTTTTATATGAGTTAAGTATAATATGTTTTTTTACATTAAAATAACAATAAGATGAGACGGAAGTTCACAAAAAAGGATTTTAAATCTTTATTCTTAACTTTATTACCCTCCATAGTTTGCGCTTTTAATCCATTAGTAGATAATTTTAACGATAAGTTTGTTATTACTATCTTTGTAATCGCGTTAATGTTTTCGCTTATAGTCGCTTTTTTTAATATCTTAACCACAAATAATTTTTTATTCATAGCTATTTTAATTTTTTTATTTTTTAATGCATTGGTCGGCTTTTGTATATCTTACATGATTGACAATTCACTATTGATCCATGAAATAATTTTTTGCTATGGCCTTATGAGTGGTGCATTTTTATTATCTTTATTATTATTTATAATACTAGCGATTATAAACTATTATTTAGGTTTATTTATCTAGTAGGTTTAAAAAATAGATTTCATAATTATTCAAATCACATATTCAGTAGATTTATAAGAACCAATGTAAGAATAACCGAATTGAATTTAATTCGGTTATTTATAGAGTATTACATATTTTTTCATTAATTTTTGATCACGATTAAATGCATAAATCTATAGGTTGATAGCTTTTTACATCAAATAAACCAGTTGAAGTTAATTTTAATTCAGGAATTACCGGTAAAGTCATAAAGACTAAAGTCATCAAAGGATGTACGGCGGGATTAATACCAAAGGATTGTTTAGCGACTTTTATCATATGGTGTAATTGATCAGCAACTTGCTGTGCTGATGAATCCGACATTAAACCAGCAATTGGTAAAGCTAAATGGGCTATAATTTTACCATTTTGACATAATGAGAAACCGCCTCCCATTGCTTCTACATCTTTTGCAGCTGCAAGCATGTCAGCATCATTGTCGCCAACTATCACCAAATTGTGAGAATCATGCGCCACCGTGACAGCAATAGCGCCGTTTTTTAATCCATAATTAGCTAAAATTCCTAACCCGATGTTTCCAGTAGCATGATGTCTTTCAACTACGGCTAATTTGTTCAATCCTGAATTTAATTTACAATCAAAATGACCAAAATTATCTTTAATTACTTCAAGTTGTAAATGACTCGTTAAAACACTACCGGGGTTAACACCAATTGCATTAACTTTTTCAGTGCTTAACGGTATGGTAAAACTCTCTACTGTTAGATCAGGTAAATTGACAGTATTAAGCACATTTTCAGCTATATAGTCATCCCATGTAACAAGTAATTTGCCGTCGCGAGCGATTTCTTTACCTGCAACAAACACATGTTTGACTTCAAAAGATTTAAGATCATTTACTATCACTAAATCTGCATCAAAGTTAGGTGCAATAGCGCCTTTACCTTGTAAACGAAAACATTCAGCTGCATTTAGTGTTGCCATTGTGATCGCTAAAATAGGATCAATACCGTTTTCTACTGCTAAACGTATGCTCTTATTAATATGTCCACTTGAGAGAATATCTGATGGTTCTCTATCATCTGTACACATCACACATCGGCGAGCATTGGAAGGTGTAATAGCCGGAATAAGATTTAATAGATCTTTACACGTTGATCCTTCTCTTAATAATACATACTGACCTAAACGTATACGATCATGCATTTCCTGAGGAGTACTACATTCATGATCAGTCATTATCCCACCCATAACATAGGCAATTAGATCCTTGCCTTTTACTCCGGGACTATGACCATCAATTACACGGTTATAATTTTTTGCCATCCATAATTTAGCCATCATATTGGGTGCATGATCAATGACACTAGGATAATCCATGACTTCACCCAATCCTCTAACACCTGGTTCATTAATTAACTGAACTAGATCTTCTGCTTCTATTACACAACCAGCCTCTTCGAATGGCGTAGCCGGCACACAAGATGGCAACATGATTTGTACATTTAATGGTGTTCTTCTAGATGCTTCAAGCATATAACGAATGCCATCTAGACCACATACATTGGCAATTTCATGTGGATCCGCGATAATTGTAGTCGTACCAAATGGTAAAATACAACGCGCAAATTGTGAAGGGATTAATGAAGAAGATTCAATATGCACATGACCATCAATGAATCCTGGCATTACATATCCGCCTTGTGCGTCGAGGGTTTTATGCGCTTGATATTCATAGCCATAACCAACTATTTTTCCGTGTCCAATAGCTAGCGGTCCGTCTACAACCAATTGGTTATAAACATCTATTACCTTACAGTTGATAATTAATAGATCGGCTTTTCTACGACCAGCAGCCATATCAATTAATTCATTCAATTGTTCTTTTTCCGTCATAAAATCCTCTTCACGATCATTCATTGGCGAGTAGATTAACCTTATATAGTATTAGATAAGGTTATTTTCTACTCTAGTTATATAACAAGCTTATTATTTATGGCAAATTGGCTGTAATTTACCATGTGTGCATCCGCATTTAAATACAGGATCCATGACGGCTTGTTCATGAAAATCTATAACGCCTAAATCAGTAATAGCATAATCAGGAATAGCAGTAATTTGTAAGCAACACATATAGAATAGTGGATCTGGAAGATCACAACCCAGTTGTCGAGCTATTTGCAATAACTTTTCTTCTTCTTCAGCCATAACATGAGGATCGAGATCAGAAACAATACCGCAAATAGGTAGAGGTAAGAAACCAATAACTTGACCTTTGTCAACAATAACTTGACCACCGCCTTCCTGAGCTAAATGATTAATAGCGATTGCCATATCTTCAGGATTAGTTCCAATACATACCACATTATTGTCGTCTGGAGCACAAGAACTTGCCATTGCACCTGATTTTAATTTCCATCCTGAACAGAAACCAACTTTAGGAATACCCTTGGTTTTACCAAAACGTTCAACTACAGTAGCATATATAACATCGTTATCAATATCTGCTTGAACTACGCCATTTTCCACCGATAGTTCAACATGACGTCCACGACGAACAAATGGAATATCAAAGTCAACATCCAAAGACAACACTTTTACTTTTGATTGTTTATCATCTGTCTTAACTTTAAGATCATTAGCATCAACCTTCTTCAATTTCATACTTTGCAATAGTACATCGCTGCGTTTTGGAGGAACAAAATCAAATACGGTTTGTTTATTTTCAACGACTAATTTGCCTTTTGCAATAACAGTATCAATCTCAAATTTAATTAAATCCTCAACTAATAAAATATCCGCAAAACGACCTGGAGAAACGGAGCCAACTAAATGATCAATTCGGTATGCTTCAGCAGAATTGATGGTTCCCATTTGAATAGCTGTAAGAGGATCGACACCATTAGCAATTGCCATACGAATGAGTTTATCCATATGCCCATTGGTAACTATATCGGAAGCAATTACGTCATCAGTACAAAAACTCACACGACGAGATAATTGAGGATTGAGATGTGTAATTACTTTAATATTTTCTTCTAAAAAGTGAGAGATAGATGATTCACGAATAAGTACATTCATACCCTTTCTGATCTTTTCCATCATCTCTTCATGGTCATAACTTTCATGATCAAGTCTTACACCGGCACAAAGAATTGAGTTAAGTTTATGACCGCGTGTCATTGGAGCACAACCGAAAATTGGTAAGCGATGTAATCGTGCATACTCAATGGCTTTCATGACATCGCTATGCTGATTTTCAATAAATTCGCTAACAGTTTCCCAGACACCAAATACTTCAGGCCACTTTTGAACTTCTGCGTGAGTTTTGGCTGTAACATTAAATCCAACATGACTTTGAGGGAGTGTATAAGGTGTTAAAAATGGTAATCCCCAAAATACTTTTAATGGTGTTTTATCTATTTCATGTAGAATCTCTCTGATGCCGTCAAGCCCTGCTGTCACAATATATTGATCTAATCCAGATATAATACTGGTAGTACCGTGAGGTAAAACCGCTTTGGCAAAACTTGTCATGGATAACTTGCTACATTCAATATGAAGATGACCGTCAATTAACCCAGGAACGATATATTTACCTTTAGCATCGATTGTTTTAGTTTGTGCAGCTATATACCCTGAAACATCGCCTATTGCAACAATGCGTGATTTATATATTGCGACATCAGCAGAATAGATTTCACAGGAATTTACGTTGACCAATTGGCCGTTAATAATAATCAAATCAGCAGGGATTTTAGCCGCCCCAGCATCGATCATTTCACAAATAGACTCTTTATACATTGATGTCATGCTTTGTTCCTTCTTATCATGTACATTAAACTAATCGTTATACATTGTTTCCATTAAAGAAAAATATAACGAGCTAAAAACAGCATAGCCATAATCACCGAACAAGCGGTGAGATCTTTAAATTTGCCACAACCCGCTTTCATTACTACAAAAGTAATAAAACCAGTTGCAATTCCTTCTGTGATAGTAAAACTGAATGGCATCATAATTGTGGCTACAAATGCCGGCACTGCTTCAGTGAGGTCGTCCCATTTAACGCGAGCTAAATCTGATGCCATCAATACACCAATATAGATTAATGCACCTGTAGTAGCATATAGTGGTACCATTTTCTCTAGGGGAGATAAAAATATTGAGGCAATAAATAAAACACCAACCCCCAATGCCATCATGCCAGTACGACCACCAACAGCAATACCAGAAGCGCTCTCAACATAAGCTGTTACAGCAGAGGTTCCCATTGCAGACCCTAAAGCAGAACTTGCACTATCAATATAAAGTGAACGTTCTTGGTTAGGGTATCGTCCATATTGGTCAGCTAATCCTGCCTTATCTGTAACGGCAATTAAAGTACCGGAAGATTCGAACAGGTTAATCAGCATAACTGAAATAATGATACCAAGGAGTGAAATTTCAAAGATATTGTCAAAGTTTAGTTGACCGACAACACCCGATATATCAGGCGGTAAGCTGACTATACCATGGTAAACTACATCTGGATCAACCACCCAACCTATTAAAGTGACAATAATAAATGATATTAAAATTGAGGAATTCCATTTACGTTGAGCAAGGATTGCTACAATTAAAAAACTTAAACAACCTAAAACAAATGGAATAGTTGTCGGATCACCCAAACGAACCATTGTATCCGGATCTGCAACAATAATGTGAGCATTATGTAACCCGATTAAAGTAATCATTAAACCACAACCACTACTTACGCCGATACGAATCGAAACGGGAATGTTAGCAATCATCCAGTAACGCAAACGGAATATTGAAAGTAAAAATAGACCAGATGCAGCCATAAATACGAGAGTCATTCCTGTTTGCCATGATAAACCCATTGAATTAACTAGCACATAAGCAAAATAAGCATTTATTCCCATGCCCGGAGCTAATGCTATCGGTAATTTTGCAATAATACCCATAGCCATACATGCGATTCCCGTAATTAAGGCTGTCGTAACAAATACAGCTTGTGAATCCATTCCCGCATCACCTAAAATTTTGGGATTTACAAAAATGATATATACCATGGTAATAAAAGTAGTAAAACTAGCAATAAGTTCAGTTTTTAATGTAGTTTTATTTTCTTTAAAAGCAAAATAACGATCTAAAAACGATCGTTTTGTCGATAAATTATGAATAGTCACGGGATAGCTCCATTGAATGGAAGAGATAAACGATTAGAATTATTGTTGCGTGGGTGATTAAGCATCCGAAAAACCTAAGTACACATCAATCACTTTGGCGCGGAGTACGCTAATAATAGTTACTGATGTTCTCGGAAAGGCATTATAGCAACAAGGATTAAAGTCAATCAATTAAAAAAAAGTATATTTTTTGTTAAGTATAATTGGCTATAATTTTATCTCAATATAATCAATTGGTTAAAATTTAACTTTTTTATTTTGCGCTTAATTTGAAGGTTTAATCATAATTTATGCTGGTTCAAAGCATTAATGATCAATTTTGAATAGGGGATATCATATTTAAAATAATAGTTAGAATGATTTAGGTAACCATTAAAGTGATTTTAAAATAAAGAAATATGCTATAAATGAGCATTATTATTAAATTACCCTATTAAGCCTAAACAATACTTTGGCAGTATTGATAAAGCGCTTTTAGCAATTCCATTTTTTTAGGTTGTAATTGATAATGTATAGCTAGATTTTCAAGCTCTACTAAATAATGTGTCAGTGTTTCATGATTTAGTTTGTCCCGGCAATAGTCACGCCATTGCAACTGTTCTTTCTCGGTTAAAGAAAATGGATAATTGCGAGCTTTATAACGAAAAAATAGCATTTTTAACCGTAAATCATGCGGTTCTATATTAATAGTCGATAAATTATCAGGCGCTGTTTGTTGAATGAGATTACACAAAGATTTGTCATAATTATCAAAAAAACCTTGGTAGATTTGTCCATCTACATCATGAGTTTTATTGAATGAGGGTTGTTGATTATATATATCAATAATTTTTTGCTGTATGAGATCTAAATGTTGGATGATCTTTAATAGGTTTTTTTCACATAAAGTCAAATCAATATCTAAACGTTTAGCATTTTTTGAATCAAGTGTATTAGTAGGCGCAATAATTGGACATTTATTGCAGTGTATCAGTTTTAAAGGTATTCGCGATTCTAATTCCTTTAGATCAGCCGTTTTTGTATAGAGTTTTTCACGAATTTGTTCAGCACTAAGATTGATTAAGCTATCAACATCCCCCGTTAAATCACAAATAATCACAGAATCATTTTGATATGGATGCCAAGCTAATGGTGCAATTAAGGTTGTGTTGCCACGGTGTGAGCCTAGCATACCTGACACGTGTACTAATGGTGTAGCATTTACGATATCAATTAGGTTAATGACAAGTTTTTTATTTCTGAGTTTAAAAAAATAATTAAATAATTTTGGTTGATGTTGTTTGATCAGTTTTGCCATTTCTATCGTAGCATAAACGTCAGACATCGCATCATGGGCACGTTGATGATTGATGTGATTGGCTGCGGTAAGGTCTTCGAGTCGAAAACTGGTATAACCTCTATCATTTGTAGGCCATTCAATTCCTTCTGGGCGCAGCGCATAACATGCTCTTACAACATCAAGTAAATCCCATCTTGAATTGTTGTGTTTCCAACTATAAGCATAAGGGTCATAAAAATTACGATAAAATATATTGCGTGATACTTCATCATCAAATCGAATATTATTATAGCCTAAGATGCAAGTATTTGGTTGACTAAATTCATTATGAATTATACGTGCAAATTCGGCTTCACAAATACCTTTAGCTAATGCAAATTGAGGGGTTATTCCCGTAATAAGTACCGCTTCGGGAGAGGGCAAGTAATCTGAAGCAGGTTGACAATAAACGATAGTTGGTTCGTCAATAATATTTAAATTATAATCGGTTCTGATACCTGCGAATTGTGCGGGACGATCAAAAGCCGGATTTACACCAAACGTCTCGTAATCGTGGAAGTAAAAATTTGGGTGTTCAATATCTGCTTTCATAAATATTTATGTTCTTCATTGCTTATGTTTCAACTAGTTAATTTTGAGTATAATTCAATTTTATTTTTGGTATTTCTTAAGCGTCTGATTGTTAATATATCACTTTATACGTCAAATTTATTTCTATAAATTACAATTTTGGTACTAAGTGATAGTAAATTAAGAGAATTTTTAATCTAAAACATAACTAATTATCTTTATAATTCTATATATTAGATTCAATAATTGAATTACATAGTAAGATATAAATTATATTTCAATTTTGATATAAGTAGCAAAAATAAACTTGATAGTATTATTTGGGGTGGACTGATTGCTGATATTCATTATGTAAAGAATAATAAAAGATAATTGACAAGTTCAATAATAAAATCAGCATCATTTCCCTTAGTCTTCATCTTTATTTCCCTTTTATTTTGATAAATTAATTACTGATAAAGTGCTAACAATTAATTTTATTACATAATCAATTATTAATATTTAATTGCTGTTCAGTTAACTTTGTCTTAGTAGATTAAATAATGACTTAAATTATTAAGATTTTTGCCTTATCTTGGCTACTTAAAATGATTCTTCCTTTAAAGAAACTATATGATTATTCATTGAGCAGTTTAATTTAGCTAGTAATATCAATGGCTTAACACTGTTATAAACAGGGTTATTCAGTGTAAATGTTAATAACAATTCTGATTATTATTAATATATTAGTTTACTATACATAAAACGTAATTAATGTGCATAAGTATGTATATAATTTGTGAGTATTTTTAGTTATTTATCATATTAATGATAAGAAAATTTAGTAGAGGGATAGGATGGTTGTTATTTAAAAGGCGTTGATAATAGATAGTTCTGAATTGATACCAGTATATTAAAAACTAGCATAGGTCATACCATAAAACTATTTGAAGGTTATTCTTAGATTAATTTTCATTATCAATCAGTTTAATAACCCAAATTCCATACCATTTAAGTTACAGTAATCATCGTGTTAGTTTGAGGTGTAAATAGTCATGTTTTATTGTTCATTAATTTTCTTCATTCCTTTTTTTGATGATCACTGTATAATCGTTTTTGTAAATAAAACAAAGCCCTATAATAAATAAGGGTATTTTTATAGAAATAATTTTAATAAGTAATATAAAGAGCTCAAATAAAGTATGTTAATCAATGCCGATACTATTTTAAAACTTCATAACCCTCATAATAAAATCAATTACGATACTATATTAAAATCAATGATTGAATCTTGGCAAAGCCAATCTGTTAAGCCCAAAATTTTGATTCATAGTTGTTGTGCACCTTGTAGCACATATGTGTTAGAGTATTTAGCACAATATGCAGAAATTACAATCTATTTTGCAAATTCAAATATTCATCCTCGCTTGGAATACGAGTATCGTAGTCAAGTTCAGCAAAAATTTATTAAGGACTTCAATCAGAAAACAGGAAATAACGTACAGTTTTTAGAAGCACCTTATAAGCCAGCAGATTTTATTAAGGAAGTTGAACATTTACGTAATGAACCCGAAGGTGGCGCTCGTTGCCATATTTGTTATAAGATGAGATTAGATTTGGCTGCGATTAAAGCGCAGGAATTAGGTTTTGATTATTTCGCGAGTGCTTTAACACTAAGCCCTAAAAAAAATAGTCAAAAAATAAATGAGCTTGGTTTTGAAATTCAAGAGCTCTTTTCGGTTAAGTATTTACCTTCAGATTTCAAAAAAAATAACGGTTATAAGCGTTCTGTTGAAATTTGCAAAGAATATGATGTATATCGACAATGTTATTGTGGTTGTATTTTTGCTGCTAAACAGCAGGGAATTGATTTTAAAGTAGTCATTGATAATGCAAAGAAATCATTAGGATTAAATCTCTAATTTTATTTTTAATTAGATTCGTTTTTCCCATAATGATTTTTACATCACTGTAGTTTGAATTTATGTATAAAGTAATTAATAAGTATATTAACTAAATTAGGTTTAATAAGCGTTAAATCAATTCTATTAACAATTTTATTTAATTAAATTTATTCCGCCTAATCCAAATTCATATTATAGTAGTCATGTCAGGTTAACTGATAATTCTCAGGGCGGGGTGTAATTCCCCACCGGTGGTAATAGCCCACTAGCACTTAGTTTTATATTATATACGATTAAGGTTAGCTGATTTGGTGTGATTCCAAAGCCGACAGTGATAGTCTGGATGGAAGAGAGTTGCTTATCTAACATCTTTGTCGTTATGATTCTTTATCATACTTCTTTTGCTATGGTTAAGCACTTGCCCTGATTCTGGTATTTCGACAATAAGGATACATTTTACCATGAATCAGCAAACGAAAAATGTTCATAAAACTATTTATAATAGCTTTAATTTATCTGAATTTGGTACGCCGATTGAGCGCGTTGAGAAAGCAATTGTCGCATTAAAAAATGGCAGTGGCGTACTCGTGTTAGACGATGAAGATCGTGAAAATGAAGGCGATGTGATTTGGGCAGCTGAAACAATCACTCCCGAACAGATGGCATTAACAATTCGTCATGGAAGTGGCATTGTTTGTTTATGTATGCCTAAAGCTTACTGTGATAAATTAGAATTACCTATGATGGTAGCAAATAATACCAGTAAAAACCATACCGCTTTTACCATTAGTATAGAAGCTGCCAAAGGTGTAACAACTGGGGTATCTGCAAGCGATAGGGTAACTACTGTTAAAGCCGCCGTAGCCGATAATGCCAAACCATCTGATCTAAATCATCCTGGACATGTATTTCCTTTGGTTGCTAAAGAGGGGGGAGTGCTAACACGTCGAGGACATACTGAAGCTTCAGTTGATTTAGTTACATTAGCAGGTTACAAACCAGCAGCTGTGATTTGTGAAATAACGAATGTTGATGGTTCCATGGCTAGAGCTCCGCAAGTTGTCGCATTTGCTAAGCAATTTAATTTGCCGGTAGTAACAATTGAAGATCTCGTTGAATACCGTCAACAATTTTGCTAACTTTTCATTTCAGCTAGAGTGAGCAATTAATCAATTGCTCACTATTTGACAATGTTATTGAACCAACTTTCTAAAATAATGACTGCAGAGCTGGCATCGACTCTACTTTTTTTCAAGGCTCGAAAACCACCATTAGCAAATAATTGAGATTTTGCTTCTACTGTTGAAAGGCGTTCATCTTGCAGTTGTACTTGAAAACCAAAACGACCATGTAGACGATTAGCAAATTTCCTAGCTCTTTGGGTAAGTTCTTGTTCAGTACCATCCATATTAAGTGGTAAACCGACTACTAAATAATCGGGTTTCCATTCTTTAAGAACTTTTTCAATTTCTTGCCAGTTAGGTTTACCATCTCGCGCTTTAAAAGCGCATAATGGTCTAGCCGTTTTAGTAATATCTTGACCTATCGCTGCACCGATGCTAGAGGTGCCAAAGTCAAATGCGATTACTGTAGACATAATTTATGCTTTCCCCATAAATGTAGATATGGTTTCAATATTAATACCGAGCGTTTGTGCTGCTTTTTGCCAGCGGTCTTCAATCGGGCAGTTAAAAATAATATCTGAATTAAGTTGAGTGACAAGCCAATCATTATTTACAATTTCATTTTCGAGTTGCATATTCCCCCAACTCGCATAGCCTAATGAAACAAATAGTTCTTTAGGCTGCATATTTGAGCCGATAGATTTTAATACATCTAATGAAGTAGTAATCATAATTTCATCAGAAACAGCAATACTTGAAGAAAATCCTGTTTGTGGAGTATGTAAAATAAAGCCTTGTTCTTCGGCAAGTGGTCCTCCATTAAAAACAGGTTGTTCTAGCTCGGCACATGCTTTAAATGGAGTAATATCCAATCGTGATAACACCGTTTGGATGGTTAATTCAACCAGTGGTTTGTTAATAATAATACCCATTGCACCATCACGATTATGCTCACAAATATAAACCACAGAGCGATGAAATAATGGATCGTTTAAAGTGGGCATTGCAATAACAAAATGATTTTTTAAATTCATGGTAGATAATCTTATGCTAAATCTTCATTAAAAAGGTCAACTAAATCATGCAAAAAACAAATGTCTTAATTATCAATTATAAAGCGCATTTACCTATTTTAACGGTATGATTTACAACACAGCTCATGGTTACCTCAGGTTCTAAGGTCTCTTCATTAATTGATTCACCAATAACTTCAAAACCTTGAGATTGGAAGAATGCTATTGCAGAAGAATTTTGTTTATAAACTATAACAGTCAGTTCGTTATGTAATTGTTTAGCTTTGGCAATGAGTGCTTTACCAATATTTTGGTGACGATAATGTTCATCAACAAATAAACCAGAAATATAGTTATCCATTAACCCAATAAATCCTCTAACACCATCAATATCTTGTACGAAAATCGTCGAAGCAGGCATCAGCATTTTTACAAATTCATAATTATTTTGGTAAAATTGTGGGTCAATAAAATGGTGAGCTTGTTGATTTCCAGAAAGCCATAATGACATTACTGAATCTAAATCTTTAGTTTGATATTCTCTAATCATTATCTATAACCTTATCGTTGAGCGTTAATGCGTGTTTCAATGGCATCCATTAGCATGCTAGTAATGGATAATGAAGGAATTTCAGCCTCAATTTCACGAACACATGTTGGACTTGTTACATTAATTTCTGTCAGCTTATCACCAATAATATCAAGTCCTACAAATAATAGTCCTTTTTCTTTAAGTACAGGACCGATAGCATTAGCAATAGCCCAATCTGTTTCAGAAAGCGGTCTTACTTCACCTCGTCCTCCTGCGGCTAGGTTACCACGTGTTTCACCATTTTGAGGGATTCGGGCTAAGCAATATGGTACAGGCTTACCGTCAACAACTAATACGCGTTTATCACCATTTTTGATAGCAGGGATAAAGGTTTGAGCCATGCAAAATTGGCTATTATTATGCGTTAACGTTTCAATTATTACCGATAAATTAGGGTCATCAGCTTTGACTCTAAAAATAGATGATCCACCCATGCCATCAAGTGGTTTTAAAATAATGTCTTGATGTTGTTGATGGAATTGCTTAATTAAAGCAGTTTGTCTTGTAACTAAAGTATGCGGAGTAAATTGTGCAAACCAAGCAGTATAAAGTTTTTCATTACAATCTCGTAAACTTTGTGGTTTATTGACCACTAGTGTGCCCGCTTGTTCGGCTCGTTCTAAAATGTAAGTAGCATATATAAATTCAGTATCGAATGGTGGATCTTTACGCATTAAAATCACATCAAGTTCACTTAAGGGTAAAGTTTGTTCTTCTCCAAAATCAAACCAATGCTCTTTATCGTTATATACAGTTAAACTGCGCGTTGTCGCGTATGCTTGACCCTGTTCTAAATAGAGATCATTTAACTCCATATAAAAAAGTTGATATCCACGTGCTTGTGCTTGTTCTAACATCGCAAAGCTTGTATCTTTTTTTAATTTAATGTTGCTAATTGGGTCCATTACTATGCCAAGCTTAATCATGACAACTCCTTTATGAATAAATGTCTGCAATTTTAATATGTTAGTTAGTATATACTTTTCTAATAAAGTAGGGGAAATAATTAACCAAGATCACCAAATTTTACTTGCAATGCTGTGATAGCGGTTAATGCAACAGTTTCAGTGCGAAGTACCCTTGGTCCTAATAATATTTCGGTAAATTGTTGATTAACCGTCATATTAATTTCATTTTCAGTTAATCCGCCTTCAGGTCCAATTAACAATGCTATTCGATGATTTTCTAGTTTTAAATGATTAATGCCATGTTTGGCTCGCGGATGAAGCGTTAATTTATTATAGCCTGCTAAATTTTTGCACCAAGTCTCCAATTTTTCAACAGGTTGAATTTGTGGAACGATATTACGACCGCATTGTTCGCAGGCTGACTCGGCAATACGTTGCCATTGTTGTACTTTTTTAACTAATCGAGCTTCATCAAGTTTGACGCCACAACGTTCTGATAGAAGGGGGGTGATTGTTGTTACCCCTAATTCAACGGATTTTTGGATAGTAAATTCCATTTTGTCACCGCGTGATAAAACCTGACCTAAATGAATATCAAGGGGAGATTCACGATTTTGCTCTATAGTTTGTAAAGTTTGTACAATAATGGATTTTTTATTGATTTGTTGGATTATCGCTGTTGTAATAGAATTACTACCATCGAAAAGTGTTATTGACTCGCCAATTTTCATTCTCAAGACTCTAACAATATGATTGTATGCATTTTCGTCAAGTTCAATTGAATGATTAGGCAAAATCTTGGTAGGTTGAAATATTCTCACCATAATTAGGACAACAATTAATAAGTAAATTAAAATAGATGTTTTAAATTATAGCGTAAATAATTAAAATTAGGGAATTTGTAGATGTTATAATTCCTATTTTATCTATTAAGTTTGTTGATTAATATTTTTTTTATTTTGCTAATCATAGGATAATAAAAGATGAATCGCGATCGTGTTTGTATTGAAGGATTAACCATTCTGACCACTATTGGTGTTTACGATTGGGAGAAAAGTATTAAGCAAAAGTTGGTCCTTGATATTGAAATCGCTTGGAACAATCAGCCCGCAGGGATGAGTGATAATGTTGAAGATTGCTTGGATTACGCTAAAGTTAGTCAATCAGTAATTGATTTTGTTGAAAACAATCAATTTGATTTAATAGAACGTGTGGCAGAATGTGTCGCGGAAATGATATTGCAAGATTATTCAGTACCTTGGATAAGAATAAAAGTTAGTAAGCCAACAGCGGTAGTTGCAGCTCGGAATGTTGCTATAATCATTGAAAGGACTAATGTTTAACGTATAAAAAAGATAAAATGACAAGGAATAATTAATGTTCTACAAAAATCCTTATTATGATGCCAGTAAAAAGCATCACACTATACGAGGTTTTCGAAATTTAGAACCTTTTGCAATTTCAAAGAAGGATTTTGTCAAATGGCGTAAGGAAAGAAAAATCCATCCCCCCAAAGCAGGATATGAAAAATTTATACAGGATTGGTTTCAGCCTGCAGATTTTACAGTTGCTCAAGAAGGTATTTGGTGGCTAGGACATGCTTCAAGTTTAATTAGAATTAACCAAAAAACGATTCTAATTGATCCTGTTTTTTCAGAATATGCTTCACCATTTAATTTTATTGGACCAAAGCGTCGAACACCTTGTCCAACATCTGTGGAGCAATTACCCAACATTGACTTCGTTGTTATTTCTCATAATCATTATGATCATTTGGATTATCCAACAATTAAACAGCTTATCAAGCGTTTCCCTGATATTACATTTTTTGTTCCATTGGGATTAAGGAAAAAGTTGTTAAAATGGGGCGCTAACCAAGTTACTGAGCTTGATTGGTGGGATTCCTTTACTATATCAGATATAAAATTAACAGCTGTTCCAGCACAACATTGGAGCAGAAGAGGCTTATTTGATACGAACCGTTCGCTTTGGTGCGGTTGGATGATTGAATATCCTCATTATACGATTTATTTTATGGGTGATAGCGGTTATGCAAATATCTTTAATTTAATTGGTCAACGTTTCCCAAATATTGATCTTGCACTTATACCAATTGGTTGCTATGCACCACAATGGTTTATGCATAAACAACATATAGATCCAAGACAATCGGTACAGATATTTAAGCAACTAAATTGCAAACGTGCCATTGCTATCCATTGGGGAGTGTTTGAACTAGCAGATGATGCGCTTGATGAACCACCCAAATTTCTACAGACTTTGACGGAACAGGAGCTTGAGCACAAACAGCTTTTTAGTTTGTTAAAAATTGGACAGCATACGACAATTTAGTAAGTCATAGATTTAATAAGAATTAAACTAAAAATCTAAAATCAGTTTTTCATTAAAAAAATAGGTTATTAAACTAAGTAGTTATTTCTTGCAAATTATATTATTCGGCTCAAAATAGTAATAACAATCTGATGTTATTCTATTATTTTTCTGAATTTGGATTGTAAACATTCGTAAAACATTAGTTTATCAATTATTAGATATATATTGTCAGAGTCATTTTAAGTTGTGATATGAAGGAATGGTTATGAATAAATTTGCTCTTGTTATAAGTGTATTTTGTGTGATATTAAGCTTGGCTAGTTGTGGAGGACGTACAGCGCCTGACCATCAAAGAAAGTGGTCTAAACCGGAACCGATATTAGAAGGCTGCGATGGTGTGATGCAGAACTCTAAACAGTGTCAAGATAATCCGAATAATCAACAAATGATGATTAAAATTGAAAATAAATAACTGAAAATTAAATTTATGAGCGCATGGTTAATTTATGCTCTGTTATCAGCAATAACTGCTGCTGCAGTAGCTATTTTAGGGAAAATAGGTTTACAGCAATTAGATGCTAATACTGCAACCGCTATACGTGCTGTAATTATGGCAGTTTTTTTGGTCGGTGTTGTCATTGTACAAGGTAAATTTCAATTGGTGCAAGCGATAGTCCAAGATAAAAAAGCAATCTTCGTTATTGCTTTGAGTGGAATAGCTGGAGCATTATCATGGTTATTTTACTTTATGGCAATTAAAGTAGGTAAAGTATCACAAGTTGCACCTATTGATAAACTTAGTGTCGTATTTGCCGTCGTATTTGCAGTTATATTATTTGGTGAGAAGATATCACTTTGGGCGGGAGTAGGTGTTGCTCTAATTGCAATTGGCGCAATTTTAGTCGCGTTAAATTAATAATCTCAGTTTTTATGCAAATGCTAATCTGCTTTAGTATTTTATTCTATTAATGTGATTTTAATTACTACTATTTTATTTATATAATTACATAGCAGTATTAAGCTGTTAATAGAGGCTTTATGTTTTATTTAGGGATTACCAACAAAAATATATTAAATATCGTTTATGACGTTTAGGTAGTTACCCTAAACGCCATGTTATAAATTATGATAATAGTTTGTTAAATGGTTCAACTATTACCCATTCACCAGCAAGTACATCCCCTCTATCTTTTTCTAACAAAATAAAACAATTAGCTCGATCAAAAGATGATGTAATATGAGAACCTTGTTGACCAGTAGAGGTTACAACTAATTCCCCATTTTTATTACTATATAAATAACCACGTTGGAAATCCAAACGCCCAGGTGTTTTGGTTAAATTACTTGTCGTTTTGACTTTAAAAGTGAGCGAATTTGGTGCTATTTTTTGACTAAACATTGTCAAAATAAGTGGCTGTACCAATTGATAAAAGGTTACTAAAGAGGAAACCGGATTGCCGGGAAGTCCGCAAAAGAGTGATTGCCCCAGACGTCCAAAAGCAAAAGGTTTACCCGGCTTAATTGCAATTTTCCAGAAATTAATATGACCTAGTTGTTCAAGAGCTTGTTTAACATAATCAGCATCTCCGACAGATACGCCACCGCTCGTAATAACTAAATCAGCTTCTTCACTAGCTTTTTGTAATGTTTGTTTAATGAGTGTTAAATCATCTTTGATAATGCCTAAATCGATTACTTCACAACCTAATGTTTTTAGCATTAAATGAAGTGTGAAACGATTACTATCATAAATATGATTATTAGACTTTAAATCTTCACCTATTGAAGTCAACTCATTACCAGTTGAAAAGAGGGCAACTTTTATGGGTTTATAGATCTTTACTTGTTCAATACCTAGCGTGGCAAGGGTTGCAAGTTTACCGATAGTCAGTCTTTCACCTTTAGTAAGAACTTTATCACCTTTATTAATATTTTCACCAATATATCGTATATTTTGCCCTTTTTTGATTTGCTGTTGATCAAATGTAATACAATTATTCTGTATAGTTACTTTTTCTTGCATAATAACGGCATAAGCATCTTGAGGCACATAAGCCCCAGTCATGATTCTCAAGCAACTACCTTTTGGCCAAGTAATTTCATCATTATCACCAGCAAAAATACTCCCGGCTATTGGTAAAGTTGAGAAATTTTCAATATCTTGTTGTCTAATTACATAACCGTCCATTGCGGAGTTATTAAAAGAAGGAATACTTAAAGGGGAATAAATGCTTTCTGCTAGATAACAATCAATAGACTCCATTAAAGAGACTGTTTTACATTGATCGTAATTAAATGCATTACCAGTAGTGAGAATTAATTCTTTCGCCTGCTGAAAAGTTAGTAGAGGAGATTTGTTCATATGCTTTTATTATTAATCGTTGTAATATGAATATAATATTAAATGCATTTATGATCAGTTGTAAAGAAGCTAATGTGGGTTGTATAAAGCTCTAATGATAAATTAGAGCTTAGAACTTTTAATACTTAAACATTAAATAAGAAATTCATAATATCGCCATCTTGAACAATATAGTCTTTCCCCTCAGAACGCATTTTCCCAGCTTCTTTGGCACCTTGTTCACCTTTGTATTTAATAAAATCATCAAAGGCAATGGTTTGTGCTCGGATAAAACCTTTTTCAAAATCAGTATGAATTTTACCAGCAGCTTGCGGTGCTGTTGAACCAACGGTAATTGTCCAAGCTCGAACTTCTTTTACACCAGCTGTAAAATAGGTTTGTAAATTTAATAGCTTATAACCGGCACGAATTACACGATTCAAGCCAGGCTCTTCAATACCTAAATCTTGCATAAACTCATCGCGTTCTTCATCATCAAGTTCAGCGATTTCTGCTTCAATCGCTGCGCAAACAGGAACAACAACTGCATTTTCCTTAGCCGCAAATTCATTCACCTTATCTAAATAAGGATTGTTTTGAAAACCATCTTCATTAACATTGGCAATGTACATAGTTGGTTTTAGAGTTAAAAAGCTAAGGTATTTAATAGCATCAATTTGTTCTTTATCTAAATCAAGGGTAATTAATTTATTCCCTTTTTCTAAATGTGGTAAACAAAGTTCTAAAACACTTTGTTCATATTTTGCATCTTTATCGCCACCTTTAGCTTTTTTCTGTACCCGTAAAATTGCTCGTTCACATGTATCTAAATCAGCCAGAGCTAATTCAGTATTAATTGTTTCGATGTCTTCAATTGGATCAATTTTACCTGCAACATGAATAATGTTATCGTTTTCAAAGCATCGTACTACGTGTCCAATTGCCTCTGTTTCACGGATATTAGATAGAAATTGATTACCTAATCCTTCACCTTTAGACGCACCTTTAACTAAACCTGCAATATCTACAAATTCCATAGTTGTAGGTAATGTTCGTTGTGGTTTAACAATTTCAGCCAATTGATCTAACCTATTGTCTGGCATTGGTACAACACCGGTATTTGGCTCAATGGTGCAAAATGGAAAGTTTGCAGCTTCTATACCTGCTTTTGTTAATGCATTAAATAAGGTTGACTTACCAACGTTTGGTAGCCCCACAATTCCACATTTAAATCCCATAATAAAACCTTTTCTAACCCTCAAAAATGGCAGGATTATATCTTATTTTCAGTATTAACGATATAGTGAAATTAATAATCACTACTAGGTCTTTTATTAAAGCTATGTTGAAATTAGAAGAAGAATCTTCCTAATTGATAATTTACAAATTTACATTTAATTCAGCAAAGCCTTCATTGTTTGGATTTCATGCGGATCAATGCCATAACGAAGAAACTCATCATTTTTATTATGACTCATAGTAACATTGTGATTTTGATATTGCATTGGTGATGGATAGGATAAACTCGCTGATGAATGAAATTCTGTTATACCAATCGCTTTAAAATTTTCAATATTGGATGAGCGAACGCCACATCCGGGCATGATTAATGTTGATTGTGTAAGCTTATGAAGCTGTTCAATCAATTTTATTCCTTTCGTTGCATCTTGTTGTTGCCCTGAAGTAAGTAAACGATTAACTCCTAATTCATTAAGTTGTTTAAGTGCTAGAATTGGGTCATGACATACATCAAAAGCACGATGAAAGGTAACAGATAATCCTTGAGCAGCATGCAGTAATTTCTCTATATTTTTAATATCAATATGTCCATTTGCCTGTAAGCAACCAAAAACTATACCAGAATAATTTAAATTCCTTACTAATTCAATGTCCATTAACATTGTATTAATTTCACATTGGCTATAAAGAAAATCACCACCACGCGGTCTTATTATTGGATGAATAGGTATAGGTAAATTTAATTGAGATAATTGCAATAAATCACCATAACTTGGTGTTAATCCTCCATCACTACGACCTGCGCAAAATTCAATACGATCGGCACCATTATTAAAAGCTAATATAACATCATCAATACTGTAGCAACAAATTTCTAGTTTCATAATCTTTAAACTTTTATTTATTTAGAGCAATTAATTATAACGCTTGTTGTTATATGTCACATAACTATAATAAGACAATACTTAATTATTTAGAGTCATTATGTCTAGTAAATTTATTTTTAATCGGAATTCAAGCATTATTTTTGCTGCATTTTTAATCAGTGCATTTATTATTGGGATTGCAGGTGCTTTACAATCACCGACTCTAAGTCGTTTCTTAACCGATGAGGTAAAAGTTAATCCCATTTTGGTTGGTATATTTTATTCTGTTAATGCTTTTGCAAGTATAATAGGGAGCTTTTTACTAGCAAGCTATTCAGATAAAAAAGGTGAGCGTCGTTACATTGTACTGTTTTGTTGTTTAATGGGAATAGGTAATAATCTTGTTTTTGCTTTAACGCGTAATTATCTGATTTTGATTTCGTTAGGCGTTTTCTTTGCCGCTTTAGCATCAGCTGCAATGCCACAGATTTTTGCTTTGGCGCGCGAATATGCCGAGAAAACAGGGCGTAATGTGGTTGTGTTTAATTCGTTAATCCGAGCACAATTATCATTAGCATGGGTAATAGGACCACCTTTGTCTTTCGCATTAGCCATTAATTATGGTTTTAATACTCTTTATTTTAGCGCTATCGGTATGTACTTTATAGCCATTTTTGTGGTGGCATTATTTTTGCCATCAGTAGCGCGTAATCAGGTAACGCCTCAAGTCATTGAATCTAAACTTATCAATCAAAATGATTCGATTCTTAAAAACAAAAATATCATTTTTTTATTTTTAGCTACAGTTTTTATGTGGACGGCTAATATAATGTATCTTATTGATATGCCGTTGTACGTTGATGAAGTGTTACATTTGTCAAAAAATTTGCCGGGAAAATTAATGGGTTTAGCAGCCGGTATTGAAATTCCAATTATGTTGATTGCTGGCTATTTAGTACCTAAATTTGGTAAACATAGGTTAATGATTTTTGCCATTCTTTGCGGTGTATTTTTTTACATTGGTATAATTTTTTGTCAAAGTCAGTTAGCATTATTTGGATTACAAATTTTAAATGGTCTATTTATAGGTATTGTGGCAAATATTGGTATCATTTATTTCCAAGATCTACTACCAACCCGTATGGGCGTTGCAACTACGCTTTTTAATAATGGCGTAACTTGTAGCGTTATTTTAGGGGGAATGATACAAGGTTTTGCGAGTGATTTATATGGGCATGAAATAATTTACTATATTGCTCTTGCTATGTTATTGATATCATTATTATTATGTATACAAGTCAGAACTGTTCGATAAAATTATTTTATAAGTGATGATTAAATAAAAGGGCATTAGCCCTTTTATTAAGATGATCAAATTATTTTAATTTATCTGCTGATTTCAAAATTGCCAACAATAATAACCAGTATTTTTCCACACTCTTTATATTAACTTTTTCATCAGGTGAATGAGGTGAAACAATCGTTGGTCCAATGGAAATCATATCCATATTAGGATAATGTTTGGTAAATAAGCCACACTCTAAACCCGCGTGGATAATCATAATTTTTGCTTTTTTTGAAAAAAGCTCATCGTATTTTTCTTCTGATAACTTAAGCAATTGTGAATTAAGATTAGGCGTCCAACCTGAATAGCCATCACTAATTTCATAATTAGCGTTAGTTAATTGACTATGTGAGATTAAAGTTGCGACTACAGCATCTTTTGCTGTATCAACTTGTGAACGAATTAAAAAATAAGCTGAAATTTGATTTTCTTTAATTTCAACAATACCTAAATTAAGAGATGTTTCTACTACTGTGGGCATATCATCACACATTCTTATTACACCATTAGGCGCACAATTTAGCCAGTTAAGGATTTTTTGTTGATGCTCGATAGTCAATACACGTTTTAATTTATCCTGTGAAATCTTAACTGAATCAAAATGAATATTTGGTTCGACTCTTTGTAACTCACTTTTTAATATGTCTTGATATTGTTTAATTATGGATTCAAACTTAGCCAAATCTTGGCTGTTTAAAGAAATTTCAGCAAATGCTTCACGTGGTATAGCGTTACGTAACGTACCTCCCGATAAATCTGCCAATCTAAATGGAATATCTTGAGCATATTCGACCAAAAAGCGTACTAATAATTTAATTGCATTACCTCTACCAAGGTGAATATCACAGCCAGAGTGTCCACCTTTCAATCCTTTTAACGATAAACGTAGAAAAGTATCATGTACTTCTGGAATTAATCCATAATTAATAGCAAAAGTTGATTTAAAATCAACGCCACCTGCACAACCTGTGAATATTTCGCCCTCATCTTCAGAATCAGTGTTTATGAGGTAATGGCTTTTTAACCAATTTGGTTGCAAACCGAAAGCGCCAACCATGCCAGTTTCTTCAGAAACTGTAATTAATACCTCAATTGGTCCGTGTTTAACTTCAGGGTCAATTAATACCGCCAATGCTGAAGCTAGTCCAATACCATTATCTGCACCTAATGTTGTGCCTTTAGCTTTAACCCATTCACCATCTATATAAGGTTTAATAGGATCTATTAAAAAATCATGTTGAGTATCTTCATTTTTTTGTGGAACCATATCCATATGTGCTTGAAGTGCAATTGACGGTAAATGTTCTAGTCCCTCAGTCGCACCTTTTCTTAATAAAATATTACCGACTTTATCCAAATGGCACTCAATATTGTGATTTTGAGCAAAATCAACTAAGTACTTTGTAATCATCTGTTCATGATGGGAAGGATGGGGAATTTGACAAATTTGGTTAAAAATAGTCCAGAGTGATTTCGGTTTTAAAGACGTCAACATAATAATCCTCAAATATTCTATTAATTAATAGTAGTTTTTATTCACTACTCACACTATAATAAAGTGCAATTTTACATCCATTTTGAGTGTATTGATATCGCAATTTAATTTGCGTGTGATTTATTTACTCAATTAATTTAGAAATTGCAGGTGTTTATGTCATTAAATCCAGTATCAACTGAACAAGCGCTTTTAGAAGAAGAAATTAAAGCAAAAAAACAAATCAAAGCTGATGAAATTGCCGAAAAGAAAAAGTATACCGTTACTTGGGAAATGGTACAAATGTTTGGACGGGAACTTTCAATGAAGTTATTACCAGCCTCTCAATGGAAAGGTATTATTGCGGTTAGTCGTGGTGGTTTGGTTCCAGCAGCAATTCTTGCTAGAGAATTAAGTATCCGTTATGTTGATACTGTTTGTATATCAAGCTACGATCATAATCAACAGCGTGAAAAACTTGTGCTAAAACGTGCAGAAGGCGATGGCGAAGGCTTTATTGTTGTTGATGATCTGGTTGATACCGGTAGCACAGCTCACTCAATTCGCGAAATGTATCCTAAAGCGAAATTTGTAACAATTTTTGCTAAGCCGGAAGGACGTCCATTAGTTGATGATTATGTTGTTGATATCCCACAAGATACATGGATCGAACAACCATGGGATATGGGCGTTACATTTGTTAAGCCTATATGTGACCAAAATTAAATCGACAAAATAGCACAGTAACTGTGCTATTTTTTATTAATAATATTAATAATTTACTTATAACTATTAACGACTATTAAAAATAGAGATGACAGAAAAGAATTTATCTGAACAATTGTTTAAACCAAAATTTGATTATCCAGAGACATCAACTTTGGTGACGCCCTCCGCTAATACGCGACATTTAACTAATTCACTTTTAGATAGTGAAGGGCAGAGTTATTGGTACAGAGCTATCAATCGTTTGTCATGGCAATGGCGCGGATTGCCATTTATGGAAACGGAAGATGTGTTATCACGAATCGCTATTTCTGATAAAAAACGATCTAATCCTAATTGGTTAGATACAGTTATCGGTTATCAGTCCGGTAATTGGATTTATGAATTCTGGTCGCAAGCAACTAAATGGCAAAAGCAAGCAGATAATGCAGAACAAGCAGATGTTGTTGAAGCTGATTCACAGCAACATCATTCAACGTGTTTTCAATCTTGGCTTATGGCAAGCAGTTTTATGGCTCTAGCCGGTTTTCCTTATTTTCGCAATGATGATTTAGCTAATCAGGCGGTATTATTGGCATATCGCTATTATCGTCAAGCGATGGAACATTCCCCTCACATTATCAAAGAACTAGATTTTCATATAGAAGATAAATGTGTAAAAACTATATTACATACACCGCTTAAACGTAATGATGAAATACGCGCATTTCCCACAGTAATACTATGTACAGGATTAAGTAATTTACAAATTGATTTCTATCGCTTATTTGAAGAACATTTAGCGCCTTTAGGGATAGGATTGCTTACCGTCGATATGCCTTCTATTGGCAATAGCAAATCGTTTAATTTAACACAAAATACTTCAATTATTCATCAAGCTATCATTGAACAAATTAAAACAATACCGCTAATTGATTATCAAAATATTATTTTGTTTGGCTATCGATTTGGCGCAAATATTGCGACTCGACTTGCATATTTAATGCCGTCTAAAATAAAAGGTATTATTAATATTGGACCAATTATCCATCAATTATTTACAGATCCGCAAATGCAGGTAAATCTGCCGACAATTTATCGTGATATGCTCGTCAATCGTTTAGGTATGAAGAGTTTTTCTGAACAACAACTGCGGGCCGAATTGAAGTTTTTTTCACTTAAAGAACAGCGATTATTAATTAAACCATGTAATGTCCCGATCCTTAATATTTATTATGAAGGGGATCCCCTAAATAATCTAACTGAAACGAAATTAATTACATCAACAAAGCCGATTAGTTTGTTTAAAATAAAATCATCTCGTTTAAAGCAGGATATAAAGTTAAGTTCAAACAATCTTACAAATTGGCTAAAGAATTTAGTTTCTTAATATTTCGATCTTAAACATTTAAGTAAGTGGCTTAATATGAAACCACAAATAATCGTTATAAAACTAGGCACCAGCGTATTAACGGGCGGTTCAAAAAAATTGGATGGCGCTAGGATTGTCGAACTTGTAAGACAATGTCATCAATTACATCAGCAAGGTCATAAAGTTATCATCGTCACTTCTGGGGCAATAGCCGCTGGTCGAGAAGCATTAAATTATCCGAAACTACCTGAAACAATCGCTACGAAACAACTGTTGGCCTCAGTCGGACAGGGTAAACTTATCCAACTTTGGGAGCAATTATTCTCTATTTATAATATTTCTATTGGACAAATGCTATTGACTCGCGCAGATCTAGAAGATCGCGAACGCTTTTTAAATGCACAAGACGTATTAAAAGCAATGCTTGATTATCAAATTGTACCCGTTATAAATGAAAATGATGCTGTTGCAACAGCTGAAATTAAAGTAGGGGATAATGATAACTTATCAGCATTGGCTGCAATTTTAGCTCAGGCCGATAAACTAATCTTATTAACGGATCAAGAGGGGTTATTTACATCTGATCCTAGAAAAGATCCTACAGCTAAATTAATAAGTGAAATTAAAACTATAGATAGCGAAGTAAAAGCTATTGCTGGAGGTAGTATTTCAGGATTGGGGACAGGCGGTATGACAACTAAACTCCAAGCGGCTGAAATCGCAGGTAAAGCCGGTATTGAAGTTATAATCGCTGCGGGTAGTCGCGTTAATGTGATCATTGATATAGCCAACAATATTAATGTTGGAACGCTAATTAAACCTAAAGAGTCGCGCTTAGAACATCGTAAGTATTGGCTATTTGGCGCTCCGCCTGCGGGGCAAATAATATTAGATAAAGGTGCTATTGATGCTATTTTATTGAAAGGTGGATCTGTGCTACCCAAAGGTATTATAAAAATAAACAATAATTTTTCACGAGGGGCAGTAGTAGATATTTGTCATCAAGATGGTTACAGTATAGCAAGAGGTGTAACACGCTATAATAGCGACGCCCTAAAACGTATTGCAGGGCATCATTCCCAAGAAATTATCAAGTTGATTGGTTATGAATATGGTGCTGTTGCTGTTCATCGAGATGATATGATTACTATATAATTTGTATTAATCATCTAATTTTAAAATAGTATTATCAATTTTTTAATAATTATAAATGAGGGCATATGAAAGACCTTAATGATGTTTGTGATGAACATTCTCAAAAAAATAATACATCAAAAACTACAATACCTGAAACAACATATTATGCTAGACGTTTATTGCTTGTCCTTTTAATTATAATTATTATTGGTTTAACGTTATCGATTTACACTTTATACTATATGAATTATGGAAAAGTTAATGTATTAGTAATGATCATTGCTATGCTTTCAGTTGCCATACAATTCAAAAGAAAATTTATCGTCATTAATGAAACATCTATAACCATTTATGGTGCTAAATGCGAAACCTATTTGTTCTCAAATTTGATTGATTTTTCGGTTAAGAAAAAATCACTCCTGATTAATTATCGTGCTAATGGCATTGATAATGAATTAATAAATAAAAAAACAATCAAACTTGATAGAATGTTGTCGAAAGATCGTAAGTCAATGTTAAAGCAATTACAAATGGCTTTAGATCAATTTAGACAATCTAAAGAATCAATATAGAGAGGGCTCTATTCATGGTGTTACAACAGTTAGGTATAGCTGCGAAGCAAGCCGCATTTGAACTCTCACAGTCAACATCTAAGCAAAAGGATTTCGCTTTAAATACCATAGCCGATTTATTAATTCTAAATAGCGATCAAATTCTTATTGCAAATCAAAAAGATGTTCAATTAGCTAAAGAAAGTGGCTTAAGTGATGCCATAATTGATCGGTTGTTATTAACAGAAGAAAGATTAAAGACAATAGCTAAAGATGTTCTTAATGTAATGGGATTAAAAGATCCTATTGGTGAGATGATTGATGGCTATACTTTAAAAAGTGGCTTACGATTACAACGAAAACGCGTTCCAATAGGTGTTATAGGGGTAATCTACGAAGCACGTCCAAATGTGACAATTGATATCGTTTCTTTATGTTTAAAAACCGGTAATGCAGTAATTTTACGTGGTGGTAAAGAAACAATTAATACAAATACAGTGTTGATAAAGATCATACAAGATGCATTAGGTAGAACGGATTTACCTGCTAACGCTGTGCAAACAATAACAAATCCAGATCGTAAATTTATTACTCAGCTTCTTAAACTTGATCGATATGTCGATATGATTATCCCAAGAGGTGGAGCAGCTCTGCATCAATTATGCCGTGAACAATCTACTATTCCTGTCATAACCGGTGGGATTGGTGTTTGTCATATTTATATAGATGAAACAGCCGATTTTATAAAAGCATTACCCATTATTGTCAATGCTAAAACACAACGTCCAAGTACATGTAATACTTTAGAAACATTATTAGTCCATCGAAACATAGCTAAACAGTTTTTACCTATGTTAAGCCAAATAATGGCTGAAAACGATGTAAAATTGCATGCGAATGAAGAAGCACGAGCGATTTTAGACATAAATGGCGCATTAGTTGAATTGGTTACTGATATTGAGTTAAGACAAGAATGGTTGTCGAAAGATCTTAACGTAATAATTGTTGACACTTTGACTGATGCTGTTGAACACATTCGTGAATATGGAAGTGGTCATTCAGAATCAATTTTAACTCGTAATTTAATAAATGCAGAAAAGTTTGTTAATTTAGTTGATGCTGCTGCGGTTTATGTCAATGCATCAACCCGCTTTACTGATGGAGCTCAGTTTGGATTAGGCGCTGAAGTTGCCGTCAGTACTCAAAAATTACATGCAAGAGGACCAATGGGTTTAGATGCTTTAACGACTTATAAATGGATAGGTTATGGGGATGATTTAATTCGCGAATAGATCTTATTGCCACTTGTTTAGTAACAGAAAGGCGACTTGGTCGCCTTTGTTTTATTTACTTAAAGGATTTAAAGTTGTTGCTCCATTACTAAAATTACGCATTAAAAGCGCATACTCAAGGTCAATATCGTTAGAAATAGGTAAATAAACCACATGACCATCACCTAATCCAGATTGTATAGGTTGACCTTTTTTATTTTGCATACTTTCAATAACAAATGTATGGTTCCCTTTAGGAGTCATAAGCTCAACGCTATCTCCCACGGAAAAACGGTTTTTTACTATTACTTCAGCCAATCCATTTAAACGTTGACCACTAAATTCACCGACAAATTGTTGTTTATCTGAAACGGAATGGCTATGTTCATAATTTTGCATATCTTCATGATGGTGTCGACGTAAAAAACCTTCAGTGTAGCCACGATGAGCTAAAGCATCTAATTCATTTAATAAACGAGGATCAAATGGTTTACCTTCTGCGGCTGCGTCAATTGCCTGTCGATATACTTGTGCTGTTCGGGCACAGTAGTAGAAAGACTTGGTTCGTCCTTCAATTTTTAGAGAATGCACCCCGATTTTGGTTAAATCTTCGACTAATTCTACCGCACGTAGATCCTTAGAATTCATGATATAAGTACCATGCTCATCTTCAAATGCTTGCATATATTCACCGGGACGACCTGATTCTTCTAGCATAAATATTTGATCTGTCGGTCCACCAATACCTAATGTCGGTTCAATTTTATTTATAACAATTGGCTCTTGTTTATGGACTATTTGTCCTGTTTCATCTTGCTTACCCTCAGATACGTTGTATTTCCAACGGCAGGCATTTGTACACGTTCCTTGGTTAGGATCACGCTTATTAATATAACCAGATAATAGACAACGGCCAGAATAGGCCATACAAAGTGCGCCATGAATGAACACTTCTAATTCCATTTCTGGTACCTTTTCACGTATTTCGGCAATTTCCTCTATTGATAATTCTCGAGACAAAACAACTCGTGTTAATCCCATTTGTTGCCAAAATTTGACTGTAGCCCAGTTTACTGCATTGGATTGAACAGATAAATGGATTTCCATATCTGGAAAATGTTCTCTTACTAACATTATTAATCCTGGATCTGACATGATAAATGCATCTGGTTTCATATCAACGATGGGTTTAAGATCGCGAATAAACGTTTTTAGTTTCGAATTATGTGGTGCGATATTAACTACCACATAGAATTTTTTACCTTGTTCGTGAGCTTCATTAATTCCGATAGATAAATTTTCATGGTTAAATTCATTATTACGTACACGTAAACTATAGCGTGGTTGACCAGCATAGACCGCATCTGCCCCGTAGGCAAAAGCATATCGCATATTTTTTAATGAGCCGGCTGGAGAAAGTAGCTCAGGTTTTACAAATAGAGTTTTCATTAAAAATGCCTCTGATTTCAAGTCAGTACTAAGATTAAATTCTTAGCCATTAAGCAAATAAATAAGGCGCAGATTTTACGCGTTGAGATAAATAATAGCAAATATAAATTCTATTAAAAATTGGATAATTATGACGTAATTTTGATATTTACACTCACTTGCAGATTTAGTTTGGAATATTTACTCATATGGAACTTTATTTTTGGGTTAATACATTCGATTTTTTGATGTTGGCAATAAATGATTTAATGATTTAATTTAGCAATTCATAAAAGCTATTTTCATTTCCTTTAATTAAAGTATAACTAGAGTGTGCTTTATACTTAATAATTACATTGGTTATCTATAAAATATAATTTTTAATTACTTTGAAATTAACACAAAATTATACGTGGTATGATAATTGATTTTTGGGAAGAAAAATGCTACATTATGTTATTAGTGATAATATACCTTTAGACCTAGCAGATTGCTAGGTTTTTTTATGTTCTGATATGTGAACATATCTATTAATTCATTTCACTTTATATATTGAAATACTTTAAAAAAAGTAGTTTCAAATTCAAAATATTTCCCCTTTATTCATTTAATCAAAAGTACTCATTACTCTTACAGTTATTATTTTTAAAAACGTAATAGAGTTCTTTTATTTTTTATTCAATTAAAAAGAGAGTTATTTTATGACTATTAAAAATCCTGACAATGTCAATTGGCTTGTTGTCATTGTTTTGTACGTTATTACTTTATTAGGCTCATTAGCAAGTTACAGTTACGAAATTTTAAATGGTAAACAGTTTTTATTATGGACACTTATAGCCCAAATATTTATTTCCATCTTTGCTGGAACTTTAGTGATATTTATCGCTAGTTATTTTAATTGGGAATTTGAATTTGCTGGAGGCGCTGCTGGCTTAGCTGGTTGGTCAGGCGCGAATCTAGTTAAAATTTTGGAAGATAAATTTCTTAAAAAATTAAAAGAAAAGGAGTAGTTTTACTATGATAATTAGTAATAAAGGACTCAACCTAATCAAAAAATTTGAATCATTAAGATTAAAAGCCTATCAATCACTTTCCGGGAATTGGGAAATTGGTTATAGACATACTAAAAATGTTACGCCTAATGATATGATCAGTGAGTTACAAGCCGATTGCTTTTTAATACAAGATTTATATCAGATTGAGCAATCGATTAACGACTCAGTCTGTGTTGACATTAATCAGAATCAATTTGATGCGCTTTGCTCCCTTATAATGGATATAGGTATTATGGTATTTAATAAATCAGCCTTATTAATTAAACTTAATAAAGCTGATTATTTAGGCGCATCAAAAGAGTTTAAAAAGTTTAATAAATCAGAGAATTTAGTTTTGGCTAAATTAATTCGTCGCAGGAAGATGGAAACAGAACTTTTCTGTTCTGATTTATAATCCATCATTAAATGCCAACTCTATATTATCCTCAATCTATTTATAAGACTTTCTAATTCATATTCTAAATAAATATCATTTTAACGATTTATTAAATCAGAATTAAATTAATATTACTAACTCATTAGGCAAATTATTAAGACTTAAATTCTGCATTGTATTTAATGAGTCTGCTAAATTTTAAAATACTTAGATTGTATTAAATGTAATGTAGATTTATCCCATGGATGGGAATAATATCTTTTTGGAAAGCTCTGATAAAGAACAGAATGAGTAAATAAAAAGGGTAGGGTATATAATAAAATATAGATTTAAATTGTAAAATTAACTAGACAAATATAATATTTATGGAGGCGCGTCCCGGAATCGAACCGAGGTCCACGGATTTGCAATCCGCTGCATAACCACTCTGCCAACGCGCCATTTATCTTATTATAACTTTAAACTATATTAGATAAATTGGAGCGGGAAACGAGGTTCGAACTCGCGACCTCAACCTTGGCAAGGTTGCGCTCTACCAACTGAGCTATTCCCGCATAGAGGTTACTTAAAAAAACTAAGTAAAATTGGTGCCCGGGGCGAGACTTGAACTCGCACGGCTAAAAAAGCCGAGGGATTTTAAATCCCTTGTGTCTACCGATTTCACCACCCGGGCTTAGAGGAAGTTATATTTGTATAACTGCCTTCTGAATGCTGAGCATTTTACCTTTTCTATCATTTCAGTCAATAGATATTTTAAATAAAAATCTCGATTGGTTAACCTTTAGATAGATTTAGGTTTAGATTTATCCTTTTGTATTAAAACATGGCAATTTTACAGAATAATTATTGCAATTATAGAGTGATAATAAGCAATAAATTATGTTTCTATATCTAAAAAAATTCAGTTTGATAAATTGGATTTTAATTAATATTAATTTGTTTCCAATCGTTCGGATGATTGTTGTAATAAATATTTATGAAAGAGTTAATATAGTAAAAATGATATTTTTGTTGATAATAGTCTTTTGCTCAAATTGTATTTAATAGGCAGTTATTAAGTGAACATTGTAATTTAGAATTAAAATAAAAGTCTTAACATTATGATAAGACTTTTATTTTTTAAATCATAGTTAGAATTTAATTTATTTAATATACTAGGGATTTTTATGTTGAAGTTAATGATAAGTATGTAGTGATAATATAGCTTAAGCCAATCGCTACACCATAAGGAATAGTAACCTTTGATTTAGTTATCATTTTCCATATTATAGCTATAACAGCAAGAGGCAAACCTAATAGCGTCATCATAATAAGAAAATTCCATACTTCTTCATAAGATAGTGATAACAAAAGTACAGTAATTAGTTTTATATCACCAGCGCCTATCAATTTAAATGTATACATAATTAAACCGATGATAAAGAATATTAGAGCGCTGATGTAATTTAGCTTGCCAAAACCAAGAAAAAAGTTAGTTAAAATAATAAAAAATAAAGCGATTATAATTGAATTAGCGATGATTCTATAACGAATATCCGTGTAGCATATTACAATTAAAATCGCCCATATTAAATATAAAATAAAGTTTTCGAATAGAAACATATTAAGTTAGATTACCTTCCTCGTCCTATTTTATAATCGCTACCATAAACTTCTCTCATCGCATCTGCTACCCAAATCAATTCTCGTCCAGGCCAAATTTCGTTATTACTATTATTAGGGTTAAATTTTATTAAATGTCCATATCCCACACCATAACCTTTAGATTCATCGGTCCAATAGATAAGGTGATGTTTACCACCATCTAATTTTGTTATTACATTTCCATTGAAATTGCGTCGTATTGGTTTAGATCCTAAAATATCTTTTTCACCGTTATTCCCATCATTTGGATCACTTTCGTCACCTTCAACCACTATATCCTCAACATTTTCAACTTCACCGCTTTTAGCATTTCCCCAAGTATATAATTTACCGTCATGAGTTAATGCTGTTGAACCACGCCAACGACAATATAATGTTTTAACATTATTTAGGATCAAAACAGGTTGAGCTGTTTTTGCTGAGCCGTTAAGTACATCGCCACCTTTTCCTAATGCAGCGACACGCCCCATACCGTAGACATTACCGTCATCAGTCAAATATTCAGTATAACCTTCGCCACCACAAATATAGTCAATTCTTTGTCCACTAGTGGTTATTCCTAATTGAACAGGTGTTACTTGATATACATGTCTGTCCGATTGAGGTATACCAAAAGAATCTTCCTGATCATCTCCCCAACCAAATACTTCTCCCACATCATTTATGGCATAGCCACCTTGGTATGCAGTACCAATCAACACAACTTTACGTCCATTAAAGTATTGTTGAGGGATTTGATGTAATTTGACGGGACTATTTCTATCCCCAGTAGCGCCTTCACCATAAGTGTTTTTACCCCAAGCATATACTTCTCCCGATTTAGTCAAAGCTATACCCGTATATTCACCAGCCCCAATTTGTATAACTTGTTTTCCTTCTATAATTCGACAAGGTGTGTCAACATAGCCCTTATCTTGACATACACCACCATCAGCATGAAAAGCAAAATTTTGCCCCCACCCCCAAACATCTCCTTTATCGTCTAAAGCAATGATGTGATAGGCACCGCCAGCAACATGATCTATCTTAATTCCATGTTTAGCAAAATATTCGACTCTAGCTGGTTTGGCTTTTTTACTAACGTTTTTTTTGCCATTACCTTGCTCAGCCCCACCTCTATAACCCCATACCCAAACATCGCCGTTTTCAATGGTTACAGCTGTGGTAATCATGTTAACACTACTAACTTCCCCATATGGAATCATGGGTTGTTTTGAAATTAATACGGCATCAGTCGATTTAATATGTTGTTTTGTTTGGGCTTCTATTGATCCTACAAAACCATTTAAAAGTACAAAAAAACATAGTATTTTAAATTTCATTTTATTCACCTTTATTATTTAGAAATAAAATTACCTGTTTCTGATTCTATTATATGCTTGGATATATCTAGTATTGATTCATAATCAGTCGCGACATGTAAATATTTTTTATCACGATTAACACAATCATACCAAGCTCCGAATTCTCTTTTATAATCTTGTTCACTAAATTGATCCATATTAGCAACAGATGGATCAAGTTTTATAAAGTGAATAGCTGCTGAGGCTGCTTTTTTTGCTATAAAGCCTTTGTCTTCATAATCTTGATTCATAAAACCATCTTTTATTGTTTTACAGACTTTTCTACGAATAAATTCATCGCGTAATCTATCTGCACCTGAATCGTCTTTGCCATCAGACATTAAAATAATCACTTTATGATTACCTTCGCCTTCCGATAAAACCGGAACGGATGTTAAAAAACCAGACATTGTATCTGTACCACCGCCAGGTGACCATTCATTACTTTTTATATATTTAAGTAATTTAGCGCCTTCTGTCAGTTTTACTAAGTGGGGTGAATTCTTGAAACTTGCGATATTTTCGGAGGTATTTTTATATAATTTAAAATAAGTTAGATCATTATCATTACCGACCATCACCTTATTACTATAGATTGGTGATAAGCACATAGCTGAAAATGGAGTATATTCTGCCATTGTAGGAATAATAGGGCGAGTAAATGTAATGGATTTTTTCTCATTACTGAATAATGCTTTTATTGTCCCATCAACATCAATTGTCATTGTATTTGCAAAAGAATAATGAGTATCATATTCTCTGTTATTATCGGTATACATGAAGTCATAGAGTTTAACAAGTAATGGATATTGTTCTTCAACTTTTTGAAGATTTTCTTGCTTCAAAGCATAATCGTCTCTTTCAATACCGCAACCATATTTATATTCACCATGTTGGGTAGATGGAACAGAATGCCTTTTTATACATAAATTATTATTTACTAAGTCAAAGTCAGAGTTAAAACCTTTTGAGGGACCGATGACTCTTCTATAATATTCATAGTTATTTCTATCAATATAATAAAAAATACTATTTGCATGTTCAGCAAAATAATCAAAAGCCAAATAGTCAGTTATTATACCAGCCTCTTTTAAACTAACCCATTCACTAAATTGTACATATTTATTCGCCCAGAAATCATAATCAACCGTATTGTAAGGTGGTTTAAGTTTAAAAGGTATAGAACATGAATAAGAATCACCTCCAGCGAGATTTTTCTTACCGTTTTCAATTGGTACACCAATATCATAAGGTACTAAAGCAAATTTATAACCTATTTTATCAGAATACGATTCTACTAACTCGCTAATTGCTTTACGCATATAATCAAGTCGACGTTGATTACCTTGTCCAGATGAGTATGAATTACAATTGGAATCATTATAGGAACAAGTTACGGAACCGGAAAAATCAGTAACAAAAGCAACATCTATCGTATCGGTATTAAGGAAAGTTTTTCGGGTATTACCATAAGTATCAATATTATTAGCTATAGTTATTGGAGAGCTAGTTAAATTTCCATTTTCCATTTTTATTAATGATTCAACATCATGAGTATAGTAAACATAATATTCTTTTTCACTCTCATTATAATTAATGCTAATTGAGGACTTATCATCTATGTTATCAGTAATTTTTTTAGTCAAATAATAATTAATATAGTTTAAAGTAATTTCTTGATTACGAGCTTTAGCTTCCTGAGTTAAATTTTTATTATTTAACGCAACTAAAGCTAGTGCGGCTTCATTAGTCGCTTCAGAAAGTGCAGTTTTACTTTTAAAAGTATAAGCGTAATTAACTCCCATACCTAGACAAAGAAAGATTGTTGGCAACATGACGGCAAAAGGAATAAGGATACTACCTGTTGTGTTGGCTAAAAAGTCAAAATTAAAATATTTAGATTTTTTGAATATTGTTTTATTTTTCTTCATGATGACCTTCTCAATTCTTATGATTGTTATCTATAAACATAAATAGGACATCCTATTTGTGGATCCGCAAGATCATTACATCTAGATATTACCGATATTTCACTACATAAATTGGGTAAGATTCCCTTTTCTTGACGACTACTATCGTGAAACTTTAAAAAGAAACTCTCTGCATTATTAATACACATACTTACTCGATAAAGTGGTATAAATCGACCAGTTATACCACTATGAGGATAGTCAATATTTCGAGTTCGTGATACAAAAGGTATGAGTTTGGTATAATCTTTTTCTGATACAGATCTATCTTCCATATTTGGACGCCCATCTAAAAAGCTTTTTATACGGGCGTCACAATTACCATTATCACAAGAAGAAAGTGTGAAATTTTTTAATTTAGCTTTATTTAAATCACCCGGGAAATCAAGGTGTTGTAATAAGAATAAACTATCTATACGAATAGACACTTCTTTATTTAATAACGTTGACGCTAAATTTTGAGCTTCTATAAGTTGTTCTTTACTCACTAATTCATATGTTTTAAAACATGATTCATAATTAGATATATCGCACAAAGATGGGTGTGAATTAGTGCCATTTATGGGCATAAATGCACTATCATCCATTCGATTATAAAGAGATGACCGTTCACGAATTAAAGATGCAACTGCATAATTAGTACGTTCTAGATTGTTTTGTAAAGATATTGAGTTATAAATATCGTAGCCCATAAATATAATTGCAGCAAAAGCAGCAAACACACCAACAAATTCAATTGATATAGAACCTTTTGGAGATTTTAAAAATTTTAGAATGTTAATTTTCATGTTAAACCCCCCATTTTTAAGATTGAAATTCACGATAAACAACTGATTCTCTTTTTAAACTGGCATTTGCTAAATCTGGAAATAATGAAGAGAAAAAAGCATTGTATTTATATTCAACTTTATAACGAATAATTTTGCTTAATGATGTAGATGTTGTATTACATTTATTATCGATGATATTTTTAATATTGTTGCAAAATTCGACTTGAACTATAAAGTTGTCTTGAGAGGTCAACATCGGCCATAAAGTTAGTTCTTTACTTAATTCATTATAAAAGATATTAGAATATGATGAAGAGTTTTTATTTATATTCTCTGTGATTGATGCTCTTCTAGCTACGTCAGCAGTAAGTAAATCCAATGAAGAACTGATAAACATTAATCGATTCATTTCCAAAACAAAAGCGAACAACAGAATAAATAATGGAAAACAGATAGCAAATTCAATTGATATCACGCCTCTTTTTTCTTTAATTATTTTACATAATTTCAACATGATAAAGTTTCCCTATATGATAGTTAGTTCTAGGATTTTGCATTTTTCTTCGATAGCAAACCAAAAATAGAACGAGGATTATTATTTTTACTATTTTTAACTACACCTATTACAGCTGCGGAAATTTCGCTAATTTCATTATTAGTATATGATTTCTTAAACTTCTCGCCATTTGCGATATATTTGCGTGTAAAATCAATCTGTCTACCTAGATATTCTTCAATATCGGCATCTTGTAATGATGATTTTTTATCATACGGTTGATTGTCGTTAACGCAAACTAAAAAACGCTTATTAAGTATCAACTTATTTTTTTGCCCAATACGGTTAATTTCATCAAGAGCGTTTTTTGCCACTTTTATAGAATATGGATCACGATTGACAACAAAAATAATAATATTAGATAAATTAATAATATTTTCTAAATTTTTGTAACATGAATATAATCCTATATTTTGATCAAGGATAGAAATATTAAATGAACTGGTATCTAGATAATCATATTTACCAATTTCATCATCTTGTTCAATTTTCACTTTCAACATTTCATCAATATCTGTTACCGATCCCCCTTTATCAATTGGCTTTTCTAACAGAAAATCAGCATTTCGACTAGTTGATGCACCTTGAATATATAAGATGGGGTATTGAGTTGATTGACTTATTTTTTTTAAAATATGTACGATTAAAGAGGATGTCCCGATACCACCTTTACAGCCTAAAAATGTAACAACGCTACCAACTCTTTTACTTAAACTTTCAGCAGAAGTACTTCGAGAATAAAGTAGTTCCGGAATTCGTTCAAATTGATTATTTTCTAAAAGAAAATGAATCCCTTTTTTTGATAGAATATCTGCAAATGAAATTGAGTCATTATTTCCTACTAAAATAGTCGAAGCTTTAATCGGTATATAACGATTTACAATAGCTGAGATTTCTTCAGCATTTTGATTATTATTAATATCAATAATAAAAACATCAAATTCCCCCCACCGAGGGTTTTCATTAATATCGTCAATTTTTAATGATATTTCTTCAATACTTAGCACGTTGTATAAATATAAAATTGACTTAATACTATCAACAATAGATTCACGAGTACTTACGATGGCTACTTTAAACCCTGAGATTCGACCTTCAACATACTCTTGATTGGCATTACTATTTGATGATTTCTTTTTATCATTGCTACTAAACAGTTGCATATTATCCCCAATATTATCTATTCAATAAATCCCATATAATTAACAAACTTTTCGCTTTCATTTGAAATTGGGATAGTGCGTTGTTTTTGTTTTTCCATATTATTTTTTAAATTGAAAAACAAGTTTGTTGTACTTGTCCTTTCAAATTTAGGTAATTCGATCACTTCGAAACTACTTTTAGGTGTTACAATATTAACCGTAGCAAAAACAACCAGTTCTGTTTTTCCTCGATTTACAGAAGTGCTTCGCGCCAAAGCTCCTAGAATAGGTATATCACCTATAAATGGAATTTTACTTAATGTCTCTTCATCTTGTTCTGTTATGAGTCCAGCGATAACAAAACTTTCACCATCTCCTACGTCAATAGTTGAACTTGCTTTACGAGTGCGTAAGGTAGGAATTGAGTAATTATTAAAGGAATAAGCACCGGAAATTGAACTAAACTCATTCGCTATGAATAAACGAATACGTTTATTATTGTTTGCTTTAGCTCCAATGTTAAGTTTAATACCATATTCTTTATATTCAACATTGGACGTATTTTCCTTACCTCCAGCTGTGACTACAGGTATTTCACCGCCTACAAGAAACGATGCTGCTTCACCTGATAATACAGATAAATTTGGTTCAGCAAGTACTTTTGCTAATTTATCATTATTAAATGCACGAATAATAGTTACTATATTTTTAATATCAAATCCTTGTTTTAAACTCACTAAATTAAACTCACCAAAATCAGTTAACGATGGCGTTTTAGTAGGGTTACTCATGGATTCTAATGTAAAATTTCTCCAATCAATGCCTAGTGCATCTGTAAATTCTTTACTAACTTCTACAAATGTTAATTTTACATTGATTTGGGTTTCTTGAACTACATTAATTTTATCAATAATATTGCTATAAGTAGTTTTTTCTAAAAAATCAATATCATCATTACTTATGGCTCCGTCGTTAGATTCAATTTTTCTCGTTTTTTTGTTAGTTCCTACTAATGAACCAATAAAATTAAGAATTCTTGATTTAGTATCTGTATCAGGTACATCACCACTTACAAGATAGGCAAATTCATCACCAGTTTGGCCAATAGCATACTTAGTTATAGTTACATTACTGTTAGGAAACTCTTTTTTCAAACGGAATACGACTTGTGATAATATTGGATCAACTATAATCGTATCATCAATTATGATATTATTATTTTCATCATATGCTAGCAATCCTGTTAAGCCGTTTTGTTTGGCATAAATAAGCAATTTATTTTCACCAATAATCTCGTAATTCGCTACACTTTCTTTAGCAATAAATACAGTACGAATTTTTTCAGGGAGTGTGATTGTCTTACTTTGACCTGGTTGAAAATAATATATTTGCGCCCAACTAAAACTTGATGAACAAATTAAAGCTAAAGAAATAGCTAAGCTAAATCGTCGTTCATATATTTTTTTTATTACTAGCATTAACATATTTACTTGCCTCTTAGCCTTGAAATTGGAGTTTTATTAAATATTTGTTGATTTGATTCGGGCCAACTTTTTTCTTTATCAGCTAAAATAAACATACCTTTATCAAAACTTTCATTAAAGGAGCTCGGATATAATATAACTGTTGAATTAGTCATAAGTGTTCTGACCAATTTAATCTCTTCATTTGTAAGAATAAGATCAATTCTACCGTTAGAAAATTTTCCATTATTGTTCATTTCATCTTGAATAAATAGAATTTTCTTTCCTGCAACGATTGGTTTAATATTCGTAGTAGAAAAATTACGACCAGGTGATATAACAGAATCAGCATTATTAGGTTCAAAACCAAATACTATATAGATATCAATCAAATCTCCAATACGTAGATTCTTTAATAAGTAAGAATCTGCCTTGGCAATGTCAATAGGAAATATGAATTCACCTTTTTTTAATGATAACGTTCGAAATTCTTCACTATAAGGGGAGGCAATAAGACTTTTTTCAATTAGAGATTCTCTTTGAATGTTAGTTTTCACCACATAATCATTAATTTCACTTGGATCAAATATGTATTTTGATTTATCAAATGTTTCGATATTTACTTCTATAGTTTTGAAATAATAATCTTTTGGTTTGATAATCGTACGTAATTGAATGTCTGTTTTAGCAACAGCCACATTTACCATTTCAGTAACAGGTTTTGTCGAAACTGGTAAATCAGTTTCTACTTTAGGTGGAGCTACTACGGCTTCTTTTTCATTAGAACGATTGGTAAAAAGTAAAGCTAGACCAATCACTAACATTATAATATATAAAATAATGATTCTTTTATTTCTCATACAACTCCAACCTTACAGTATATTTCTATTATCATTTTTGTTAACACAATTATCAGGTATTAGTTTTTCAGATAAAAGTCAATTGAAGTACAGTGTCCTTTTTGGCCTTTACCCATATAAGATATCTTAGGCTCAGTAACATTTTTAATTTTTATATTTATTACTAACACTCCCTGATCGGTATATTGTGCAGATACATTAGAAAAATTACGATCGCTATTTTTTATCTTATTGATTATTTGATTTATATTTAAAGTTGATAATTCCACATTAAATAATTTTATCTGTAATACATTGCCTGATGATATTTGGATGCTATATTGTTCTTTTGTTAATTTACTAGTGGTTTCAAAAGTAATTCGTGAAAAAGATTTATGTTCACCAGAACGAATAGCAACTAAATTATTCCCTTTCGATTTGACAATATCATTTTGAGGTATATTGTTTTTTTGATTATTAGTATTCTCTTCAGCATTTTTTACTTTTTCATAGTTCTTTTTCATTTGACCTGCCGGTGGAACTAATTCATTAAAATTAACAGTAGTATTTGGCTCCACTTTTTTTAATTCTTCAATCAAAATTTCAGGTCGGTTAGATAATTTATGTTCTTTACAAAATTGTTTAGCTAACGTTATCTTATCCAATTTTACTAAGGTAAATAAAAGATTATGTAATACAGTTTTATTACGATATCCTTTATTATATAGAATGTTAAGATAATCATAAGCTGTCAAATAATCTTTGTCTAATAATGACAAAGTAGCTAAATTATTGAGGACTTTATTTTCATCATAAAATAACTCTCTGGATTTCATAAACGAGTAGCGCGCGGCATCATATTGACCTAGCTTAACTTCGACTATACCCTTCAAATTATATGCTTCACCATTTTTCGGATTGAATTCTAATGCTAAATTTAAATATTGAAGAGCTTCTTGATATCTTGGTTGTTGCTCTTTTGGATTTTTAATCTCAGAAAGGACTCTACCATAGAGTACTAAAACACTATCATTTTTACTTTCATTAATTATAGGTTTTAGTGCACGCAGAGCGGAGTCGTAATCCATTGATAAATAATAGGCTTGAGCGAGCTTAAAGCGTGTTTTCTCTGAGTCGGAAACCTTTAGTTGATTTTTATAAATTTCAACTAGACCGCCATAATTTTTTGTGGTTTCTAGAATATATATTCTTTGCTCTTCCGCAAGATCTCTTTTGAAGCTACTGTTTTGGCATCCTGTCGTTATTACAATAATCGCAAATATAAAAAAATATTTTGCTTTCATAATGATTCCTACTTGGTTAATGTTATCTGGTTATTCAAATTCTATTAATTATCAACTTTTTCGCATTAATTGTTGAATACAGGCATACTTAAAATTTTTAAAATTATAGGACCAGCAATAACGACTAATGATGGGAAAAGTATAAAAACCATCATTGGTACGGTCATCTTTGCTGAAACTGCTGCAATTTTTTCTTCAATAGAGAGCCGTTGCATTTCCCTTATTTCAGATGAAAGATTCAATAGCGTAATATAAATTGAGTCGCCATAACTTATATTTCTTTTCAACGTTGTACAAAACATTCTCATTTCTTTAGATGGTACTTCTCGGTAAATGAGATCAATCGCTTGTTCAATGCCATTTACTTCCATCATTAAGCAAGCCCGTTCTAATATAGTTTCTATATCTTTATTGATATTACTAGTTCGTGTACTAAGATAATTAAAACTATTTTCTACGGTCATCCCTGATTTGACCATAATTGCGATAATATCAATGACAAGAGGTAAATCTCGAGATACGCCTCTAATTCTTTTGGCTGTTTGAGCTTTCACTAGTCGCTCGGGTATTATAATTATCACGACAGCAATTAAAAACAGTGATACTATTAAAGTCGTCTCATCTAAATTTACAATATCAAATATACTATTAATTAAGAAAAGTATACCAAGGATAACTACTATAGCGTAAACTTTCCAAAGTTGCTCATCTTGAAAACGATTTAGAAAACTAACAGCAACACTATTTTGAGCGATAATTTTTTCGAATGCTACGTCGTTATTTTTTCTATTAGTAGTCTTAGGCTTAATAACTTCTTCCTTTAATAAAGAAGTTAAAGTTTTTTTCTGCTTTTGATATTGATATTCATTAATTAGCTCTTTAAGAGCGAAAAATATTAAGCATAGAGAGACCAAAATCAACATCATTGTTATCCTTTTAAATAGCTTTATTAATCATCTTTTTAATTAAAATGATACCTAAAAGCTCACTACAAACAACATAATAAAGTATATAATGACCACCATCAGTATTTACTAATAATTCATAGTTTTCTTTAGCAAGATATTTAAGTAACAAAATGAATCCAGGTGGAATTAGTGAAAGAATAAGTAACGTCATCCGTAACTCAGCTGTTTTACCATCACGAATTTTTGCTAATGCAGCATTGTTTGTTAACACTTTGGATAAATTAGTCAAAACATCTTTTAATTCACCACCGCCGTCTAAATTTACCATCACAGTAAGGACAAAAAAGTAATACTCATTAAAAGGTAGTAAACGATAAGAGTTTAACAGAACATTGTGAGGATTCTCACCGACTTCCATTCTAGCATTAACTTCTTTCATGGCTTTACCAACAGATCCCTCCATTTTCGCACATTGTTGAAATGCAACTGAAATAGATGAACCTGAGCTAATTATCCCGATTATTGTACTTAATGCTTCTGGAAAAGTTTCATAGAATTGCTTTTTAACTTTTCGTTTAACAATAAATAACATAAGCAAAATAGAAAATACTGCACTACCGAAAATGACAAGAATATTATCTACATCTAAATATAAATTATTGAAAATTACGCCACTTATGGTGCCAGCGAAGATCATAAAAACTAAATGTAATTTACTCGGTAAATTATCAATAAGTAAATTATAGTTAGTTTTAAAATTTATAATAATTGATCTATTGATGCTCTGCCATAATGAAACTTTATGTTCATCCATCTTATTTTCAAAGAGGGATAATGCAGAATTATTTTGTTGAGTGACCAGATTAAAAATCTGTAACCGTTCATGCTTTCTTTTTAGTGAGAATAAACTAATTACAGATGTTAGTACTAAAATAAAACCAAAAATAAAATTCATTTTTCAAATCCCCCTGCTTTTAACATGAGTTCTTCCAAAATGTTGGTTAAATTATAATATTGTGCACCTTCATAAAGTGCCGAACGTCTAACTAATCCATTACAGACAAATTCTCCTTGAATTTTACCGTCAACATCACGTTCATCATCTATTTCGAATTTAAATACATCATGAGTGACTATATTTTCAGACTCCATGCCTAATACTTCAGTAATACTGGTAACTTTACGTTGACCATCAGGAAGTCGAGAGACTTGAATTATAAAATTAACAGAGGAGCTAATGTAACGTCTAATAGCAGTAATAGGTAGCTCAGATTGACCCATAATAACCATACTTTCTAAACGCGCCAAAGCATCACGGGCTGTATTAGCATGCAATGTTGACATAGAACCATTGTGACCTGTATTCATAGCTTGTAGCATTTCAAATGCCTCTTCGCCACGACACTCACCTAATATTATTCGGTCTGGCCGCATACGTAGAGCATTGATAAGCAGATTACGCATTGTAACTTGACCTCGTCCATCCTCACCGCCAGAGCGAGTTTCCAATCTAACAACATGATCCTGTTGTAAACGCAATTCTGCGGCATCTTCTAAGGTTATGGTACGTTCATAATCATTTATGAATTGTGATAAGGCATTGAGCATTGTTGTTTTACCCGAACCCGTACCACCTGATACAATAATATTCATTCGACAACGGGCAGCAATAACTAAGAAGTTTGCCATATCTTCATTTAATGAGCGAAAATTAATCAGATCAGAAAAACTTCGACTACCTTTACCAAATTTACGTATAGATAGAGATGCACCGTCTATAGCAATAGGGGGGATTACAACATTTAATCGACTGCCATCTGGCATTCTTGAGTCAACAAGAGGGTGAGCTTCATCAACATTTTTACCAATTTTATTAACTAAGCGCCTAGCGATATCCAGTAATTGACGATCATTAATAAAAAACTTGTTAGTTTTAACTAGTTTTCCTGCTCTTTCGACGTAGATACTATAAGGACCATTGACTAAAATATCATTCACTGAATCGTCATTCATTAAAGAATCTAACGGACCATATCCGACGATTTCGTCACAGATCATGCTAGCTAATGTATTAGCGTCATCTGAAGATATATAAGCTCTACCTGAACTAATAATATCGCGAATAATTAATACAATTTCACGCGTAACTTTATTAGGATCATCTTTCAATCCATCTATTAGATCAAGATCAAGAGATTGGAATACTAAATCTCTTACTTTTACCCATTCCAGTGGTACAATGTTTTGTTCGCTCATTATTATTTTTCAACGTTAATTTTTATAATTTTATTATAAAAAGTTTAAACCTATCATGAATTGATTAAAAATTAGAACAGATTTGTAATCAGAGGGATTAGTAAAGACAAATTATCTATACGGCGAATCGAAATAAAATCATCCCTTTTCACACATCTGTTTTTTAATAACATTTAAACAATTACTTTATTCTTTATCTAACTTGATATCTGATATTATGGATATTTTTACAACTAACCGTATGTTATTACATACTTTTTTCAATAAAATCCATTTTTATATAATCAAACTTATGATTGGATTATCTTATCAATCTACTACCTAAACTTTGATACATTCCTTCAAGAGCAACTGCGAGAGAACCGCCATCACGGAAAAGAGCAATTACTATTGCAGCAATACAGGCTATCAATACCGTGTACTCTATAGATGTAATACCGTTTTGTAGCTTGTAAAATTTAATTACAAAAGTTCTAATCGTTAAATAAATAATATTAAATATCATTTTTAGCCTCTTTTTTATAGTTATAAGGCAAATAAAAAACAATTTTGGAGATTTACACTCACTGACTGATACTAATATTAAGAATAAACTATTAATAACCGAAAATTAATTTAACCAAAGCAATAGCCGGTTCATAAAGCTATTAGGCATAACCTAATAGCTTAAAAATTAATTATAATGAATCAGTTAATTCATTACTTATGGTAATAAAGTATCTAATTGTGAACTTAATCTGTTGAAGATACCTTCCATTGCTTGTTGGAAAGTACCACCATCTTGGAAAAGAACAACCACAACAGCGGCAACACCAGCTGCAACAATTGCATACTCAATAGCAGTTACACCATCTTCGCGTTTTAAAAAGTTTTGTACAGAATTTTTAGCTGAATTGTATGCTGAAAAAATAGATTGAGTTAATTTCATAATTTCTCCTTTCATTATTATAAGATGAGATATGTAATAAATTACAAATTTGAATTAAAAGATAAGCAATTAATTCTGGACGCATTATATCCAACGAAATATGACCTTACAATAGGCAAAGTCTAATTATTCTTCGTTATTTTATCGTTAAACCATATAAAAAAACTTAAAAAAAATTTTTTTTAATTCTTTAATTGTAATAATAATTATTTAATTCAATAAGTTAACTGCTTTTTCATAGAATTATATTATTAATAAAATATTTGAAAAATAATTGCTATTAAATTGTAAATAACATCTTTTTTATTATAAATAGTAAAATTATTTTAATAATATTGATAAGAAATTAGCTTTTAACCAAATACATTCCATAATAAAAATTTGAAGCGCACTTATCAAAAAAATGGTGACACTAGCATAAATAACTTTTTGTTATAGTTATGATATTTGTCAAAAATATTGTAGGTTATTTTTCTCTTTCAAAAGATTATAAATTGTTTATTAATTAGTTTAAAATAAAACTATTATAAACATTTTCAATGTCCTGTTGTTTTGGAAAAAATATTGATAATAATTACACCAAGAATAATCAATGTTAAACCTAGAAAGGCAGGGAAATCTAAATTTTGTTTGAAAACAAGCAGTCCAATTAGCGTAATGCAGATAATACCGACACCTGACCATATTGCATAAGCGATACCAATAGGAATGGTTTTTAAAACTAAACTTAAAAAGAAAAAGGCAATTAAATAGGCACCAATAGCAACGATAGTCTGTCCAATATTGGTAAATTGGTTAGATAATTTTAAAAAACTTGTACCAATAACTTCAAAAAAAATTGCAAGAAATAAAAAAAGATATGCTTTCATATTTAAATAATATATTTTCGATATAAATTATGTAAAAAATCCTTATTAACTATTTTTAATAAAAATAGTTTGTGACTATTATAATACAAAACATATTATAATTGTTTGAATTTTATCGATATCATTTCTATTTACATAAATCTCATCAAATTATCATAATATCTATATTTTGTAGTTTTGAAGACCATCAATAATGTCTTGTTGGGTTTTTAAAGTACGAATTTGTTGTAGTAATTGATGCGCTTGAGAATAATGTTGTTTTAAATAGGATAACCACTGTTTGATTCTAGATGAAAAATACAGTGGTTTATGCGATATACTCTCGTCTACCGAATCTGATTGAGCATATTGTTGTAGTAATAATAAAACTTCATCCCAACTAAGCGGAAATTCTTCATTACGAATTACATTACCTAAATTTGGGATTGTTAGAATACCTCTTCCCAGCATAATATTTGTTGTCTGACTTTGTGCAATACACTGCTGAGCTGATTGTCTAGTCATTATTTCACCATTAGCAATAACGGGAATTGTTAGTCGATTTTTGATTTTACCAATGGTTAACCAATCGATTTTATCGGGTTGATAGCCATCAACTTTTGTTCTTCCATGAATTACTATTTCTGATGCGCCGGCTTGTTCAACGGCATCTGCAATATCAAAACACTGACTTTTATCATCAAATCCAAGCCTTATCTTGACGGATAAAGGCACATTAAGACCTATATTTTGACGTACTTTCTTTGTTATTTGATATATTAATTGTGGTGATTTTAACAAATATGCACCACCTTGACTTCCGACAACCGTTTTAGCAGGGCATCCACAATTAATATCTATTCCGTAAGATCCCAATTCAATCGCCAAAGCCGCATTTTCAGCCATAAGATCGGGTGCTTGACCAAGTAATTGAATTCTTACGGGCGTACCAGATTTAGTTTTACCACCATGATGAAGCTCTGGGCAAAGTCGATAATATGTTTTTTTAGTTAAAAGATGATGAGTGACACGAACGAACTCTGTTACACAATAATCAAATTGATTGATTTTTGTTAATAAATCTCTTACATAATAGTCTAAAACCCCTTCCATCGGAGCAAGAATAATTTGATTGAATTTAATTGACATATTGGCAAATAGGGCAGTTAGCTTGTTGTAATAATTTGAGTTCATTGAATTGCATTGACAATGCATCCATCACTAATACTCGACCAACAAGGGGTGTTCCATAATGAGTAATGATTTTGATCGCTTCAAGTGCTTGCATTGTGCCCATAACACCAACCAAAGGAGCCATAATACCGGATTCCACACAGCTTAATTGTTCATCTTTAAACAGCTGACTTAAGCATTGATAACAAGGTTCATGTTCCTGAAAGGTAAAAACACTTAATATACCCTCCATTCTAATAGCCGATGCTGAAATAAGTGGCTTTTTCAGTTTATGGCAACAACGGTTGATTTGTAGTCGCGTTGCAAGATTATCACTACAATCTAAGACAACATGATGATGACTAATCAGGTCTTGCAGTTCGTTATCATTAAGTGTGTGACTGATGGTATTAATTTTAATTTGTGAATTATATTGAGCTAATGTTTGTTTCGCTATTGTAACTTTTTTTAATCCAATAGAGTTTTCTGTGTATAAAATTTGGCGATTTAAATTTGATTCTGAAATCGTATCAAAATCAACAATCGTTAATTGTCCAATACCAGCATTTGTAAGATACAATGAGGCGCTGCATCCTAAACCACCAACACCAATGATTAGTGCTGAGCAATTTTTTAAAAGTTGCTGTTTATCGATGTCGAAACCTTTTAGAGAGATTTGACGGTTATAACGTAATAGTTCTTCTTTGGAAAGAGGTAACATCATTTCTGAAAAAAAATATATTTAGCTGGATTATAACATAAAAAATCGGTTTATAATTAGATTGTAATAGATAATTGATAGCATTGTAATGGAAAATTAATTAAAAGATAGGATTTAAAATCTAAAGCTAGGCGCAATAACTTTTGCCTAGCTTTACATATGCTATTTATCAAAATCTGATAGGAATTCAAGATAAGCTTCTTTAGTCATTAATGGTTGATAATTTGCCATCATTTGCTCAGCTTGTTCTGCATCATTATAAAGTAGATCAATAATTGTACACGCCATCATTTGAGCGGGACGAATGTAAGCCATATCTTCATCAAATACTTCATAATCTTTACCATGTAAGACACCTCGGACAGAGCCAATCCATGGATGACTGACAGGCATAATGTGAGATAAATCACCGGTATCTGTACTACCCGTCATATGTGGTGCTACCCATACATTTTCTTCACCAATCAGTTGTTGGGCATTATTTTGCAATAATTCATTTAAAGTAGGATTATTTTGCAATGGAAGGTAACCCGGAAGATCTTTTATTTCACAAGTTGCACCGACAGACATTGCACCTGCTTTTAAAGCTCGGTTGATACGTTCATTTGCATCTATCATTGCTGGAACATTGCTTGCACGAACATAGCTTTCCATTTTAACACTACTAGGAATAACATTAACAAGATCGCCACCCTGTGTAATAATTGGATGAAAACGAATATAATCTTTTTCCTGAAAGGTTTCGCGAATAGCATGTACACCCATCATTCCCATCATTGCTGCATTTAAAGCATTAACTCCAGCATGTGGTGCTGCTGCAGCATGTGCTGCTTCCCCTTTATACTCTATCAATTTACCAATAAATCCATTACTAGTTGTTGATATTTCAATGAAACCATTCGATCTATCTTTAGGAACACTAGTTAAATGAATTTGTAATGCCATATCTATATCATCAAATTCGCCTCGATGAATCAATTCAGGTTTTCCACCCACATATTTTATTTTACCTTCTTCAATTAAACGTTTACGGTAAGTTATTTCTACATATTCTTCGGCGGGAACAGCAAAAGGCACAACATCCCCCGCTAGATATTCCATTGCACCAGAATCAATTAATCCCATGGTAACAGCCATCATATTAGCGATCTGAGCATTATGACCGCAGCAATGTGCTGCACCTGATATGTCATTAGCAGATGGATGATCTGCACAAATAATTGCATCAAGCTCACCAATCACCGCAACGCTATATTTGCTTCCTTTTCCACCTTTTAAGCGACCTTTAACACCTGTTAATGCCAACTTATTTCTGTACTCAACGCCAAGCTTATCAAAAGCAGCCTCAACTTTTTGCGCAGTTTTTGTTTCTTTATAACCTAACTCAGGTTCTTCCCAAATGGCAAGTGCCATTGCTTTAATATCAACTTTTCTGTCAGCAATAGCCTGACATACTTTCTGTTTTAATTGTTCTTTATTCATAATGAGTCCTTAAATTAAATCACCCCTTCCCATGTAAGTGTAAGTTGAGCTATTAATGATGCAAAAATAAAAGTGCCCGAGAACACGGCAAGTGATACTGGTATTATACGCCATGAGATACGTTTAAATAGTGCAAGATCTTTACCAATAGCTAATCCTGCATATGCTAATACAGGCGTACAGACAGCTAATAAACTGACCTGATCGGAAAGGGTAATGATCTTTTCATGCCAAGGGAAAATAGGTGATGATACAAACGCTGCAACAACTGATACCCATAAAATCACAGGTAATTTATTGAGTAAAGGTAGTCTGCTTAATAAAAATCCAATAGCGGAAATAATGACCAAAACAACTAAAGCTTCTAATGAATTTACAATGTTGATTTGATAACCCACAGAATTACCAGCAGCCACAATAATCCCGACAAGTATTAATAAAAATAGTGTTTCTAAAATCTTCATATTAAGCCTCTGGTTTTTTATGGCGACGAGTAATTAAATTATATAAAAACGATGCGAAGGGGAGTGAAAACAAAATATAGATATAGATACCTAATATACTAGACATCAAATTTGCTGCAGTAGCATAGGCTTTAATTTCTTCTGATATTTGTGGATAAAGATCACTAATTGGTGCTAATGACGCTGCCATCATACTTCCGCTACCAACACCAGCCCCCATTGCAAGTGCATAAGGATGAATAATATTTAAGTGTGCAATCGCGCTAGCTAGAATACTCATCCAAATTGCACCATATAGGGTACCGCAGACATACATCGCCATTACCCCCCGACCTTCAGGAGAATCTAAGCCATATTTATCAGCAACAATGGCAATATTTGGTTCTCGTGCCACAGAGTAGGTAGCCCCGACAGCTTCACGCCCCATACCTAACATCACAGCTAAAGGTAAACCAAGTAATATTGTGCCGGCAAAGTGACCAATTTCTTGAAAAATTAAGGCTAATTTAGCATTTAATATTTCATCAATTTTCGGACCAACTGATACACCTAATTTAGCGACTAAAAGCATTAAAGCAATGAGCATAATGCTGCTAGCATTATTCATGTTTTTCGTAGCTAATATTTTAAATTTAGGCAAACTAAAAAAACCACCAATGATCATAGCATATAACATTGGATAAACAGTAACCACCCAAAGGGTTTGTTTCCCTATTAATTCACAAACTAGTACTATTAATAGCGCAAGAATATGCACTTTGTAGTCTCTTAATATTTCCATTATTGTTCCTTTTTATTTATTCGACTTAATTTCATATTAAAGTCGCCCCTAAGGTTTTTTGAAAATGATTTAAGGCCCATTGATGACCGATAGGGTCAAAACTCGCAACGGCGTTTTGATGGATCACAATCTTATAACCTAAGTTATAGGCATCTATTGCAGTATGTAGAATACAAATATCAGTACAAACACCGGATAAATGAATTTCATTTATATGTCTTTCTCGTAACCTTAAATCTAAATCAGTGCCACAAAATGCGGAATAGTGTCGTTTATTCATCCAATAGACTTGAGGAGAATCTTTATGAATTTCATACCATTTTCCTAAATCTCCAAATAATTTTTGCCCTTTAGTTCCAATAATATTATGTGGCGGGAAAAGCGTATTTTCAGGATGATATTTATCTTCTGGGTTATGAGCGTCAATTGCAAAAACAACAAAATCATTTTGTTTAATGAATGATGTGGCTAATGAGATCATTGCAGACTCAATCAATTGGCCTGCTTGACCTGTAGTTAATGCGCCTTTATCAGCGATAAAATCATGAGTATAATCAATTGAAATTAGTGCTTTCATAACGATTTATTTTTCTTAAAAGTTGCTAAAGCTTATTAATAAATGTCAATTATGACAAGTCCTTAACTAATTAATATCATTATATTATTAATTAAATGATAGATTTATTTTACTAACTGTTTGAATTTAATGAAAATCAATAAATCAATTATAAATCAAAGTAATTTTAGTAATAGGAATATAAATAAAATAAATAGCGAATATTTTTAATTACAGTCTTTATACAAAAATAATTTGTTCTATAATAATTGGCATTTTTGCATTAGCACACAGGATATATATTTAATGAGAACAATTTATTGCGGTCAGCTTAACGCCTCTCATATTAATCAAGAGGTTAAATTATGTGGGTGGATTAATAAACGTCGAGATTTAGGTGGCATGATTTTTGTTGATCTCCGTGATCGTGAAGGTATAGTTCAAGTTTATTTTGATCCAGATTATGAACAAGCATTCAAGTTGGCAGCCGAATTACGCAATGAATTCTGCATTCAAATTAAAGGTAAAGTACGTAGTAGGCCAGAAGGTCAAGTAAATCGAGATATGGCAACCGGTGAAATTGAAGTATTAGCGACAGAACTTGTTATTTTCAATCGTAGTGATGTATTACCACTGGATTTTAATCAAAACAATACTGAAGAACAGCGTTTAAAATACCGTTATATAGATTTACGTCGTCCTGAGATGACTCATATTTTTAAAACGCGAGCCAAAATAACCGCTTTCGTCAGAGCTTTTATGGATGAACATGGTTTTTTAGATATCGAAACACCAATGTTAACCAAGGCAACACCTGAAGGTGCTCGTGATTATTTAGTACCGAGTCGAATTCATAAAGGTGAATTTTATGCATTGCCACAATCACCTCAATTATTCAAACAATTACTGATGATGTCTGGATTTGATCGTTATTATCAAATCGTAAAGTGTTTTCGTGATGAAGATTTACGTGCAGATCGTCAACCAGAGTTTACTCAGATTGACGTAGAAACCTCTTTCATGACAGCTGAACAAGTCCGCAAAATGATGGAAACAATGATTCGAGGTTTATGGCAAAATATAGCGCAGATTGAATTAGGTGAATTTCCTCAAATGACCTATGCTGAGGCAATGCGTCGCTTTGGTAGTGACAAACCAGATTTGCGTAATCCTCTTGAAATTATTGATGTTGCAGATATTGTCAAAGATGTCGATTTTAAAGTATTTTCAACCCCGGCTAATGATCCGAAAGGTCGTGTTGCACTTCTTTGTGTACCGAATGGAGCAACATTAACACGTAAGCAATTAGATGAATATACACAATTTGTTAGTGTATATGGTGCTAAGGGTATGGCTTGGATTAAAGTCAACGAACGTAATAAAGGCATTGAAGGTGTACAAAGCCCAGTAGCAAAATTTTTTACAGCAGAACAAATGGAAGCCTTGTTAATGCGAGCTCAGGCTAATGATGGTGATATCCTATTATTCGGTGCAGATAGCTATAAAGTTGTATGCGACGCATTAGGAGCATTAAGATTAAAAGTTGGCAAAGATCTGCAATTAACCCATGAACAAGAATGGGCACCACTGTGGGTTATTGATTTCCCTATGTTTGAAGAAAGTGATGATGGAATGAGTGCTATGCATCATCCATTTACTTCACCAAAAGATTATACTCCAGAGCAATTGATTGCCGATCCTCTCAATGCGGTTGCTAATGCTTATGATATGGTCATTAATGGCTATGAAGTGGGGGGTGGTTCAGTCCGTATTCATCGGAATGAAATGCAACAAGCTGTATTTACATTGTTAGGAATTGATGAACAGCAACAACGTGAAAAATTTGGTTTCTTACTTGATGCACTTAAATATGGTACACCACCTCATGCCGGTTTGGCATTTGGTTTAGATCGTCTAACCATGTTATTAACGGGTACAGATAATATTCGCGATGTAATTGCTTTTCCTAAAACGACAGCAGCAGCATGCTTACTTACAGAGGCACCAAGTCCTGCAAATCCTTCATCGCTAATTGAATTAGGTATTGAAGTGATTAAAAATAGTTAAACTATTCATATCATCAAAGCGTTAAGCATATCTTAACGCTTTGGGTATTCGTGAAATGAAATATAAAAATCCTGAATCTATTCTAGTCGTAATATATTGTTCCTTGACCCGTAACTTTCTTATGTTACAACGCCAAGACGATGCCACATTTTGGCAATCGGTAACAGGGAGTATGGAAGAGGGTGAAGAACCGATACAAACAGCATTACGAGAAGTTAAAGAAGAGACAGGAATTGATATCCTTCAATCTGATTTATCGTTAAAAGATCTACATACAACAGTAGAATTTGAAATATTTCCTCAGTTCAAATATCGCTATGCACCCAATGTGAATATTAATAAGGAACATTGGTTTTGTTTGGATCTTCCATATCAAATTAAACCTATATTAACTGAACATTTGTCATATCAATGGTCACCTTATATACAAGCTATTAATATGACCCCCTCATGGAACAATCGTCAAGCTTTACAATTAGTTCAGCAATCAATTTTGTCTAAATTTCATACAGTTTAATTAAATGTGATGAGATGATCACATACTGAATCAATCCAATGTTATATAATTCAATCAAGTTAGATTTATCATATCTGACAGTTGATAATGTAATAGTTGAAATAAATATATATGGGGAAAAAATGAAATTTAGTAAACTATGTTTCGGCAAAACAAAGTTAATGGCCTTATTTTTATTAGTAACCTCCTTACCAGTACAGGCAGCAGGCGATATTGAGGATTATACGCTTGAACAAGTTGTCATTTTTAGTCGTCATGGTTTAAGAGCCCCCTTAGCTACACCAAGTAGTGCGTTAGGACAATTAACATCACATCAATGGCCACAATGGGAAACACCGGCAAGCTATTTAACTATAAAAGGCGGTGTATTAGAAAGTTATTTTGGACATTATCTACAAGAATGGTTAGTTGATAATAAATTATTAAATGAAAAAACCTGCCCAACTGAGAAAGATATTTTTTTCTATGCTAATAGCATGCAGCGAACTATAGCTACCGCACAATATCTGGCTTTAGGTGGATTTTCTGGATGTGATGTTACTATTTTTCATAAAGAAAAAATCAATACGATGGATCCATTATTTAGTTTAAATATTCAAACTGATAATGAGCAATTTAAACAACAAGCGATGGCTTCTATTATACAACAGGCAGGAGAGGGGGGAATTAATGGACTTAATCAACGGTTAAAACCAATTTACCAGAAAATGGAGCAAGTCATTGATTATCAAGGTGCAAGCGCATGCACAGGGATTAATCAATGTCATTTAAATAATCTTGATGCTGAAATTAAAATTGTAAAAGGTCAGGAACCGGCAATAACAGGACCTTTACGAATAGGTACATCATTATCTGATGCCTTTATCTTACAATATTATGAGGGAACACCGATTCAAAATGTGGGATGGGGTAAAATACAATCTTTAGATGAACTGGAACAATTGATTTCAGTCAAAGAATATTATAATTCGGTTATTTTTGGTGCTCCCGTTATTGCTAATTACGTAGCTAAAAACTTGTTAACATATATAGACAATACTTTTACCAATTCGGAAAATAAACCAAAGGTAACCGTATTAGTTGGTCATGACTCAAATGTGGCATCTCTACTAGCAGCATTAAAGATTACGCCTTACCAACTACCTAATCAATTTGAAACGACGCCAATAGGTGGGAAGCTGTTCTTTGAACGATGGAAAAATCCTAAGACAGGTCAAGAATTCATAAAAATTGAATATGTTTATCAAACTACTAAACAGATTGTGAATGCTACAATGCTAAATAGACAGAATCCACCACAAAAAGTAACATTGAAAATGACTGATTGCCCAACAGACAATCAAGGATATTGTCAATATACTACCTTTAAATCTTATCTTGATAATTTAACGCAATAATCGTTAACCATTTCGTTATTAATGATTTTAACGAAGTGGTCGCTAATTTCATTTAATAGGTAAAATTATTTTTAAACACGATTCAACTGGTTGAAGCTATATATTTTAGTTGGATACAACAATTAATATTCTTTATTGTATATTTGAAAATAAAATTATTTAAATCATATATCAGCACTAAAGCTTATCTAAGCCGTTATAATCGAAACAAACAATAATGAATTAGCCTAAAAATTATGTTAAGATACGCCGATTTTATAAGACCAATTTATTTTTGGAGAATTTTATGGCAGGTCACAGTAAGTGGGCTAATACCAAACACCGTAAAGCGGCACAGGATGCCAAACGTGGTAAAATCTTTACCAAAATTATTCGCGAACTAGTTACTGCAGCAAAAATAGGTGGTGGTGATCCAAGCTCAAATCCTCGTTTACGTGCAGCAATGGATAAAGCACTATCTAATAATATGACTCGCGATACTATGAATCGTGCTATTGCTCGCGGGGTTGGTGGTGAAGATGATAGCAATATGGAATCTATCATCTATGAAGGATACGGTCCTGGCGGTACAGCAGTCATGGTGGAATGTTTAAGTGACAACCGTAACCGAACTGTTTCAGAAGTACGTCATGCTTTTACTAAAACAGGTGGTAATTTAGGGACTGATGGTTCAGTATCTTATCTTTTCACTAAAAAAGGTGTAATTTCTTATCCTAGCGGTACGGATGAAGATAAAGTCATGGATGCTGCTTTAGAAGCAGGCGCTGACGATGTAGTCACCTATGATGACGGCGCGATTGATGTATTTACTTCACCAGATTCTTTTGGAGAGGTCAAAGATGCATTAGATGCTGCCGGCTTAGTTTCTGAATCAGCGGAAGTTTCAATGATTCCTGCAACTAAAGTTGATTTAGATGTTGATTCCGCACCTAAATTATTACGTCTAATTGATATGTTAGAAGACTGCGATGATGTTCAGGAAGTTTACCATAATGGTGAAGTTTCTGATGAGGTTGCAGCTACATTATAATGTCTATAATTTTAGGCATTGATCCCGGTTCAAGATTGACGGGTTACGGTGTAATTCGTCAAGTTGGACGTCAAATTAGTTATCTCGGCAGTGGTTGTATTAAAACCGCTGTTGATGATCTTCCTACTCGTTTGAAGCGAATTTATGCGGGTGTTAGTGAAATTATATTACAATTTCAACCTGATTATTTTGCAATTGAACAAGTTTTTATGGCGAAAAATGCTGACTCAGCGTTAAAATTAGGGCAAGCACGTGGTTCCGCAATTGTTGCTGCGGTCAATAATGAATTACCCGTATTTGAATATGCCGCTAGGTTAGTAAAACAATCTGTTGTTGGAACTGGTGCAGCCGATAAAAAACAAGTCCAGCATATGGTAAAAATGTTATTAAAATTGCCTGCTTCTCCACAAGCTGATGCCGCTGATGCATTAGCCATTGCTATTACTCATGCTCATATGATGCATACCTTGATTAAAAAATAGTAAGATTTTTGCTTTTACTTAATCATAATAAAATTAGCCTTGAAGTTTTTATTTATTATCAAATTTCTAATTCTATAAACTGGCTATATATACAGTTAATGCTTTATTCTTTTGGTAACATGAGTTAAACTGCATAAAAATTTGTATTTATAAAAAGAGATTAAAATGATTGGTCGTTTACGTGGACTCATTGTTGAAAAACAACCTCCAGAAGTTTTGATTGAAGTTAATGGCGTTGGTTATGAAGTTACTATGCCAATGACCTGCTTCTATGAATTACCAGATAATGGACAAGAAGCGACTATTCTAACCCACTTTGTTGTCCGTGAAGATGCACAATTACTTTATGGATTTAATAATAAGCAAGAACGTACATTATTTAGGGAACTGATCAAAGTTAATGGTGTTGGACCTAAATTAGCACTAGCCATATTGTCGGGTATGTCTGCTACTCAATTTGTTGCAGCAGTGGAGCAAGGTGAAATCAAAACCTTAATAAAATTACCAGGAGTTGGCACTAAAACAGCAGAACGCTTAATTGTTGAAATGAAAGATCGTTTAAAACAATTTAGTCATGAATTAATCAATCCAATTCATGAACATATTGATAATGATAAATCAGCTTTATCTATTTCTTCACAAAACCAAATTGAAAGTGAAGCTATTTCAGCATTGATCACTCTGGGTTATAAACCACAAGAAGCAAGCAAAATTATTAACAAAGTATTGAAACCAAATATGGATTGCGAAACTTTGATTAAAGAAGCATTAAAATCCGCATTATAATATGCGACCAATTGAAATTAATAACTGATTATCCTAAGAGCATGAGTCATGATTGAAGCAGATCGCTTAATATCCCCAACAGGTAAAAAAGAAGAAGAAACGATAGATCGAGCTATCCGTCCTAAGTATCTTGACGAGTACATAGGTCAACCTCATGTCCGCGAACAGATGAAAATATTTATTCAAGCTGCCAAGCATAGGGGGGATGCATTAGACCATTTATTAATATTCGGTCCACCGGGTTTAGGTAAAACGACATTAGCTAATATTGTTGCCAATGAACTTAATGTCAATCTAAGAACAACTTCCGGACCCGTTCTCGAAAAAGCGGGTGATTTAGCCGCCATGTTGACTAATTTAGAACCCCATGACGTATTATTTATTGATGAAATACATCGCTTATCACCTGTTGTTGAAGAGATACTTTATCCTGCTATGGAAGATTATCAGCTGGATATAATGATCGGAGAAGGGCCGGCGGCTCGCTCCATAAAAATTGATTTACCTCCTTTTACCTTAATTGGTGCAACAACACGTGCAGGATCATTAACATCTCCATTACGTGATCGTTTTGGCATAGTTCAACGATTAGAATTTTATCAAGTTGAGGATCTAGAATATATTGTTAATCGTAGCGCTAAATTTCTAGGTATGGATTTATCTTTAGAAGGCGCTCACCAGATAGCAAAACGTTCAAGAGGTACGCCTCGAATCGCTAATCGTCTGTTAAGACGAGTCCGTGATTTTGCTGATGTCAAATCAAATGGTGTTGTGGATTGTGAAATCGCTACTCGTGCATTAGATATGTTAGATGTAGATGTGGAAGGATTTGATTTTATGGACCGTAAATTATTATTGACCATCATTGAAAAATTTATGGGAGGACCGGTTGGATTGGATAATCTTGCGGCAGCAATCGGTGAAGAACGTGAAACTATTGAAGATGTTCTAGAGCCATTTTTAATTCAGCAAGGTTATATCCAACGAACACCACGAGGTCGTCTTGCAACCCCACATGCTTATCGGCATTTTGGAATCATTTATCAAGATAATAAATAGAGTTAGTAGGTTAGATATTATCTTATGATATTTTTAATTAACAAAAGTAATGGTATCAAAATATCTGTCACTTAAAAGTGAGACAATTCTAGCGCAAATTTAAGATATATTTGAAAAAACGTTAAATTTATAAGACGATAATAAATTCTAAACAGCCTATTAGAATCAATCACGATTAATACTTATTATACGAATATTATGTAAGTGTTATTCCCTTAAAACAGCAACTATAATTGTGATTAATTATATTTAATCAATTATTAATAATTTTACCATTGTATGACAATGTAATAGCTTATTAAGTATAGATTTTATAAAATACGTCACACATTGTGATGGTTAAACCATCAATAATAATTTTAGCTAACCTATTTATAAGAAGAATTTATTATGAGATTTTTCATTGCCGTTTTATTAGTCAGTGGCTTACTTACTGCCTGTGGTTTGAAAGGTTCACTGCATTCACCTGAAAATCAGACAACTCAGGTATCATCATCTGTCTCAAATGGAGTTGAGTAATGGATTTCTTGAATTACCGTAGTGGAAAACTGTATGCTTTAGACTATCCTGTTGAAGCATTGGCAGAACAATATGGCACTCCTTTATATATTTATAATGAAGATTATATAAAAAATCGGTGGATTAAATATGATCAAGCGTTAAATAACCGTAAACATCTAATTTGCTATGCAATTAAAGCCAATAGTAATTTAGCAATTTTGCATTCATTGGCAAAGTTAGGTGCTGGATTCGATATTGTATCACAAGGTGAATTAGAAAGAGTATTACATGCTGGTGCTGATCCCAAGAAGATCGTTTTTTCAGGTGTCGCAAAGTCAGTTACCGAAATTGAACGAGCATTAAATGTAGGTATAAAGTGTTTTAATGTTGAATCAGAAGCTGAGCTTTATCGTATTCAGGCTATAGCAAAACAGTTGAATAAAATAGCCCCTATATCATTACGTATCAATCCTGATGTTGATGCTAAAACGCACCCCTATATATCGACTGGTTTACGGGAAAATAAATTTGGTATTAGCTATCAATTAGCCTATGACGTTTATCGTGCTGCTGCCGAGTTATCACATATTTCTATTGAAGGCATTGATTGTCATATAGGATCGCAATTAACTGAGTTATCGCCTTTTTTAGATAGTGCAGATCGAATTATTGCCTTATTTGAACAATTAAAATTAGATGGCATCCATATCAAGCACATTGATTTTGGAGGGGGTTTAGGTGTCTGTTATAAAAACGAACAACCACTCGAAATCGTTGATTTGGTTAATGCAATAAGTGAAAAATTAGTTAATTATCCTGAAGTTGAAATATTATTCGAACCAGGACGATCTATAGTGGCTAATGCGGGACTATTAGTCACTAAGGTAGAATATACTAAACATCAGGACGACAATCACTTTGCTATTGTTGATGCAGGGATGAATGACTTAATTCGCCCAGCTTTATATAATGCATGGATGAACATAATTCCTGTTAATAAACATGAGAGCAATGAAACGCCATATTCTTATAACATCGTTGGTCCGATCTGCGAATCAAGTGATGTACTAGGTAAAAACCGACAATTAGCAATTAAACAAGATGATTTACTTGCAATTTGTGGGGCAGGGGCTTACGGGTTTAGTATGGCATCCAATTACAATAGTCACCCAAGACCCGCAGAGGTAATGATTAATAGTCTTGAACATCGATTAATTAGAAAACGTGAAACATTTCAGTCACTTTGGGACGGTGAGACGATTTAACGGTTTTACCCGTGACCATATTCCATGTTTTTTTATATACATCTCAAGAATATTAAGTAATTCTTCTATTGCTTAATGTTCTTTTTTATCCTTTATTTTCAATGAATCCCTCGAAAGATAATCATTAAAACATATCATCAAGCAATAAAATCTCACCAAATTGTATTTTAACTCATTAATAGCTAGTTATAGCAGTCACTGATATAATAATTCAATCAATATAGAATGAAAACGTATTGCATACGTAAAGTGAGATTAGTATGAATTTTTCTAAAATGCATGGATTGGGCAATGACTTTATGGTTATTGATGGCATTACGCAAAATGTTCATTTATCCTCTGAATCAATAAAACGATTAGCTAACCGACATACAGGGATTGGTTTTGATCAGCTTTTATTAGTAGAACCGCCCTATAACCCAGACGCTGATTTTCATTACCGTATTTTTAATGCCGATGGTAGTGAAGTTGAGCAGTGTGGAAATGGTGCACGATGTTTTGCGCGTTTTGTTCGTCTTAAAGGATTAATTAAGAAAAATGTCCTAAAAGTTAGTACTCAAAAGGGACTGATTACACTTACTGTTAATTCAGATGAAACAGTTCGTGTTAACATGGGCTCGCCTGTATTTGCGCCGAGTAAAGTGCCTTTTAAAGCAATAAAGGAAGAAAAAACTTATATCATTCGTACTCAAGATCAGACTACTTTATGTGGTGTGGTATCAATGGGCAATCCACACTGTGTTATACAAGTCGATGATGTGGTAACTGCACCCGTTACAACCTTAGGTTCTGTATTGGAAACGCACGAACGTTTTCCTGAAAAGGCAAACATTGGTTTTATGCAAATTATAGATCGACGCAACATCAAACTAAGAGTATTCGAGCGTGGTGTAGGTGAAACACAAGCTTGTGGAACTGGAGCATGTGCAGCCGTTGCCGTAGGCATTAATCAAGGATTACTTGATAATAAAGTGAGTGTTAATTTACCGGGTGGAGAGTTACTCATTGAATGGCAAGGTGGAAATTCTCCACTATTTATGACAGGCTCTGCAACTCATGTTTATGATGGGTTTATTGCCTTATAGTATAATGATTAAATAAGGATTCCCCATTGAAATCTAAGCAACCACAATCAACGCAACAATCAAAACAGTCAATAACTACCGTACGTAAAAAACAGCGTAAGCAGAAGCACATTAAAAACACCAATGCACGCCATATTTTAAATGATGAATTGGTTCATCAATATTTAATTGAGAATCCTGATTTTTTCATACGTAATGCTCAACAAATTGCGGACTTAGTTATTCCACATCCAGTAAGAGGGGCAATATCTTTACCTGAGTGGCAGCTAGCGCGTCAACGTATTAGAATTCAAGAGCTTGAAACAGAAATTACGCTACTAATGGAGCAAGCAAGCTTTAATCAAAAACTGTTTGAATCCTTAATAGAATTATTCATGGTATTATTACAAGCAGATAGTTTTTCTGAATTCATTAAGCGATTAGATGGTTGGGCTAAATCAATGGGACTTACTGGTGCCTATTTGTATCTTTTTGATAATAAATGGCAAGTTTCTCCCCCTTCTAATTACTATTCATATGCACTCTCACCCAATAAGTTTGATTTTATTCGTGTTCGTCATTTACAATACCATTTTCAATATCTGGGTCAGCTTAATACTACCGAACTAGAATTACTAATAACCGATACCCAGTTTGTCGGTTCTGTGGCTATGACTTTACTAGGTGAATATGGAGATCTCGGCGTATTAGTTTTTGCTAGTCGCCATAAAGATCATTATCAAGCCGGTCAAGGGACATTTTTATTAGAAAAATTAAGTAAAGTTTTACCCTTATTTATTGAAAAATGGGTACATCGAAAATAGATAGCCAGAAAATAGATAACCAGAAAATAGATAATCAAAGTAAGCAAATTCGGATTAATGTGTAAAAATTATTGGGTAAGACGTGAAAGAGCAAGCAGAAAATACATTTCAATATAACGAAGCACTTAGCAAACCTGTTGAGCAATTTTTGCTATATTTGAAATCTGAACGTCAGCTAAGTGTTCATACTCAAAGTAATTATCTCCGGCAACTTTACGTTATTATTAAACATGCTATGGAATTAGAAATTTCATGTTGGAGCAATGTAGATCCTTCGGTAGTACGCATGTTTGTTTCTCGCAGTAAACGTGATGGACTAAGCACCAGTAGTATTGCGTTGCGATTATCTGCATTGCGAAGTTTTTTTAACTGGATGGTAAAACAGGGAGATTTAACAGCTAATCCAGTTACAGGCGTATCGAACCCAAAGCAAGCTCGTCATTTACCCAAAAATATTGAGATTGATGATATTAATCAACTAATGAATATAGATCGGAATGATGTGCTGTCTATCAGAGATCGAACTATGCTTGAATTAATGTATGGTTCAGGTTTACGTTTATCTGAGTTGATAGGTCTCGATTGCAAAGTATTGAATTTGATAGATTTTGAAATTCGAGTATTAGGTAAAGGTAGTAAGGAAAGAAAATTACCTCTTGGTGGTGAATCTGTTAAATGGTTAAAACAGTGGTTAGCCGTTCGTCCATTACTCTCGCCTGAAAATGATGCGCTATTTATTTCAAAGTTGGGTAAGCGAATATCACACCGAAATGTACAAAAACGTTTTGAACAATGGGGAATAAAGCAAGGACTTCGTATACACATCAATCCACATAAATTACGACATTCATTTGCAACGCATATGTTGGAATCCAGCGGTGATCTTAGAGCTGTTCAAGAATTACTAGGTCATGCTGATTTATCGACAACTCAAATCTATACGCATCTTGATTTCGCTCATCTTGCTGAGGTCTATGATTCAGCCCATCCGCGATCAAAAAGGGGAAAAATTTAATGCATTGTTATCGTCGAATTAATCCAATTCAAGCCATTACTTTTGATCTTGATGATACACTTTATGACAATGTTCCCCATATGGAACAAGCCTTAAATGCCATGATGAAAGAAATACAGAAAGTCGATGGTTTACAACAAGCAACGCTTAGTGAATTTGATAAAATTAAACATGCACTAACCATTGACGATCCATCTATCTATCATGATGTAACGCGATGGCGAACAAAAAGTATATATCAATTTTTAAAAGTAAATGGAATTAACGATTCTCAAATCATTAATAACATCACTGATAATGCTATGAATGCATTTATTTATTGGCGCAATCAAATCAATGTACCTCAAGCATCGCTAAATCTTTTAGAAAAACTGGCAGAGCGCTACCCATTAGCCATCATATCCAACGGTAATGCGGATGTTAATAAAATTGGGTTAAGCGATTATTTTCAGTTTTCATTACGTTCTGGGGTAGATGGATTATCCAAACCATATAGTGATATGTTTCATTTAGCTAGCCATCGATTAAAAATCAATCCAGAGCATATATTACATGTTGGTGATAATTTAAATACTGATGTTATTGGCGCAATAAACAGTGGAATGATGGCTTGCTGGTTACAAATCTCACATATTAATATTTATCAACAACCTGAAACTCGACTGTTGCCGCATTTTTCAATAACTGATTTGTTCGAATTGAATTTTTTGTTATAATATTTATAACTATTATGCATTTAAAGTCTGTTATATCTTGTTTATTTTAATGACAAGATATACTTTTTTAAGCATATCTAATGCCATCTTATCGCGATTTATAATGTGTTGTTAAAGATTATAAATCGCCAATTCACAATAAAAAAATGATGAAAAAGTCCTTATTGATTGATTTAAACACAGAACAAAATAACGCAGTTACAACCGATAGCCAGTATTCTTTAGTACTAGCAGGAGCGGGGAGTGGTAAAACTCGCGTGCTGGTACATCGTATCGCTTGGTTGTGTATTGAAAAACACTACCCAACTAATTCGATTTTTGCGGTTACGTTTACTAATAAAGCGGCAGCTGAAATGCAAGAACGTATTGAAGCGTTAGTTGGGGAAGGTCATTTAAATGGTATGTGGGTTGGAACATTTCATGGTTTGACTCATCGTTTATTGCGTATTTTTGCTAGACAAGCTGGGTTGCCAAGTAATTTCCAATTGATTGATACTGAAGATCAAAATCGATTAGTAAAACGTATTTTCCGAGAGTTAAAGATTGACGAAAAGCAATGGTCAGCAAAAGAATGCGCAGGATTTATTTCTAGCCAAAAAGAAAATGGCTTACGACCTCATCAAATTATAATTGATAGCCCAAAATCAGCGATGTGGCAAAAAGTATATCTGGATTATCAAGCAATATGTGATCGTTTAGGCTATGTTGATTTCTCCGAGTTGATATTAAGAACTTATGAGTTATTAAAGCGCGATCGTGAGGTATTAGAATATTGTCATAAACGTTTCACCAATATTTTAGTTGATGAATTTCAAGATACCAATTTAATACAATATCAATTAGTCAAAATTCTTGCAGGCCATACGGCTAATATCATGATTGTCGGGGATGATGACCAATCAATTTATAGTTGGCGCGGAGCTAATGCCGATAATTTACAATTATTTATAAATGATTATCCAGATACTGAAATTATTCGCTTAGAACAAAATTATCGTTCAACCGGTAATATTTTAGCGGTTGCTAATCACCTTATAGCTAACAACCGCAATCGATTAGGTAAAAACTTATGGACTGAAAGTGAAAAGGGTGAGCAAATCGCCATTTATGTTGGTTTTAATGATATTGATGAAGCCCGTTTTGTCATTGGTCAAATCAAAAAATACTATGATGATGGTGCTAAATATAAAGATTGTGCGATTTTATATCGTAATAATTCGCAATCTCGTTTATTAGAAGATACACTTTTGCAATCGTCTATTCCTTACCAAATTTATGGCTCAATTCGCTTTTATGAACGTCAGGAAGTCAAGCTAGCGCTAGCGTATTTACGCTTTATTCATGATCACGATAACGATAATGCTTATGAACTTATTATAAATACCCCAACACGTGGTATTGGCGATGTGACTTTAAATAAAGTACGCAATCTAGCAAAACAACGTCAACAATCATTATGGAAAACAACGATTGACCTTTTAGGATTGAATATACTAACTGCTCGACAACGTTCAGGTCTTGCTCGTTTTGTTGAGTTAATCCAATCAATTCATGAACAAGTTGAAACACTACCATTTTATCAGCAACTGGAACAAATGATTAAACATTCTGGTATTTATGAAATGTATGAACAAGAAGCAGGCATAAAAGGTCAATCCCGCCTTGAAAACTTGGATGAATTGATCAGTGCTGCAGAACAATTTTATCAACAATATATTAAAAACAATCAACTAACTGAAATTGTTGACGTGCAAGATGGAAGAACATTAAACGTTTTAGAAGCCTTTTTAGCCTACACTTCTTTAGAAGGAAAAGAGAGCAAAAAAAATAGTGATGCAGTACAGTTGATGACGTTACATTCAGCTAAAGGACTTGAATTTGATCATGTATTTATTGTTGGTTTAGAAGAAGGAATCTTTCCTGCACAGCGATCTATTAGTGATATGCAGAGAATGGAAGAAGAGCGCCGATTAGCTTATGTTGGCATTACTCGAGCGCGAAAGAAACTGACACTGACAATGTGTGAAATTAGGCGTTTATATGGTAAAGAAGAGCGGAATTTGCCGTCTCGTTTTTTAGCTGAGTTACCCGAAGAATTACTGCAAGATGTAAGCTATCGTGGTGGGATTAATTTTACAACTGCTGATACAAATCATTATGATAATATTGCTAATAAAGAACAAAATAAGCAATTTATTGAACAGCGTCGTAATGCCTTTATCAAAAGCCAGTCTGAGAATGAGGGATATACTTTAGGCCGAAAAGTCATTCATAAGCGATTTGGTGAAGGTACCATTATTAATATTGATGGTGAAGGTGAACATAAGCGCGTACAAATTGCTTTTGTTAATGAAGGGGTCAAATGGTTAGTTATCAAACTTGCAAATTTAACGTTAGCTTAAATTAAAGTCATTTAATGTAAAAATAATAAAAATAATATTGCTATTTTACCGATTCGTTTTATCTTATAAAGATTTTTATATCAGTATCAGATATTAATAATACAAGATATGGTAATTTTTTATAATTTTAGTGTAATTAGCATTAGCTTTAAATATAAGCATAAGCAACTGATTAAATAATTCTAAAGACAGTAATTATAATAATATAGTCATTGCTAGTCTAAATATCTTATTCTTGTTGTATCTTTGTTTGAGCATTTTTTCAGGATATTAATAATATGCGTTTAATTGGTTTTATAATAAGTCTATTTTTATTATCGTTCCCTCTGTCAATGAATTTACAAGCTAAGCAAAATAAAAGTATTTATGGACTATATGAACAGGTACATATTAAAGAATTAGGAAATGTTGCAATTAAAGCCAAACTTGATACTGGAGCGTTAACTTCTTCGTTTAGTGCTACAAATGTGGCCATTTTTAACAAAAATGGCCAACCATGGGTTAGATTCCAACCACAAGTCGAAGGATTAAATTTGCCAACAATTGAAAAACCATTAATTAGATATAGTAAGATTAAAACAAGAAATGATGATATTCGTGATGATGAAGACAAATCTCATACTCAACGACCCGTCGTTAAGCTAAATGTTTGCTTTGATGGGCAAGTTCATGAAATTGAAGTTAATTTAACTGATCGGTCACGTTTTAATTACCCTCTTCTAATAGCACGTACAGCTTTAGTGCAATTCAAAGCTATTGTTGATCCGAGTTTAAGATATAAAGCCAAATCGGATTGTTCACTGTAAATATTTTATAGGTGAGTTTTATCATGCGTTCATTAACCATGCATTTAAAAATTATTATTACAATTTTATTAGTATTAGGTGTCTCGATTCTGTCCTATCAAATTTTCGTACTTAAAACACCACTTACGGAGAAAGAGGTAGACAATTTATGGACTATTGATGCTAGAGTTAATTTTGAAGTTAAGGGAAGCAAGCCTGTTAATATTGAATTTTATATTCCACCAAAAGGCGGTGATTACACGGTATCTAATGAATTATTTTTAGCAAGTGGTTATGGTCAAAATATCACTAACTTGCCTTATAATCGCCAAGTAACTTGGTCTGCTAGATCAGTATCCGGACAGCAAACTTTATTTTATCGCTTAAATCTCACTAAACGTTATTCGGACGCTACAGCAAACAATATTAAAGGCGATATGTGGCGCTCACCCATTTCGGTTGTTGGCGCCAAGAAAGATGCAGTTGAACGTCTAGTTAAAGAGATCAGAAGTAAATCTGCTAATATATCTTCATTTATTACTACAACCATTAATATAATCAATGATCCTAATAACAGTGATGTACAATTGATTTTAAATGGCAATAATTCCTTAGAAAATAGAGTTAATGCCATTGAATTAGTTTTATCTCACGCTTACATTCCCATTCAATTAGTTCATACTTTACAATTAAGTAAATCAACCAATCAGAACCTGAATCTATGGATTCGCAGTTATATTGAACCAAGTAAGAGCATTGATAATCGTGATAGTACTATAAATGGATCCAATGGTAATTGGTATTATTTTAATCCTTCAAATGGAGACATAGGATTACCGGATGACCAAATGGTCTGGTGGATAGGTAATGATGATATTATTAAAGCCGATAATGCGAGCAGAGCAAGAGTGAATTTTAGTTTAGCAAATAGTGAATTAACTGCTATTCATTTAGCTAAGTTAACACCCGACAGTAATAATTTAACTGAATATTCCTTTTATACTTTACCTATCACAACCCAATTGGCTTATCAAGTTATGCTAATGATTCCTTTTGGTGTATTAATGATATTGTTATTACGGAATATAATTGGCGTTAATACTTTAGGAACCTTTACCCCTGTGCTTATTGCACTAGCATTTAGAGAAACCGGTTTGATATTCGGATTAGTATTTTTCTCAATAATCGTATTTTTTGGATTATTATTACGTTCTTATTTAGAACATTTGAAATTGCAGATGCTCCCAAGACTATCGGTGGTACTCACGTTCGTAGTTATGTTAATCATATTTACTGGTTTATTAAGTCACAAATTAGGTTTTGAGCAAGGCTTATCTGTATCACTATTCCCAATGGTAATCCTCACAATGACAATTGAACGATTATCCATAACATGGGAAGAGCGAGGTGCTAATTTCGCCCTAAAAGTGGCACTAGGAACACTAATAACAGCATCTTTAGCATATGGAATAATGGGCTTTAAGCCATTGATTTATTGGGTGTTCACCTTCCCATCAATTCTATTAATATTGATCAGTTTTATGTTAGCAATGGGGCGCTATCGTGGTTATCGATTATTAGAATTATTTCGCTTTCAAGCAATGTTGAAATAGTGAGAAGAAAAGATGATCTCATTAATTAATACGTGGAAGAATCTTAGAAAAAAAGGCGTTATGGGAATCAATCAACGTAATGCAGATTATATTTTAAAATATAATAATCGTCGTAATTATCCCTATGTTGATGACAAGATTCTTACCAAAATGCGAGCTATTGAAGCGGGTATCAGTGTACCTGAAATGTATGGGATAATTCGAACCGAACATGATATTTCAAAATTTGATGAAATTATAAAGGATCATCGTGATTTCGTAATAAAACCTGCTCAAGGTTCAGGAGGCGATGGCATTATCGTTATCGCTGATCGTTACGAAAAAGATCGTTTTAAAACCGTATCGGGTAAATTGGTATTACATAGTGAATTGGAATACCAATTATCTAATATTATTACTGGCTTATATTCACTTGGTGGTATGCGTGATAATGCTATTGTTGAATATCGTGTTAAGCCAGATCCTATTTTTAAAAGCATCAGTTATGAAGGTGTTCCTGATATTCGGATTATTGTGTTATTAGGATACCCTATTATGGCAATGTTACGCTTACCAACACGGCAATCAAATGGTAAGGCAAATCTCCATCAAGGTGCGATTGGTGTAGGTGTTGATTTAGCTACCGGGATAACTTTAAATGGTTCTTGGTTTAATGAGCAAATTTCAAGGCATCCAGATACAGACAATATTGTAAGTAATATTCAATTACCTCTTTGGCCTAAGTTTATTGAATTAGCGACTCGTTGTTATGAACTAGTAGATCTTGGTTATATAGGTGTTGATCTAGTTTTAGATAAAGACAAAGGCCCACTAATATTAGAACTTAATGCAAGACCAGGTTTAAATATCCAAATTGCAAATGATGTGGGTTTACATCAAAGAGCAAGTATCGTTGAACAGCATATTGCTGAATTAAAAAAAGCAAATAAAACAGAAACGGTTCAACAGCGTATCAAATTTTCGATGAAACATTTCTCCGTCTTAGGAGGACGGTAAGCAATAGATTTGTAATATGGATTTTATAAATCTTTACATAAGCTATTTCAGCTAAAGTTGTAATAATTAAAGGTGCTATTTCATGATTGCTGATCAAGCCAAAGACATATTACAAAACATATTTGGTTATAAAACTTTTCGCCATAAGCAGCTACAAATTATTGAGTCTATAATGGCTGGTGAAGATAATCTAGTCATAATGCCAACTGGTGGAGGAAAATCGTTGTGTTATCAAATTCCAGCTCTGTTATGTTCTGGCATAACCATTGTGATTTCACCATTAATCGCATTAATGAAAGATCAAGTTGATCAATTAGCGGCCTTTGGAATTAAAGCTGCTTATTTAAATTCAATGTTATCTAATGAAGAACAGCGTGAAGTTATACGTCAATATAGCTGTAATGAAATAAAAATGTTATATATTGCGCCAGAGCGCCTTGTAACATCAATGTTTTCAGCAATTATACAACAATATCCTCCTGCCTTAATTAGTATTGATGAAGCACACTGTATTTCACAATGGGGACATGATTTTCGTCCTGAATATCTCCAAATTGGTAGTTTTAAAACTAGATTCCCTCAAGTTCCTGTAATTGCATTGACAGCAACAGCCGATGAGATGACTCGTAAAGATATCATTGAACGGCTCAATCTAAATAACCCCAATATTCATATTAGCAGTTTTGATCGACCCAATATTCGTTATACCGTAATGGAACGTAATGATCAGATCAAACAAATTACCGATTTCTTAGCACTACAAGCAGGACAAAGTGGCATTATTTATTGTTCGAGCCGAGCTAAAGTAGAAAACATGGCAACCAAATTATCTTTGAAAGGATTCTCGGTAATGGTTTATCATGCTGGATTAACACGAGCAGAGCGCGCCAAAGCGCAAGAGCGCTTTTTAAAAGATCAAATTCAAATTATGATAGCCACAATTGCATTTGGGATGGGAATTAATAAATCTAATGTTCGATTTGTAATTCATGCGGATGCACCTCGTACCATTGAAGCCTATTACCAAGAAACCGGACGAGCCGGTAGAGATGGTCTACCTGCTGAGGCATTATTACTATATAATTTGCGCGATTTCAATTGGTTTAAAGAGTTAATTGCACAAAAAGAAGATGGATTTCAAAAGCAAATTGAAACCGTAAAAATCAACGAAATGGAAGCTTATACACAAGCAGAAACTTGTCGACGAACAATATTACTGAATTACTTTGGTGAGAACCATGATGGTTCCTGTCATAATTGTGATATTTGCCTTTATCCTCCGAAACATTATGATGCCCTAATTGATGCACAAAAAATCTTATCTTGTATCTATCGAATTGAACAACGTTTTGGTTCTCAATATGTTGTCGATGTATTAAGAGGCTCTAAAAGAGCGGCAATTATAGATAATGGTCACTATAAATTATCGGTATTTGGTATTGGAAAATCGGAATCATCTCATCATTGGATGAGCTTAATCCGACAATTGATTCATCGCGGTTATATAAAACAGAATTTTGCGACGTTCTCAACATTATATCTTACAGAAGCGGCAAGAACGATATTTCGTGGAGAATCTCCTTTAATGATGGTTAAACCAAGTGTAAAAATATCAAATATAGATCAACAAAAACGCAACGCAAAATCCACATTACAATCGGCATTGTTATCTGATGAAGAACGAGTATTGTTTGCAAGTTTAAAGAAATTACGTAAAACCATCGCCGAAAGAGAAGATGTGGCACCTTTTATCATTTTTAGCGATAGAACCTTACTTGAAATGGTGCAGATTCTTCCTGAAAGAGAACAGGATCTTTTATCTGTAAGCGGAATAGGAAAAGTAAAATTGGAAAAATATGGTGATTTATTCCTCAAAGAAATTCGAGGTTTTATTAATAACTATTATTGATAAATGATTTATTGTTACCAATTCGGTGATTATTAATATAATATTCAATAAGTTATAGACCATACATCATAATTTGATTGACTAATCAATTTAGATGCCAAATGGGCGCACAAATTTCCTCTAGACGAATTTAAATAAATAAGACACAATATTTAAAATTTTAAGTTTAATGAAATAAACAAGGACTTTAATTATGTTAAAAGAACAAATGGTAGTTAAGAATAGTACGGGTCTTCACGCACGTCCTGTTACCACTTTAGTTAAATTAGCGGGTCGTTATAAAAGTAATATTGAACTAATTTATAACGATAAAACCATTAAAATGAAAAGTATGATGGGTTTACTTGGTGCAGGCGTTAAAGGTGGCTCTACTGTTGAAATCGTCTGTGATGGTGAAGACGAACAAGCTGCGATGGATGAAATCCGTGAATTATTTGCTACTGGATTTGGTGAATAATTATTAGTAATTAATGATCAAATGGGCAAGCTCATTTGATCATTCGTGTTTTCATTTTATTATTAACTTATTTTTCATTATTTTTCCTTTTTTCTATATTCACCAAAGTTAATAACACATCAAGATTTTAATCATATTAGAATTAAAAGACTATCATAAACGAGTTTTGATTAATTATTATTGAAGTCATTATGATGGAATAGGCGATTCAATTTTAATTTTCCACTTCCAAGAAACATCAGTGCTAATGCGATAAATGCCATAAATGCAGGATATTCCCAACCACCTCCAGGATTACTAAATGTCCAACCATTTACCGAATGAATTTGACTAATGGTGATCATTTCAATAACCGCTAATAGAGCAATTAATCGTGTGAAAAAACCAGCTAAGAGCAATATCCCTCCTCCAATTTCAAATGCAATGACTAGATAACCTAGCAAAGCTGGAAATCCTAACGATGTGAAATACGCTGCGGTACCTGATGGAGTAAAAACTAAGAGTTTGGTTAATCCATGAGCTAAATACATTACACCAAATGCAATTCTTATTATTAAAGTCGCTAAATCGACAGAACTGTTTTTTTTCATAATTTCCCCTCAAGTTAAATAAAATCAAAACGTTATAATTTATTTTATTATACTTATGAATAATAACAAGATAAATAATCTAATCTGATATCTAGTTTTAACTTAATAAATTACATGCCGTTAATAATGATAGTTTGTTTAGTAAAAAATGTTGTTCAGTAAAAAATGTAGTCTTGGTAATTTATTATGTTAATTTCCTTTTTATTCAGCCTACATAAAAGTGTTATACTAGCGCATTTATATATTTGTATTATTAGAACTATGCGAAATTATGATGTAGTTATTATTGGCGCTGGAGTGAGTGGGTTATTTGCAGCCTTAGGTCTGTCATCAACTAAAAAACGAGTTTTAGTGTTGGATGCCGGTCATTCTTTAACAGAGCGCTTATTATTACTAGGAGAAGATGTTGCTACTCATCAAACACAGGCTCGTTATTTAGGCTTTGGTGGATTAGGATTATCCGAAGGGAAATACAATTATACGAATGATTTTGGTGGAGAATTAGCTCAAAAGATTGGTGCGCAGCAGAGTATTAATTATCAGTTCCAAGTTGATCAACTTTTGTGTCAATTTGGTGCTGATCAACGACCTCTTTATAATACTTATAATGAAGAGCTTATGCAGCGAGCTCAACAATATGGATTTAAAGTACTTACCACGCAAACGCGACATTTAGGAACATCGCTATCAACATCAATATTTAAAAAATTAGCTCACCAACTAAATCAAAAAGTTGAGTTTCAATTCAATATTACCACCCAGGATATTGAACCAAATAATAATGGCATATTGTTGCAATTATCTAATGGTGAGATAATTCAAAGTAGACAGGTAATTATTGCCGTTGGAAATAGTGGTCTACCATGGTTGCAAACAATCGCACAAAAGTTAGAACTTAGTTATGGTGAAACACGACTCGATCTTGGATTTAGAATTGAAATGCATAATAAGCAATTGCAATCATTATTAGCTAACACCTTTGAAACCAAGCTTTTGTATCAAACGAAAAATTTTACCGGTTATACTTATTGCATGAATCCATCAGGGCGTGTAATTGCAAAATATCAGAACGGATTAGTCATGCCAGATGGACAAAACTGTTATGAAGTAGGTGAGAGTAGCAATCTTAATTTTACATTATTTATTCCCAAATGGTTTAAGCATCATCAAATAGCCCATAGTTATCTCCAACAAACAATAAACCACATAAATCAGGGTCAACAGCCGATTGCTTATCAACGATTACATACCATTGATGCGCGCTTTAAATTTAAAAAGCATCTAATAGAACCAACTTTAACTAAAGCAGAATTTGCTAATTTAGCTAGTTTAACACCCAATGATTACTTACAACAAACATGTGATTTTCTGTTTGCTCTACAAAGTTTAATAGGTGAGCCAATTGATGGAAATACTATATTATATGCGATGGATAGCAAATCTTACGCGCCTATAATACAAACTAATGATGATTTTGCCACTAAGGTTAATGGGCTTTATATTATAGGTGATAGCTCGGGTGTAAGCTGTTCATTATCACAAGCTGCGGCAACAGGGTTATATGTAGCTGATAAAATTAAAGAAAGCTACTGATAGTAACTAAAAAGTAGTTTCTGAAGGGGAAAAATAATAAAAAATAATTATTTTCAGTGTATTATAATTTTTGTCCAAGCCTTTTCGTACCATTGTTAAACACGATTATAATAATTATTACGATTAATATTTAAACAGCTAAATAATCAATTAAATAATCTTATTTTTATATATTGTAATTTTTGTTATAGTGGACAACTAATTGATAATGATAATAAGTCTCTTTTACGAAATGAGGTAATTGTATGTTGGTACGTCAACAGTTAGTTAAAACAATAAGTATAGCATTTTCCCTAATGTTAGCCGTTACTATGACAGGGTGTGATAATAAAAATTCTTCATCTGAAACGTCGCAAACATCTGATAATACGGCATCGGTAACGACTAAAACAATCACGATTGAACATGAACAGGGAACAACATCTGTACCCGTTAACCCTAAAAAAGTCGTAGTTTTAAATCCGGCTACACTTGATACGATGGATGCACTTGGTATTAACATTACCGCAGTTCCGCAAACTGATGCATCTTTACCTCCTTTTTTAAGTAAATACGAAAGTAGTGATTACCAAAATGCTGGTAGCTTATTTGAACCAAATTACGAAGCACTTAGCAATCTACAACCTGATTTAATCATTGCGGGTGGTCGTGCAAATGATGCTTATCAGAAATTAAACGAAATTGCGCCAACGGTTTCATTAACAATTGATAGCCATAATTTTTTACCAAGTTTGACTCAACGAGTTGAACAATTGGGACAGATTTTTGAAAAACAACAAGCCGCTGAAGAATTGATTAACCAGTTTAAACAAAAAGTAGCCACTGTTAAAGAAAAGGCAACAAATCAAGGTAATGCCATGGTTATACTAGTGACCGGCGGTAAAATGTCAGGTTATGGTCCGGGTTCACGCTTTGGTTTTATTTATGACGAATTAGGTTTTGCGCCTGCAACGACCTTTGCTAGTACAGGTCTTCATGGCAATGTGATTAATGCTGAGTTTTTACTTACAGTAAATCCTGACTGGTTATTTGTTATTGACCGTGATAATGCTATTGGTCGAACTGATTCACCATCTGCGAAACAGTTATTAGATAATGCTTTAATACATAAAACTAATGCATGGAAATATAACCATATTGTTTATTTAGATTCAGCCTCTATTTATATTGCCGGTGGTATTCAGACTTATAATATCTTACTTGACCAAGTCAGTGATGCGCTCGATCAAGCTTCGACTCAATCCGATGAGGATGTGGAAGATGAATCAGACGATACGGATGAGAATGTGATATATGATGAAGAACAAGATACAACGCAAGCTGATGAAATAACAATAGTAGGTCAAGAATAATTAATCTATGAAGTCAACTTACCTAATTATTGGTATCATAATTTTAATAGGCTTATCATTGATAAGCCTATTAACTGGTGTAACAAATATCTCTTTTCTAACCTTTATGACTGATTCAGATACGCGCGATATACTTTTTATCAGTCGTCTTCCTCGTACAATGGCTCTATTATTAGCCGGTAGTGCTATGAGTGTGGCCGGATTAATTATGCAATTGTTGACTCAAAACCGTTTTATCGAACCTTCTTTAGCAGGTACAACACAATCTGCAAGTTTGGGGTTATTGCTAGTCATGGTGTTTGTACCTGAGGCAACAATCTTCTTTAAAATGACAATTGCGAGTCTATTTGCTTTGGTTGGAACAGCGTTATTTATGATAATTTTGCGTAAGATAGTTCTAAAGTCAGCATTGATTGTACCATTAGTAGGAATCATGTTAGGAAGTGTCATCAGTGCTGTAACAATTTTTATCGCTATGTATTATGGTTTATTACAATCATTGTGGGCTTGGATATATGGTGGTGATTTTTCCGGCGTGCTTCAAGGACGTTATGAATTGTTATGGTTGGTTGGTTTCTTAACATTATTTGCATGTTGGGTAGCAGATAGTTTTACTGTTGCAGGTATGGGGCGAGAATTTGCTATAAACGTTGGTCTAAATTATCGTTCTGTCATGTTAATGGGTCTAACAGTCATTGCATTAGTAACCGGCATTGTGATTTCAGTAGTTGGATTATTACCATTTATTGGTTTAATTGTACCTAATTTGATCAGTATGATAATGGGAGACAATGTTCGCAAAACTATTCCTTACGTTTGTATCTTCGGTGCCGGTTTAGTTCTGGTGTGTGATATTATTGGCCGTATTGTTATTGCCCCCTTTGAAATACCAGCCAGCACTATTTTAGGTGGGATTGGTGCAATCATTTTTCTTTACTTACTAATTAAGCAAGCCAAATATGCAAAGCATTAAACACTATTTGACATTTTGGAAATCAAATTTTACATCAAAACAGCGCTTAGTACTGCTTTGTATTTTAGCGTGCATATTGATAAGTGTTTTCATGACGATTAATCTGGGAAATAATCTACATTATGTCTTAGTTCATCGAGGTTATATTCTTTTGACGATGATTATTGTGGCATTTTCAGCAAGTATTTCAACTGTGCTATTTCAAAGTGTTACTAATAATCGTATCTTAACGCCATCATTAATGGGGTTTGAAAGTCTATTTGTATTGATTCAAACACTAATTGTCTTTAGCTATAGCGGTAATGTTAGTTCATATTGGTTATTTAGCATTTTGAAATTTGTTATTGAGACAAGTTTACTCGTTGTGTTTTCGATATTGCTATATCAATGGATTTTTAAAGTTGTAAAATTTAACATTAATCTTGTGTTAATGATTGGTATTGTTCTAGGGGCACTATTTCGCAGTCTATCCACATTATTACAACGGTTACTCGATCCAAGCGAGTTCGCGATTTTACAAGGGCGGATCTTCGCTACTTTTACTCGTGCAGCGCCAGAGTTAATTTGGTTTTCTGTTTTTATTATTATAATCATCGGCTGGATTGTTTGGCGCAAACGTCATCTATTTGATGTATTAGCTTTAGGTCGAAGTCATGCAATTAATTTGGGACTGAATTTTTCGCGTGAAGTGATGGTGACGTTATTTTTAGTCTCGATTTTAGTCGCCATTGCTACGGCTTTAGTTGGTCCATTGACATTTTTAGGTTTAATGGTTGCAAATTTAGCTTATTTGCTAGCTGGAAGTTACCAACACCGATTTATATTACCTACCGCATTTTTATTGGCTGTCATTGCCTTAGTAGCCGGTCAACTTGTTTTAGAATATGCATTAAATATGTCAGGTACATTATCGGTAGTATTAGAATTTATTGGCGGTATCGTCTTCATTTATTTAATATTAAAAAGGTTCTAAAATGATCACCATTGATAACATTAGAAAACAATATGGCGATGCTGTCATCTTAGACAATATCACAACAACCATTCCAAATGGCGGTATTACTTCTATCATTGGCGCAAATGGAGCGGGTAAATCAACGTTATTATCTATCATAGGTCGATTATTACTAGCGGATTCTGGTAGAGTGCAAGTTGGCGATCTAGATGTTGTGACAACGAATAGTGCTGTGTTGGCAAAAAATTTGTCAATTCTACGACAAGAAAATCAATTCAATAGTCGATTAACAGTAGAAGAATTAGTAGGGTTTGGTCGATATCCATACAGCAAAGGAAGATTAACCACAAAAGATCTGGAGATAATTGACCAATCATTAGCATTCTTAAACTTATTGGATTTGCGACATCGCTTTTTAGACGAATTATCAGGTGGACAGCGACAACGGGCTTACGTTGCAATGGTTTTATGCCAAGATACCAATTATATATTGTTAGATGAACCGCTTAACAATCTTGATATGAAACATGCAGTTGCCATGATGAAACAGCTACGTTTAGCAGCCGATCAGTTAGGTAAAACCATTATTCTAGTCATTCATGATATTAATTTCGCTTCTGCATATTCTGATTATATTTTAGCCATGAAAAAAGGTGCACTTTGTTATCAGGGGCAACCTAAAGCGATTATGCAGGCCGATATTTTGCAAGATATATTTGATACGCCCTTATCTATCCATGAAGTCGCTGGGCAATTAATTGCGATGTATTATCAATAATGACAGAATCTAATAATACTCTTATTGAGTAAATCACTATCAAAAAATCATATTCAGTCAAATTTATGAAATGCTTATAAGGTTTATCAATCTATACTTCATTGATTTATCGTCATCAAATTCTTGATGACGATCTAATGAGCATTTAATTATTTAAGCATCACCTAAGAAACCACCGCTCTGATGTTTCCATAGTTGGGCATAAAGACCATTTAACGCTAACAATTCTTGATGGCTACCCTGTTCAATGATTTTACCTTGATCCAGTACTATTAAGCGATCCATGGCAGCGATAGTTGCCAAACGATGAGCAATGGCAATTACTGTTTTTCCTTCCATTAGTTGATATAAACTATGTTGGATGGCAAGTTCCACTTCTGAATCCAATGCACTCGTAGCTTCATCTAACAATAGAATTGGTGCATTTTTTAACATTACGCGGGCAATAGCAATTCGTTGCCGTTGTCCACCAGATAATTTTATTCCACGTTCGCCGACATAAGCATCATAGCCCATTCGACCTTGTGCATCACGTAAGGTGACAATAAATTTATCAGCTTCTGCTTGTTTCGCAGCTTGATACATTTGTTCTTCACTGGCGGTTGGATTACCATAAAGCAAATTTTCTCGTACCGAGCGATGCAGTAAAGAGGTATCTTGGGTAACCATACCAATTTGAGAACGCAGACTATCTTGTGTCACGTTACGAATATCTTGGTTATCAATGATAATTTGCCCGCTTTTTAGATCATAAAAACGTAGTAAGAGATTTATCAGAGTAGATTTACCTGCACCAGAACGACCGACTAAACCAATTTTTTCACCGGGTTTAATATTAAGATTTAGTTGCTCAATAATCGGATCATCTACACGATTATCATAATTAAAATTAACATCTTTAAATACGATATTACCTTTTGTTACTTTAAGTTCGCTAGCATTAGGTTTATCTTTGATTTCTTGATTGACAGAAAAAGTATTGATTCCATCTTTGACTACACCTATATTCTCAAATAGTGAAGTCATTTCCCACATTACCCAGTGTGATGTACCACTTAAACGTAAAGCCAGCGCAGTAGCAGCTGCGATTGCTCCTACACCTATCATGGAACTACTCCATAACCATAAGGACAGACCAAAAGTGCTTAAAAATAGACCAATATTTAGAATATGATTCACAATCTCAAAGCTACTAACTAAACGCATTTGCTTGTTAACGGTAACCAAAAAGCCATCCATTGATTCTTTAGCATAATTAGCTTCACTACCTGAATGTGAAAAGAGTTTTACTGTCATAATATTCGTATAAGCATCAGTAACGCGACCTGTCATCAGTGAACGGGCATCGGCTTGACGTTCAGCAATATTTCCTAAACGGGGTACGAAATAAATCATCGCTATCATGTAACAGAATAACCAACTGGTAAAAGGAATAAGTAACCAGATATTGAAGTCTGATAAAACTAACGACATAGTAAAGAAGTAGATAACAACATAAACTAAAATATCGGAAATCAAAAATATAGTATCGCGTACCGCCAATGCGGTCTGCATTACCTTTGCCGATACCCGACCGGCAAATTCATCCTGAAAAAACTGCATACTTTGATTGAGAACTAACCGATGTAAATTCCAACGTAAACGCATAGGGAAGTTGCCAGCTAACACTTGATGTTTGATAATCGTACCTAGCGCAACAAATAAAGTACTACCTGCAATAATGATTGCCAATATGATTAATGTACCCCCCTCTTTTTGCCACAACTCAAGAGGTGTCACGATACTTAATTTGTCTATTACTTTCCCAACAACAGCAAATAAAAAAGTCTCAAAAGCGCTGACAAAGGCACTAAAAAAGATTAATAATAAAATATAAAACCGAATACCTTTTGTCATTTGCCATAAAAATACAAACAGATTTTTAGCAACGGGTTGAGGATCATTATTAGGGTAGGGGTTAATTCGTTTTTCAAACCAGCGATACATCAGAAGATCCAATACAATATTAATTACAATTGTTTAGGATCATAAACTATAATGCAAGAGATGTTAATATAATGACCGAATAATAGGTGTTTTAATCTTGTTATTTTATTTATAAGTGGGATCATTTCAAACGCGATTATTCAGTGAGTTGTAGATACAAACCACGTGATTAGAATGGATAACAACAAATTTAGTAACATTTCAAATGTATTGATGAAATGATCAAGTTTTAGTTACAAATAATTTATAGTGTTGAATGAGATAAATTATAAATGATAAAGTCGATCATGAGGAAGGGTAGACCTATATACTGAACTATTTTTAACCTAAAACACATTTTTTAAATAACGACGAATTAAGTTAAAAATAGCTCAAAGAATTAGTAACGCTTATTGATGTCTGGATTTTAAAATACCAATAACATCTTGTAAGTTTAAGTTTTGATCTTGCAATAACACTAAAAGATGATAAATCAAATCAGCAGACTCATTTTTTAGTTCTTCGCGATCTCTAACGGTAGCGGCTAATGCTGTTTCTACACCTTCTTCGCCAACTTTTTGTGCAATACGTTTAGTCCCATCTTGATAAAGTTTAGCGGTATATGACGAATTAGGATCAGCGTTTTTCCTAGAAGCAAGGAGCTGTTCAAGTTCAAACAAAAATCCCCATTCTGACTGTGCGGGACTGAAACAACTTTTAGTGCCATTATGGCAAGTTGGTCCGAGCGGATTAACTAATATTAACAAACTATCATGATCACAATCGGGTGCAATATCTACTAACTCCAGAAAATGTCCAGACGTCTCACCTTTAGTCCATAAACGCGCTTTAGTGCGAGAATAAAACGTTACTTTACCTGTTGTAATAGAATGTTCTAATGCTTCTTTGTTCATGTAACCGAGCATGAGTACATCACCGGAAACGGCATGTTGAATGATAACAGGCATTAAATCTCCCACTTTTTGCCAATCCAATTGATTGATTTGTTCTAAGGTTAACATAAGCGTATTATCACTCCTTTTTTAGCTAAATATTGTTTCAATTCTTTAATATTAATAAGTTGTTTATGGAATACGGATGCTGCCAGTGCACCATCTACATTAGCTTTTAAAAAAGCATCAAGAAAATGGTGCATTTCACCTGCACCACCTGATGCAATTAATGGAATTTTACATTTGGCGCGTACAGCTTGTAACTGAACTAAATCATAGCCTTGTTTCACTCCATCTTGATTCATCATATTTAAAACAATCTCACCAGCTCCTCGTTTTTGTACCTCTTCAACCCAATCTAAAGTGTTCCAAACAGTGGCGATAGTCCGTTTCTCATCACCAGTAAATTGGTAAACATTATATTGATTGGTTTGGCTATCATACCAAGTATCGATACCCACTACGATGCATTGAACACCAAAACGATCGGCCAATTGGCTGATAAGATCTGGATTTGCTAAGGCAGGGGAATTAATGGATATTTTATCTGCTCCATAAGCAAGTATGCGGGCAGCATCATCAATCGTTTTAATTCCACCTGCCACGCAGAAAGGGATATCAATCACTTCGGCGACTTTTGCTACCCAGCTTTTATCAACAACACGTCCATCAGAAGAGGCAGTAATATCATAAAATACCAATTCATCCGCTCCTTCTTTAGCATAACGTTCAGCAAGTGGTACGATATCGCCGATAATTTCATGATTACGAAATTGTACACCTTTAACGACTTGACCATTACGAACATCAAGACAAGGTATTATACGTTTTGCCAACATGTCATCGCCTCCTGAATGGTAAATTTGCCTTCTAATAATGCTCGACCGACAATAATGCCTGCTACACCACTTTTTTCTAGCGCTTTAATATCATTGATATCACCAATGCCACCAGATGCTTGAAAAGCAATTTGAGGGTATTGCTGGGTAATGTGCTGATATAACGCTACATTAGAACCACTTAAAGTGCCATCTTTTGAAATATCAGTACAAAGTACATGCTTAAGCCCAAAAGGTAAGTAATTATCAATGACCTGCTCTAAGGTCTGGTTAGATTGTTCTTGCCATCCATGAATAGCAATGTATTTTTTACCTTCAGGGCTAATTCGTACATCTAAGGCTAATACTAATCTATCAGCGCCGTAATTACTAAACCATTGTTTGACGATCTCTGGTGTTTTAATAGCAGTTGAACCAATCACCACCCGTTGAGCACCGGCAGCTAGCAAAGCTTCAATATCGGCTTGTTGGCGAATTCCTCCACCAATTTGTATCGGAATATCAACACCATTGATGAGTTTTGTTATCAATTCAATTTGACGTAGTTGTGGATTTTTTGCACCCGTTAAATCAACTAAATGAAGTTGTTTGGCACCTTGTGCTTGATAAAATTGTAACTGTTTTAGAGGATCGTGCGCATATTCTCTTTTTTGTGCATAATCACCTTGATGGAGGCGGACAATCTGCCCATCTATAAGATCTAATGCGGGGATAATAGTTGGTATTGGCATAGTATCTATATCTCCAAGAAGTTTTTCAGCAGTTTTGCACCTACTGAACCAGAACGTTCGGGATGAAATTGAACGCCGAAGTAATTGTCTTTTTGTACGGCAGCGGAAAAGTTTTCGCCGTATTTGGTTTCCGCGATAGTTGCTGAACATATTGGTAGTGCGTATCCATGAACAAAATAAAAATAAGAACCTTCGGGAATATCTCTGAATAAATGATCGCCAGCCTTAGCATTGACTTGATTCCAACCAGTATGTAGTAATGGTAAACCACAATCAGGTAATTTAACAATCGATTCATCAATTACACCGAGCGTATTGACGTTTCCTTCTTGACTATGACTCGCTAACAACTGCATGCCAAGACAAATTCCTAAAATAGGTTGTGTACAGACTTTTATCAGATCGATGAGATTTCGTTGCGCTAATTGATTCATTGCTGCTTCAGCCGTTCCGACGCCGGGTAAGAACAATTTATCCGATTGTAAAATCAAATCAGGATCCATTGTTATAACAGGCTGATAGCCTAAACGTTCAACAGCATATTTTACCGAAGCCAAATTAGCGCAGGCGGTATCAATGATGACGACTTTCATTAGAGCACTCCTTTCGAACTTGGCAGATTGTTGCCGTCTATTTTTATGGATTGTTTTAAAGCACGTGCGAAAGCCTTGAATAAACTCTCAACTCTATGGTGATCATTAGTACCAATTGTATTTAAGTGTAACGTAATTCCCATAGCATAACTAAGTGAATAGAAAAAATGTTCAACCATTTGTGTACTCATATCACCGACTTTCTGATGCGTAAATTCAGCCGAATATACTAAGTAAGGACGACCAGAAATGTCTATTGAACAAGAAGCTAAACATTCATCCATAGGGATAGTTGATGCATATCGTGTAATTCCACGTTTATTACCTAGCGCAATTTTTAATGCTTCACCTAATGCTAACCCAGTATCCTCAATCGTGTGATGATCATCCACATGCAAATCGCCTGCAACTTGGATGTTTAACCGTATATTACCATGCGTTGCAATTTGGTCTAACATATGATCAAAAAAGCCGATACCTGTATTAATGGTACTGTTACCTTGACGATCTAACCAGATTTCAACTAATATCTCGGTTTCCTTCGTTTTACGTTCAACTTTAGCATAGCGGTCAGGTGTAGTAAGGCGTTGAGCTATCTCATCCCAATTTAATTCATTAGGGTGATAACGTAAGCCTTTTATTCCCATATTAGTTGCTAATTGAAGATCCGTTTCCCTGTCCCCTATGACATAGCTATTGTTCTTATCCAATTTGCCTTCTAACAAATAAGGTAACACTAACTGAATACTGGGTTTACGACAATTACAGTTATCCGTTGGGAAGTGTGGGCAGATTAATACCTCTTCAAAATTGATCCCTTGAGATTTGAAAATTTGTAACATTAAATTATGTGGACCATTAAAATCAGCTTGCGGAAAACTATCAGTACCTAGACCATCTTGATTGGTAACCATAACTAACTTAAAGTTAGCCGCTTGTAATTTTAATAGTGCGGGAATCACATTTGGTTCAAAGGCCAATTTTTCAAATTTATCGACTTGAAAATCAACAGGTGGTTCGGTAATTAATGTGCCATCACGATCAATAAATAGATATTTATCAGCCATATGATATTTCCTCATTTGTTAAACGACGTAATGCCGTAATTAATCTATCACATTCTGTTTGGGTACCAATAGAAATTCGAATGCAATTATTTAAACCAAGTTGATTATGTTGATCTCGCAAAATAATACCATGCTGCCAAAGCTCATTAAATACAGGCACTGAACTATTAAATTTGACCAAAAGATAATTACTATAACTTGGGTAGACAATATCGACTAAATTAATGGTTTGTAAATCATCAATCAGCTTTTGCTTTTGTTTATTTAAACCAGCAACATTATTTTGCATGATGCTAATATTTTCAGGCGATAAAGCTTGTGCGGCAATATCAGCAACAGGCGTAGCGAGTGGATAAGGTGCGATTACTTTCTGCAACGTGGTAATTATCGGTTCATTAGCAATAGTAAAACCGCAACGTAATCCAGCTAATGCAAATGCTTTAGACAGGGTGCGTAAAATTACTAAATGCGGATAGTTTTCTAACCAACTTACAACCGTATTTTGCATTGAAAACTCAATATAAGCTTCATCAACAATGATTAACGCTTTGCCTCTAGTCATATTTAAAAGTGTTTTAATGTCATCCGGATTGAGTATATTACCTGTCGGATTATTGGGAGAACAAATGTAAATCAATTTCACATTTTCAAGGTTTTTTTCAATATTTGGCAGATCTAATTGCCAATTTTCGGTCTGCGGTATGGCTTTATATCCAATACCCATAGTTTGAGCACTAACCATATACATACCATAGGTTGGTGGACAATATATGATACTATCTTTCTCAGGTTCACAAAAGGCACGCATTAGTAACTCAATAGCCTCATCTGCACCACGACTGACAATTAATTGTTCAGGTTTAACCCCAGCATAATTTGCATAAAGTTTTATGACTTGTTCAGGTTGTGGTTCAGGATATCGATTAAGCGTTTGTTGAGTTAATTGATAATAGGGGGCGGTCGGAAATTCATTTGCGTTTAACCAAATATCGCCTTTACCACCGATTCTTCGAGCGGACTGGTAAGGTGTAAGTTCACGAACATTTTTCCTAATTAATGGGCTAATATCAAAAGTATTCGTCATTTCTGGGACTCCTTATTTAACGCAGCAAGTCGAATTGTTACTGCATTTTTATGAGCTGTTAACCACTCTGCTTCGGCCATTAATTCGACGGTTTTTCCAATAGCTAACAGACCTTGCGGGGTTAATTCTTGAATTGTCATACGTTTTTGAAAGTCTGCTAATCCTAAACTTGAATAGGTGGCGGTATAACCATAAGTTGGTAACACATGGTTAGTACCCGAAGCATAATCACCTGCAGATTCAGGCGACCAGTCACCTAAAAAGACTGAACCAGCACTCGTGATTTTATCAACTAAGTCGTTGGCATTTCTGGCTTGTATAATTAAATGCTCTGGACCATATTGGTTACTGATTGCTATACATTGTTCAAGATCAGTAGTAATAATTAAACGACTTTGTTTAAGTGCTATCTCGGCAATCTCTTTTCTGGCAAGTAATACTAATTGTTTATCCACTTCAATTGATACAGCATTTGCTAGTTTTTCATCAGGAGTTAATAAAATAACTTGAGAATCTGGACCATGTTCCGCTTGTGAAAGAAGATCGGCCGCAATAAAAGCTGGATTTGCTTCGCTATCAGCAATAACTAAGACTTCGGAAGGACCGGCAGGCATGTCTATGGCTGCACCATCGATACGTTGACTAACTTGACGTTTTGCTTCCGTAACATAGGCGTTACCCGGTCCGAATATCTTATCTACACTTGGTATCGTTTCAGTACCAAAAGCCATGGCAGCAATTGCTTGTGCACCGCCCAACTGGTAAATTTTACTAATACCACATAATTGAGCTGCATAAAGGATCTCATCAGCTATTGGCGGAGGTGAACATAAGATTACTTGTTGGCAGCCTGCAATTTTCGCTGGAATAGCAAGCATCAATACAGTAGACAATAGCGGCGCTGATCCACCAGGAATATATAAACCAACCGATTTAATAGGTCGAGTCACTTGTTGACATTTTATCCCAGGCATTGTTTCTATGGTAATCGGCGTAGGAATTTGAGCTTGATGAAATAAAGTAATGTTATCTGCTGCTTGTTGCATCGCTTGTTTAAGCTCTGGTTTTATACGATTGGTTGCATCAGAAATCTCTTCACTACACATTTGAACATTATCAAGATCTATATTATCAAATTTTTTACTTAGAGTTTTTAGCGCACTATCTCCCCCTTGTTTTACTTGCTGTAAAATTGAACTGACTGCAATACTAATTGATTGTGACTGATTAACAGCAGGGCGTGTTAGTAACATTTGCTGCTCATCTTGATTGTACTGTTGCCAATAGTAGATCTGCATAGCTTTACTCCATCATTTTTTCAATTGGTAATACTAGGATTGAGCTAGCACCTAGCGCCTTAAGTTTTTCCATGGTTTCCCAGAATAACGATTCACTACTTACCATATGTAACGCTACTCGGTTATTCTCATTAGCAAGCGGTAAGATGGTTGGATCTTCAGCTCCGGGTAGTAAGTCAATGACTTGATCCAATACTTCGGTTGGTGCATGTAACATAATATATTTTGATTCACGTGCTTGAATGACACCTTGAATACGAGTCAATAATTTATCTATTAAAGCTTGTTTATCTTCTGTTAATTTACCTTCACGTTGAATTAAGCAGGCTTTTGAGCGGTATATAACTTCTATTTCTCTTAAGCCATTAGCTTCTAATGTTGCACCACTGGAAACAAGGTCACAAATTACATCAGCTAAACCTGCACGAGGAGCCACTTCAACCGAACCATTTAATAAACACGTTTTAAATTTGACGTTATATTGATTTAAATAACGTCTAAGTAGGTGAGGGTAGGTTGTAGCAATGCGCAAGTTATCTAGACATTGTGGACTTTGATAATCAAAATCGCGTGGAGCAGCAATGGATAAACGACATCCACCAAAGTCTAAACGTCGAAGCATTTTAAATTGTGGTAGCTGACCTTCTGCTTGGCGAGAAAGCACCTCTTCTTCAAGTACATTTTCACCGATGATACCGATATCGACAACACCATCAATCACCAAACCAGGAATATCATCATCTCGAACTCTGAGAATATCAATAGGCATATTTTCAGCGAAAGCAATAAGGCGCTGTTCTTGTAAGTTAATTTTAATACCGCATTGAGCAAGTAGTTTTTGGGACTCTTCACTGAGTCGCCCTGATTTTTGCATTGCAATTCTTAATCGTGAATTATCTAACATATTTCCCTCCTGATTGATGACTTAAAATGTAACTTATTCCCTTTTGAAACAATAAAAAAAGCCCCCGGAAGAGATCTTCCGAGGGCTTTCTGATTACTTTCGCACTTATCCGGAAGACCTTTGTCTTCCAGCACCAAATGCCCGAAGACTAATCAGGGTGATGGTGATGATGGATAATATTGTTAATCATAATGGTGCAAAGTAAATTCATAAAATAATAATAATCAAATAACAATTTGAATAAAATAGCTTAGAAATCCACCACTGACAAGTTATTTTTATTCTGATTACGATTAAAAGAGCTAAAAATCAGGCTTTATTAATTAATTTTACATCTCTACTTAGATGATTAATTTTTATTATAGTTTGTTAATATAAATTGGATAGAAAGATCAGGAAATTTAATACGGTACCGAAAATAAGGAGAGTCTGATTTTATCATAAAAAACCACCCGCTACTGGGGTGGCAAGTTAATACTACAATAATTAGTTATTTTTTAGCTTGTTTACCTTTTTCAACATAACTCATATCACCGATACTTTCGACAATAAATTTACCGTCATCAGTGTAGCGGATTTTAGTAACGCTAGCATTTCCTAAACCTTCTCTAACTGGAGAGTCAGCTATATCATTAACCAATGCCATAATTGCCATACCATGAGATACGATTAATACATTACCGCCACCTTTAGCTTGAGCAGATTTAGCGATTTGTTCCATTGCCAGAGTCATACGTTTTTTAACTGTGTTGTAATTTTCAGCTTCACCTGATTTTTCAATTGCAGCAATGGCATTCATCATTTTATCTAATGTGATGTTACCCACAGCTAAATCAGCCATTAATTCTTTATCTGAATTATAACCAAGATATTGAGCCGCAGGGGTCCACATATTTGGATCTAAATCACCTTCATATAAACCGAAACATGTTTCACGTAGGTTTTTAGACTCAATAATACTGATTCTTTCCTCACCTTTTGCCTCCAATACTAAGCGAGCAGTTTCTCTTGCTCGACCGAGATCACTTGAATAAACAGCAATAAAATCAGTTCCTCTTAGACCTTTACCTAAATATTGAGCAACTTCAATACCGGGTTTTGTAAGTGGTGTATCAGACCAACCTTGTACACGTTGAGCAGTATTGAACATGGTTTTACCATGACGAGTAAAATAAAGATTAACATCGGCAGCAACGGTTTGTACTATGCTGGAAGTAAAAAGTACCAAGATGCTAGCTAATTTAATGATATTTTTCATAATTTATTCCTTCTATAATATGTTAAAGCGATAATCAATAGCAGTTTCAGCTGATAAAGTAGGAGAGCGTTGTGCCTTGCCGTGTCTTAGTTTTGGTGTTATATCTTTGACACTTTGTGTTTTATAAGACCATCCATAGCCAAATTTAGATAATATAGATAAATTTTTAAACATGCCACTACTTGGAGTCCAAATGTTAAAAACATTAATTTCTCCGTTCTTTAATGTATCATGTTTGTAGTTAAATTCACCATAGTTTAAATAAAGTCCTGAAGTATTATCTTTTATAAAATCGTAAGATAATATACTTGAAATTACCCATTCACCATCTCGCATATAATCGGCGCCAGTTGCTGCCATTCCATTAAAGCGAGCACGGTTATTTTTACCTAGATGACGGTGATAATAACCTATTGCATTACGTTTATTGGCATCGGTATAGCCTAATCCGACTTTAATTGACCAATCCGTTTCTTTCCATTCTAAATCAGTCGCATAATGCCAAGCATGATCTTCAAAATCTGTGACATTTTGCTTCATCTTATCATGATTCTTTAATGCATAACTACCATAAAATTGGGCACCTAATGTAAGTTTAGGTATGGGTTTATAAGCCAACTCAATAGCATGACGCCGTAAGTAATCTTTAGCTACACCATAAGAATAATCAAGTGTCATGTTTTTATCTTTATAAGCAATTTCTGCAGTACTGATATTATCAATAACATGCTTACCATCTAAACTCATAAAATGAACTTTTCTAGATGATTCACGGGGTAACGTACTGGTAATATAACCCAATGAAAAGGCAAAATTATCATATTTAAGCGTTCCACTATAGCCGAGGTAACTATTGCGCGTTAAATGTTGTGAAGAGCTAATTACACCAAAGTCTTTTAAACTATGCCAACCCATTTTGCCATTAAAATTAACCGTACTATCATCATCGCCTAATTTAATCTTAGCATAGCGTTGTGTAAATTTATTAAAACCTGTTGCATTGTGCTTATTGAGGCCTTTGCCATGATTATAAAGTAAATTACGTGATGCAAAGTAATCACTTGCGCCAAGTTTGATTACGTTATTATAGGTAACATCAAAACCTAAAGTATCAAATAAATAACCTGATTTATAATCAAAACTAAATGCTTGCCCCCATGCACTATGGACCTCTTTTTGCTGAGCGGCATTTTCTTTCAAATACTTCCAATGGTTGCGGGTAGATAAGTAAAATTTACTATCTTTAAAAAAAGGATCATCACCAATTGAGGAAAAAAATGTATGTTCTTGATTATTGTCTGCATAAACATAATAAGATGGCATTGATGCGATGAGTCCTAACAGTATTATTTTTTTCATATTTATTTCCTTTTAGGAGCCTAAACAATTCAATAAATATAATTACTAAATTATTTGGGGTTATTAGTTAAATTAGCTTCTAACTTAAAGTTAACCTAATTTTTTGATCGATAAATACTATTTTTTTAAAGCTATTCGTCCTTGATTGACGTATTGCATATTACCAATTTCATCAACGTGATATTGACCATTGTGATAAGTAATTTTTACGATTGTGGCATTACTTAATGGTTTGTTCTTAGTACTATCATCGGTTAAATCATCGATCATAATTTGCATTGACATACCTGATGAAATCGCCAACACATTATTTTGACCTCTAGCTAGGGCATTCTTAACGATAGTATTTAGAGCATCTTGTGTTCTTGATTTTACTTGCGCATAAGTTTCTGCTAGTTTTTTGTTATCCATCTGTGCGATGCTATTAGTTAGACGTTTTACTGGAATTTTGCCGGCCTTATAGGCATCATAGAAAGCAGATGTTGATTGATAACCTAGTAATTTCATACTAGCATTTACCATGGTTTTGTTAGGTTGACCTTCAAAACCACCATAAAATACCTCACGTAAACCACTAAGTTCTTGGATGGAGTAATTTTCAACTTTCATTTGTTGTAAAATGACACGCATAGTTTCACGCTGCCTACCTGCATCGCTGGTATAAAATGCATCGAATTTGGTGTCTTTCAACCCTTCACCCAAAAATTGTGCCACCTCAATGCCTTGTTCAGTTAAAGGTGAATCAGCCCAACCTTGAACTAAATCAAATGTATTAAAAAGTGTTTTGCCATGACGTGCAAAATAGATTGTCACCGTATCGTCAGATGATACCGACTGCGTACTACTACAGCCGGTAATTGCCGATAAAATGAAAAAAAACGCAATGGTTAATATAGATTTCAATTTCATCGTCATATTTTCGGTTACTCGTTAGATGATTTAATTTTAAGCGTTTGACCGTTAGATTTAATTACTGATTGATACCAATAAAAACTCTTTTTAGGTCGACGTTGTAAACTTCCGCTGCCATCTTGATTAAGATCAACGTAAATAAAACCGTAACGCTTAGTAACTTCTGCTTTTGAAGCACTAATCAAATCAATTGGTCCCCAACTGGTGTAACCTAGAACTTCAACACCATCTTCAATTGCTTCATGGACTTGAACTAGGTGATCATTCATATAATCAATACGATAATCATCATTTATTGACCCATCAGGTTGAACCTCATCTTTCGCACCTAAGCCATTTTCAACAATGAAAAGTGGTTTTTGGAAACGTTCATATAGCAAGTTTAATAAATAACGGATACCTGTCGGATCTATTTGCCAACCCCATTCGGAGGCTTTTAAATATGGATTAGGTACCATATCAAGGATATTACCTTTTTGACGTAATGAATCGTCTGAAGTCCCACAGCAACTCATATAATAGCTGAAAGAAACGAAGTCGACGGTAGACTTAAGATCTTCTTTGTCTTGATCCGTGATGTTAATATTAATGTTATTCTCTTTAAAATAACGTCGCATATAAGTTGGATAGTAACCACGCGTTTGAACATCGCCAAAGAATAACCAACCATGATTTTCATTATGTGTTGCCCAAACATCTTCCGGTTTTGGTGTTAATGGATAGGCTACAGCACCTAATAACATATTACCGATTTTAGCATCAGGGATAATTTCATGACATAATTTAACCGCTTGACTACTAGCAACGAGTTGATGATGAATTGCTTGATAGATCTGTTCTTTAGTACTATTTCGTGCTAAGCCAACACCAGTAAAAGGCTCATGCAATGACATATTGATTTCGTTGAAGGTTAGCCAATATTTAACTTTGTTTTTATAACGCTCAAAAACGGTTTTGGCATAACGTGTGAAAAATTCAATGACTTTACGATTTCCCCAACCACCGTATTGCGTTATCAAATAATAAGGCATTTCATAGTGAGATAACGTCACTAATGGGGTAATATTATATTTTTCCATTTCATCAAATAATCGGTCATAAAACGCTAACCCTTTTTCATTTGGTTGCGTTTCATCGCCATTAGGAAAAATCCGTGTCCAAGCAATAGAAAGACGTAAACAAGTAAATCCCATTTCGGCAAAAAGTGCGATATCTTCTGGATAACGGTGGTAAAAATCAATAGCGCGATCTTTAATACCAGTAATATTATTTTGATTACGATCAACTATATCGCCAAACAAACCATTTGGGGTACAATCTGATGATGATAGCCCCTTACCATCCTCACGATAAGCACCTTCAACTTGGTTGGCGGCAATCGCACCGCCCCAAAGAAAATCATTAGGAAATTTTATTGTCATGTTTCACTCCTTATTTTTGTTGAGCGCTAATAACGCTTCACCATTTTGAATATTGTCACCATTAAAAATACATTGTATATCGTCGTAATCATCGCTATTAGTGATGATTATCGGTGTCGTAATTTCATAGCCCGCTTGAGTTATGGCATCAATATCAAAACTAACTAGAACATCACCTTTTTTAACTTTGCTACCTGTTTGTACATGTGCGGTAAAATATTGCCCATCTAATTTTACGGTATCAATTCCGATATGAATTAATATTTCAGCACCTGTATTTGTGAGTAATCCAATAGCATGTTTGGTTCGAAATAGTGATACCACTTCACCATCAGCAGGTGCTACAGCTTGACCAACAGTTGGGATGATAGCAGCGCCTTTCCCCATTAATTCACTTGCAAAAGTTTGATCATTAACTTCACTTAATGGGATAATTTTGCCTGTCATAGGACTATCGATTGTTGATTGCTTAGCTTTATTAACTTTAACGGGTGTTTCAGTAACGTCTGAATCTGATGTAGAATCGTCTCCCATAACCATTGATAGTTTATCTTTTGGTATACCGAAGAAATAAGTAATCACACAAGCTAATGCAAATGATGAGATTGAACCAACAACAACGGCATAGAAACGCTCATCAATAATACCCGTTGATGGAATTAGTTGTAAAAACGAGAAAACGCTAACAAAGCAAAAAGAATAGATTACACTTTTATAATAACCAATAATACCACCACCAATTGATGCTACTAAGCAACCAATAATAAATGGTCTCTTTAATGGCAGATTGATACCATAAATGGCTGGTTCAGTGACCCCAAAAATACCAGATAAAACGGATGAGCTAGCCAACGCTTTTAATTGTTGATTTTTAGCTCGCAACATGATTGCTAACACTGCGCCGGTTTGGGCAAAAACTGCTGGGAACAAAATAGGACCCATGAAATCTTGATTAAAGGCTTTAAAGTTAGTCATCATAAAAGGTACAAAACCCCAGTGAATACCAAACATTACCAGAATTTGCCAAAATGCAGATAAAATCATGGCAGCAATAACGGAATTAAGTTCATAAATATACAAAATTCCTCCAGCTACCCCATCACTCAATATGCTAACAATCGGTCCAAAAACGGCAAATGTTAGAGGAACCGTAATTAACATACCTAATAATGGTGAAATGAATTTCTTGAATGAATCATGCATTATTTTGTTAAAGGTACGTTCTAATATAGAGTATAACCAGCTGGCAAGAATAATTGGGAATACAGATGAGGAGTATGAAATGAGTTTAATTGGGATATTGAAAAAATCAACTACCAAATCTTTTGTATTTAGCATTTCGGTAATACTAGGATGTACTAATGCCGCACCCATTGCTAATCCAACAAAGGGATTACCTCCAAACTTTTTAACAGCAGAATATCCTAATATAACAGGTAAATAATAGAACGGGGCATCTGCAATTGCATTTAAGATATTATAAGTTGGAGAGTTTAGTTGTAAATAATCAAATGTTTGTAATAATGCCATCAATCCCTTTATTATCCCACCAGCAACTAAGATAGCTAATGCTGGAACAAAGATACTTGAAACTAAATCAATCAGTTTAGAGAAAATACCTGTTTTTTTGCTAGGAGTATCACCTGCATTATTGAAATTAGCAAGTTTCATAATTTCAGCAAATACATCAGCAACATGATTGCCAATGACAACTTGGAATTGTCCACCGCTTTTAACTACTGTTATGACACCGGTTAGTTTTTTTATTGTTGCATCATCGGCTTTATTATCATCCTTTAATACAAAACGTAATCGGGTTGCACAATGCACTAAACTAATTACATTATCCTTACCGCCAACATACTGAATAATTGATTCAGCTAATTCTTTGTTTTTCATAAGTCATCCTATTTCCAAATCAAAAAAAAACCTAAACCCCCCGAGGCAGGAGATTTAGGTTTTGCCTGTTATTACTAACAGTAACAATCCAAATTTTGAGACAAGACTAGCATTTTTTTTTATATTCTGAAAAGTCCCTAATTAATAATAAAATTAGAATTGTGATCAGCTTCGCAATTTAACCTGTTTCAGCAATTTGCTGTAACTCATTACGAAGCCGTTCAATATGAATTGTTAGATAAAGCGTTTCATCTTCTGTTAAGGTGTGATCATAATGTTGTTCCAAGTGTTTTGCAACGCGTTGAGTACATAGAAATGCTTGTTGATATTGATGTTTAATGATTTCAAGTAGAGCGATATCACGACATTTTGTAACATTATTATTCAGCATTCGATGAGCGAAAAATTTTAAATGAACAATGAAACGCTGATACGTTAGGCTTTCCTCATCATATTCAAATTTGAAATAGTATTTAACTATATGCAAAATTTCTCGCATGATTTTGGTCATGGTAATAATGTTTGACATGGAATCATTGAGTTGGGCATTAATGATGTGAAAAGTAATAAAACCTGCTTCATCTTCTGGTAATTTAATACCTAATCTTTCATTAATAATCTCAAGAGCATATTCGGCAATTTTAAACTCTTTAGCATAAAGTTTCTTGGTTTCCCATAAAAAACTATTTGGTATGAAAAATCCTTGTTTTTGCCTTTCGATGGCATAATGAATATGATCGGTAAGTGAAATATAGATGCTATCTTGTAACTTTTGTCCTAAAGATGTGGTGGCATAATTAATGATAATTTCACTTACGGTAATAACTTCTAGTGGGATTTCCGACAATAGCTCGCTGAATTTGGGCAATAACTCTTGGCTAGTTAATGAAAATTGTTTTTCAATCAAGGATTTATCAACAACATCGCCAATTTTTTTTTTAAATCCTATTCCTCGTCCCGTAATGATTTTCTCGTTACCTACGCTATCAAGCGTAACAAGGACATTATTATTTAGTATTTTATGAATTCTCATATCGTAATTGTATAGTTATCATTAGAACTGCCCCTAAACATGATACTCCGTTAAATTCGTACCTGAAAAGTTGCAAAACTAGATTGTGTGATCTTAATCAGACTTTACAGCTTAATTATGTGCTGTGGATCAAAAAAAATAACGTTCAGCTATTATTGATTATGTAAAGTCACTTAATAATTAGGATTAAAAATAGTAATATTAGCGACTTATCAATATTATTTGCATGGTTAGTTACTATTTTAACTTATATTAATGAATTGATCGATTTACTTAAATTAAAGATTGTAAATAAAAATTAAATAATAGTAATTATCGCAATTAATCGTTATGCTATTGATTAATAATTATATTTTAATTTTGAATTAAACTAACTACTTTGCTTAAAGGAGGACAAGCGCAGAAATGGTAAGCAAATATCTTCAGATTCCAACTCGACTTAAAAATTTCATAATATTCATTGGTCTATGGATATTTTTTGCTACTTTTGCTAAGGCACAAGATTTGCACATATATAATTGGTCGGATTTTATTGCCAAAGATACGATTGCTAATTTTGAACAATTAACACATATTAATGTGACATATGATGTTTATGATTCTAATGAAGTATTAGATGGTCGATTAATGGCTGGTAAAACGGGTTATGATATTGTTGTACCTTCTGATAATTTCCTTGCTCGGCAGTTGCGCGTTGATATATATCAACCCTTAGATAAAACTAAATTACCAAATTATTATCATTTAGATGAGAAATTTCTTGAAATGATGGCGATCCACGATCCTGAAAATCGTTATGCTATCCCTTATATTTGGCAATCAACGGGTATTGGCTATAATGTAAAAAAAGTGCGTGAAATTTTAGGCGAAAATGCACCTGTTGATAGTTGGGATTTGATTTTTAAACCGGAAAATTTAGCCAAATTAAAACAGTGTGGTGTGGCATTTTTGGATACGGCAAGTGAAATGTTTCCTACCGTATTAAATTATCTTGGTAAAGATCCTAATAGCCGAAAACAAGCTGACTATGACCAAGCTACACAATTTTTAAAGACACTACGTGATTATGTGACGTATTTCCATAACTCCAAATATATTAATGATTTATCAGCCGGTGATATTTGTGTAGCAATAGGTTGGTCGGGTGATATCCAGCAAGCCGCTAGTGCTGCCAAATTAGCAAAAAATGGCGTCGAAATTGATTATTTTGTTCCTAAAGAAGGTGCAATTATTTCATTTGATGCTTTAGCTATTCCAAAAGATGCACATAATATAAAAGAAGCGTATACTTTTTTAAACTATTTATTAGAACCTCAAGTTATGGCAAATATAACTAATGGTATTTATTTTCCTAGTGCCAATAAAGATGCATTACAGTATGTTAAACCAGATGTTAGGAATAATCCGATTGTTTATCCTGATAAAGATGTGATAAATCGTTTATTTATAGTTAAAGAACAATCTCCTAATATCGATCGCATGATGACAAGAATGTGGACTCGAGTATTAACAGGTCGCTGAATGTCGCATATATAATACAAAAAGGAATCTGAAGGATGAATAAAAAACAATCAGCAAAAAAACGGATTATTATCAATGGTCTATTAACCGTTAGTGAAATTAAATTATGTTCTGACAATCTGATTGAGATCAGCTTTATATCATCCAAACCTTTACCCATAGAGGATCAGTGGATTGGTCCTCATATAACTTTATTATTCCCTGACCAAAATGGCGATCTGGCTTTTCCAACTATTAATCAAGACAATCAAATTATTTGGCAGGATGGTGCTCAGGAAAGGGTAAGAATCTATAGTGTCCGTCAATATGATGTTAAAAAACAAATATTATCAGTGATTTTTGTTATTCACGATCAAGGTAAGACCACTAATTGGGCACGAAATGCAAAAATTAATGATGTGATCGGAATAATTGGTTTAGGAGCAAAATCAACCTATGATATTGACAAACAATGGATTTTAGCAGGAGATCTTTCAGCATTGCCCGCTATATGTTATACCTTGGAGCACGCTCCAGCACAACAACAAATATTGGCTTTTATCGAAATAAAAAATAAGTCCGATATTCAAACATTAAATCTACCCGCTAATGCCAATGTTAATTGGTTAATTCAAACTCATGACGAAAATTCGTTACATGAACATATGGTTAAATATTTAAACAATTTAAGTGACACTTCAAAAATAATGATTTGGGGTGGACTGGAATCCTCGGCGGCTCAGCAATTACGTCATACCATAATGGATTTATTTCCAACACTTACACGTGAGAATCTAAGCCTAATTAGTTATTGGCGTAAAGGTTTTGCTGAAGGGGAATTTAAACATCATGATTAAGTATTACCTAACAAGGTAAAGAAGATTATATGAATTTACTTGCTCATATGCATTTGGCTACTTTGGCTAACAGCTCAATAATTGGCAATGTTGCTGCTGATTTTGTTAAAGGCGATCCTTACCGGCAGTATCCAACAAAAATAGCCGATGGCATTATGTTACATCGGCGAATCGATAAACGAACAGATCAACTTGATGCTGTAAAACAAGCAAAATCATTATTTCAACCACAGTATCAAAGAGTCGCCCCCATAACGTTGGACATTGTATGGGACCATTTTTTATCGAGATATTGGCATCGTTATGGTTTGAAACTTGATTTAGTGACATTCAATAACAATATGCAACATCAAATTAATCCTTATATTGATCTATTTGGTACTGAATTTAAACAATTCATACAACATATGTGGCAAGATAATTGGTTGATCAGGTATGCCAATTTACAGTTTATTGGCAAAGTACTTAATGGTATGGCTAATCGCCGTCCTAAATTGATCTCATTACGTAATACGTTTATGGATATTGAGCAGCATTACGATCAATTGGCACAAATCTTTGACAGCTTTTACCCACTATTAGTGCATGATGCTACATTTAACAAACTATAGTTGGGTTGATATGAGTTTAATAAATAATATAATTCTATCTATATTAATAACTAAATAGACGAAAGGAGATGAGGTTTCTTATTTGGTTAATTTATGGTAGCCAGATGAGAGTATATTAATAAAACTGACTTTTAAGAATAATGAATATGAAGAGTTCAGATTAAATTTTAAAGGTTAAATTATGGCGGATAAAGATTCCCAAAATTGTGAAGCTAATCGTTTTATTGATAAAAAGGTCAAGATCTTACCCATCAAAAATTCCGAACTTCTGTCAGCGAATCCAATTTTTAGTTGCCAACTAGATGGTAAAGGTAATGGAATGCCGATAGAGAGCCATGGTAAAGCAACTATTGCAAAACCGTGTTGGATTCATTTAGATTTTTCAAATCAACAGACTATAAATTGGATACAATCAACCGATTTACTTCCAAACTTAGTTAAGGAAGAATTGATCAAACCAAATCAAATTTCCAAAGAGACTCGATTTGATTCAGGTATTTTAGTCGTTATGCGTGGTGTAAATTATACGCCTAATACATTACCTGATCCAATTGTCACATTTCGTTTTTATATTACTGATAATCTTGTTATTTCAACCCGACATCAACAAATTGATGCTATATCTCAACTAAAAGAGAATTTAGAAAAAGGAATTGGTCCTGTGGATGTTGCAGACTGGTTGATTCAGGTATCTGAACTGATTAGTGATCAAGTCAATTTGTCTTTTGATGGTGTGCACAATAAAATTATCAAACTTGAAGATTCAGTATTAAATCAACATATCCTTTCTTATAAGGAAATTGGACGAGTGCGGAAACAATTAATTGTTTTACGACGCTTATTATCGCCTCAACGTGATATTTTTGTTAAGATCTCAACCGAACGTATATCATGGATTGATGATAATGATCGGCAACGTTTACATGATATATCCAATCAGCAAAATCATTATGTCTCTGATATTGATAGTTGCTTATTACGATTAGCGTCAATTATGGAACAAATTACTAGTTTTTTGGCCGAATCAACAAACAAACGCATTTATTTAATGTCCGTATTTACGATCATATTTACTCCTATTACTTTTTTAACTAGTCTGCTGGGCGTTAATTTAGGAGGGATACCGTTCAATGATCGAATATGGTCTTTTAGTTTATTAGTCGTTTTAATTTTTGCCATTAGCATTGTTTCTGTAATTTGGCTAAGACTAAAAAAATGGTGGTAATAAATACCGCTAAATAGCATGTTTATATTTAATCTCTATTTCCTATAAGACTGTTAAGATCTTGTAGGATTTTTACTATGAACTTTAATTTAACTAACTCATTATGCAACACAAGCAACCATACCGGTTATTTATTGCCGAAAAACCAAGCCTAGCCCGAGCAATTGCGGATGTATTACCTAAACCACACCAAAAAGGTCAAGGTTTTATTCGTGCCGGTAATGGTGATATTGTAAGTTGGTGTATTGGTCATCTATTAGAGCAAGCTGCGCCAGATAAATACGATCCTCGGTATAAAAAATGGCAAATTAGTGATTTACCAATTTTACCCGAGCATTGGTTACTCATTCCCAAAAACAGTACTGAAAAACAATTTACTATTCTTAAGCAATTAATAAAGGATGCTTCAGTAATTGTTCATGCCGGGGATCCTGATAGAGAAGGTCAATTGTTGGTTGATGAAGTAATTAATTATTGCAAAATCAATATAGAAAAGCGTCGAGCGATAAAGCGCTGTTTAATTAGTGATTTAAACGCGGAGGCAGTTGAAAAATCACTGAATAATTTACGTGATAACCAAGATTTTATATCACTATCCACTTCCGCTTTAGCTAGAGCACGGGCTGATTGGTTATATGGTATTAATATGAGTCGTTTATGTACTATCAAAGGACAACGTCAAGGTTATCAAGGTGTACTTTCAATCGGTCGCGTACAAACGCCAGTGTTAGGATTAGTAGTGCGTCGTGATCTAGAAATTGAGAATTTCGTGAGTAAACCTTTTTATGAAGTATTTGCTGTTATTGAAACGGAGCATAAAGAGACATTTAAAGCTAAATGGCAACCAAGTGAGGCTTGTGCACCTTATCAGGATGAAGAAGGGCGCATACTGGTTAAAGCATTAGCAGAAAATGTTTGTCAACGTATCAAACAGCAACCCGCTTATATAAAAAATGTGAGTAATAAGAAAAAAGAAATTGCACCGCCATTACCTTATAATTTATCGACATTACAAATCGAAATGGCAAAAAAGAAGGGATTAAGTGCACAAGATGTATTAGACGTTTGTCAGTCGTTGTACGAAAAACATAAACTCATTACCTATCCTCGTTCAGATTGTCGCTATTTACCTAAAGACCACCTTAAACAAATAAAAGGGGTTATCGTTGCGATGAGTCATAATTGCCCTAGTTTGATACCTGCCATTGAACAGGCTGATCTCAATTTGCGAAGCAAAACTTGGGATGATAAAAAAGTCGAAGTACACCATGCTATTATTCCCACTCTGAGAAAGGCTGATCTTAGTCGTTTAACAGCTGATGAACAAGCTGTTTATATTGCGGTTGCAATACAATATTTAGCACAATTTTATCCGAATTATCGATATGCAGAATTACAGATTGATGCTGAAATCGCTAGAGGTAAATTCATTGCGAAGGCTAATCAAATGATAGCAGAAGGTTGGAAGAAATTGTTTAGATCAACTAATAGTGAACCAAATCAACAATCCGAACCTTTATTAACTCATTTGGTAAAAAAAGGCGATCAAGGATTATGTATTGATGCGGAATTAATAAATAAAGAGACTACACCACCTCAACCTTTTAGTGATGCTACTTTGCTTTCAGCAATGACCGGCATTGCGCGTTTTGTCAATGATCCTGCGATCAAGAAAATCTTACGCGTTACTGACGGTTTAGGTACCGAAGCTACACGCGCAGGAATCATAGAACTATTATTCAAACGGGAATTTTTAACACGACAAGGAAAAAGAATTCGTTCAACACCTATTGGGCGCCGTTTAATTAATATGCTTCCTTCGGATATGACAGTTCCTGATATGACCGCTCATTGGGAATCTCAATTAAATGCCATCAGTCATAAGACATATAGTTATCATCAATTTATGGCGCAATTAACTCAATCTATTCATCATTTAATTGCGCAAATTGATAAAACGCATTTTACACAACAATTGCCTTAATTAGCTTATTACTTCTGGGGTTTATTATTACTAGTTTTAGGGACTTTGTTTAAACCGTGGCGTTTATTGATAGATTTGAAATACCAATAAATTGCGATATAAGCAAGCGCTGTAGATAAAAAGTCAGAAATTGGTGGAGCCGCCCAAACACCATTGACCCCTAAAAATAGCGGTAAGATGTATAACATAGGTAGCAAAATAAGTACTTGTCGTGACAGACTTAAAATAATGGAAATAGTTGCCATTCCGATACATTGAAAGAAACTAGTAGTTACCATTTGGAAGCCGACGAAAACATAGGCGGCTGTGACAAAATTTAATGCAACAGAAGATAAATCAATCATATCTTGGTCAGAACTAAACGCACTTACCAATATGTGAGGGAAAAACATGCCAAGTAAAAAACCGATACTGGTAATAGCTGTGGCAACTTTTACCGCATAGAAAAAAGTCTCTTTAACACGTTTTAAATTCTTACAACCATAGTTATAGCCAACAATAGGTTGCATCCCCTGATTAACCCCTATTACGATCATAATAATAAGTGTAATTAATCGGTTAGCATTAGCATAAGCAGCGATTGCATCATCACTATTAATATGGCTTATTGGCGCATAATTGTTAAGCTGCCAATTGATAAAAACAACGATGACCGATGCGGCTAACTGCATAGCAAAAGGGGACATACCAATCGATAAAATGCCTTTAATGGAATCTAAATCTAGTCGAATGTTATGCCAATAAAGTCGGATCGTACTTTTCTTATTAGTAAAATGGTGCATGACAAATAAAAAGCTAATTATCATTGATATAGTGGTCGCAATTGCCGCACCTTGCATACCCATATCAAAAATAATAATAAATATCGGTGCCAAAATAATATTGGCAATGACGCTTATAAACATCGTTATCATTGCTTTAAAAGGAAAACCACATGCCCGCATCATATTGTTAAAATTAAAAGCGAGAGTAAGAAACAAACTACCAGGAAGGAAAATCTCTAAAAAATCTTTAGCATAAGAGTGCGTGACATTACTCGCTCCAACAAAATAAAGGAGTGGGTCAATAAAATATAACATCGTTAATAAAGCACTTCCGCTTAATAATAAAGATAGCATAAATGATGTGCCGACCAATTTTTCAGCTTTATCATAAGCTTTTTGACCTAATAAAATTGATATGCGACTTGCCGAACCTACACCGACTAAAACACCAATCGCAGTAGCAAAGTTCATGATTGGTAAAATTAATCCAGTAGCACTTAATGCTTCTCGCCCAATAAAATGACCAATTAAGGTGGCATCAATGATATTATATAAGGTATTTACACTGGTACCAATAATAGCAGGGAGGGCGTATTGCCAAAATAGGGTACTGATTTTTTTATCAGTAAAATCGCGGTATTGGTTAGTCATAGTCTGTCTTTTTACAATTAAATAAGTCGGTTGATTATTACGAATCTATTAAATATACGTCAAATAATAGAAAATCAATATTGATAGCGGCTATTAATGGCTAAAAATATTCAAATATGTTTGTTTTCATTAGAAATATTCTAACAGACAAATACTACGATAATATCTATTTTTTTATAAATTCTGTTACAATAGCCCACAATTTTACCCAATAAGAAAGGTCAGTTAATGAGTTTACAGATTGAACAAATTGTTCTGCATCAATTAATTCGTAAAAGCGAAACGGAAATTGATGTTGAATTGCGCGATTCACTCCTTGAAAACCATCAAGTAGTAAGTGATTTAATCGCTGATATCAATAGGGTTTACAATAATAAGACTAAAGCATATGGTCTGTTTCATGAAAATAGTTTGTTTGAAACTTCTGTTAAAGAGTTGAAATGCGGTAACCAAGATTTTCTCAATTTTAGCCAACATTCTGTTAAGCAATTACGCAATGAATTAGCTAAATATCCTTTTGTAGAAGGTGGAACGGTCATTTTTTGCCAATATCGCTATTTGGCGGTTGAATATTTAATGATTGCGGTATTAAGTAGTTGTCATAGCATGTTAGTTAACGAACAATTAGAAATTAACCAGACTCAATATCTTGATGTTGATCATGCAGATATTATCGCACGTATAGATATTACCGAGTGGCAAACAGACCCAAATTCTAAACGTTATTTAACTTTCTTAAAAGGAAGAGTAGGGCGCAAAGTTGCAGATTTCTTTATGGATTATCTTGGGGCGAGTGAAGGACTTAATACCAAACAGCAAAATAAAGCGCTTGTAAAAGCTGTTGATGATTATTGTCAAGTAATTGAGCTGGATAAGCAAGAAAAGAAAGCGGTTCGCGAACAAGTTTATGGTTATTGTAAAGGGCAGTTGGAAGCCGGTGAAGAGATCAAACTGACCAATCTTGCTAAAGAATTACCGTCTGGGCATGAGCAAGATTTTAATTCTTTTATTACTGAAAATGACTATGATTTAGATGAGGAGTTCCCCGTAGATCGTTCGACGCTTCGTCAGCTTAAAAAGTTCTCTGGTAGCGGTGGTGGTTTAACTATCAATTTTGATGCCGATTTATTGGGTGACCGTATTAAATGGGACCCTCAAGCTGATTCATTAGTTATTACTGGTTTACCACCTAACTTACGTGATCAACTTCAACGAAATCAAAACTAAATATATAAGCCATTGATTCAATAGCATATCCCATGCTAATAACGTAACATTAGCATGGGATTTTGTTTAATTTGGAACGTGTTGTTAACCAAATAAAATTAACCAATCAATTTAATAGCTTCATAACTAGTGAACTTTTCGTTACTTTATATTAATTAAAGACATTTTTTAAATCATTCTCATTGAAAATATCATCGATATTACCAGCACCCTTTTAAGGAGTTTTAGCATGAAATATATTGGCGCTCATGTCAGTGCATCAGGTGGTGTATATAATGCCCCTTTGAATGCTCATCAAATCAATGCAACGGCATTTGCATTGTTCACCAAGAATCAACGTCAATGGCATGCTAAACCATTAGAGAGCAAGACCATTGATCAATTTCGGTTAAATTGCGAGAAATACCATTTTCATAGTAAACAGATATTGCCACATGATAGTTATCTGATCAATTTAGGTCATCCAGATAAAGAACAGTTAGAAAAATCACGCTCAGCATTTTTAGATGAATTCCAGCGTTGTGAACAGTTAGGTTTGACTTTATTAAATTTCCATCCAGGTAGTGACCTTCGTCAAATTTCAGTTGATGACTGCTTAGCAAGGATTGCTCAATCGATCAATATTACCTTAGAAAAAACTCAAAACGTTGTAGCGGTAATTGAAAATACAGCAGGTCAAGGTTCTAATTTAGGTTATAAATTTGAACATTTAGCTCAAATCATCGATCAAGTTGAAGATAAGTCGCGTGTTGGTGTCTGTATAGATACTTGCCATGCTTTTGCTGCTGGTTATGATTTAAGAACTAAAAAAGCTTGTGATGAGACATTCGCTGAATTTGATAAAATCGTGGGTTTCAAATATCTACGCGCAATGCATTTGAATGATGCGAAAAGTGAACTGGCAAGCCATGTTGATCGTCATGATAGTTTAGGTAAAGGTAATATTGGTAAAACAGCCTTTGAATACATTATGCAAGATCCCCGAATTGATGAAATCCCACTTATCTTAGAAACAATTAACCCAGATATTTGGGCAGATGAAATAGCTTGGTTAAAATCCCTTCATAAATAAGTGAATATTACTTTTTCTTATTTCACCTAGTCCCTATTACCCGTTTTGGTATTGATTATTAATTGAGGTGGTTTAGTTATGTTACTTAATAAACTACCTTTTACATGATTAATCCTGACTACCAGAATTATCATGTCATTATTGAATATATCGTTAAGAATTTACTATTTTATTGCGACTATATAACTAAAGAGCATAACAATATACTCTTTTTATATTTAATAGTTATCATTTTTATTGTTAGTTTATGACTTATATTAACTAATTAATATCTTTTAATGATTTAAATAAGGAATGAATGATAATGAATAATATATTAAGCCGTATTTTGCTTGCTTTTGCTTTGATTTTCGGTTTAGTAGGGTGTGATAAATCTGCCAATCAGACTATTAATCAAGATAAAACAACGATTCGTGTTGGTACATCACCGGGTCCATATAGTGAATTATTTTTAGATGCAATAAAACCTATCTTAGAACAACAAGGTTACCAAATAGTTACCACAGATTTTGTTAATTTACGCCAAGCTGATGTCGCTTTAGATTATGGTGATATTGATTTAAATGTGGATCAACATACGGCTTATTATGAAGATTTTAATCATAGTAGTGGTAGTGATTTAGTCGGCATTACTAAGATTCCTACCGTACCAGCAGGATTATATGCAGGTAAAAAAAATAATCTCAATCAGGTAGCTAAAGGTGATACAGTTGCAATTCCAATCGATCCTTCAAATACCGCAAGGGCCTATGTTCTGCTCCAAAAAGCTGGTTGGATCACGTTAAAACAAGGAATTGATTTAACTAAAGCTAGTTCTCGCGACATCATTGAAAATAAATATGGGATTAAAATTGTTGAAATGGATAGTGCTACAATTCCTCGAGCGCTACCAGATCTTGAATATGCAGTTATCACTGGAAGTATTGTGCATGCAGCAAAAATTGATTCGCAAAGAGCTTTATTACGTGAAGATCTCCTTGAACCCTTAATTTTGGTTGCTACCGTTAAGCAAAGTAATAAAGAAACGAATTGGGCAAAAGCAGTTGTTGCCGCTTATCATTCAGATGCGTTTAAACAATATTTAGCTCAACACAATCCACATAATTTTTGGTTTGTTCCTCAAGAATTACAATAACGTTTATTAAGAGCGATTAAAAAGAGTTTGTTAGTTTTTAACTATTTAAGTTTTAATGATGCAAGCTAATTCGTAATTTATGTGAGTAAATATAAGAATCCTAGGAATAAACGTTATGATAAAACTTGAAAATATTGAAGTTTATTTTCATGATAAACATGGTCAAACCGTTCAAGCGGTCGATAAGGTTAATTTACATATAAGAAAAGGTGAGATTTTTGGCATAGTTGGCTACAGTGGCGCAGGTAAATCAACGCTGGTACGTGTAATTAATTTACTTCAAAAACCACAAGCCGGTAGTGTAATTATCAATAACCAAGATCTTATGGATCTTAACGATAAACAATTACGTGCTGCCCGAAAGAAAATCGGCATGATTTTTCAGCATTTTAATTTAATGAATAGCCGAACCGTATATGGCAACGTATTATATCCTTTACGGGATGCTAAACTATCCAAAACGGAGAAAGAACAAAAAATAGAACAGCTATTATCTTTAGTGGGTTTGTCTGATAAACGTGATGTCTATCCCTCTCAACTCTCTGGCGGGCAGAAGCAACGAGTTGCCATTGCCAGAGCGCTAGCTAATGATCCAGAGATTTTATTGTGTGATGAAGCAACAAGTGCACTGGATCCCAAAAATACCCAAGCGATTTTAAAATTACTCAAAGAGGTTAACCAAAAACTCGGTATAACTATGGTGTTAATTACCCATGAAATGGATGTCATCAAAGAGATTTGCCATAAAGTTGCCGTAATGGAAAAAGGACGAGTTATTGAAGCAGGTAATTTAGTGGATATATTCTGTCATCCCAAACATTCTCTAACACAAGATTTTATATATACGGCGTCTAATGTTGAGCTGGCTTATCAGAATATTTTTGATCACCCTCAATTAGCCAGTAAATTGCAAATTAATCATTTATTTGAGCTTCAATATAAAGGGCATAATTCATTTTCTCCATTTATCAGTGAAATTAACCAACGTTATCAAGCTAAGCTTACCATTTTGTACAGTAATGTAGAAATAATCCAAGCTCAACCTGTTGGTCGACTAATCGTATTATTGACATCTGATTCAACACCGATTGAAGTTATTGAGAGTTATTTACAGTCGCAAAATATTGCGTTAAGTCGTTTACATGCCTTGCAACATGAGAACTATTATTCAATCTAAAGATATTAAGCGAGTTTAAATTATGGATGACTTTTTTTACCACTATTTTCCTAATGTCATTGATATGAAAATGGAAATCCTACAATCTACTTTTGACACGTTGTATATGACATTTTTTTCTGGATTAGTTGGAGGATTTTTTGGCATTGTTTTAGCGTTGCTATTGGTAGCCACACAACCTAATGGAGTTTTAGCGCAACCTAAAATCTATGCGGCTTTAGACAAACTCATTAATTTATTTAGAGCAATTCCGTTTGTCATTTTACTATCATTATTAACACCATTCACTCGTCAAATAGTTGGTAAAACGATAGGATTAGATGCAGCTTTAGTTCCATTAATTATCGGTTTTGCGCCTTTTTTTGCCAGACAGATCCAAAATGCATTACTTGAAGTTGATGAGGGAATCATTGAAGCAGCGAAAGCTATGGGTTCCTCACCTTACGAGATTTTTGTCCATGTTTATTTAAAAGAGGGATTACCTGCTATTATTCGTGCTTCAGCTGTTAGCATTATCAGTTTAATAGGTTTAACTACTATGGCTGGAGCAGTAGGAGCAGGAGGATTAGGCACATTAGCTGTCAAAAAAGGCCATGAGGGATTCAAGGATGACATTTCAATTGTTTGTACATTGATTATTCTTGTTTTGGTATTCTTTACTCAATGGGTGTGTAATGTCTTAATTAAGAAAGTCAGTCATTAAGTTTTCAGAAATCATTCCATTGGTATTATCTATCATAGATATATTATATTAATAGTTATCAGTGATTTTTGTAATTAGTGTTAAACGGTATAATAAAGAAATATGATAGATAATCATTTAGTTATATGAATCTATACAAGACACTGCCTTAACAAACACGCTATTCATCTTTATTTAAATTATTGATGATATTGAAAAGGAATGTGACATGAAAAACTTAATCGCTGAAGCTAATCAAGCAGTTGAGCAGTTTGCTGGGCAGGTTAAAGCCCGTTACTATCCCGCTTATCACATTGCAGCAAAATCCGGATGGATCAATGATCCCAATGGTTTGATTTATTTTAATAATCAATATCATGTTTTTTTCCAGCATCATCCTTACAATGAGCAATGGGGTAAAATTCATTGGGGGCATGTTGTTAGTGATGATCTAGTTCATTGGCGTAATTTGCCTATCGCATTAGCTCCCTCTCAAGAATATGATAAAGATGGCTGTTTTTCGGGTTGTGCAATTGATGACAATGGTATACTAACGCTTATTTATACTGGTCATGTTGTTTTAAAAGAAGCCGGTGATAAAAGTGTATTCAAACAAGTACAATGTTTAGCGACCAGTAAGGACGGGATTCATTTTGAAAAGCAAGGTGTGATTGTTACTCCCCCTGAAGGTATTATGCATTTTCGTGATCCAAAAGTTTGGCGTCAAGATGATCAATGGTATATGGTGGTAGGCGTCAATGATCATGATAATACTGGTCAGGTTTGGTTATATCATTCTCAAGATCTTTATCATTGGCAGTTTGTGCAGGTCTTGGCAAAAATGGCTGACCCGAATGTATACATGTTAGAATGCCCAGACTTTTTTCCATTAGGTGATAAATATGTATTAACCTGCTCGCCACAGGGTATGAAAGCTAACGGTTATCATTATCGAAATCGATATCAATCAGGTTATATAGTCGGTGATTGGCAACCCGGCTCACCCTTTACTATTACACAGGATTTTACCGAATTAGATTTTGGGCATGATTATTATGCACCGCAAACGCTAATTAGCCATGACCAGCGACGTATTGTTATTGCTTGGATGGATATGTGGGATTCTGTCATGCCAAGCCAAGCAGATAAATGGGCAGGAGTATTAACGCTACCTAGAACATTAATGCTATCTTCCAATAATAAGTTGCTAATCAATCCCATCACAGAACTTAAATCATTAAGAGGTATTCAAAAAAAAATCACCTCAATTAATTTAAGCAATGTTATACAAGATTTACAGTTAGATAGTATGCAATGTGAATTAATTCTAAAAATTGATTTAACAAATAGTGATGCTGAACGTGCAGGTATAGCTTTATCTGCATCGCCAGATGGTAAGCAGTCCACATTATTATATGTTGATAATCAAGCACAACGGGTAATTTTAGATAGAACCTATTCAGGTGAAGGTATGGTAGGGTATCGAAGTGTTGCGCTACCTGCTGATAAGTTTTTAACATTACATATCTTTATTGATCATTCTTCGGTAGAAGTTTTTGTTAATGAAGGACAAGCTACGTTAACTAGCCGTATTTATCCAACATCTGAAAAACGGACTCTTTTCCTATTTGCAGAAAATGGTGCATTAAGAGTCGAACAATTGGATTACTGGCAAATCAAAAATATGCGAGGTTAAAAATAATAGTAAATTGAAATAATAAAAGACAAAATAGTAAATTAAGTTGAACTTATTCATTACCATAGTTTTAGTATGTTCAAATTAATAAGAATTAAACCCAAATAATAATTTAATAATCAGAAAATGTGGTAATTAATCTATTCTTGATTATTAATCAGTTGTTCGGCAAGCTGTGCGGTTTGCGGAACGATATCTAAAATTAATAGTAATTGTTGTAATACTAATGTGTCATTATGACTAAAATGCTCGGAATCATCTTCTATTAAATGATTGATTGCATTTTTCATTGTTTCGAACTGTCTATCAAGCGTCTTATTGCCATTTAATACATCAATAATTAATAAATTAACTTCGTCGAATAAGTTAAGTATTGTTAATGATATCGGTTTATCACGGTGAGCAGCAAGTGTGGATATATAACTAATCAAAGTATAGTTAATGGTAATAAAACGAAAGGCAAGTTCAATAATATGTTGATTAACATGGGGCTCTTTGGTCATGATACTGACTAAAGAGGATAAATCGGCGTTATTTTCATGTACCCGTCGGCGTACTTCTCGGTAATGTGCATCGTTACTCTTACCTGATAAATACTGCATACCAATTAAGGATAAATAGTGACAATCATCCTCACAGGCTCGTTTTATTAGTTTACTTAAATTACGGAATTTCCAATCTGGCCAGATATAGGTAACAGCTAACCAAGCGATGGCACAACCAATAATTGTAGCTATCATACGAGCTCCAGCTACTGACAAACTACTTTCGCCGACTAAACCAAAACTAAAAAATACTAAAAGTGTGATAAATGCTGTAGCATAGGCATATTGTGAATTTTTAAATAAAAAGAATAACCACCCACTTAATACGATTAATACCAATTGAGCTTCAACATTTGGTAATAAATAGGTTAATGGAATACCAAGCATGATTCCACCAATAGTACCTAATATTCTTAACGTTAACCGATATTTAGTTGTTGAGTAATTGGGTTGGCATACGAATAAACTTGTTAAAATAATCCAATAGCCATGCTGGATTTCAGTCATTTGTATAATGAAGTATCCTACAAGAAAGACCAAACTCATTCGTACAGCATGACGAAATAATGGTGATTTAATGGTGAAGTTCTGTCGAATTCGCTGCCAAGCATCTGTCAATCCATACAACTGATCATCAATGAGTTGTCGTTCAGTATATTGACTTGATAACTGTTGTTCATTGTTAATATTAGCTAAGAGTAAATTTATATTTTCAAGATTCTTCATTAATAATGTCAGCACATTATAAAGCCTAGTATTATTTTCAACATGGCTGATAGCTTCCTCCAAATGTTTGAAATATTTATCAAAAGAGGCATCATGATGATAAGTCTGATTATATTTAAAACAGACAGATAGTTTCTGACAAGCCTGTGCTTGTAAATGAATAATATGTGAAAAACGAAATAAAATATCGCTATGTTTTAATTGATTACTCAGTACCTGATAATTGACATGTGCAGCACTAATTCGTTCATGAATATCTTGGGCAACGAAATAGCTATTAAGCATCATGCGAATATGAGCCTGTCCGCGAAAACTCTTAAAACGATTAAATAATGAATGTTTGGTTTGATTCAATGCTGCTATTAATTGATCATTGCTATCCGTTAATTGGCGAGATTGAATTTTAAAACCATCATTTTCATCAGGATCGAAAAAAGTCGCTTTAGCATCAAGATAAGTTGCTAATTTAGCAAATGTGACAGATAGACTTTCCTGTGTGGTTCTAATCGGCTGAATGAGTGATTCAGTAAAAGAAACTAAATTATACCAAATTGCACCTAATAGTAATAACAAAGGTTGTGTATAGAAATCATCAAATAATTGATGTCCCAACATAGTATAAGCTGCAATTAGTAATGAACCAAAAGCAATGACGCCGTATCGCTGGCCTAATGATCCAAGAATGGTAAACAGAAAAGTTGAAGAAACCAGACCGATAATAAAAAGGATTGGATACGGGAATAGTAATTGGACGGAGAAAATCGCTAATGCAAAACAGAATAAAGTTAATACTAAATTAATAACTCGATATAATAAGCGCGTATCGATTTCCGTTAAAGCTGCAGCTACAACACCCAAGGTCAATGGAATTACTGCTTTAATATTACCCAAATACCACGGAATAAATGTACTACCCGCTAAGCTAATGACTATACGTATGCTATAAAGCATATTGCTATGATAGAATACTTTTTTAAATGATGTTTGTAGTGAAGACAAAATTGACTTAATGCTCATGATCCATTTTACTATTCTAACTTAAAAAATCTAAAATAAGTATGCCATTAACATTTGATGTAAAATAATTTTACACTAAACTAAAATCGAACTTATTTAATATTTAACAACTGAAATAATAGTTAATTTCAATCAATATAAAATGTTCTTTTCAGTTAATATTAACCATTTCTAAATAACTTGAGATAAATATGACAACTATTGAAAAAATACAGAAGCAAATAAGCGAAAATCCTATTATTTTATATATGAAAGGTTCACCTAAATTACCAAGTTGTGGTTTTTCAGCACAAGCAGTGCAAGTATTATCCCAATGCGGTGTACCGTTTGCTTATGTTGATATTTTACAAAATCCTGACATCCGTGCAGAATTACCTAATTATGCTAACTGGCCAACCTTCCCACAACTTTGGGTTGAAGGTGAATTAATTGGTGGTTGCGACATTATGATTGAAATGTTCCAATCTGGTGAATTACAAACGCTTATTAAAGAAACGGCAAATAAATACCAAACCGCATAATTAACTGTTTTATTATTCGTGCTATGTTCACATAGCACTTTAGTTCTTTATTAATTTTCTTAAATAATGTAGGCATGGACTATTTATCATAGTCAGAAAAATAGCTTTTTAAGCTTTTTAGTTAAAAGCAATCCAAACACCATTAAACCAATACAAAATCATCAAAAATCTAGCTTATAATTTATCTATGTCAATGATTATTGAATGATTTAATGTCAAATTAACAAGTTAATCTAAGATAAATAAACCAATCTATCAAACGGACTAAGAATAAACAATCGTAAATAAACAAATTAAGCGACTTGAGTTAATCGCTTAATGGCCAACCACCTAGTTTTTTGAAACGATTAATCATATCACAAAATAAAGCAGCCGTTTTTTCTGTATCATATAATGCTGAGTGAGCCTCTCGCTGATCAAAAGTTATTTTGGCTGCTTCGCAAGCTTTAGCTAAAACCGTTTGCCCATATACCATACCTGCTAAAGTAGCGGTATCAAACATGGCAAAAGGGTGAAATGGATTACGTTTCATCTTACAACGTTCAGCCGCTGCCATTAAAAAACCCTGATCAAAATTAGCATTATGTGCAACAATCACGGCTCGTGTACAGTCATTACTTTTTACCCCATTTCGTACAACTTTAAAAATCTCATCGATTGCTATTTTTTCTGGTACGGCACCACGTAAAGGGTTATTGGGATCAATGCCATTAAAGGCTAAAGATGATGGCTCCAAAATTGCTCCGGCAAAGGGTTCAACATGAAAGTGACATTTCTGATCGATCTCAAGCCAACCATCTTGATTCATTTTTAAGGTAATTGCTGCAATTTCAAGAATGGCATTGAGTTTATTGTCGAAACCAGAGGTTTCAATATCAATCACAACAGGATAAAATCCTCGAAATCGGTTACATAGTTTATTATAAGTAATATTCGACACTGTATTTACTGTTTTAAATAGAAAGGTAAGACTAACACAATGGGCTATTATGCCAGTTTTATTGATTAACGGGTAGATAAATTATACCATTTTTAGCTAAGTCCTTGTATTTTGTTATAGAAAAAAATTATTTTTTACTGTATATTTAGTCAGTATTAATTAAATAAGTAATTATATAATTGTGACTTAATCATAAAGAAAGCATTTTAAATCGATGAAAAAGATAATTCATATAGATATGGATTGCTTTTATGCTGCAGTAGAAATGCGTGATAATCCGCGTTATCGAAATCTACCAATTGCAGTAGGGGGTGATCCAAAAAAACGTGGGGTGGTTGCTACTGCGAATTATCTTGCTCGTCAATTTGGTATTCATAGTGCAATGTCAATGGTTCAAGCAATCAAACTATGCCCACATTTAAAGGTTATCCCTGGACGGTTTCCGGTTTATAAAGAAGTATCTATTCAAATTCACCAAATATTTAAACGTTATACAGATATTATTGAGGCGGTATCTTTAGATGAAGCATATTTGGATGTAACTAACAGCTCATTATTTCACGGTTCAGCTACATTAATCGCTCAAGATATCAGACAAAAGATTGCTAATGAGTTGCATTTAACCGCTTCAGCCGGTATTGCACCGTTGAAATTTCTTGCCAAAATAGCGTCTGATATGAATAAGCCAAATGGACAATACGTGATTCTACCGAAAGATGTTAAAACGTTCATCGCTGATTTACCGTTAAAAAAAATACCAGGAGTAGGTAAGGTAATAGAAAAACGTTTAGCTGAGCTTGGATTAATTTATTGTCGTGATGTTGTAAATTATGATTTAAATAAACTTCTGTCCCAATTTGGGAAATTTGGTAGTGTGCTTTATGAACGATGTAATGGTATTGACGATCGAGAAGTTAATAATGATCGACAACGAAAATCGGTTGGTGTCGAACGGACGATTGCTAAGGATCTCTATTTGTGGGATGACTGCTTACCGATTTTTGATTCACTTTACGATGAACTTGAAAAACGATTAGAGAGAGTGAGACCTGATGGTTCCATTGCCAGACAAGGCGTAAAATTTAAATTTCACGATTTTCAACTAACTACACAAGAACATATTTTCCCTAAGTTAGATAAGCAAGATTTAATTAATCAAGCATATCAAATTTGGCATGAACGACGTAAAGAACGTGGCGTTCGACTCATTGGATTTCATGTAACGCTCATTGATCCACAAGTTGATAAACAACTTGTTTTACCGTGGTAGTATACTCTTTTATATATGATTTCTGTTTGTCCTTTAGATATTTCCTGTCATCAAAACGTTTCCAATCTTTAAAATCAGTTAGTTAAAACTAAAGTAGCATCTGAAAAATATAAGCTTTAATAACCTTTTGTTATAAAAAGAAAATTGGACATACTCTATAAACTAAAAAAGGTAAAATCGTTATTTTACCTTTTTCAAATTTTCACTTCATATCATTTTGAATATGATAAAATTATTTCAATATTGCCAATTGTGTCACTAATATATTGTTTAATATTTAAAGTATGCTCAAAACAAAAATAGAGTTAAATTATAGCGTTCTATTCATTCAAATTGCATACATTAACGCTATAAAAAGGATAATAATTATTAATTTATTATCTTTCTAACGATTTCAAAAGATCCTTCCATTGTTAATATGAGTTCTAAATCTTCAGGGGTTTGTATATCAATTTTATTATCGATACTTGCTTCTTGTGCAACTAAAGATTGAGCATATAACCTCGGATTTTTTTGGATTGGAAAATCATCAGTAGCTGTGTAATTCAAATAGTTAGCAACACCAAGTTGGTAGTGATTGCCAAGTAAACGATTAGCTTTCTCTTCAAGCTTCTTATACAACATTTTTTCATGTTGCTGAAGCGTATTTTCCAATTCTTCATCGGATACGCTATAACTTAAATCATTATTAACACTTATATTTAACGCTTGAGCTTTAGCCATTATCTTGCCAATTAAATCAAAATTTTTCACTTTTAAAGCAAGAGTATTGAGTACGTAGTATTTTTTGACTAATTCAGCGTTTGTGTCTTGAGCATTTTCTTGGTTATCATATGCACTAACAGTAATAGTGTTATCCCCTAATTTTTTCAGTTCATCAACAATATTTTGATATTTTTGTTGAACTAGTTGTTTAGCTTTCTCACGCGAACTTGCCACTTCTTGAAGATTAAAAACATAATGTGAGATATTGCCAGATTGTTTCAGATTAAAATCATAATTATTTTGTTTAATATTATGGATACCATTTTTATCAAGTATTTCAGTAACGTTAAAAAATAGATTTTGATCGATATATAGTTGAACTACGTAGCTAGATTGATATTGTACAGTTTTTGTTTTTATTGGTTGCTCTATTTGTCTTTCGAGGTTACGGTAGCTTACCGTGGTTAAATCAGCTTTCTTTAATCCCGAATCTAATAAAAATTGATTGAATTCTTTCATTGTTACAGCATTTTTATCAGATGCTTCTTTATAACTATTTCCTTCTGTTTTATAAGTAACGGTAAATTCAGCAACATCTGGTTTGACTTTAAATTTATCATTAACCGTTAAATTGATATTACCAACAGAAATAAATCCTTTACCGTATTTATATTCTTGCAATAAAAGCTGATTTTCATCTGATTGTTTTTGTGCATTTGCTAGGGGTAATATCGCTAAATTAAGTAGCACTATCAATAATAATTTATGTTTCATCATTATCCTCATTAAATAATTTACGCTATAACAATACTATACCAAGATTAATTCTATAATTAGATTTCCTAACTCAAGTAATCTTATGTTTTTTTTTAATTATTTAATTAGATTATTCAGTTAAATAGATCACAATAAATTTATTTTTTTAAGCGCTTCAACTTTGAACGAACATGGATATATTGTTCATAGAATAGTGATGATTTGCTCAAAAGTCACGCAATTGTGAGATATATTTATGAGATATTTAAAAAAATGTATAGAGAAAGTGACAGCAATCACAGAATTTATAAATTGGTTTTGAAAGCGTTTTTTTATTCGTTATATTAATAACGCATAGTTGATAAAGAATGGATTGTTACCGACGAAGTATCGGGCAAAACCTAAAAGACAGATTAACCATCTGTTTTTTAGGTTTTTTTTTCATTCAAAAATAGCGAAATTTATTTATTGTCCATTAACAAAGAGTAGGGAAAAAATGAAAAAATCGTCTTTAAACCGTCAATTGATAACTAAGCCTAAGCTAAATGTGAAATGCAAACGTATAGCATTAATAACATTATTAGGCTTATTTTATTTACCTAATAGTTGGGGTGCCACTCAAGAAGAAATGGAGGCTAGAATTTCACTGTTAGAACAGAAATTGCTTGAACTTACACAAGAATCTGTTGATTTGAAGAAACAAGTAATTGAATCTAATAAACAACTCGCTTTATTAAATAAAAATCTACAACAACAAACTCAACAACAAAATGTTAAAACTAATCCATCGCCAGCTAAAACCAAACCAAAAGTACAGCAAGCCACTAAAGAAACATCGAAACAACAAGTTGCCACTGTTCAAAATACACAGAAAAACCCAAATATTAATACAACTACTATTAACAGTAATCAAATAGTGCTGGTTAATGACTCATTAGAGGGTGAAGTTAAAGATACTGCAGGGGTGAAAAATACTTATACCCTTACAGAATTTAAAGATTATATTAAAGATGAAATAGGCTTCTCATTTAATGGTTATTTCCGTGGCGGTTGGTCTACATCAAGTAATGGTAAACCTAAAAATTATGCTGAAGGAGCACTAGGGCGTTTTGGTAATGAATATGGTGGTTGGTATGACTTAATATTTAAACAAAAAGTTTATGATAAAGATGGACACCGTGTTGATGCGATTATTATGGTAGATGGTAATGTTGCAACAGATAAAGCAGCAGGATTATTTAACACGCAAGATGATAATATCATGCAATTCTCAGATATATATTTATCAACTATTGGCTTCGTACCAGGTTTTCCAGAGGCTAAATTCTGGGTAGGTAAACACTCCTTATTTTATAATGAAATACAAATGCTTGATTGGAAAACTCAAAAAGCACCTGCTGGCGGCGGGATTGGTATAGAGAATCTTGAAATGGGTGTTGGTAAAGTTGATTTAGCCGTTGTAAGAGCTGATGTCAACGTCCCACTTAAAAAACAAAATAACGTGCCGGTAGAAAAACGGAAAAAAACAGATGTGGATTTGAATGAATTTGAGGCTAGATATTATGATATTCCATTATGGAAAGATGCGACATTAGGTGCAAATATTAGATTTTCAGCACCAAATAAATCAAAATTGCAGAATGATATCACGGTTAAAAATGCATGGTTAGGCAGTTTAGTTTTAACGCAAAATGAATTCTTTGGTGGATTCAATCAATTCACTTTACAGGCAGCAACAAATTCGGTTGCAGCGCAGTTTGCCAATATTAACACTAATAACCCAGAATTTGCGGCTAATTCAGATAATGATTATTATGGAGATCATGATGGAAAGGCTTATCGCTTTGTTTCACAAGGGGAAGCCTACTTATCAGATAAAATTATTATGGCACACGCTTTAGCGTTAACTACAGGTCAAGATGTCTATTCTTATGACTTGAATATGCCACATACCGATTTTAACAGTATTAAATCTGCTTTCCGCCCAGCTTATATCTGGAATACTTACAATCAATCTGGATTTGAAGTTGGTTACTTTAGACAAAAGAATAAAGTCAATGGTAAAACTTATCGTGAGGAAGGTTATAAAGCAACACTTTATCATTCATTTAAAGTTGAAGAGAGTCTTTTAACTTCTAGACCGGATATCCGTTTCTATCTTTCTTACATAAAATCAAGAAAAAATGATATAAGTAAATTTGATTTTAATGGAAAAGATCATCAAATTAGTTTTGGTGTTCAAACAGAAGTTTGGTACTAAATTCTCAAAGTCATTCATAAAAAAGAACCATAAACGATATTAGTTTTATGGTTCTTTTTACAAACAATATTCAATGAAAATAATTTCAATTAATGTATAAAGTAAGTAATCAATTTAATAATAATTGATTACCATGAACATAATATATTTTTCAGTTTTTATTTAAATATCTTTATCTTGTCATCAATTAATTCCATATTGAGCGCGATAAGCTTTCACTTGATTTAATTCAGTGGTTTTACCATCTTGTTCTAGATAATTAATTAAATCAGTTAAGGTTATGATTGAAATTACATCACAATGGTAGGCTTGTTTGATTTCTTGAATAGCTGAAAGTTCACCACGCCCTTTTTCTTGTCGATCAAGACTAATTAACACGCCGGCTAATTGAGAATGATTGTCTTCGAGAATACGCATTGATTCGCGAATCGCTGTTCCGGCGGTAATTACGTCATCAACTAACATTACGCGTTTGTTTTTGATTGAACAACCAACTAAATTACCCCCTTCACCATGATCCTTTGCTTCTTTGCGATTAAAACTATAAGGTACTTCAATATTATGGTGCTCAGAGAGTGCGACTACGGTAGATGCCACAATTGGGATACCTTTATAAGCTGGACCGAAAATTACATCATATTCCAAATTAGCGTCAATTAGGGCTTCAGCATAAAAACGACCTAATAAAGCTAAGTCTTTACCCGTATTAAATAAGCCTGCGTTAAAAAAGTAAGGACTTTTGCGTCCGGATTTCAGAGTAAATTCGCCAAATCGTAATACTTGCCTTTCTAATGCGAATTGAATAAATTGGCGTTTATAAGATTTCATTTTAAATTCTCCAGACTTTTGTGACGATATCATTTTATTCTATGCAAAAATAAAGCGACCTAAGTCGCTTTTAAATTCATTCAAGAAGCAATATTCAATGCTTTTTTTTGCTCTTTTATAATGGAATTAATACCACCTTTTGCTAATGATAATAATTCTAGTAATTCATCATGAGAAAAAGGTTCACCTTCAGCTGTACCTTGAATTTCAATCAACTTACCTTCCTCTGTCATGATGACATTCATATCAGTTTGCGCATTAGAATCTTCAATATATTCTAAGTCGCAAATAGCATTACCATCAACAATACCTACTGATACTGCTGCGATAAATCCTTTAAATGGATTCGATTTTAGTAAACCTTTTTCTACCATGGCGTGTAATGCATCATATAAAGCAACACATGCGCCTGAAATAGATGCAGTCCGTGTACCGCCATCAGCTTGAATGACATCACAATCAACAGTAATAGTATATTCACCGAGTAATCCAAGGTCTACCGCTGCTCTTAAAGAGCGAGCTATTAAACGCTGAATTTCCATTGTGCGACCTGTTTGTTTACCTTTAGCTGCTTCACGTTGGGTTCTGCTATTGGTTGCTCTTGGTAACATACCGTATTCAGCGGTGATCCATCCTTGATTTTGCCCTTTTAAAAAACGTGGTACTCCCTCTTCGACAGTGGCATTACAGAGGACTTTTGTGTCGCCAAATTCAATTAATACCGAACCTTCCGCATGTTTAGTATAGTGACGAGTAATGTTAATTGGACGGACTTGTTCCGCTGTTCGGCCAGAAGGGCGCATGCAATTCTCCAGATCTAATGAATAAATTTTAAAATGGTTATAACAATTAAGAAGGACATTATAAATTAAGATTTTATAATGTTTAGCTAAAGCTAAGGCGATATTATACAGAATTTAGCGGACAATGCACACTGCAATTAAGGAAAAAAGATAAGATTTAAATAAGATTTTTTATTAATTGATTAACAAAGCGCTTAATGGTCGGTCCTATTCAACATATAGGACCAAACCAATAAAAATGAGTTACGAAGTTTTAACAGTAAGATCGTTAATGATAGCTGTTGGTGCATTTTTCATTACAGAAGCAATGCCATTAGTTAGTGAAGCGTTACTCGAATATTTTTCACTTGAACCTATAATTTTGCCATTAGAGGTCGATTTTAAATTGAAATGCAGATTTTGTATGTGATATGCCTTTTCAACCGTTGCATATTTTTTAACAGATTTTACTGCTGCTAAACAGCTTGCTTTAGTTTTGTAGCCTTCACTTTGTAAAATAATACGTCCGTTACTCGCTTTAAGACGAAAATAAAATTGATGATTTTTTTCACTCTTAAAGATTTCAAATTTACCACTCATACTTCTCTCCTTTACAATTAATTTATGACTACAATAAACTGTATCTATTTAATTTTTAAAGATTTATTTATAACAGATTATAAAAGATATTGCTACTTTGGAAAATAAAAAATTGTTTTAAAAAATGAAAATAATCAATTGATTATAATTCTTCCATTAATATTGAAGAATGATTGCCAATCTAATAATTGCAATTCTTAGTTAAGAGTATGCTATGATGATTATAAATTTGTTAGTAAGGTTATTTTATATGATTCGTAGTATGACGGCATATGCCAGAAAAGAAATAAATGCTAATTGGGGAAATGCAAGTTGGGAACTTCGTTCGGTGAATCAACGTTATTTAGAAACATATATTCGTTTACCTGAACAGTTTCGTTCACTTGAACCCATCATTCGCGAAAGGTTAAGAAGCCGTTTAACGCGAGGTAAAGTGGAGTGTAATTTACGTTTTGAATTGGATTTGTCTAATTTTCAGCAACAGCTTTTTCTAAATAAAGATTTGGCTAGTCAATTAATACAATCCGCCAATTGGATCAAGGATCAAGTAAACGATGGCAATATTAATATTATTGATATTTTACGTTGGCCTGGGGTGATGTCAGCTAAAGAGCAAGACCTTGATAAAATTTCTATAGAGATTTTGGCTTTGCTTGAAAAAGCGATTGATGAGTTTATTAAAGTAAGAGAAAGCGAAGGTAAATCTCTAGAACAATTACTCGTTCAAAGACTTGAAGCTATTACCGGCGAAGTAACTAAGATTCGTAATTGGATGCCGGAAATTTTACAATGGCAAAAAGATAAACTAAAAACAAAAATGGAAGAAGCTAATATCGAATTTGAACCCAATCGATTGGAGCAAGAACTGATCTTAACGGCACAACGAATCGATATTGCAGAAGAATTAGATCGTCTATCGACTCATGTTAAAGAAACCTATGCTATTTTGAAAAAAAATGAAGCTGTCGGACGGCGTCTAGATTTTATGATGCAAGAATTTAACCGAGAATCAAATACTATTGCCTCAAAGTCTATTAATGCAAATATTACCGCTTCAGCCATTGAATTAAAGGTATTAATTGAACAAATGCGAGAACAGATCCAAAACATTGAGTAATCATTGTTTTAAATTTAATTTTCTCTAAATAAAATAAAAGCCCTTTATATAAGGGCTTTTTTATGTGTTTTGAAAACAATATTAATAATAATAAAGGTTATTTAAATAGATAGAATTTCCCACCAAAAACCAAATAGATTACTAAAAACAATATTTAAAAATGTCAGTCCAAACAAAAAGATCATAAATGAAATATCAATATTGCCAATCGGTGGAATAACACGACGGATAGGTGTAATAAGCGGTTCTGTAAGTTGATAAAGTACGACTTCAAGCTGTGATTGACCATGACTAACCCAGCTTAAAATAGCACGTATAAATAATAACCAAAATATCAAATAACCAAAACTATGAATAATGACGAGAGGGGCATATATAAAACACTGCCAATACTTATATCCTAAATAGATATTAAATTTAGTGAAATATAATGTTGCACATAATTTAAGCGCAGCAACACAAAATAACACAATGAATGTTGCTGTATCAAATCGACCTAAAGATGGTATAAATTTACGCAATGGACCAATTATAGGTTGAGAAATTTTTACTACAAATTGCGCTAAAGGGTTGTAAAAATTGACGCCTGCATATTGCATCCATAGACGTAGAATAAACAAATAAACACTTAGCCCTAATACAGTATTAACAACAAAAAACAAAGGTGACATTAAAAACTCCTTTAAATTGATCGTTGTAATATATCATAATTTTGTTGAATTGTATGCTCTGGCGCCAAAGATCGCTGTACCGATTCTGACCATTGTACTACCGGCAACTATAGCGGCTTGCATATCATCTGTCATTCCCATTGATAGTGTATCAATATTATTAAATTGCTGTTGAAGCTCTTGAAATAAGCATTGCATTTTTTTGAACGTGGCAAGTTGTTGTTCATAATTATCTGTTACAGCGGGTATTGCCATTAATCCTCGCAGTTTTAGATTTGGTAATTTGGCTATCTCTTGAGCTAAATCATTAATTTCTTCAACAATAACACCTGATTTGCTTGCTTCATTACTTATATTGACTTGAATAAGAACATTGAGTAATGGCAGATTAGAAGGGCGTTGATCGTTTAAACGTTTGGCTATTTTAATTCGATCAATTGTATGCACCCATGCGAAATTCTCTGCAACAAGTTTAGTTTTATTTGATTGTAAAGGACCAATAAAATGCCATTCCAAATCAGTTTTTTGTTGCTCTTGAAAATAATGTATTTTATCTACACCTTCTTGAACATAATTTTCACCAAATTGATATTGTCCGCATTCAATAGCTTGTTCAATTGCTGTAACAGGTTTAGTTTTACTTACAGCAATTAACTGAATTTGATTGGGATCACGATCGCATTGTTTCGCTATTGTTGTAATTTGTTGGCGTATTTCATGTAAATTATCTTTAATTGTCATAAGCATTAATAAATTCAAATATGGAATCAATATTAGCGTTAAGTTTAACTCAAAATGCCTCCGATGTGCATCTTTCCAGTGGGGAAAACATAATTATTCGTCGTTATGGTGAATTATTAAAATTAGATCATGATAGGATAACCAACCAACAACTTGAACAAAAATTATTAGCAATATTAAATTCTCAACAAAGGCAAATACTCAAACAGGATAAACAACTTGATTTTGCATATGAGATAAATGGATTAGCACGTTTTCGTGGACATATTTTTTATCAAAATCGTGGTATTTCGGTCTCTTTTAGACTGATTAATTATCATATACCTTCATTTAATGAAATTCAGGCGCCAGATGTTTTTAAGCATCTAGTCTCAAAATCTCAAGGTCTAATATTGATTAGTGGTGCTACAGGAAGTGGTAAATCTACTACTTTAGCGTCAATGATCAACTATATTAATCTAAATCAAAAGAAACATATTATTACGTTAGAGGATCCAATAGAATTTTTATATGAAAGTGATTTATCTCTGATACAACAGCGTCAAATAGGCATACATTGCCATAGTTATAATGAAGGGCTTGTTGCTGTTTTAAGAGAAGATCCCGATGTGATTGTTATTGGTGAATTACGTGATCAGCAAACTATTAGTGCAGCTTTACAGGCAGCCGAAACAGGGCATATTGTTTTTGCTACTTTACATACACACTGTGCTATTGCAACAGTGAGTCGTATTATCGATACATTTCCTGATGAAGCAAAACCATTTATTAGATCTCAATTAGCTCACACTTTACAGGCAGTTATTTCACAACGATTAATTCCTGATGCTCAGCTTGGTCGTAAAGCACAATATGAAATTCTATTAAACCTTCCTGCTATCAGCAATCTGATACAGGAAGGGAAAATCAAGCAGATTATTTCAATTATGCAAACAGGAAGGAACTACGGTATGCAGAATTTTGATTAACTGTTTTAAACAGTTAATCAAAATAAATTCTTTTATCTTACTTAAATAAAAATGATGATCAGTGCGATAACGCCAATGATGATAGCTGCTATACCTAATTTTTCTTGCATAGGTTGTAACTTAGCCATCAACTTTAGACCTTTCTCTTCGGTAGCAGGGCTATGTGACAATAGATATTTGTTAATTAAATTGAAGCCCATTATGAAACCTAAGACAGCCTCCACGAGGGATACAATTAAACCGGCTAACCAGTAAAAAGGTGCTTGACCTACCACTTTAATACCCATTATGCTGCCAATTAAACTCCAAATACCTATAATACAAATTATTACACCGAGCCAACCTTGAAATGGAACCAATTTATCGAGTATATCTTTTGCATTAGGTTTTTTAGACAAAATAATTGATGGTGCCGCTGCAATACCTAAAACAATTAAAATAATACAAGTGATAATCATTTATAAATTTCCTCTGATTGATGCTAAATAGCATATAAATTATGCTGTTTTTTTAGCATTAATCAAGAAATTTATTTATAAATATCTTTAAAATTCAATGAGATGTGTATTTTTTATAATAATTCTTTCTCAGTAAATAGCCCACTAAATAAATCAGTACTTAAATAACGTTCACCTGATGATGGTAAGATAACAACGATCGTTTTATCTCTATTTTCAGGTAATTTGGCTAATTTATCTGCGACAAAAACAGCTGCACCAGAGGAAATTCCCGCTAAAATGCCTTCTTTATCCATAATTTTGCGAGCGGTTTCTATAGCTTCTTCATTTGATACTTTTTCAACTAAATCAATAAGTGATAAATCAAGATTATCAGGAATAAATCCAGCACCAATACCTTGAATTTTATGAGGTCCAGGTTGCAAAGGTTGTCCTGCTAATGCTTGTGAAATAACTGGGGAGCTTAATGGTTCAACAGCTACAGCAGTAATATCTTTACCATGTGTTTTCTTAATATAACGGGTGATTCCAGTAAAAGTCCCTCCTGTACCTATACCAGCAACAAAAATATCGATTTTACCATCCGTATCTTGCCAAATTTCAGGACCGGTAGTTTTTTCGTGGATTTCTGGATTAGATGGGTTACTAAACTGTTGTAACATTAAATGATGTTTAGGATCACATGCAACAATTTGTTCTGCTTTTTCAATCGCGCCTTTCATCCCTTTGGATGCTTCCGTCAGGATTAGATTTGCGCCAAGCCCTTTAAGTAATTTACGACGTTCAATACTCATACTTTCTGGCATAGTTAACGTCAATTTATAACCTCTAGCTGCAGCAACAGCTGCTAAAGCAATACCTGTATTACCACTCGTTGGTTCAACCAACTCAACGTCAGTTGTTAGTAAACCACGTTTTTCAGCATCCCAAATCATATTAGAGGCAATACGACATTTAATGCTGAAACTTGGATTACGCGATTCAATTTTCGCTAAAATATTTCCATTACCAAAGTGTTTTAAACGGACAAGGGGAGTATGGCCTATAGTTTGTGAATTATCATCAAATATCTTACTCATAATAAAATCCTTATAAATAATTTATAAAAGTTAACTATTAACAACGTTATTTAACAATGTTCGATATTATAAAACTAACTCGAAAAGATGATACTAATTAATAATTATATCTAGATGCATTTTAAATATAAGCAACAACATTTTTATCTTAGTTATTTGTTTTTTAAGCCCTAGCGTTATTATTTCAAAGTTACGATTTTTTATTATTATTTACTCAAATACTCGAATGGCATTGGTATTTATAACATTTAGTTTATGTCATAAACCAAGATTAATTGCTTCTATAGGAAAATAAATCTCACAATTTAACTAACTGCTTGTATTTATTATTTAAATTAATTATTGATATCTTGCTCGATCTCTAATTCAATTTGTTTTATTGCTTGTTGACAATGATAAATGCGTTGATTAAGCAGAGCTATTTTTGATTTATCGGCAATGTTTGATGATAGTTCTAATTCATATTTGCTTGCTTGCAATCTTCTTAGATAATCCAAATTAGTGTTATACCTTTCATATAAAGATTGAGGAGATTGATTTGTTTTCGCTGGTTCATCATTAGTTTGAATATTGGCTAGTTGTCGATTAAGTGCTTCAATCTGATTTATTAATCGTTGTGTTAAATATTCAATTGTTTCTAAACAAGGTAGAATATTATTTTTCTCAATTAATTTACATAATTTTTGATAGTTTTGATTAATTTCCTTTAAATAGAACTGATAATTCGCCTTTGGCGGGACATTCCCAAAAAGTGACATATCAAAACATGGGCTGTATAGGGTGATATGTTGGTACTTTTCTACATTCTGCGTTAATTGTTGGATAATTCTATTAAATTTATCCAGTAAATCAGTTGTACTATTTGGCATAATATTTTGATCAGTTGTCTAGAAATTGATTGGAATCTGTATCATCATCTAAATGACTTTTAGCCAGATTCATTAATTGCATAAAATCCATAAAATTTATGGTTGTCGTTTTAATAGATTTCGCCCCGATAATTTGCTTATTAATTAACCGTTCCTGAATGGTATTATAGTATTCTAATAGGTTTAATGGTAATGGGGATAGGGCGCGTTTACCTAACCAAATTATACCTTGAATGGGTAAACTTAAAGCAAAGATTATTGTAACTAGGGTAATCGCAATCTCAATGTTCATATAGTATTGCCACACAAATAGCAGCACAATAAGTGGTGGTAAATATTTCATGCCATACTTAATATACTTAATAATCGTGATTTCTGGAAAAGAGTGAACCAAAGACTTTTCAATTGGACAAACAGACATATATTTTTGACCAAACTTAAACAGTTTTAATAAATTCATTACAAGAGGATTCCTCGACATTAGTTATTTAATGGCATAAAATATTGCTCATTAGCATTGGGAATTTTATCTAACCTTTATTTTATTATAAAAAAAGCGTCTTATATAGAGTTTCTAAGTCATATTAATCATCATGATTAATTTATATGTTTTTAATTTAAATAAGTTTAACCATCCCCATTTTGGTTGGTGGTTTTGTTTTATTTTAAAAAAGGATTTATTATGTCGAGTAATCTTGTTCTCGTTTTGAACTGTGGCAGTTCATCATTAAAATTTGCCATTATCGATCCACAAAATGGTGATGAATATATTTCTGGTTTGGCTGAATGTTTTAATCTTCCTGATGCGCGTATTAAATGGAAATTAGACGGTGAAAAAGGTGAAGCATCTTTAGGTGCAGGCGCCGCGCATAGTCAAGCGATTAACTATCTAGTTAAAGAAATCTTTTCTAAAAAGCCAGAGTTATTAGCTAACATTAAAGCCATTGGACATCGTATTGTTCATGGTGGAGAAAAATATACACAATCTGTTGTTATTGATGATAGTGTATTACAAGGTATTAAAGACGCATCAGCATTTGCTCCTTTACATAACCCAGCTCATCTTATCGGTATCGAAGAAGCATTTAAAGCTTTCCCACATTTGAAAGATAAGAACGTAGCAGTATTTGATACCGCTTTCCATACAACCATGCCAAAAGAAGCTTATTTATATGCGCTTCCAAATGAATTATATACAAAATATGGTATTCGTCGATATGGTGCTCATGGGACTAGTCATTATTATGTTAGCCAACAAGCTGCTAAATTATTGAATAAACCAGTAGAAGAAACTAACGTAATTACTTGTCATTTAGGTAACGGTGCTTCAATTTCTGCAGTTAAGAATGGTAAATGTGTTGAAACTTCAATGGGCTTAACTCCTCTTGAAGGTTTAGTCATGGGTACACGTAGTGGTGATATTGATCCAGCTATTATGTTCTTCTTACATGATAATTTGAAAATGTCAGTAGCTGATATTAATAACCTATTAAACAAAAAATCTGGTTTATTAGGTCTAACCGGTGTTAGTAGTGACTGCCGTTATGTAACTGACCATTATGAAACGGATGAAAATGCTAAAAATGCTCTAGATGTATTTGTGCACCGTTTAGTAAAATATATTGGTGGTTATGCAATGTTATTAGATGGTCGTTTGGATGCAATTGTTTTCACAGGTGGTATTGGTGAAAACTCTGAAGAAGTTCGTCGTATGGCTTTACAAAAATTAGGTTTACTAGGATTTGAACTCGATCAAGAACGTAATTTAGCAGCTCGTTTTGGTAAAGGCGGAACGATTACTAAAGATGGTTCGGCGATTGCGATGGTAATTCCGACCAATGAAGAATTGGTTATTGCGCAAGATGCTGCACGTTTGACAGCATAAAATAATTGACCGCCAAATCTGGCGGTTTTTTTAGGTTAAAAGAAAAAGGAGTACAAAAGTGGCTCGTACAATTATGTTAATCCCTACGTCTTCAAATGTCGGTTTAACAGGCGTGAGCTTAGGCGTTATTCGTTCAATGGAACGTCAAGGGGTAAAAATCAGTTTATTTAAACCTGTTGCGCAACCTGCTCTAGGTGGTGATCGTCCTGATCAAACTACTACCTTAATTCAAAGCAATACATCAATTCCGTCAAATAAACCTCTGAAAATGAGTCATGTGGAAAAGTTAATAGGTCTAAATCAGCAAGATGTATTAATGGAAGAGATTATAGCTTTGTTTGCTGAAAATAATAAGCAATCAGAAGTTGTGCTTGTTGAAGGTATCGTACCAACCAATAATTATCCGTTTGCAAGTGAACTGAATTATAATATTGCTAAAACCTTAGGTGCTGAAATTATTTTCGTCATGTCTATGGGAAGTGATACCCCAGAACAATTAAAAGAACGCGTTGAGATTGCGCGATCTAACTTTGGTGGTGTTAAAAACGAGAAAATTACAGGCGTTATTATTAATAAAGTGAATGCACCAATTGATGCGCAAACACTAGCTCGACCTGATGTTTCAGATATTTACCATACACCAAAATTTGATGGTAAAACAATTACTATTGAAGATTTAAGACAACATAGTCCATTGCCTGTATTAGGATGTATTCCATGGAATATTGATTTAACAGCATGCCGTGCTATTGATATGGCAAATCACTTATCAGCTAAAATTATTAATGAAGGTGGTATTAAACAACGTCGTATCAAACATGTTTCCTTCTGTTCTCGTAGCGTTCCTAATATCATTTCTCATTTACGACCTAATGCATTATTAGTAACTTCTGCTGATCGCGCTGATATTATTACAACTATTTCTTTAGCAGTTATGAATGGTACTGAGATCGGTGGCGTACTTTTAACCGGTGGATATGAACTTGATGCAAATGTTGCAAAACTTTGTAAACCAGCATTTGAGACAGGTTTACCTGTTTTTAGTGTTGATACTAATACTTTCCAAACTTCGATCAACTTGCAACGTTTTAATCTTGAAATTCCTGTCGATGATAAAGAACGTTTAGATAATACACAAAATTTTGTGGCAGATCATATTGATTCTGAATGGATTAAAGCACTGAAAAATGAATCTACTTCAGGAATCGCTCGTATGTCACCACCGGCTTTCCGTTATCAATTAACTGAATTTGCACGTAAGGCAGGCAAAACGATTGTTTTACCTGAAGGTGATGAACCACGTACTATTAAAGCCGCTGTAATCTGTGCTGAACGTGGTATTGCTAAATGTGTATTACTTGGAAATCCTGATGAAATTAAACGTGTTGCAGCTACCCAAGGGGTAACTTTAGGTGCAGGCATTGAGATCATGGATCCAGAGGCGATTCGTGAAAATTATGTACCTCGTTTAGTTGAATTACGTAAAAATAAGGGTATGACCGAAATTTTAGCTCGAGAACAACTTGCCGATAATGTTGTTTTAGGAACTATGATGTTGGAACGTGATGAAGTAGATGGCTTAGTATCCGGTGCTGTTCATACTACAGCTAATACTATTCGCCCACCATTACAATTAATCAAAACTGCCCCAGGTAGTTCACTTGTTTCATCAGTGTTCTTTATGTTAATGCCTGAGCAAGTTTATATCTATGGTGACTGCGCTATTAATCCAGATCCTAATGCACAAGAATTAGCTGAAATTGCAATTCAATCAGCGGATACTGCGATTGCCTTTGGTATAGAGCCAAAAGTTGCTATGATTTCTTACTCAACAGGTAACTCTGGACAAGGTGCCGATGTTGAGAAAGTAAAAGAAGCAACGCGTATTGCAAAAGAAAAACGTCCTGATTTATTAATTGATGGACCTTTACAATATGATGCAGCGGTAATGCCTGATGTTGCTAAATCTAAAGCGCCAAATTCACAAGTAGCGGGTCAAGCAACTGTATTTATTTTCCCTGACTTAAATACAGGTAATACTACCTACAAAGCGGTACAACGTTCTGCTGATCTGGTTTCAATTGGTCCAATGTTACAAGGTATGCGTAAACCAGTGAATGATTTATCCCGAGGCGCATTGGTAGATGATATTGTTTATACAATTGCTTTAACTGCGATTCAAGCGACTCAACAATAATCATTTTTTCAAGTAGAATAATACATATGAGGTGATAATATATCGCCTCATATTGTTTTAGAGTATTTAATAATAATCTTATTATCGTATATTTATTAAGATTATTATTAAAAGCTATATTTAACAATAAAATCAATAACTTATGTTTTGATGTTTATTTTCAGTTCATAATATTCAATTGCTAATTAGGAAAAACTTCATGAAAAAAGACATCCACCAGCAGCGTATTTTAATTTTGGATTTTGGTTCACAAGTAACGCAATTAATTGCTCGAAGAGTTCGGGAAATTGGCGTGTATTGTGAACTTTGGCCGTGGGATGTTTCGGAAGAAAAAATTAAACAATTTAATCCTAAAGGTATTATTTTATCTGGTGGTCCTGAAAGTACTACGGAAGAAAATAGCCCGAGAGCACCTGAATATGTCTTTAATGCTGGTGTACCTGTATTAGGTATCTGCTATGGTATGCAAACTATGGCAATCCAAGTAGGTCAGGGCGGACAAGTTACGGCATCTAATCAACGCGAATTTGGTTATGCTAAAGTAGATATTGTTGCAAAATCAAAATTAACTGAGGGTATTTTAGATAGCACTAATGATTTGGGTATTGATCAACTTGATGTATGGATGAGTCATGGAGATAAAGTTACTTCATTGCCCAATGAGTTTACTCTAATCGGCCAAACCGAGACATGTCCATTTGCCATTATGGCCAACGATGAAAAACAGTTTTATGGTGTGCAGTTTCATCCTGAGGTAACACATACTGTTAAGGGATTAGAGTTACTACAACGTTTTGTTATTGATATTTGCCAGTGTGAAAAATTATGGACACCGTCTTCTATCATTACCGATGCCGTTGCCCGTATTAAAGAGAAAGTTGGCAACGATAAAGTGTTATTAGGTCTTTCTGGTGGTGTTGACTCATCCGTTACGGCACTATTATTACATCAAGCAATCGGCGATCAGTTAACATGTGTCTTTGTTGATCATGGTTTACTGCGTTTAAATGAAGCAAAGCAAGTAATGGAGATGTTTGGTGATAAATTTGGATTAAATATTATTGCCGTTAATGCTGAGGACCGTTTTATGGCTGCATTAAAAGGCGAAACCGATCCAGAAGCTAAACGTAAAATCATTGGTCGTGAATTTATTGCCGTTTTTGATGAAGAAGCAGCAAAATTAAAAGATGTCAAATGGCTTGCCCAAGGAACTATCTATCCAGATGTTATTGAATCTGCTGCTGCTGACACCGGTAAAGCTCATGTCATCAAATCTCACCATAATGTCGGTGGTTTACCCGAAGATATGAAAATGGGCTTAGTTGAACCATTACGAGAGTTATTCAAAGACGAAGTACGAAAAGTCGGTCTGGAGCTTGGTTTACCATACGATATGCTTTATCGTCATCCATTCCCTGGACCTGGTTTAGGCGTACGTGTATTAGGTGAAGTGAAAAAAGAGTATTGTGACTTATTAAGGCAAGCTGATGCTATTTTTATTGAAGAACTCTACAAAGCTGACCTATACCACAAAGTCAGCCAAGCATTTACCGTATTTTTACCGGTACGCTCGGTTGGAGTTATGGGGGATGGACGCCGATATGACTGGGTAGTGTCATTGCGTGCTGTAGAAACTATCGACTTTATGACCGCCCATTGGGCTCATCTTCCTTACGACTTCTTAGGAAGAGTATCGAACCGCATTATCAATGAAGTCAATGGCATATCACGTGTTGTCTATGATATAAGTGGTAAACCCCCAGCGACTATTGAATGGGAGTAAAGATTTTTTAGTTGTAAATTTTAATGAGTATATATAAAAGCCAGTGATATTAGTTATATCACTGGTTTTTTTGTGCCTTTAAAAGAACTATCATCCAGTATATCTTTAAATTTTCACGTAAAATATAATCGGAAAATTAATTAGCTTTTATTAGGAAATCTATATGTTAATTGAAACCATTAAAAGCAAAGGGTTATGATGTTCAGTAGCTAATTTTATCAGTGAGATATCAAGAACAGCCCTAGAATAAGGTGATAGTATATATCCAGAACTTAAAAAATATTCCTAATCTGACAAAAAATTATATTGCTTTGTGAGAGTATATACTTAATCACATACAAGATAATGACTCTTACTCAAAAACGATCATTCACAACGATTTATGTTCAATGAGGAATGATGTAGGTAAGAAGTCTGCTCAGTGGCTAAGCAAATTAGTGGATGCAAAGCTTGTTTTTATTGAAGGGAATGTTATTAAGGTTGATATTGAGTAGTTAAAATTTAAGAAATCAAATATTTCATTATAATAAGAAATGTAAAAATGAGATATTACTATTATTAATGACTATTTAAAAATAAAAATATTATGACATAAAACATCTTAATATTCTCATTAAAATTTTTTAATTAAAATAATTTAATATTTTGCTTTTTAAATGTTTATTTTATTTGTATTGTTTATCGAGATCATATAATTAAAATCAACAGTTAGTACAGCATATGTTCATATCTTATTTAAATGAGATAATATACATTAATAAAAGTATCTAAATCAAAATAACATTTCTTTTAAAGTATAAGGGATCATTATGGCTAATAATCTAAAACAACAAAGTAATCCTTTTTCAACTGGTGGGGGTGGAGTTAATTTTGAGACACGGGTACAAGCAACTTTTGTTATCGCATTATTAGCAGGTTTATATGTTCCATGCCTTTCTTCTACGATGAAAGCAAAAAAAATTAAATTTCAAAGTAAATATGAAGGAATTAACACTGATGACTTCTTACTTTATGCAGTAGATAGTAAAGGATCTGAAAATAAGCTGTTTGCTCAAATAAAACATGAAATATCAATGACTGAAAGAGATAGTATATTTAAAGAGGTTATTAATAATGCATGGCATGATTTTAAAAGCGACCATTTCAATCTTAATGCTGATTTAATTGTGCTAATTACAGGAACATTATCAAAAAATGACATAAATAATATACTACCAATTCTTGATTGGGCAAAATATGCATCTAGTTCTTCTGAGTTTATTAAAAAAGTAAATACTAAAGGCTTCACAAGTAAAGATAAAATTAATAAATTAGAGGTTTTTCGTCACCAGCTTAATATGGCCAATCAGGCTGCTATAACAGATGAGGAATTTTGGTTATTTTTAAAAACATTTCAAGTAATTTCTTATGATCTAGATTCTAAATCTTCTATTGTCGCAAACTTGTTATGCTCACTTATTGAAACCTGCTCATCTCAAACTCCATCATTAGTCCTGTCAAAAGTTATAACGTATACACAGGAGTTTAATCAAAATGCAGGTACATTAGAATTAGATAATGTTTCACAAGAAATTCGTAACCTTTTTGATAAAAAAATTATTAATTCTGTTTATCAAGATATTCGTTTATTGAAAGAGCGCAGTGATTACGTTTTTAATGGTATTAATAGTTGCATCATTGATATGCATGTTATACGTGCCGATTATTTAACTGATATATATGAAAAACTAAGTAACCATGATTTTTTGTTTGTTACTGGAGCAAGAGGGACAGGAAAATCAGCCATCATTCGTGATTTTATATTAGATAGAAATCTTGAAGTCTCTACTTTTTATTTACGAACAGAGGATCTGGATAAAGGTCATATTAACGATGTTTTTGCTTCTTTTGGATTAGCATCTTCGCTTTCTCAACTAGAAGGTTATTTTTCTCTTCTACCTGAAAAAATTTTAGTTATTGAATCATTAGAAAAGATATTAGAGCTAAATTTAAATAATGCTTTTATTGATCTATTACAATTCTTAAAAAAACAGACTGGCTGGAAAATTATTGCAACTGGGCGAGACTATGCTTATCAACAGATTATGTTTAATTATGTTCAGCCAAGAGGAATACTTTATGAAAGTATCAATGTTGGTCCATTTTCTGACGATCAAATTGAAGAATTGGGTAGTAAGATACCTGCATTAAAAACACTTTTAGAAAATCAATCATTAAATAAGTTACTACACATTCCGTTTTATATTGAACTAGCTATGCGAGCAATAAACAATGGCGCAAAATTTAATGCCAATAACACCGAAAAAGAATTTAAAGAAATTATTTGGCAAAGTGTGATATCGCGTGATTCAGATAGAAAATTAGGTATGCACATAAAAAGAAAAATGACATTTATTGAAATTGCAAAAAAACGTGCTAAAGAAATGACATTTGGTGTTGACGAAGACGACTATGATTCTGAGGTAATTGCAAAACTCGAAGCTGATAATTTAATTCATAGGGATTCAAAAAAATATGTTATTAGCCCAAAGCATGATGTACTCGAAGATTGGGCTTTAGAAGAGTTTATATCAAAAGAATATGCAAAAAACCGCCATGATATTAAACTATTTTTGCGTTCTATTGGTAATGAGCCCGCAATAAATCGTGCTTTTCGTTTATGGTTTTTCCAACAAATAAAATATAAAGAAATTAATATTGACTTTATTTATAAACTACTACTCACAGATAACATTGATAATCATTGGAAGGATGAAGTTATTTCTGCACTTTTACAAAGTGATTGTCCTGATGAATTTATTAAAACCATGACTAATATCTTATTAGAAAATGAGTGTTATTTTTTAATCAGGTTTTGTTTTATCCTTCGACTTACCTGCCAAAAACCAGTCTCATTACAGTTAAATAACAAGGCGCATGATAGTCATCAAACTAACACATTATTTTTAAAACCTAATGGTAAGGGATGGCAAAGTATATTTGATTTCATCTATGAAAATCTTGAAAAAATAACAGACAATGCCAAACCTCAATTAATACAATTAATGGATGAGTGGTGTAAGATCATTAACATTCAAAATAATCTGCCGGAATTTGCACGAACAGTTGGTCTGATTGCATTATGGCTTTTGGAACCAATTAAAGACTCATATCAAGATAATGATAAAAAACACCGAGAAATTATACTAAGTATTTTAATTAGAGTAAGCTTAGCAATAGACGGTGAATTTAATGAGTTAATGGAGAAGGATGTATTTATTTCTCAAAAACCTAGCGAAAGACTTGCTTATGTTGATACATTGATTAATTTGCTGTTTGTTAGCCCATATGTACCATTTATTTGTAAATATTCACCTAAATTAATTATTAAATTAGTGTGGCATGAATGTTTATCTCTACCGATAGAAGAAAATGAAGATATTTTTGGAAGGTATGCACGTATGGGTTTTAATGAATACTTTGGACTTGAGTATGAAAAAGGATTCTTTCCAGCAAGTGGTATGAAGGGACCATTTAAGCCACTTCTAAACTTCCATACAAGATTGGGGTTAGATTTTATTATTCAATTATTTAACACTACAGCTCAATCATACGCTAATTCTGATTTTTCGAAAGCCAAAGAAGATGAAGAGCATTCTATAATGGCTTTTGAAACTGTTGCAAAACAAATTGAATTAACCCTTAATGATGGAACCGTTATTAAACAATATGCTTCCCCATATTTATGGAAAGGTTATCGAGGTTCATCAACATTACCTTATATTTTACAGTGTGCACTGATGGCTCTGGAAAACTGGTTGATAGAAATAATACCTAATGCTGAAATTAACCTTATTGAATGGATATTTGATTATACATTACGTGCCAGCAATTCAGTTATGCCAACATCCGTACTGGCATCGATTGCAGTAGGTTTTCCTAGAAAGGTAGGAAAAGCGGCTTATCCCTTATTAAGAAACTATGACCTATATTTTTTAGATATAAAAAGATTTGCGAATGAGATGGGAGAAAATCATCCACACTGGTTTGGTATCGATAATGATATTATGACTCCATACTATCGTCGGGAACGTATCGACTCTAATCAAAAATCATGGCGAAAAAACACATTAGAAACATTATTGTGTGAGTTGCAACTTAATGAATTATATAGAGAAGATGTATTAGAAATACTTGATGAATTATCTAATATTGCAAAACAAACTAACAATGAGAACTTAAAGTTTCTAATTTATCGTTCAGATAGTCGCCAGTGGGAAGTTATTGTAGATCAAGAAAATAATAGATTACTATTACAAAACAGTTCAAATTTACCTAATGAGTTGCAATATTCCCAGCAAGTTTATCAAAAAAAGCACCAACACGATACCTCAATCCATACACTTTATGTATGGACTCATGATATGTTAGATCTAAAGAAAGTAAGTGACAAAAAATCAATAAATATTGATAAAGCCCTGTTATTGGCAAAAACATTATTTACAGCTTGGCAAGAAAATGAAATTCAGGAATCATATTCTATGATGGCTCTAGGAGCTATTATTAAAACAGCCGCGATTTGTATGCGCGATCACGCAAAGAACTTGACTGATGAAGATTTAGAATGGTGTAGTTTACTTATTTGTGAGGCTGCCATTAAAGATGCAAACAATGACTATTCAGAATTATCAGACGATATTAGCGATTCATTTGGTTCTGCGGCTTGTGCTTATGTTCTACCTATATTATTTGACTACACCGAAGAAGATGAAAAAGAGCAATTAAAAGAATTAATAGTTATAGCTTTAACTCACCCAAATGCAACTGTAAGAAAAAAACAGCCAAAGGTATTAGAGATTTCCTTTGGCAAAGGGATGCTGAGTTTGCCACAAACTGCTTATACGGAATGATAGAGTTTCCTAAATTTATGAAGGAAAATTGTAAAGCTTGGAGATTTTATTATATAAAAAAACATGAATTGGATGAAGCCATAAAAAATTGGGAGAATTTAATTCGAACTTTTCGACAGAATTTAATTCAAGGAAAATATCAGCCAATCCTTGATGATGTTGAACTTTCAAGTCATCTACCATGGTTTATTTCTGTTGCAATGTTTATCGTTCCTTTAGGCTCAGAGGAACAAAATCATATTCTTTTGATAGAGAAACTAATAAATATTTTATTTGAAAATGAATATAAATATAAAAGTCACTTCTCAGATCAGGATTCAGATAAAGAATTACATCATGAAATAAAACGAGAAATAGAAGAGTGTTTTATTGAACATATTGTTTTTTTAAGAAATAAGAATTTTCACCCTTATAAGAGTTTATTAATTGAAGCTTGCCAGAAAGCCCCTGCTTTTATGTATTCAGTAAAAGTTAGTTTTGAAGCGGAAATGGAACGAAAAAACGAACCTCAGTCTATATGGTTGCTTTGGAATATGTTAGCTCCTGATGTTAAAAAACTAGCTCAAACCGAAATGAATGTGCGTTATTCTGGGATTGAAACGGACAGTGTTCTCCTATTAAAAGATATGCTTTATTCAGGAAGAAAATGGCAAGGGCATATTGATGAATCCCGCTATATTTCTGGGGGAGCTAACGCAATACTGCAATTTGCAGAAGAGACGGCGAGTAATAGCTATGTTTTTGAAGGCTTAGCTTCATTGATTCATTATTTCCCAACATTATTTTTCAATAAAGGTATTTCTATTCTTGCTAATTATTTTGATAAGAATTCATCAATAATTTCAAAACGGCTGAATACAGCTTATTACCTTGAAATGTCTATCCAGCATTATTTACAAGTTGAAAATCTTGGTTCATTACCTAAAGAAATGTTTAATTCATGTATGATATTACTAAATGGAGTGATTGAAACGGGGTCCGCTAGAGCCTACTATCTTAGAGAACATTTGATCCGTTCAAGAAAAATAGAGGTATAAATTTTTAAATAAAATATAATTTATTTACTTTTAAAAATGTTATATATCATATGACTCTTGAGTAGGTGTATATCTTTCTCAATTGTTAACTTTCATCAATATAAAAAAGCCATTCCACAAGAATGGCTTTTTATTTAGTATCAGATTCTAAACATTATTAAAACTAAAAGTTATAACAACTAATTATAATAATGCATATGCATTTAAATAATCGCTTGTGCCGTTACATACCAGATTAAACATTGCGAATGATCGATAAACTGATTTTTATCATCCAATAATAGTTTAACAATTCTTTTCGAATTTGATTATAATCAGCATGTAGATTTACATAACGACATTTCCCCCAATCAACGCTATTTTATATCTGTAACAGTTCCGTGTGAAACTAAAGGGATTTGGGTTTTATCATCAAGAACGTTGAATAAAAAACTAAGAGTGTGGATTGCTAATAAATTGAATCATGGTATTGAGTAAATAAAATAACTATTTATTTTTTTATATCTTCTTTTCTGATTTTAATGCACTATTGATTAATTCATAATGCCTGCTTCAAATTATTTTATAAAAATTAAATAATCATGTTTTCAGCTTTTCATTACGCTGTAAATGATGATAGATGTCTTGTAGAAAATACTGTTCACTTATCAAACTTGATATTAATTGTTATTTTTCTTTAAAATATCGTAACCAGATTTTCTTGTCTATTTTTTCATTTCCCCTCTTTTAAGTTGTGTAGTAATATTATTTACATTTACATGATTGTTAATCTGTTAAAATAGTAAAATATTTGAAATATTTTCATTGTAAAATGAAATAATGTCACGGTTATTAATAATTAACTAAATAAATAATTAGATTACAAAATAAAATAATAAAATTTAAAAAAGAGAAATATGAAAAATAATTGTCAATTTATTACTGCAAAATTTAATCGATATGACCGGTTTTTAGATTCAGGTAAGATTTGTTGTCGTATTATTACCAATAAAGAGGTCTATTTTTTTTATCGAAATCAATTTATTGATGTAAAGGTTTTAGATGAATTAAAAAAAGATGATGTTATCCATGTCGGTTCTCATGAGCTTGATGATGGTACTTATTGGCTTCATTGGCTAGTTTCATCTAAAGGTGATTTGGCAATTAAGGATAAATTTAATTATGATATGCCATATCGTCTTATGTTAATTATGCTAGTTTTAGCATTTTTAGGGCTGTTATTTGTTTGGCTAAATATAGATATCATATCACTAATATTGAATGGTTTTCTGTTTTTAATGATAGCAGGGTACATTTGTCTAAATTTATTTAATTTAATAAATTTATTTTTACCTAAACAAATTTTTTTACGTAAGCAATATTTTAGATTAAAAGGCGGTGATTTTGGGTTTATGAAGAATTCGCTTTTAGAAGAACGCCAACCCTTATGTTGTGCAGTAACAGACTTACCTATTTATGAAGGAATTGCTACTAATGTTACTAGCAAAATGAAAAAATCATCAACATCATCATCATCATCTATAAAAGTAAATGTTTGGCAGGAAATATCATTTAATTTCAATGCCAGTTCTTTTACAATAAAAGAGTCTAGCCTCGTTTTATCTAACTTTCTTGTACCTGTTATTTATAACATTAACCACCCGACCTTTATTGCCTCTAAAGATAGACTCAGCTTAGTATTGGAAAAAAATAAAATCCGAGGTATTGTTAATCATAGCGATGGTTCAAGTTACCTAATTAGTCACTGTATTTGGATAAGTAGAAGAAAAGCAAAAATTTTACTACGTCATTGGTATCTCGATCCTTCCTATAACGTATTGTTTTTACTAGCAATAGCATATGGAATTTTTGATGGTTGGTCTCCAACTAATGGTATTATGCTATTAGGGTTAATAGGATTAAAGATTATTTATCCTCCATTGACGTTATTAATTTATTCGCTAATTGCATATTTTAATGATCGTTCCTATAGCAAACGAGTCTTAAAGTGGCTATGTGAAACAACCGGGCATTGGCCTAAGGAAATTTGAATTACAGCAATTAAACAAAAAATTATTAGCTAAAGAACGCTGAATTTGAATTTTGGTATTATCGCATTGTAATGCATTTTCTCTTCAGCTAGTTTTAAGTTTAATTTCTTCGTTTTAAAAATTAAGTAATGTAACGCAATTTAAGTAGAAACATATTTTGGTTCTTAATCAAATTACAGTTCTATGAATTTGATAAAAAATACACTTTTATTGCGTTACTTAAACACTGATTCTGTCTTCAATAACTTGAATAGTATACATTATCCAGTAAAAGTATATAAGTTCACATAATTTGCCAAAAATCCTATCGTTGTTTCTCTAGTGTCATCTAAGTGAAACTGTGCCAGCAATAACAACAATATTATAAATGGTTGAAGGTGTGACGATTATATTGAATTTACTCATGAATAAAACAAATTACAAATAGGGAAAATTATTCAACAGTTTGATTTTATGAAAGTAATAGAGTCTTATTCTAAAAAGAGAGAGCTTCAATCTTAATTATAATATTTTTTTATCTAGTTTTTGTAAAATTATCATTAAGAAAAAAATTCAAAATAAGCTTGCTATATGTAAGGTAATATGCGTTAATATGGGCATGCATACAACATGCAGCTCTATTAAAGCATTAGAATTTGAATATAAGTCGTTAATAGTTTACTTGCCAAACCGTGTTAGTTTTCTTCAGCTTTAGCTTCTTTCTAGCGTTATAAATAAGATTTGTAAGTTATATGTTGATCCACATAGATTAACTATGTGTTTTATTTTGTTTATATATTTAGGATATTTTTAGATGACTAAAAAAACTGGCCAAGTAAAATGGTTTAACGAAAGTAAAGGTTTTGGATTTATTACTCCTGTTGATGGTAGCAAAGATGTTTTTGTTCACTTTTCTGCAATCGTAAATGATGGTTTTAAAACCTTAGCGGAAGGTCAAAACGTTGAGTTTTCAATTCAAGACAGTGCTCGTGGTCCAGCTGCTGCAGATGTTAGAGTAATCTAAGCATAATAGTCTTAAAATCTACAAAAAATTAATGATGTTTTTTTAGATTTTAAAACTTTGATTCCAGTGAATCTTCTGTTATTTGCAATACCCCTTTGGGTATTGCATAATGTAAAGACTGATATTAATCCTTTCTTATCACATTATTCCATTTTAATTTAAGTTTTTAACTCTTGTTTTTACTTATCATTGTTATTCAATTTAATTTGTTCAATGAATGTTATTAGGTAAACATTTTATTTAATAAAATTATGTAAGTTTTTTTGAATTTGTCGATATTTCCAGGGTTCTATCGGTTTTTTATCTTGCCAAAGACCCAACTTCTTTTGCTTTGCTTGCCTTTCAAATTTTACCATTTTAGGATTAGAAGCTATGTTATTGTAACGATAAGCCCACGCATAGCCCTCTTTAACCATTAATTCATTGATATTATCTTCACAATAAAATATTGTTGCTAATTTCCGATTGTAAGTGTCTTTACCGCTTTCTTGTATTATTACTTTTTTATTTGCAATAAGTGATGAAAGATGTTGTCTAGATTTCTTTGCAAAAGGTTGACCTAATTCTGGTGCATCAATATCAATTAAACGGATACGAGTTTTCTTTTTTTGTTCGGTTATTACTACAACCGTGTCACCATCAATGACTCGAATAACGGTTGCCGGATATTCAGCAAATAAATTAAAGGATACAAAAAGAAGAGCTACTATCCAAAATCGTGTATTATATTTTCTCATTTAACTAGTAACCGTAATAAGCCAGTTTCTAATAAATTATACGTTGTTTTGTTATGTTTTTTAAAATTATTGGAATCGAAAGGTTAGTTTAATTTTATATTTATTCGATTTGTTATACTTTAGTATTAGGCTGAATTATTGTTTTCAATAAAATATGGTAATGAATATGTATTTAATGTCATTTAAACAAGCACAATATGCGCAAACTTTTGTTGATTATATGAAAACAAAAGGTATTGCAATGCATATTGAATTAGATATAGAAGGAAATAGTCAATTATTCATAGATAGTGAAGATGAACAAACTATTGCGTTAGTTAAATCAGAACTTATTTCATATCTTAAAAATCCTTTTGATCCACAATATAGTAATGCTAGTTGGCAGATAGGATCACATTTTAAAGAAAAACAAAGCATAAGATTGAATTTAGGTTTACCTAAAATTATTTCAGCCGGGAAGCTAACCACTTCAATCACGTTGATTTGTGTCTTAGTATTTGTTTTATATACTATTATGGGTCCTTATCAAATATTGGATTATATTGGCTATCCGACAGTAGGGCATTTTTATGAAATTTGGCGCTACTTTACCCCAGCATTGATTCATTTCTCTCTAATTCATATTGTTTCAAATCTTATGTGGTGGTGGTATTTAGGTGGCATGATTGAAAAAAATCGAGGAACTTTTAAGCTACTTGAATTGTTGTTATTTGCGGGAATATTATCTAATTATGCAACAGGTATTATATCGGGACCAAGTTTTGGTGGATTGTCTGGGGTCGTATATGCATTAATGGGTTATGTTTGGTTATATGGTGAAAAAGTAAAATCCTCACCAATACGCTTTGATAGAACAATGATGTTTTTTGCCTTAATCTGGTTAGTTGCAGGTTATCTTGGTTGGTTAGGATCAATTGCAAATACAGCGCATTTGATGGGTTTAATAATAGGTCTATTGTTGGCCGCTAAAGACATCTGGTTTATTAAAAAATAATCAATATATATCTAAATGTATTTTGATATATATTGATTGAGAATCATTATAAAAATGGTATTTCTAAAATATCTATTTAGCAAATCGTTTATCAAAATCACTTAACCCATTTTTGATATAAGGGTCACCTATCCAACGTGGTGTTTTAATAAATGAAGGATTGACAAGACTTTTACTTGCATCGTAAAGATCATATTCTAATCCTGCGAGATCTGACCAAGTATGAATAAAATCAGCAGTACTATATTTTCGATCAACGTATTGTTTATAATTTATGTTGTGTTGTTCCTGCCATTGAGGTGATAACCAAAGTAAAAATGGTATGGTATACATTGGTTTAGTCGGTGCTTTTTCATTTCGTCCTAAAATTTTATGTGAAGGACTTTCGAATACATCTTCTCCGTGATCAGAAAAATAAAGTAAAAAACCATTTGAGTTATTTTTTGAAAAGATATCAATCAGTTGATTAACAACAAAATCGTTATATCGTTCTGCATTATCATAATTATTGTAAAGCTCCAATTCTCGATCATCTAATTTAAAGTCAGAATTAGTTGGTATTGTTTTAAAGAGATCATATTGTTTTGGAAAACGATAACGATAATTCATGTGAGTACCTAAAAGATGGATAATAATAAACTTCTTATCGTTTGGTTCTTGTAGTACTTGTTGAAATGGCGTAAATACAACTTCATCATATTGGCTAGAATTTTGATTACGATCGTTATTAAGATAGAACTGTTCATCTGCTTGTTGGGAAAACATAGTCAGCATGGTATTTCGTCTTGTCATCGTTTGCTGATTTGTAATCCAATAGGTTTTATAACCAGCTTGTTTCATAATCTGGATGATTGAAGGTGATTGTGAATAAAGATCGGGATGATGTTGATCAGCAAATGTTAAAACTTGTTCTAATACTTCAATAGTATAAGGTCTGGGAGTAATGACATCATTGAATCTGATAAAGTTAGGATCCTCTTTAAAACGTTTATCGAGTAAAGGTGTAGTATTTCGTTCATAACCATATAAGCTCATACGTGTTTTAGTGGTCGACTCACCTATTACCAATACTAACGTTCTTGGTTGGTCACCATTTTTATCTTTTAAATTCAGAATGGGTGGCACTAATTCATATTGTTTTAACAGTGTTTGCATATTTGATAATTGCTGATGGTATTTATTAAAGCTGATTAACAATTGCCAAGGTACTGTAGTTTCCATTTTTGACATAATATATTTGGTACTACCGGCAAGGTTTTTTTGTTTTAAAATTAAACAATTAACAAAAGGCCATATAAATGCTAGACAAATAATCAAAAAACAAGCGATTAATTTGTTAGTCAGTTTGAACTTAATAGGACGAATACATTTCCATAGCAAATAGGCAATGATACTGTATATGATCAATACAATTAAACAGCTGATGCTGAAATATTGTTGTAAATATTCAGAGGATTCACGCCAATTTGATTCCGACATAACAAAAAATACGCTTTGAGAAAATTCTTGTCTGTAAATGTAGAAATATCCAATTGGAATTAAGGAGGCTATCCATAATATACAACCTACCATGGCAGCTATTTTTTTGGTATATTTGGGAAATAATATTCCTGGAATTAAATAAAGTAGTGAATAAATGAGAGAATCACGTAATCCTCCAATCATACTATGTCTTGTGAGTACTAAAACCAATTGTAAACCACACGAAAAGTAAGCAAAAAATAGAAATTGCCAGAGTATGGCTATACAATTAGTTATTTTCGTATTTTTCATATTTGATATTCCATTAATAAAAGTTTAATGGAGTCTATCAATCGAAAATTAAGAAAACCTTAAATTACAATAATTAATTATTTGTATTTATGATATTTAATTGCTCTTTTCCTCGAGTTAGATTTATTAATAATTGATTGAAATATTCAAACTTATCTTCAGTTATGGCAATCATCAGTTTGGGACCATTGGCATCAAAATCTTGTGTTTCAATAATTGCGTTTATTTCTCTAAGTTTGCTCTCCAGAATTGGCCATTGTGCATATAAACAAGAAAAATGACACTTTATACGTTCAATAATCGGCTGTAATTCAGCCTGCTGCAAACAATGGCTTGCACTACCACCGTAAGCTCTTATTAGTCCACCGGTGCCCAATTTTATCCCACCAAAATAACGGGTAACAACAATAATAACCTGATCACAATTTTGCCCTTCAATTGCTGCCAGAATAGGGCGTCCGGCAGTACTAGAGGGTTCACCATCATCATTAAATCGATATTGATGCCCCAGTTTCCATGCCCAGCAATTATGTGTTGCAGCTTGATCGCTGACCAATTCAATAAACTCATTCGCTTCGTGAATCGATTTTATAGGAGAAGCATTAACAACAAAGCGACTCTTTTTTATTTCTTCAGTGATGCAATAGGGTGTAATTAATGTAAATGCCATTGAATAATCTGCTAAAATAGTAAAACGCTTCAATAATACGATACCTATGAAAAATGTCTATCAATTTGGCACAATTAAAACAACAACAGCTTGAATATGCTGAATCAATCATCATTCAAGATAAGCTTGATTTCACAATACCAAAATTCATTGGTGGCACAGATGTTGGGTTTGAAAATGGAGGAGAGATAACCCGAGCGGCTATCGTTGTTTTATCTTATCCAGATCTTAGATTAGTTGAGTATAAAGTAGCGAAAGTTAAAACAGAATTTCCTTATATTCCAGGTTATTTATCTTTTCGTGAATATCCAGCGTTAGAAGAAGCGTGGCAGCAAATATCACAAAAACCGGATTTGTTACTGGTAGATGGACAAGGAATCGCACATCCTAGAGGCGTTGGTATAGCCAGTCATCTTGGCCTATTATTAAATATACCAACTATTGGTGTCGCCAAAAAACGCCTTTATGGGCAATATACCGATCCTGATAGTAAACCTTTGTCATATGAAAAACTGTGGGATAAACATGGGGAACAACAAATAGGCTGGGTCTTACGCAGTAAATTACGTTGTAATCCTTTGTTCATTTCGCCGGGTCATCGTGTCAGTTATCAAACAGCATTAGATTGGGTCATTAAATGTTTGAAGGGATATCGATTGCCCGAACCGACACGCTTTGCCGATGCTGTCGCATCAAATAAACCTTTCTTTAGTCAAGTATTGCGAGGAATGTAACGTGTCGTCATTGAAAAAGGGAGGGTTTACATTTAAACGCTTTTTTGTAGGACATGATAAAAGTCCAATGAAAGTGACGACTGATAGTTGTTTATTAGGTGCATGGGTTCCAATCAATCCTAAAATTGAAAGCGTTTTGGATATTGGTACAGGATGCGGCATCATTGCTTTAATGTTAGCACAACGTCTAGAGCATCAATGTTGTCAGATTGACGCCGTGGATATTGATAACAATGCGACAAAACAATGCCAAGAAAATATTCAACAATCACCCTTTAAGCAAGTTAGGTCTTATTTAAGTGATATTAACCAATTTAAACAAGACGTAACGGATTACTATGACCTGATTATTACAAATCCACCTTATTTTCAACCGGCAGTTAATTGTCGTGATCAGCCACGGCAATTAGCACGCTATACAGAAAGTCTGAATTTTGAACAACTGATTTTTACTGTAAAACGTTTGCTTAAGTCAGAGGGTAAATTCTGTTTAGTTTTACCGTATCACATAGCTGATACTTTTAAATATATGTGTGAAGCCAATCAATTGCTTATGGCACAGCGTTTAAATGTACGTTATATGATGACAAGACCAATTTCATTAAGTTTAATGTGTTTTACTAAACAGTATGAACCCAGTGTTTATTCCGAACTATGTATGCGAAATAATGATGGCAGTTATACTAATGATTTTAGAAAATTATTAACAGATTTTTATTTATTTAGATCAAAGAATAAGATCGATTAATCAAATACCTGTTTCATTATTAACAATTAGAAAAATACGGTATGATAAAAAAATAGATTAATGCATAAACAGCTAATAACACAATGAAAATGGCATAAATTTTGTCGTGAAAATAGCTAAAAGCTGGTAATTTTCGTTGTTTGCGAGCATACAGATAGAAACACAATCCTAAACTATACAAAATCATTGACAATAACAGGTAATCGATACCGCCGGCGTAAATGAGCCATATTCCATAAATAGTGCCACTTATTCCTATCATAACTAAATAAGGTTTCCGATTAAGTAACGCTATTTTAAGTACAAATGCAGCAGCAAGGAGATATGGAATTAACACCATTGATGTTGATAACTGAATTAAGGTGTTATAACCGGATTGATAAAAATGGGCTAAAATTATTAAGAGAGTAATTAATGAACTGGTTAACCACAAAGCATTGACTGGAGTACCCACTTTATTTAGTTTACCAAATCGGCTAGGTACCGTATGCTGTGCACCTTGTCCACTTAAATATAACATTTCGGCAGCTAGCATAATCCAAGATAATAAACCGCCACTAACTGAAACGATAAGACCAATATTAATAAATGTTGCGCCCCAACTACCAACTACACGTTCAATCACCAATGCCATAGATGGGTTTTTCATCATGGCGAGTTCTTCTTGAGGTACCACACCTAAAGACAATACGGAAACACAGACTAATAATAAGCTCGTGATAGCAAAACCAAAAAATGTAGCACGGCTGATTGTTAAAATTGTCTTAGCTCTAGCCGCATAAACAGTTGCACTTTCAATCCCTAAGTATACCCAAACCGTATAGAGCATGGTATGTTTGACTTGGTCTATGACAGAACCTAATTGTGGTGATCCCCAAAAATCAGTATTAAAAGTTGAAACTTTGAATGCCAGAATAATGCAAATAATAAATAGACCAATTGGAACAATTTTAGCTAAAGTTACCAAACAATTTAGCAAAAAAGCTTGATAAATACCTTTTAAAACAAAAAAATGTACTAACCATAAAAAAAACAGACCAAATATCACAGCCGGCAAAGTCGTACCATCACCAAAATAACTCAAACAGTCAAAAGAACCTAATGCGCTGCATAAAATTACGAGATAACTTGCGCAAGACATCCATGCTGAAATCCAATAACCCCATGCAGCATTAAAACCAATATAATCACCGAAACCTTCTCGAACATAGCCATATAGACCATCATTTATTTTATAAAATCGAATAGATAAATATTGAAAAATACGTGTCAACATTAACATGCCGAAAAGCGTAATACTCCATGCAATTAATATTGAACCGGCTCCAGCACCTTCAGCCATGTTTTGCGGTAGACTAAAGATACCACTCCCCACGATACTCCCAACTACAAGAAGAGTTAAGGGAAGTATGCCAAGTTTATTGCGTACTATTCTATTCATCATCAATTCTTACTTAATGTTGATTTATATATTGTGTTTAGGTGTTATATGCGTCGTTCCATTAGAATCGTAATGACATACAGCTTACACCACCATCAATTTTGCGGTATTCGGAAGTGTCAACCTCGATAACTTGATATCCTAATGCAGCAATTTTAGCTTTTGTGATTGGGTAACCGGCTGGCATAATGATACGATCATTAACCCAAATACAATTTGCTGCATAACTTTCTTGTTCAGGAATCTCAATAATATTTAGATGTTGGAATTCTGGTTTGGTAATAAATTCCCCAGCGGCTAGCAAGTTATTATTTTCCAAATAGGCTAAGCCAGTTTTAAGATGTAGTACCTTTTCTAGCGTGACTATTGAACCTGTCAAACCATATTTATTTAAAAGTGCGATCATTTGTTCGGCACCTTGTTGATTAGTTCTTGCCGATAAGCCAATAAAATAATGATCATTTACCATCATAATATCACCAGCTTCAACCGTGCCTGGGTCCATTATCTTTTCGACTTTGTTAGGATAGAAACGTTTAATAGTATCTTCAATAATTAGTGTTTCATCACGTCGGCTTTTTGCACCCGGGCGTGTGATAATGGCACAATGTGGTGTACAAAGGACGGTATCTTCAACAAAAACAGAATCAGGGAAATGCTCATCAGGAGATAAAATAGTGATATCAACATCACATTGTTGTAAAGCGCGAATATATTCATTATGTTGTTCAAGCGCTTTTTTATAATCTGGTTTGCCTAAATTAGCCGAAGTTAAACCATCGACGAGAGATTTAGCAGGTGTTCTAACGATAATATGATTAAATCTTGTCATTTTTATTCCTTAATAATTATGCTTTATTTTTGAATAATAATTCACATTTCAGGCTTAATCAAGTAATAAATTGATTTATTATGCATGAAAATATATAAATCATTAAAAATGTAAGAAATATAATATTAAAAAAATAATAATGAGGTCATTACGACTCAATGATAAGAAGAAAGAAAAATCAAGTGGAGAATAAAGAGCAATAGGGATTGCTCTTTATAATAGACTTTATTCGCCAGAGAACTCAACAAGAGTAAAACAGTTAACACCTAACTCGGTAAGTTTATTTCTACCCCCTAAATCAGGTAGATCAATAACAAATGCCGCATCTTCAACAATGCCACCTGCTTTACGGATCAGTTTGGTTGTTGCGGCAATAGTGCCACCAGTAGCAAGTAGGTCATCGATCATTAACACTCTTTCACCAGGTTTAATCGCATCAGTGTGAATTTCTAAAGCATCTTTACCATATTCAAGTTGATATTCTTCTTTAAATACATGACGCGGTAATTTATGTGGTTTACGAACTGGAATAAATCCCGCATTGAGGGCTAATGCAACGGGTGCTGCAAAGATAAATCCTCTTGCTTCTGTTCCGACTACTTTATCAATTTTCTTATCACGATAATGTTCAACAAATAGTTCAATTGTTGTTTTAAAAGCGATAGGGTCTTCTAATAGACTTGTAATATCTCTAAATAAAACACCTTCCTTAGGGTAATTAGGTATAGTAATGATACTATTTTTGATTAAGTCTAGTTGAGCTTGTTTATTTTGCATAGCTGATGTTCCTTAATTGCAAACCGTGTTTTGTTTGGCAAAACACTTAGCGACGATATAACCCAATATACCGCCAATAATAGCAGGTATTAACCACCCTATACCTTGTACATATAAAGGTATATATTTGCTAAACATAGCATTAATTAGATTAACAATATAGGCAATAGTGGGCATTTCTTCATGTAATGCCGTACCTGGTAATAGGGTAGTATTAATTACAGATAAAATACTAGTGAAAAGAGTAAAGTATATTGCACCAACATATACCGCTTTATACCCTTTAAACAAATTATGAGCAAAGGTTAAAATAATAAATACAATTGTCACCGGATAAATAATCGACAATACGGGTATAGAAAATGAAATAAGGGCATTAAGACCAATATTAGCAAAGAGGGCGCTGATGATAGTAAATAAGATGGCATATTTTTGATAGGATAATTTTGGATAGATTGATACTAAATAGTTAGCACAGGCATGGGTTAGTCCAATATTAGTTGTCATACATGCCACGGTTACCATTAAACCTAAAACCAAATTACCCCAACTACTAAAATAGTAAGTTGAAGTATGAGCTAAAACTTGCCCACCATTTTCTAGTACACCTAATTGAGAGACACTGGTTGCTCCCATATATGCCAATGAAATATAGAAAAACGCAAGAATTGAACCTGCAATTAATGTTGCTTTCAAACAACCCAACATAATTTTGCGTTTATCTTCGACACCTGATTGAATAATACCTTGTACAACAATAATACCAAATACTAGTGATGCTAAGGTATCCATTGTGAGATATCCTTCAGAAAAGCCAGTGAAAAAAGGAAAATCTTGGTAATTTTTTGTGACAGGTGGTAATGTTTCTCCCATTGGGAAAAATAATGCAGCTAAAATAAGAATAAGAATAAAACTAATCTTAATAGGTGTTAGAAATTTACCGACAATATCAATGAAATTATGCGGTTTAAGTGCTAGTAAGCAACAGATGCCATAAAATAGAACTGAAAAAATTGCTAAGGCCAGTGTGTAGTATTCTTCATTAACGAAAGGTTTAATACCAATCTCAAAAGACACACTACCTGTTCTTGGCATTGCGAATAATGGACCAATTGTTAAGTAAAGTGTTGTAGCAAAAATTAGGCCAAATATAGTTCCTGCTCGTTGCGTAATTTTAAGGCAGTCTTTTTCACCAGAAAAACCGACGGCAATGACACCTAATAATGGGAGTATTACCCCTGTAATAACAAATCCCCAAGAGGCAAGGGTAAAATGATCCCCCGACAATTGCCCAAGCATGACAGGAAAAATCAAATTTCCAGCACCAAAATAGAGTGCAAATAAGGCTATTCCTATAACAAAAATCCGCATATCATTCCTTTAAATTTAATTGTTTATCAAAAACCGGCTATTATATACTTGATGAGGCAATAATTGCAAAATTCCCCAAGTGTTAAAGCCTTCTCTTTGATATAAAACACAGTGAAAATAACCATTTATAAATTAGTATCACATACTTTTTTATCCATACCCAAATATTTAATTAAATATTTCAATAGGTTATGATTTGTTACTAATGAATGTTAATTATTTAATAGATATTGAATTACTGATACTTAATGAAGTGAACGGCAAGAATGAGTCAATAAATTTAAGCCTAATATGATCATTGCTCGACATTAGTCTTTACCGAGCAATGATTATATCAAAAGACTTTTACATCTTTTCTACAGTTTTAATGCCTAACATATCCAAGCCTGTTTTTAGGGTCTTAGCTGTAAGTGCAGCTAATTTTAAACGGCTTTGTTTTTCATTACTACTTTCCGCTGCTAAGATCGGACAGTTTTCATAAAAACTTGAAAATAATGTGGCAATGTCATACAAATAATTACACAAAATATGGGGTAAACCATCATTCGCTACTGTAACAATAGTTTCATCAAATTGTGCTAAACGAATCGCTAAAGAACGTTCTTTATCATGAACGAGTTCAATGTTACCGTTTAAATCACTATCAATTGCAAGTTCTGCTTTTCTAAATACAGATAGCACGCGGGTGTATGCATATTGTAAATAAGGTGCAGTGTTTCCATCAAATGAGAGCATATTATCCCAATCAAAGACATAATCCGTCGTGCGGTTTTTAGAGAGATCAGCATATTTCACAGCGCCAATTGCTACCGCATCCACTACTTCAGCCAATTCTTCATCGGTTAATTCCGTATTTTTATTTTTAATTAGATTTTGGGCTCGTTCAACCGCTTCATCTAATAAATCATTTAATTTGACAGTATCGCCTGAACGTGTTTTAAATGGTTTGCCATCTTTACCTAACATCATTCCAAACATATGATGCTCTAATTTTAAAGATTCTGGTATGTAATGTGCCTTATGTGCGATCATCCATACTTGTTCTAAATGTTGATGTTGACGTGAATCGGTATAATAGAGAATTCGTTCAGCATGAAGTTGTTCATAACGGTATTTAATGGCTGCAATATCAGTCGTAGCATAGAGATAACCACCATCACGTTTTTGAATGATTACTCCCATTGGCTCGCCTTCTTTGTTTTTAAATTCGTCTAAAAATACAACTAACGCGCCATCACTTTCTACCGCCAATCCTTGATTTTTAAGATCACTTACCACTTTAGGCAGTAATTCATTATAGATACTTTCACCCATTGTATCTTCAAGCGATAAAGTCACATTTAAACGTTTATAAGTTGCGATATTTTGTGTCATAGTTATATCGACTAATTTTCGCCACATAGCAAGACAATATTCGTCACCACCTTGAAGTTTTACAACATAATTACGGGCTTTTTCAGCAAACTGTTCATCCTCATCATAGTGTTTTTTAGCAGCACGATAGAATGATTCAAGATCAGCCAATGCCATATCATTAGCGTTTTCGTTTTGCATTTTTTCTAAATAGGCGATGAGCATACCAAATTGCGTACCCCAATCCCCAACATGATTAGCTCGAATAACATGATGACCTAAAAATGCTAATACTCGGACAGTTGCATCGCCAATAATTGTTGAACGTAAATGACCAACATGCATTTCTTTAGCAACATTTGGTGCTGAATAATCGACAACGACAGTTTGCCCTTTATTTGCTATTGTTAAATTTAATTTACTGTCTTTAAGTGCTAATTCATTCAAGTTAGCAATAAAGTCTGACTTTAGAAATATATTGATAAAGCCCGGTCCTGCAATTTCTATTTTATCTGCAATATCCTCAATAGCTAATTGAGCTACGACTTTTTCCGCTAATTGACGCGGGTTGATGCCCATTTTCTTGGCGACAGCCATAATACCATTAGCTTGATAGTCACCGAATTGCGCTTTGGCCGATTGCTTGATTAAAGCATCACATTCAGGTGGCGCACCGGCAGCAATCATGGCATGTTTAATTTTGTCAGATAATAAATTTTGAATATTCACAGAAAGTTACCTAATTATTGCAAAGTAAATTGGGCAATATAATACCTGTAAAGGATGGAATTGTCATGCTAACAATGTGTTAAGCGTTTACTTTATTAATAAATCAGCTAAAATAAAATTGTTCTCAACGGGGAGCTAATAACGAAAGTCAGCTGAGAGTTGTAATTCATTAGAAATGGAAAACATGACCCGTCGAACCTGAACCGGCTAATACCGGCGGAGGGATTGAGCTTATCAAAGATGTAATTATGCACCATCTTTATTCAACTCAAACCTTTTGTCTTTTACTGAAATGGCTACCATTGGAGGCAAAATGTTTCGTAATCTTACGATCTTATTTATTTCTTTATTATTTATCCCTTTAGTTATGGCAACGGAAGAAAAGAAACCGATTCTGACGGTTTATAGTTATAGTTCCTTCCAATCAAAATGGGGACCTGGTGATAAAATCAAACATGATTTTGAACAACAATGTGACTGTATTGTAAACATTGTTGGTGTCGGTGATGCCGTCACCCTAGTTAATCGACTGCGTTTAGAAGGAGCAAAGACAAAAGCGGATGTGATACTGGGTCTTGATACTAATTTAATCAGCACAGCTAAAAAAGCACAGTTAGTGCAACCACATCAAATCGCTAAACCCGCTAACCTAACAATTGATTGGTGGGATAATGATTTTATAGTATATGATTATGGTTATTTTGCTTTCATTTATAATCAAAATAAAATCAAGAATCCTCCAACAAGTTTAGATCAACTGATTCATAATCAACATAATTGGAAAATAGTTTATCAAGATCCAAGAACGAGTACGCCGGGTCTAGGTTTTTTGTTATGGATGAATAATGTTTATGGCGATAAAGTCAATCAAGCATGGCGAGATTTAAGCAAACATACTTTAACGGTAACCAAAGGTTGGAGTGAAGCTTACGGATTATTTTTAAAGGGGGAAGCTGATTTCGTCTTAAGTTATAGCACATCACCCACTGTTCACATTATTAATGATCACGATTATCAATATAAAGCCGCTATCTTTGATGAAGGCCATTATCGACAAATTGAAGTCGCAGCTTTAAGTCGTTACACAAAACAAACAACCTTAGCGAGAAAATTTTTGGCTTTTTTATTAACGCCAGAGGTGCAAAATCAATTTGTTGAAAAGAACTATATGTATCCATCAATTAAGATCGAATTACCCAATGCTTACAATGAAATAGAAACAGTGAAAAAATCGCTTTCTTTTACTGAGGATGAAGTGAGTAACAACCAAAAAGCATGGATTACACAATGGCAAAATTCCGTCAGTCAATAAGTGATTATTTACCTGGATCCTTGGCCGTTATTTTTGTTACTGTAGTAATAATTTGTGCCTTATTTACTTTATGGTTATTTGCTTATCAACAAGGAGAAAGTGAGGTTAGTCTAGATCCATATCTACAACATGTTTTGTTTTTTACTTTTTATCAAGCAATTATTTCAACATTGCTATCGCTTGCTTTAGCGGTAATCGTGGCAAAATCACTGCTTTCAATTAATTTTAAAGGTAAATCATTTTTATTAAATTGCTATTCATTGACTTTTGCACTGCCTTCGTTAGTGGTTATTACAGGTTTACTATCAGTTTATGGGACACAGGGCATTATTGCTAATATTTGCCATTATTTTGAACTTAATTATTCATTGTCACTATATGGTATTAAGGGTATTTTGATGGCACATGTTTTTTTTAACTTTCCTTTAGCAACCAAAATTTATTATCAGTCTTTGTTACTAATACCTAATGAGCAAAAGAAACTTGCCCAACAACTCAATTTTAATTTATGGCAATCTTTTAAATATCTTGAATGGCCTATAGTTGCCAAACAATTATTACCAATGGGCGGGTTAATATTCATGTTTTGCTTTTCAAGTTTTGCAACTGTTTTAACATTGGGCGGGAGTCCTAAATACACTACGATTGAGGTCGCAATTTATCAGGCAATACGAGACTTTGAATTATCCCAAGCCGTAATATTGTCTTTTGTGCAGCTATTATTTTGTATCGGATTTATGTTATTGCTAAGGTTACTTACTCCAAAACATTCCCCGCAGTTAATCGCTAATAAAGAGTATTATATTGCGAGAACATCTTTAGTAAAAAAAGGTATTGCTGTTATTGTGATCTTAATGAGTGCGGTCTATATACTCAGTCCTTTATTGGCGATCATTCTTGATACCATTTGTTATTTTTCTACTGAATTTATCTCATTTTCATTAATCCAATCATTATTAACATCATTTATTGTGGCATTATGTTCAGCCATATTAGCGATGATATTAGCGCTGTCGATTCTTTGGACTAATAGTCGTTTAAGGCTTGTTGGACATACATTAGTTAGTGATTATCTGCTATTTCTAGGATCATTGATTTTAGCTATACCTAATATGGTTTTATCAGTGGGTTGTTTTTTATTATTCATCAGTATGACTGATGTACCAGGTTTTATTTTTGTATTGGTTGTTGTAAGTAACGCTTTATTAGCATTGCCGTTCATTCTTAGGAATTTAGCTACTCCCTTAGTAGATTTAACTAAACGTTATCAATATTTAGCATTATCCTTAAATATCACGGGATTAAACTATTTATATATTGTTGAATTTAGGGCATTAAGACAATTATTTACCTATAGTTTCGCCTTTGCTTGTGTTATTTCATTGGGGGATTTTGGTATTATTGCGCTTTTCGGTAGTCAAGACTTTATGACTTTACCTTATTATCTTTTTGAATTAGTTTCACATTATCGTTATCAAGAAGCTTCATTTTCTGCGTTAATTTTATTAATTACTAGCTATTTATTAATTAACTCGTTTGAGAGAACCCCATGATTGAATTACAAAATGTGAACTACGCTTATCAAGAACAAATAATGAGATTTAATTTTACGGTTAAAAAAGGAGAAACTGTAACAATTTTAGGTCCTAGTGGAGCAGGTAAAAGTACATTATTAAATATCATTGCCGGTTTTATCATGCCTGATAATGGTCAAATTATCTTAAATAACAAAAATAACACAGAAATATCGCCAGCTAAAAGACCCGTAGCAATATTGTTTCAAGAAAATAATCTGTTTACTCATTTAACCGTTGAACAAAATCTTGCTCTAGGGTTAACACCAACGATGAAGCTAAATATTACTCAGCGCTTAAAACTTGATGCCATTGCAGAACGAATTGGATTAACCAATCATTTATCAAAATATCCGCAACAATTATCGGGTGGGCAACGCCAACGCGTTGCAATAGGGCGCTGCCTACTTATGCAACGACCAATTCTATTATTAGATGAACCGTTTTCTTCACTCGATCCAAAATTGAAAAAGGAAATGCATATTTTACTTAATGAAATTCAACATGAATACCAGTTGACTACACTTATGGTAACTCATCAGTTGGACGATATAAATAGTTATCAAAACCGTTGTTTGGTTATATTTGATGGTCAAATAGTCTATGATGGAACATACTCAGGTCTTAAACAACAACAAGAAATTGCAAAATATTTGGGAATAGAATCCTAATCCAAAACGAATAACATAAAGTTGTATTTTGAAGTCATTAATGGCAAAGTTTGAAGGATATTTATAATCAATATTAAAGATAATTTATTAAGCTTGATATTTCGTTGATATCAAAATGCAAAATATATTGTTTAAAATATCTTTTGCTATTTATCCTGAATCGTTATATAACTTTTACACAAATCTATTTAATAATCAAAGAGGAACCTCATGGAACAACGTATTGGATTTATTGGGCTAGGAAATATGGGGTGTGCGATTTTACATGGAATTATTGCCAGCCAATTTATTCCGGCTTCTCAAATCAATGTTTATGATATTCATCCTGAGAATGGTGAAAAATTAAAAGAGAGTTATGATTTAAATGTTTTAGCATCAGCAAAAGAAGTAGCAAAAGAGTCTGATATCGTTTTTATTGCTGTTAAACCACAGAATATTAATGAAGTTTTAGCTGAAATTCAAAAAGAACTTAAAAAATCTACTGTTGTTGTGTCTGTTGTCGCAGGTGTGACTATAAAAATGATCGAAGCTATCATTGGTTATGAACAAAAGATTGTGAGAGTTATGCCTAATACACCGGCTTTAGTTAATTCAGCTATCTGTTCGCTTACACCTAATACGGAAGTTAGTCCCGAAGAGCTTCTTACGGTTAGAGGTTTATTAAATTGTATTGGATTAACCGAAGTTATACCAGAATCGTTAGTCCATTCAGCAACAGGCGTTGGTGGAAGTGGTCCTGCTTTTGTCTTTATGTTTATTGAAGCTCTAGCGGATGGTGCAGTAAAAGGGGGGATGACACGTAAACAAGCCTATAAATTTGCAGCTCAGACAGTTATGGGATCAGCTAAACTGATGTTAGAAACAAATAAACACCCAGGTGAACTAAAAGATATGGTATGTTCACCAGGCGGTATTACTATTGAAGGCGTTCAAACACTTGAACAAAATAACTTCAGAGCAGCGATAATGAATGCGGTTGAAGCATGTGTAAATCGCTCAAAACAGCTCTCGGGAGAAAAATAGTTTCACTGGCTTAAGCTCTTGTTCAATTAAATCAATGAATTGATCAAGAGCATAACGGGTATTATTTGTAATGTATTTCTAAAAATGTAACAGATAATGGGTTTTACCTTTATTATTGGGAGGAATCAATAACCCAAGAAGTGAATGACCAATCATAGTCTAATTAACAAAAATTATTAAATTGCGATATTTAATCAAGTATTAACCACATAGATTGCAATTTAGAATCATAATTATTTTTCATTTAATTGACGTTTGTGAATACGATCGATAACTTTTCTTATTCCCCTTTCAGTCATGTTATATTTATTACTCAGTTCATTGTAGTTATTTCCTCTAAATTCAGCATATATTTCGAGATCTCGTTGATTTAATTTAAAAATATGATCACGTGGAAAAGTAAAATTTTGACCACCGAATAGTTCTGAAATAGTATTTGCCACGTTATCACCTAATTGCGAAGCAACTTCTTGACTTAGACCAAAGTCAAGGGCTTGATTAGTAACAGATAAGGCAATATGAGTTAATAAATGGTGACGTTTAATTGACATTGCAGATTTAGCCATAAAATTCTCCTTTTAAAATATATTAGGTTACTAAGTTTGATATGTTTTTGTAGTACTTAAGTGTTGTAGCTGAAAATTTAATGGCGATTTACAGTAAAATTTATTTTATATTTATAATCAATGTTACTAAATCGCCTTGTTATTTTTATTATGAACGACGAATATTACGTTCTTTCCAAATTATTCGGCAACCTTCTAATTCAAATTGTCCAAATCGATAATAACCTTCATGGCGATAATAAATGGCTTGTCCAATAGTAATATAAGTATTACATTTTGGAGCATAATCAATCTCAACTGTTGGTTTAGATTGTGAATCATGGTAAAAACCAATGATGATAAAACCTTCACGTGATAATAACTTAACAGCCTGATTGATGGCATTAATACTATTATGGACGCGGTGGTTAATATTCATTCACTCCTCCATATTCCTTAATACACTCAATAATGATTTCTCTGGTTATTTTCTGAGCTCCTAGACGTGTGGCGGTATTCAAGGCATTGGATATCAGATTATTTACAGCTAAGGGATAACATAAAGAATGAACATATTTGATATCACCATTATTAGAAACAATACGAAAACGATTCATAATTTCATCAAATGCTGAGGAATCAAATAATGTTATATAATCCATATCTATTCGCGCGAATTTGTGTTTAATATAGTCTTCAATTTTTAAATCAAGTGGTTTTAATTTGGCGATTTCACAGCGTTGTATTAATTCTCGTAAAATAGGATTACTTTCTGAAAGTTTGGCTTGTAATTCTAATTGACCAATTAAAATAATCGATAATAATTTTTTGAATCCTTCCTGCAACTCATAGAAATGTTTTAACTGCCTAAGCATAGAAATTGATAATTGATGAGCTTCTTCGATAATCAATAAATGTTTACGACCGGTAAGTGCACTATTCTTAAGTAGTTCATACATTTGTCTAGCACATTCCTCAGGATTAAGACTCGGTTTTATATGTGGATTAATGGCACGGATAATAGCAACACTCATATCTGTACTATTGAGAGTGTTTTCTTTGAGTTCATTATCCGTTAATCCCAAAATATAAGGAGCAATGACAGTAATCGGCTCATTTTTTACGTTAATCCAATTAATTAAATCTTGATATAAAACCGATTTACCGCTACCTGACTCACCGATTACAGCTAGCATTCCACCATTTTTTGCCGTTAGACGCATTGAATCCCGCACGTTACGAATATCATCTGACAAATAGACATCAATATTTTGCGTTATTTCGTTGGTGAATGGATCGCGCGGTATATTAAAATATGTTTGCGTTTCTTGACTAATTTTCTGTTTTCTTAATAACCTATAAATCGATTCCTGATTTAATGATCTCGTTAAACTCAAAGGTGGAGGTGTATTGACTAAATCGTTTTCAACCCCCGAATCTGGTTCGAAAATATCAGTTAAATAGTGATTTTCGACATCTAACTTAATTAGTGCTTTCTTAATCTGTTGTTCAAGTTGATTACGAGAAATTGAACGTGGCCATATATCACGATTAACAATCAAATTAATCACGGCTTGGCTAATGCTATTGCCTTTGTATTCAATGTGCTTTGCTAATTGCGCTTGGGTAATATTGAATTGCTTCATAACTCTTTTTAATTTTAGCATTATTTGACGCTCCTTAATCTGGTTGTTCCGTTTTCGATTGTAATAGTTTTTTTATTTAATTTATTCAAGCTATTATCTTCTAATCCTTGGATATCATTTTTATAACGATTGTTTAACCAACGATTGTTTAACCAATGATTTTTTTCAATGGCTAAATTCTTTTTTTGTGTATTAATTATTTTTAGTGTGTCGCTATGGATAGAAAAAATTGTAAAAATAGATTTGAAAGACTTTAATGAATGAAAATCATTACATTTATAATGATTTTCTAAATTATCAAGATGATAAATAACAGAAAAATTATATATTAGGTGGTTATATAAATTATAGATTAATAAAAATGGTTTATTGGCTTGCCTAAAAATTATTTGATCCATGATCGTAAACAGCGTTAGCGTTTTGGATTTTTTCTTCTTTTTAGATTCATTTTTTTTATCAATAATATATAAATCTGCTTGCAAATTAATGTGGTCAAAATGATCAGCCTTGTTGATAACAGAAGGTAAACAATTGTTATTAAAGGTAAAAATGTTTGTTGAGATAAGATAATCGTCAATAATTAATTTGCTAATTACATGATTTAAATAATATAAATACTTTGTTTTTTGTGTTCGTGTTAATGCAAAAATGAAACCAAATTGACTATCAATAATTTGATTAAATAAAGCTGTAAATGTCATTAAAAATTTATTAATAGTAAACATAATCATTTTAATCACCGATTCTTACTATTTAGTATTAGTGGTCATAACATTACTATTGATGACGGCATTAGTTTCTATATTGATTGTGAAAACTATCCAAAATAAACGATAAATTTTTCTCATATTCATAGCGCTCACATTTATAATTTGCTGTAGCATTGTTAATTTTCTAAGTAATGATTTTAATAAGATATAAATTTGAAAAAGGCTACAATTCTGTTTTAATTTCTCTTTTTGTAATCTGCGAGAGTACTTTTTTTTGATTAACAGTGCTTTTTCATGATTATTTTTAGTGATTAATGCTAAGGCTGATTTAATTAATAATGCATTACTATTTGATTGAGTAACATTAAAAAATGATGGATTTTTGAATTTTAAATGTCCATCATTTTGACTTATTTGGCGATGATTAATATCCATTTGAGATATTACCTCTAATACCTTTTTAATTGAAAATTTAAGTCTAGTAATCGTTAAACTAAAGTATTGCCAAGATATAGAACTCGTTACAGAAATAAGTAAAATGTTAATGTTTTTTTTCGACTTTTTATTTTTATCCAATTGATTTATATAAACATATTCTTTCTTAAAAACATAAGCAGCCGGTACCAAAGTGGTTAGAGTGTTCATTACCTTGTTAATTCCTTGCTGATAAAATATTGTAGATTTGATCGCTTTAGAATATGAATTTCTTGCTATAAACATTTCCTTGATCCTAACTTGCGTCATTCATAATTTCTTGATTTATATCAATTATTTTTTTATGGATTTGATTTAAATGCATCGCATGTGCTTGAGCAATTTGTAACATTTGAATACTATGTGCAAATGATCCATTCTCAAGTTTAATAACTAGTCCCTCTTCAATTAATGTTTGAAGCGATCTTGTTATATTTACAGGTGATTCGTTTAGTATTTTGGCAATTTCACCATTAGATAATCCAGTTAAGGTATGTCCTTTCAAAGCCTTTAAAACTTTTAATATTCTTGTTCCGGAAGTTGAAATTTGTGATCCACTCATATTTTTCTACCTTTTGCTGTATACGAAAAACTGTTACAATTACTTGTACTTATGTGTTTGCTTAAGACCAAGTTTAACTGCAATATCATGTGTTTTTCCACGATGAGCTTTGCTCAAGCCGTTAAGCACATTGTAAACAACGACAGGATGGTAACCATTTTCAATTGCCCATGATTTAATGGTCTTTCCGTTTTGTTGGAATTTCTGTTTAACTTGTTCTGGAGTGAGTATTTTTGGCATTTTATTCTCCGTTAATATTAGTTATTAATAAGTAATTTATAATTTATATAGGCATATTGTATCCAAATGGATGCTATGTCAAGGTGTTTTTGGATGCATTTAATCGAATTAGATAAATTACAAGTCGGTGAAAGGTTAAAAAAAGTCAGAGGTAACCTTTCACAAACAGCTTTTGCGAAAGAATTAGGTTTAGATAGACAGAGTATTGCTCGATATGAATCAGGGAATAGGGTTATTGATGCAAATGTCATCTTTATCTTAATGGTTAAATTTAATATCGATCCAACTTGGTTACTTACTGGTGAGGGAAATACGTTAGATTTAACAAACGATGAGCAAGAGCTATTGCTTTTATTTCGTTCTTCCCCTTTAGCCGTTAAGGCTGCAGCTTTGGGCGCACTAACAGCAGGAACAGCACAACAAAAAACAGGTGTTAATATATCTAATAATAGTATCCATAATGGACAAATAGCTGGCGGTAATATTTATACATTAAGAAGGCAAATAAAAAATGATAATAAAAGTTGAGGATAATGTAGCCGAGCAAATAGCTGGCAGAAATATTTATAATATAACTACTAATGGTGTTGAAAATGATTGTCGCCCATTAGTTCCCGCTCAAAGAAGAACTTTACATAGCTTAATTTCAGATATTGAAGGATATGGTGAATTTAGTGCAAGAGAGATTTGGCTTAAATTGCATGCTCTATTAGGCGTTTGTAGTATCAATGAGATAACAGTATCTCAATATTCTACTGCCGAAAAATTTTTGATAAATGAAATTGAAGTAGCAGCTGAAAAAGCTACTTGCAACATGCTAATTCATTTAATTTTGATCGAAATAGATAACCGGATTGATATAAAAGAAAAGATGAATTATTATGGAACAAGGCAATTTGGAACGTCTAATCTTAAACAACTTAATAAAATTCAATTACAAAATATCCTAAATTATATTGAAGAGTTGTCAAACCTTCAAAACTTAAACAACCAAAGTCTCTTTAAACAAACTAAAAGCTTATTCAAAACTAATACTAGACCGACTCTAGCGATATTATTGACGGGATTTATTTTGGGCGCCATTGTGACGCATTTATGAAAATCGATACTATCTCTGAGATTAAGTCAAAAATGACAACTTAAGTTATGTTTAATTAATCGTTGAAAAGGAGTAGTAAACATAGAATAGTTATGAATTTTTATCACACCTTAATAAGCGTTCATGTAGGATAAGTATGTATCATATAATCAGTTTAATTAGACTACTATAAACTATTAATGATAAAAGACATTTTTTAATCCAGTTAATTTCAATGGAAATAAAATATGCACTTAATCACCCTTTGATGTAATTTAAAGTTTTTGTGAATTGAGTGCATTAGTGTAATTATCTTCAATTTTTCACCTTCAGCTTTGACTATTTTAAAGTGCCAGATAAAGGATTGTTAAAAATAAAATCTGTTTATTTTTGTTTAAAAAATTCAAAGTACATTTAATTTTTTTGAAAAATTAGATATGTATTTAACCTTATCTTTAACGCTTATTCTTCCATTACTTTTTAAAAACATCTAAAAAAATAAGAAAAATTACAGAAATTGTTTATAATAAAATAATTATTCCAAAAAATAATTCTATTTTTATTACTAAATTTGCAAATAAAGAGTTAACATTAACCACAAGCGTCAAGATAATTAAGAAAACTATAAAATAATCGATTATCTAAACAATACATATATAAAAAGGAATATTTCAAATAATAAAAAAGCTAGCGATTGAACAATTAAAAATATTTTACTAAATAAAATTAAGTCATTATATAGTCAGATTTTCAAAATAATTAGTTTACCTTCGACAATTAAATACATCATAAATACATTTATTTTTGAAATTTCAAGATGAAAAAAATGTTTATTTCTAATAAAAATAATTTTTAGTTTTTTGATAATTTTTTTAATTTATAAACTAATATTAAAAAACTAAACAAATTTTTACCATATTAAATTTGCTTAAATATAGATAGAAATTTATATTTTTTTTGATCTCAAAAATAAAATTATAAAAGTAGGATACGATTGCATATGGAAACTAATGTATTAAAGTACCGTTTTTTTTCATCTATTAAGAAAGTAAATTACTTTAAATTTCCAAATAATATAGACGTAGTTTTAAAATCTTTAGTTGCTTATTCATTAATAATTAAAATCATGATTTTATGCTTAAGCTTTTGTTTAGCTATTAATCATGCCAATGCTTTAAGCGTCAGAACTGCAAACGTAATTCAAGGAACAGAGCCTTATTTATCACTAGACGGTGGTGTAACGAAAGAACTAACAATGGAAGGGTTATTGTGGTTGAAAATAGCTGATGATAGAGTGATTAATGCTAAAGAAGATCATTCAACGCTAACACAGCCAATAATAGTCCCTCAATCAGTAAAATTTAATCATTTTCAAACTATTGTCCCACCTTCATCAGCAGGTAATGGAATTTATCCAAGAGTTTTATTAAATGACATCATTAGATCCTCATCTACTACCATAGTAGATGAAGATGGTGATAGAAATTTACATGCTACTGGTAAAATACGTTTACAATGGTTAGATAGAAATGATAATGATATTACTAAAAAAATTGGTGAAAATTCAATTCAAGAATTAGATCCTTGTCAAGCCCCTTATTCTTTAATTATGACAACAGGGGAAGATATTAGTCTGCAATCTCAGTATGGTTTCCCAAAGGTAACTAATCTTTCTAGTGTAAGTCACACCTACTATGTTTCTCCTCAAATAATTAAGCCATACGTATGTTATGCGACATTAATAGACTATAAAAGTCGAAGCAGTATGTATGCAGGAAAAGGATTTATAGATGAGGTTGGCTTTGAAGTAGGGGATATTAATAATCCAAGTTCTAATTTTCCTACCGTGGCTGTAGACGGTTATTTTTTCTATTTAGTATTAGCCGGTATTACTCCCGAACAAGTTGTTGCCGCTAATGGTACAACTGTAATGGCGGAAAGTGGTAGAGGGGTGAGTTTATCATTATCGTCTGAAAAAGAAATTCCTGGTTCTTATGATTCTCCAAGTAAACGTAAATTGACAGTGTTAAAAATTTTGTTTAATGGACCTAATGTTAATTCGGCGAATAAACATTTTTCACCTTCTTTATTTAAAATTTATGCTGATAAGAGCCATAACCAATTATTATATAGTTTCAAAATTGAACGTTGGTATATTCAAAAGCCCCAGACTGAAACTATGAACTATAGTGAGGCTGTACAATATTGTAATAGTATTAGTGGATATAGACTCCCTGCACCATACGATTACTCAAATGGAACTAATAAACGTCTCGGATGGGAAGGAGGGCTTCCAGAAGATATTAATTGGTTTCATAGACAATTGAGTTACCGATCAGGAGATCGTTGGGTTGGTGGGTTATATAATGAATGGGGGAATCAGGATAAGAGACCTTCGGCAGTAGCTCAACCATTTGGCTATTGGACATCATTTATTATTAATAATGCTGTTAATAGTACAGTAAACGGAAGACCAATAATAATAAATTGGACAGGAACGGTACTTGATAGTTACCTTTATTACCAACAAAATATTGGGTGTGTTACACCATAGGATAATAAGTGCTATGTTTCATCTTATTTAACGACGATAATAATTGTAAATGAAGTCTATTAACTTAGTGAAATAACGATAAGTAATCACGAGCTTGCAAAAATTGTAGGCTCTAATTCTTTTCAGACTTAATACTATCAAAAATAATCTCTAAAACTGGTTGATTTCTGTGCGCATATTTTTATAAGTTAATCAGGACTGATACAAACAGTTTGGTTGTTAAGCTCCATTGTATCTAAATTAATAGGTTCATTGGTATTTAGATCTTTATCCTCAAATAGATCCTCTTGCGAGGAAGCTAGTGTCCAATAATTAGTATTGTTTTTAAAGTTGCTGCCACGATAATATTCATCATTTGCTTCACCCCATTCTGAAAATAATCCTCCTCCAATCCTTCGCTGATAATGGTTCGGTTGACCGGCTATATTACCATTTATATCGTCCAAAGACGCATTAGTTAGTTGTTCAATTTTAGGTAGCTGATATCCCAAATTATTACAATATTGTGTAGCATCATGATAACTAATGCCATCACCGGTTTGGGCGATAAACCATTTTTTTATGGTAAAACTGTAGATTTTATTCTGTTTTTCTTTATCTGAATATAGAATGAATGACGTTGGTACGGCGGTTATAGCTTCGTTTAAACTTGCCCCAGCTTTGGGACCCATTAAACGAACTTTAATTTTACTTCCACCTTCAGAAGTAATGCTTAGATTTATACCCGAATTGGAGGGGGTTTTAACATAGTTTACCTCGTTGGCTACAGTATTCATGAGATCCATCAAAAAAAAGAAGTTATTTGCACCTGTTGTTGGGAAGTTTAGCTTGTGATTATTAATATCTTGAAGTTTGAAGCCTTTTACATCGTCCCATTCAGCAGTAGGTCCTGAATAATTCGAACCCAGCGAGCCATTATTGTGGCTATTACTTAATGTTAAATTAGGTTGCGCAGCGTAACTACACGCTCCTTTCGGCGGTGTAATATAGTAAATAACGTTATTTGCATTGATTAATGTTGAATTAGGGAAACCATAAGTTGTTGATAAGATAGTTGCGTCGTTTTGTAGCATTATACTATAAGGGGCATAACAGTCGACAAATGGATCATTTAAACTTATCTCATTTCCTTTAATATCATGAGCCACAAGCCTTAAATTTCCAGTTGCAATCATTTCGTCATCACCGTCTAAATCATGCCAAAAAGCGTTATTATTTAATAAATCAGTCATCGATATGGAAATTTGTCCTGCTGGAATAAACGTGATTATATCGCCTAGTTTGATTCCATTTGCAGGAAGAATAATGGGATTGGATAGTGAAGACTGATTGTTGGTTTTTGAGTAAATTGTTCCGTCAGGTAATTGAATAGTAAGTAATTCATCAGTATTACTTGCCGGTGTTAGATCGCCATCAAAAGTTAAGTAAGGGGCAGTACCTTGAATTATATTCGTCATTGTTGAGATAACTTCAGCATAAGAATAGGGGCAAAAAACGATCGAATTCAACCAAATAAACAGTAGCTTGAAATAAATAAAATTATTGTGGCATATTGCTTTTGATGGTAATAACAGATTTGAAAACATAATGAAATTACTTATTGCTTAAAATGACTTATGTGATTATCAAATAATTAGGAGTATTCATTATTTTGATCATAATCTAATGATTTATTGTGGATTTTGCAAGTATTACTAAATTATTGCATATATTAAGAATATTTTATTTGATTCCGTATAACATGTCAGATTTTAACATGAATTAAACATAATAAATAAAATTATCAATATAGAGACGAGATAAGAAAGTACTAAAAGATAGCAAGAAAAAGCTCATCAATAATTCGACTCTAAAATTAATAAGCAATCCGTTGCTTATTATTTAAGTGATTATTTCTTTTTATGTTTAGATGTATATTCAGCATAGTATTCTTCGGCAAGTTTACGTAATGAAGAACCGATAGCAGCATATTGATATTCATTTAGATTTGCCAATGAAGCACGTGCGGAAGGGTGTTGCACAGCAAATCCTTTACCAGGTAATAAAACAACGCCAGCTTCATCAGCAATTCTAAATAATAATTCGGTTGGATTTTTATTTGTTAATATCCATTTAGCAAAATCATCACCATATAATTCATGGCAAATAGTTTCTAAATCGATTAATGTATAATATTCGACACTGTTAATATCTCTTTTTTTACTAGAACCTAAGCGTTGATAAAGCGCTGCATCACGACGTCGAATAAGATTTTTTAACGTAGATTTATAACTTTGATCGGCATCCATCATTTCACATAAAGCAAAAAGTACCATTTGTACTTGTTGTGGGGTCGATAATCCCGCAGTGTGATTTAGAGCAACGGCACGGCTATCCGCCACTAATCGATCAATAAATTTCAATTTATCTGGTTCAGTGACAATTGAACTATAACGTTTGTTTAAAATTTGCTTGGTTTTTGATGGAAGAGCACTAATGGATTTATCAATGACATTATCATGGGCTAAACCAATTACCCCTAAACGCCAACCGGTCGCACCAAAGTATTTTGAAAAAGAGTAAACCAAAATCGTATTTTTAGGGCAAATTGCAAACAGTGATTGGAAATTATCCGCAAATGTACCATAAACATCATCGGTTAAAATAATTAAATCAGGTCTTTTTTTAACGATATCCGCAATTAATTGCAGACTTTTATCATCAATTTTCACGGATGGTGGATTAGAAGGGTTAACTAAGAAAAAGGCTTTAATGCTAGGGTCTTCTAATTTACGTAATTCTGATTCAGGATACTGCCACTCTAATTGTGGATCAGCATTGATTAAAACTTCTACCAATTGGTAATCATTTAAACTGGGAATTTCTAAATAAGGCGTGAATATTGGTGCACCGATAGCGATTTTATCACCTTTATTAATTAACCCATTTTCTTTCATGGAATTAAAAACGTATGTCATTGCTGCTGTACCGCCTTCAGTAGCAAAGAGATCGAGTTCGTCAGTTTTTAGTCCTTGTGCCCCCATCTGTTGTAAAACATAGCTTTTAATTACTTCTTCACTAAAATGTAACATCCTATCGGGAACGGGATAATTACAACCTAAAATACCTTCTACCATTTCTTGTAAAAAAGCATTCTCATCCAATCCTAATTGGTCACGAATATAAGAAAAGGCTTTACCTAAAAACGACACACCCGGAGTGTTATAATTACGACGAATAAATGCTTCAAAACGTCCCGTTAATCCTGTTCGAATTGGAAAACCGCCAACCCCTTCATTTAAATAAGAATAGGACATTTCAGACTCTTCAATAGCAAAAAGTCCGAGTTGAAAGAAAGCCTGTCTAGGCCAAGTAGCGAGGAAATTAGGATTACCACGGCCTGCATTCAACATAATACGGTCAGTATGGCTTTGCGCCAGTTTAATTAAGTTATCTTTTAATTCAAATGGACTTAAATTAGCATATTGAGCATAATCGATTGGTTTTTTCATGATCTTGGATCCTTGTTGGGATAATTTAAACAAAAGCAATAATTAACGGACCTAATAAAGTAAGGAAAACGTTAGCTAAGGCGTAGGTAATAACAAATGAGTTGGTTGGTGTTGCATTACCAGCCTTATTAAGTACTTCACCGAATGCAGGATTAGCACTACGAGCGCCAGCTAAAGCACCTGCAAAAACAGCAGCGTTTTTATAACCAAGAATATATTTGCCAAAGAAAATTGCGAGTATCATTGGCAACAACGTTACGACAATGCCGATTAAAAACAGTGAAAGACCTTGTTGTTTTATGGTATTGATTGCTTCTAATCCAGAACTCAATCCAATTACGACCACAAAACCAGCTAAGCCAAAGTCTTTTAATAATTGTAGTGCACTAGAAGGAATATTACCGGTTGTTTGGTGACGTGAACGATACCAACCGAACAATAGACCTGAAAGAAGGGCACCACCGCCTGCACCAAGGGTAAGTGGAATATCACCAATTCGAATGACGATTAAACCAATTATCAAACCAACAACCAAACCTAAACCATGGAAAACCCAATCCGTTTTTTGGCTTTTTGTTATCGGAGCACCTATTCGATCAATAACGCGTCTAAGGTCACTATCAGCGCCATAAATAGTAATAACATCACCAAGTTGTAATTTCACATTATCTCGGAGAGGTACCGATTCGCCATCCCGGTGAATAGCAATAAGATATACACCGTGTTTAAATTGTTTCACTTCTTCTGATTTGAGTATTTGCGATAATGTTTGTCCAACATAACGCTCATTACGCATTTCAACATCCTGTGTATTCATAATAAAATCCATACCCGATGCTGAAGTGATTTCCGTACCAAATAAGGAATTGGCCTTAATAATGGAGTCTCTATGTCCTACTACTAAGATTATATCGCGTAATTTGAGTTTCGTTTCAGGGGTAACTTCAATGATTTTATTGCCACGTTTTATACGTTCAATACTAATACCATTAATATTACGTTCAATTTGAGCAACGGTTTGATTTGTTTTGTGAGAAAGACGGAACAAACGTCCGCTAATTTCTGATATAGCAAAGTTTTGATTACTATTTAATAAGAGTGATCCATTAAGTTGTTCCGCTTGAGCTTGCATCGCATCATCACGGATATCGCGTTTTATTAATTTCGGTAGAATATTGACACACACAATAATCGCGCCAAGTGAACCAAATATGTAAGTTACCGCATAACCGATAGTGATATTACTTTGGTACTTACTCAGTTCTTGCGTGGATAAGCCTAAGTGTGTTAAGGCATCGGAAGCTGTACCCATAATAGCCGATTGAGTCAATCCACCTGCAGCCAAACCTGCCGCTAAACCTTTATCTAGATGGAAAAGTTTGGCCATAATTAATACAGTAATTAAACCGACAATAGCGATGAACAATGCTAAAAATATTTCACGTAGCGTCTTAATACCTAAAGAGCGGAAAAATTGCGGACCGCTTTCGAAACCGACAGCATAAATAAATAAAGCAAATAGAACTGCTTTAACACCGGCATCAACGGTTACGCCCAGCAGACTAAAGCAAACAGCAACTAGTAACGAACCCGCTACGCCACCTAGCTGAAATTTACCAAACCGAATACTACCAATCAAATAACCTAAACTTAAAGACAAAAATAATAAAATTTCAGGTGAGTTTTTAAGTCCTTCTGTTATCCAGTTAGACAACCAATGAAGCATACCAAATCTCCTTAAAGTCAAAATAAAAAGGTGTTGAAGTGATTTTGCTATATTCCTGATTTTATTATATTTATAGTATATTAACCTTATGTAAATAAAATATAAAGTAAAATTAAATAATTGCTTTAATTATGAATAACAATTAATTTTTGAACAAAAATTAGGATTATTGATGACAATTTAGACGTTTTTATTTCGAAACAAGAAAGAATTTAAATGTTGAATGTGGTTTTTAATGTGGTTTTAAAGTGACGTTGTCACATATTGTGATGGTATTAATTACTATTAAATATTAAAAATAATTAATGAAGTTATGATCAAGTAACTACTGCAATTACCAATTGTTTACCTTGGACGTCAAATGAAAACAAGTGCCAAAACAATTCAGATTTGGCACTTAATAAAACTATTTTTGATGAACTCTAGGGGTTCTTCCCACTGGTTTTTTTCGAGTGATTTGATAATAAATCCAAATACTTTGTAAAAACACAATGACGCTCGCAGCAGCAAAAATGAGATAAATTTCAAGGATAAAAAATAATTGATCAATGATATACAAGGAAGGATTGCTTTCACTGAACATATTTAACATCACAATGATTAAACAGATAATGCCATTTATGACAGCCAAACAGCCTAGAATAGCAGAAATGATAGATAGAACTTTAATGAATTTTTTCATAACATCAAATATATCAAAAGGTTACCGTAATTTGATGTTACATGGTTTTAATCAGAATAGCAATTAAAAAATCTTTATTTTACAATGAGTTACGATAAATGACGAGAGTTTGATAAGAGGATTTTAAAATTTTAAGATATTATTAACGTAGAATTTATGATTGAATTTATTATTCATTTTTTTATTAAAATACAAAAGCCATCCAGTATTGGATGGCTATTAAACTTACGTTGCTTATAGGAATGAACGATAAGGCAATTCAGGTTCATCGGTAAAGATATCTTTAAATCCACGGAAATGTTGATAATACATACGCCCTTTATCGGTCGGATAGGTATATTTTCCACCTACTTGCCAGAAGAATGGCGCAAATTTATATTGCAATCTATCCCGTTTCATTTTCCAAAGGACTTCAATTTCACGGGTATCACTTTGGAAGTTAGACCAAATATCATGATGGAAAGGAATGACGACTTCTGTATTAAGTGATTCAGCAGCACGAATAATATCTGAAGAAGTCATTTTATCGGTAACCCCTCGAGGATTTTCACCATAAGATAACAAGGCAACATCAATTTTATGGTCATTACCGTGTTTAGCATAATAATTTGAATAATGAGAATCGCCTGAATGGTAAAGATTACCACCCGTGGTTTCAAAAAGATAATTTACCGCTCGATCATTCATACCATCTAATATGGACTTATCAGTTGAAGAAACGCCTTCAGGTAATGTCACCAATGAAGTACGATCGAAGGAATCGAGCACTTTAATTGTGACATCACCAATTTCAATGATATCACCAACACGTGCCGTAATGCAGCGATCAGCAGGTACGCCCCATTTTTGCCATAATTCAACACAAGCTTTAGGTCCAATAAATTTAACTTTTTCACTGCAATTTTGTAGAACGGCAGCGGCAACATTAATATCAATATGATCAGCATGATCATGAGTGGCCATTATAGCGTCGACTTCTTTAATAGCGAAAGGATCTAATACAAAAGGTGTCGTACGTAAATTCGGTTGTAGTTCTCGTACTCCCCCCATTCGCATCATTTGATGTTGTTTTTTCATCCAAGGATTACCATGGGTACGTTTACCTGTACCACACCAAAAATCTACTGAAATATTGGTATTACCGGCTGTTTTAAGCCAGATGCCGGTACAACCTAACCACCACATGGAAAACGTATTAGGGGCAACTTTAGTGGCTTCAATTTCTTCATTTAACCAAGTTCCCCATTCAGGAAAAGTACTTAAAATCCATGATTCACGTGTGATTTCATTAACTTTACTCATATTTCAATCCTTATCGTTATCAATTATTAAAATTATACTAATATCACTTCAACACCTTGTTTTTTTAGACTTTCAACAACAGTTTTATCAGCAGATTTGCCAGTAATAACTACATTTATTTTAGAGGTTGGGCAAAATAGCATGCCAGAACCAATTCGATTGGTCACTTTGGTACTATCAACGACAACGACTAATTTTTGTGCATTATTAAGTATTTGTTGCTCAGATACTGCCGTTAAAATTTCACTTTTATATAACCCAGCAGGGGTTAACTGTTTTCCACTAGTAAACATAATATTACCGCTATAAATCGCTGATAATTCACTTGTTGGATTTAGAATAATATTCTGAGTTTTATTATATTGCCCACCGATAATAGTGACATTCTCATGATCGTGTTCAATTAAATAACTAGCTAGAGGAAAGTAATTTGTAATTATGTTGACATTTTTACCACAAAGCTCTCGACCTAATAAAAATGCTGTGGAACCACAATTCAAAATGATACTCTCACCATCTTTTATCAAAGTTGCTGCCTTAATGGCTATTCGCGCTTTTTCATGATAATTATCAGTATTGTTAATATCCAACGGTGTCCAAATCGGTTTTTTATCTTCAATACGAACAATACCATTACGGACTTTTTTTACCTTATTTGCTTCGGCAAGTTTGATGATATCCCGACGAGCTGTAGCAGGTGAGATATTAAACATTTCAGTCAATTCAACGACTGATAAGCTCTCCTTTGAATCAATGAGTTTAACGATATCCTCATGTCGTTTTGCTTCATTCATAACCATTTCTATTAATACCTTTTAGTAAATCACTGAAACAGTAATTTGATAATTTATTATGATTACTTTTGATTTTATTAGTAGTGATTCTCATTGTCAACAAATTCCTTTAAATACATTAAACTCTACATTTTTCAGTATGTCTATTGTTGAATCATCTATTTGTGAAGAAAATTTAACAATCGTGATAATTATCACAATACTCATAAATAATCATTGAGTGATTTAATTTGATTGTTATTATTAAGTTGTTTTTAAGGATTATGGATAATGAGACGAGGTGAAAGTTACATAAAGAAATAATGGTTAATTAGTTTTTATGTGGAAGCTCAGATAGCTATCTGATTGTACAAAAATAAAGAAACAAGGTGAGGCAATATGGAAACAATCTATGAAGTGTTTTATATATTTTATAGTCAGGTGATGACTAAAGCACCACTGTTATTAGGGCTAGTAACCTGTTTAGGATATAGTCTATTAAAAAAAGATATCACAACTATCATTAAAGGAACAATTAAAACGATTGTTGGATTTATGTTATTACAAGTTGGATCCAATGTACTCGTGTCAACCTTTAAACCTGTAATTGCTAACTTGTCCAAATATCATAACATTGATGGTTCTATCATTGATACTTATGCATCCATGGTCGCCGTTGAGCAGGGTATGGGGGAAAATTATTCTTGGGTCGGTTATGCGGTACTATTAGCATTAGCCATTAATATTGTATTAGTGTTATTCCGACGAATCACGGGTATTCGAACCATAATGCTAACTGGGCATATCATGTTCCAACAAGTAGGACTGATTGTTCTTTTCTATTATTTATTTGGTTTCGGAATGTGGGAAACCATAATTTATAGCGCCATTATTATTGCTTTATATTGGGGTATTTTCTCCAATATGATGTTTAAACCGACGGAAGCGGTTACGGGTGGTGCAGGTTTTTCTATTGGTCACCAACAACAACTCGGTTCTTGGATCGCAGTAAAATTAGCGCCCAAATTAGGTAATAAAAATGATACCGTTGATAATTTGAAACTACCAAAATGGTTACATATTTTTCATGACAGCATCGCCGCAACTACAATAGTCATGACTTTTTTCTTTGGTATTATTTTATTGTCATTTGGTTTAGATAATTTACAAGCTATGGCTGATAAGACTCATTGGAGTATTTATATTTTTGAGACCGGTTTGAAATTTGCTGTAGCGATTCAAATTATTGTTGGCGGTGTACGTATGTTCGTTGCCGAATTATCTGAAGCCTTTAAAGGTATTTCTGAAAAACTGATTCCAAATGCTGTTCTAGCCATTGATTGTGCAGCTATTTATGCTTTCTCTCCTAATGCAATGGTATTTGGTTTCATTTGGGGGGCTTTAGGGCAATTTACTGCTATTGCAATTTTATTAGGATTCCATTCTCCAATTATGATTATTCCGGGTTTTATTCCGATGTTTTTCTCGAATGCAACCATCGGCGTATTTGCTAACCACTTTGGGGGTTGGAAGGCCGTAATGAAAATCTGTTTTGTAATGGGAATCGTTGAAGTACTTGGTTCAGCTTGGGCTTTAAACATTTTCTTACAAAATAATACGCCAATTCCTGCTTGGATGGGTATGGCTGATTGGGCAATATTATTCCCACCAATCTTACAAGGTTTATCTATTTCTCACTTGTTTATCTATGTTCTTATTGGTCTCGCCTTAATTTATATGTATTTCGCAGCAAAAACACTTCGTGCTGAAGAAGCCCAACAGAAACATGAACCAACAGCAGATGAAATGATTGCTGAGGAAGATCAAAATCCATCAGTTGTCGCAAAATTAAATGACGTTGCTAATGCTGAATCTCGTCCAATAAGAATCCTTGCCGTCTGTGGTAGTGGTCAAGGCTCTTCAATGATGATGAAAATGAAGATTGCTAACTATTTGGATAAAAAAGGTATTGCCAACATCATGGATTCTTGTGCGGTAACTGATTATAAATCACGTCTAAATAATGTTGATATTATTGTCTCATCTAAGCACTTATTACATGAAATACAAGTTGGTGAAAACCAATATGCTTTAGGGGTACAAAATATGCTAAATCCAAATACATTCGGTGATGAGTTAATTGAACTGATTCATCAAGTTAATCAAAAACAACAAAATATATAATGATCGATTTTTGGGAGGAACGGAACAATGGCATTAAAACAATCTTTAATTGAAAATAATTCTGTTTTACTCAATGCTTCTGCCAATGATTGGAAAGCAGCAGTGAAATTAGGTACGGATATGCTTGTAAAGTCTGGGGCTATAACCCCAGGTTATTATGATGCGATCATCAATTGTGTCGAAAATATGGGGCCTTATATTATTATTGCCCCCGGATTTGCCATGCCCCATGCTCGACCTGAAGATGGCGTTATCCGTACGGCTTTTGCATTGGTAACGTTAGATAAACCTGTCTATTTTGACGGTGAAGATGAACCAGTAAGGGTATTAATTACACTAGCCGGCAGTGATTCGGACAAACATATGGCAGGATTGATGGAAGTAACGCAAGTCTTAGAAGATGAAAATAGTGATACCGGTATAAATCTTGATAAATTTATCCAATGTCGCTCTAAAGATGAAATTTACAATGTTATTGATCAAGCCTTAGCCTAAGGAGTTTAACATGTTTAGAACATTAAAAGAAAAAGTTCTTAAGGCAAATCTATTATTACCTAAGTATCATTTAGTTACGTTTACATGGGGTAATGTATCTGAAATTGATCGAGAAAAACAGGTTATAGCAATTAAACCTTCTGGCGTTGAGTACGATCATATGCAAATTGATGATATCGTCATTGTTGATTTAGCAGGTAATATTATTGAAGGTACGCTAAATCCATCCAGTGATACGCCAACACATTTAGAGTTATACAAAGCGTATCCCAATATAGGTGGTATTGTGCACACGCATTCAACCCACGCTACAGTATGGGCACAAGCTGGCAAAGATATTCCGGCACTTGGTACAACCCACGCTGACTATTTCTATGGCGATATTCCTTGTGCTAGATCTTTGTCTGCTCAAGAAATACAACACGATTATGAGAAAAATACGGGTATGGTCATTGTAGAAGAGTTTTCAAATCGGAAACTTGATCCTGTCGCAATGCCTGGTGTGCTAGTTTCGGGTCACGCACCATTTTGTTGGGGTAAAGATAGTTTTGATGCTGTACATAATGCGGTAGTAATGGAAGAAGTCGCGAAAATGGCAATATCTACATGTTTTCTTAATCCGTTAGCTCATATTGACCAAAACTTGTCAGATAAACACTATTTTCGTAAACATGGTGCAAATGCATATTATGGTCAACGTAAATAACTTTTCAATTTATAAATAAGAGAATAAGGAAGAATGCAATGAGTAAACCTATGATTCAAATCGCTCTTGATCAAACACAATTAGAACCAGCTTTGAAAGTAGCTGAAAATGTTGCAAATTATGTTGATGTTATTGAAGTTGGTACAATCCTAGCTTTTGGTGCCGGTATTGACGCTGTCCGTCAGTTGCGTAAAGCTCATCCTAATCATATCTTAGTCTGTGACTTAAAAACCACCGATGGTGGGGCTATTTTAGCTAAAATGGCATTTGAAGCGGGGGCTGATTGGCTGACCGTATCGGCTGCTGCACATATTGCGACAGTGGCAGCATGTAAGAAAATTGCCGATGAGTTTCAACGTGAAATCCAAATAGAACTCTATGGACATTGGACATATGAAGATGCTAAAGCATGGCGGGCATTAGGTATAAAGCAGGCTATTTATCATCGCTCGCGCGATGCTGAATTAGCAGGAGTAGGTTGGACAGATGAAGATCTAAATAAAATGCGCAAATTGTCCGAACTTGGTCTAGAACTTTCTATTACAGGGGGAATAGTTCCAGAAGATATTCATTTATTTGCTGGGATTTCAACGAAAACATTTATTGCTGGGCGGGCATTAGCAAGTGAAAGTGGGCAAGAAGTTGCAGCAGCAATTCGTGAACAAATTGCTAAATATTGGTAGGTCGATTTCAGTATTGTGATAGGAAAGCAGTTTAATGACTGCTTCTTCTCAAACAAGAATGAGCTATTAATTTTGAAAATGGTTAAACAAAATTAATAGAATCAAATGATAAAAGAGGAGTTTTATGACAATAATAAATAGTCGAAACCTTGTTGGTATATATGAAAAGGCGCTTCCTGTTGAAATGTCTTGGCAACAACGAATTCAAGCTGCTAAGGAGTTAGGCTTTGATTTTCTGGAAATTTCGATTGACGAAACGGAAAACAGGCGAGCAAGATTGGATTGGTCAAAACAGCAAATTCGTGATATGAAACTATTATGTGACGATTATGCCATACCCCTTCAATCAATGTGTTTAAGTGCTCATCGTAAATTTCCATTTGGTTCCGCTGATCCAAATATTGTTGCGCAAGCTAAAACAATTATGATTAAGGCTATCAAGTTAGCACATCAATTGGGAATTCGTGTTATCCAATTAGCAGGTTATGATGTCTATTATGAACCAGCTAATACTGCAACCCATCAAAGATTTATTGAAGGTATGCAATTTAGTGCGAAATTAGCTGAACAAGCTGGAGTCATGTTAGCTGTAGAAATTATGGACACCAATTATCTCAATAGTTTAAGTAAATTCGAGATTTTGAAAAAACATATACCATCGCCTTATTTTATGGCTTATCCAGATGTTGGCAATATTAATGGTTGGAATTATGATACGTGTACCGAACTACAATTGGCTAAAGAGCACATCGTACAAATTCATTTAAAAGATACTTTAAAAGTTAAAGATAATTTTAAAGGTCAATTCCGTGATTTAGTTATAGGTGAAGGAGAGGTTAATTTTGTCAATATATTTAAGACGTTAAAACAGATAGATTATCAAGCCCCTTTTGTGATTGAAATGTGGGCAAATGATGATAATTGGCAACAAAATATTATAACAGCTATTAACAGGTTACAAACTGCAGCGCAATCGGCTGATTTTCAATTTATGTCTTCTCATAGCTAAGTCTTTAGCAAATCTAATAGATAAGCAGTACAACTACTGCTTATTTCATTATTAATCATCATAAATATATGAATAATTTAAATATTTCATTAAAATAATCTTGAGTATTTACCCTAAAAAAGACTATGATGTTTAAAAAATTGATAAGGAATAAATATGGTAAGTCCTCTTGTGATTGCAAAATCTATCACTGATCATCAGGATTTGATTCTTTTACCAGCCCTAGCAAATAGGCATGGTTTGATAACGGGAGCCACCGGTACAGGTAAAACAGTAACTTTACAAAAAATGGCCGAAGGTTTTTCGCAAATTGGGGTGCCAGTTTTTTTAGCCGATATCAAAGGCGATTTAACGGGTCTTGGTGTTGCAGCCAGCGTATCAGATAAATTGAGTAAGCGTTTAAAAGCTATTGGTGCTAATGACTGGCATCCTCAGTCATATCCTATAGAATTATGGGATGTTTATGGTGAAAAAGGTATTCCGGTTAGGGCGACTGTTTCAAATTTAGGTCCATTATTATTAAGCCGTATATTGAATTTAAACGAAGTACAATCAGGTATTTTACAATTAGCTTTTAAAATTGCTGATGATAATCAATTGCTTTTGCTAGATTTTAAAGACTTACGTGAACTAATTAAATATGTGGGTGATAATGCGAAATCATTCACTACTGATTATGGTAATATTTCGTCCGCATCGATAGGTGCCATACAGCGTAATTTATTAGCGTTAGATCAGCAAGGAGCGGAAAAATTCTTTGGTGAACCAATGTTGAATATTAATGATCTGATACAACAAAATGCCAAAGGTCAAGGTAAAATTAACATTCTTGAATGTGAAAAATTGTTTAATGCTCCAAAATTATATTCCATTTTCTTACTCTGGTTGTTATCCGAATTGTTTGAACAATTACCCGAAGTAGGGGATATAGATAAACCTAAATTGATATTCTTTTTTGATGAAGCTCATTTATTATTCAATGGAATTCCTAAAGTACTATTGGATAAGATAGAGCAAGTCGTGCGTTTAATCCGTTCAAAAGGAGTAGGGATTTATTTTGTTACCCAAAACCCAACGGATATACCAGACTCTATCTTGGGGCAACTTGGTAACCGTGTCCAACATGCATTACGATCTTTTTCTGTGAATGATCAAAAAGCGGTGCGAGCAGCAGCTAAAACAATGAATCAAAATCCGAAAATTGATACCGAGAAAGTCATTACGACACTGGGCGTTGGTGAAGCACTTATCTCTTTTCTTGATGAACATGGGCGCCCTAATCAAGTAGAAACCGGCGCGATTATCGCACCACAATCATTAATGGGAGCGATGCCAATTGATCAGCAACAATCAATTATTAACCAATCTAATCTGAATCAAAAATACACACAAACAATAGATCGTAATTCAGCCTATGAAATGTTAAAAGCAGGTTTTCATCATTCAGATAATACAGCTCAAACTGAGAGTTCCTCCGAACAATCAGGTGGCTTTTGGGACATGTTAAAAGGTTTTTTATTTGGCACAAAAGGATCGCGAGGCGGTAATAAAGATGGCTTAGCCCAAAAAGTTGTTAAAAGTACTTCTCGGCAAATAGCCAATAATATAGGTCGTGAAATTACACGAGGTATTTTAGGTAGTCTAAAGAAGAAATAAGCTTCGGTTAATTAATTGACTTGAAAAAATTTTCTGATCTTTTCTAAAAGATTTTTTTAAAAGTATATAGGTCAATGATTACTTTATTTATGTTATCAGAACAATGTAGTTAATTGGCTGTCTCAATTTTGATACTGTAACTTTTTCATTTATTTATATTTTTTCAAGATAAAACAGTTGCTATTCTCGTATTCTCATTTAGAATATTATTAATATTTAGCAGTTGGAATAATAACAAACAATGCTTATTTACTTATTTTTTTCATCAGCGGTTTTAAATTGCAAGCGTATTATTTCTCATTTTATCCTCCTTTTTGGAGGATTTTTTTTGACTAAAATTCAGAGATTACATTAGGGCAACAGCGAGAACAAATTATGATTAATAAAGAGATCCTTTTAGCTACTCGAGACCAAAGCTTAAAAGCATTTTTGCTAAAAAGTATTAAAGAAAACGGAGGGTGGGTTAATGCACATATGCATGCTGATCGTGCTTTTACAATAACTCGAGATAGTTTTGATGTTTATCAAAAACAAACATTAATTGAAAAATGGGACACACTGGATCGAATAAAAGCGGCCATGACCGAAGATGATTATTATCGCCATTTTAGCATGGCGGTAGAACGCATGATTGAGCAAGGTGTAAGCGCTATGGGTTCTTTTGTTGACATTGATCCTATTGCGCAAGAACGCGCAATTAAGGGTGCCTTACGAGCCAGAGAAACATATAAAAATGATATTGTTATCAAATTAGTCAATCAAACACTAAAAGGGGTAATTGATAAAGAGGCACGTTATTGGTTTGATAAAGGTGCTGATTTAGTTGATATTATCGGTGGATTACCACGCCGAGATGAACGAGATCATGGTCCGGGTATGGGATTAGTCCATTTAGATGTCTTAATGCAAACAGGAAAGAAACTGGGGAAAATGGTGCATGTGCATGTTGATCAGTTTAATTCAAGTGAAGAAATTGAAACAGAACAATTGGCTGATAAGACACTTGAACATGGCATGCATGGTAAAGTTGTTGCAATTCATAGTATTTCTATAACCGCTCACGATTTAGCGTATCGCCAAAAATTGTATAAAAAAATGAAAGAAGCAGAAATGATGGTTATTGCTTGCCCATTTGCTTGGATTGATAGTCCAAGACGTGAAGATCATGGCCCGACTCGCAACTCTCTAACACCAGTAGATGAACTATCTGCAGCAGGAATTCCTGTGGCAATTGGTACCGATAACATCAGTGATTATATGTTACCTTTCTCAACAGGGAATATGTGGGAAGAACTAAAATTATTAGTAACAGGTTGTCGTTATACCGATTTGGAAAATGTAATTAAAGTTGCTAGCCAGAATGGTCGTTTAGTACTTGGATTATAAGCATTATTAAAGAGAATGTTGGAATAAAAGTACGTATTTGATTCAAGTTTCGACACTTCTAAATAAGTAAATTACAAATATAGATTATTCTATGAAGGTTATTAAATGAAAAACAGCATACTCCCATTTTATGATCCTTTTCTAAGTTATGAGGACAATTATATACAAGGTCCATTTGGTGATTTTTCTGCTCCTCCTCAATCACCAATTTCAATGCCGAGAAATACTCATTTTGTAGATTTAGCGGTTAATTTACCCTTTGGTATACCTGCTGGTCCATTGCTTAATGCTAAATATATTAAGGCTGCATTTAGTTATGGATTTGACTTATGTGTATATAAAACAGTCCGTACTCGAGCGCATAAAAGTCATAAGTTACCTAATATTTTATCGGTTCATCCACATGAAAAATTATCGGCAAATGTTGATACAGTCTTAGCTGATCAGCAGTTTGATATGCCGATTTCAATTACTAATTCCTTTGGAGTACCCTCATTTGATCCCGATGTTTGGCAGTCGGATATGGCTGAAGCAGTAAATGCTTCAGGGGAAGGGCAATATATGATAGGGAGTTTTCAAGGTACACCGGGTAATGAAAACACTATAGAATTAGATTATGCCCGAGCAGCTCGGCTAGTAGCCGAAACAGGAGCACCTATTTTAGAAGCGAATTTAAGTTGCCCTAATGAAGGGGTTAATAAGTTATTATGCTTTGACTTTGATAAAGTTGAACGTGTAGCTAAAGAGATAAAAAATGCCGTTCCTGATAGACCGTTGTTCTTAAAATTGGCTTATTTTGCGCAAGATGATGCGGTATTGCCGTTATTAAAAAAATTAGCGGGAGTTGTTGATGGGTATAGTACGATAAATACGTTATCTGCACGTCCTGTTACGGCTAATGGTCAACCAGCATTAGGAGTAGATAGACCAATAGGTGGTGTCTGTGGTGATGCTATACGTTGGGCTGGATTGGATATGGTAGCTCGTCTTGCCCGCCTAAGAACTCATTTAGATCATCACTTTACGATAATAGGTGTGGGCGGTGTGAGTTCAGTAGAGCATTATCAAGCATTTTTAGCAGCGGGAGCTGATGCAGTAATGAGTGCAACAGGTGCAATGTGGAATCCACAATTAGCTTTTGATATTAAACGCGCTCTCAAAAGCTAATTATCGAAATCAATAAAACAAAACGCCCAAGTGGGCGTTTTAATTGATAATTTATTTTAATGTGTTTAATGATCTTGACTAATTTCAAGTTGGTAAATTATATTTCAACGTTATACATCATGTTGTTATAGCGTTACTAAGAGTATTAGTCTTGTTTTAATTAATCAATTAAGTCTACTTTTAATTTTCTGCTGTCGCTTCGCCCTAGATCATCAATTACAGATATTTTGTAAATGCCACTTTTACTAGGAACCCAATCCAGTGTATTTTCAACTGAACTACTACCAAGAAAATTTTTATCGACAAACCAATATAATTTCTTAACCTCACCATCTGCAATGGCATTTAGCACAATTTTCTCATTTTCTTTATTACTTAACCTTAATTTATAAACAACGTTTTTTAATGGTGAAGTAATTCGGGGAGGAGAACCAATATAATTTTGTGTTGTTTCACAATGTGCACTATTAGGTGGTGTTTTTTTGGGAATTCCCGCTTTAGCAAATACTTTAACTAAGTCTGAAGACCAATATTCATAAACTTCTACATGCGTATCCTTCGGATTGAAAGGAGGACAAGCAACTTTATTCGTTTTATTATCAATTACAACAGGACGATAAACTGTATCGATATTAATCGGTGATACTCCTGGTATAAACCACGTTTTACCCTTTATCTTACACCATTGTGTGACTAAATTCCCACTCGGTAAACAAATATCGACTTGCGTTAAGTTAGGTGGAATTGGGTTTTGATAACCTTTCTGATTAGGATAATAAGCAGTTATTGAATCAATAATATTGAAAAATAGGGGAGCTGCGGCATTAGCACCAACAAAAGCATTATTGCTATGCCCGTCAAAATTACCCATCCAAACAATAAGAGTATAATTATTAAATCCACCCGCTGTCCAAGCATCTCGAAATCCCCAAGATGTGCCTGTTTTCCAATATATAGGTGTTAAAGATTGCTGTTTTTTTGCTAAAATATCTTCAGTGCGAGTGTTTTTTAACAACATATCTAATGTCATGAAACTCGCTTCAGGACTCAACAAACGCTGACTTAAAGGTGGTTGGCTATCGGTATTTCTTGTCATTCTTAACGGTTGCCAAATACCTTGATTCGCTAACATTGCATATAGTGTTGCTAATTCTTGGGCTGTCACTTCACCTCCGCCAAGAACTAAAGCTAAACCATAATGATCTTCTGTGTTCATCTCGCGAATATGAGCTTGTTTTAAGAATTGATAAAATGAAGGTTTTTTTAATTTACCGGCAACATATACCGCAGGAATGTTACGACTGTGAATGAGTGCATCGGTAACAGAGATAGGACCTTTAAAATGGTGATCAAAATTCTCTGGCGTATAAAATCCAAAATCTGTTGCGACATCTTTTAATACTGTTTTAGGATGAATGATACTTTGATCCATACCTAAGGCATAGATAAAAGGTTTTAATGTTGAGCCGGGTGAACGTTTAGCATCAGTTCCGTTAACTTGTCCTTGAATGCTACGATTAAAATAATCGGCAGATCCAAGTAATGCTTTCACCTCCATTGTGTTGTTATCAACTAATAACACAGATGTGTTATGAATCCCTTTTGTTTTATTGCGTTCAATAAATGCCCTGACTTGCTGTTCAATAATTGTTTGTAGATCTATTTTTAATGTAGTTTTAATGACGTTTTGTTCAGTATTTGGTTTTTGAATTTGTTGTTGAAGTATTTGGTTGGTGAAATGGGGGGCGATGAACGGTAATTGTTCTGGTTGACGCATTATTAGTGGTAAATCAAATAGCACCGCTATATTTTCTTCGGTTTCATAATGTTCTTGCCAACGTTCAAATAATCGTTGCCTAGCATTAACTAATGCTTTTCCTGCAATGCCTTTTTCCTTGTCTATACGATAAGTAGGCGATTGAGGAAGAACTGTCAACGTTAACGCTTCGGGTAAGTTAACTCTATCAGGCGTTTTATCAAAATAAATTAACGATGCAGCACCAATACTTTCAATATTACGACCGAAAGGAGCATAATTAAGATAGGCTTCTAAAATGTCATGTTTAGAGTATTTTAACTCTAATTCAATAGCTCTAAATATTTGCAGTAATTTACCATCTATTGTTTTAGTATTGATTTTCCAATGCATACGTGCCAGTTGCATAGTGATAGTCGATGCTCCTTGTCGATTACCACCACCAATATAGGTTGCCCAAAATGCCCTAATCAAACTAACCGGATTAAATCCAACATGATAATAAAACCATTGATCCTCATGTAATAGAAGACTATTAATGATGTGTGGAGAAATTTTTTCCAGTGGTGTCCATGTTCGATATTGTTGGTCGTTTGCTAACGTTATGCGCAATAATTGGTCTTTTTCATCATACAAAATAGTGGAAAAATTTAGCGATTGGTTTAACGGTGGGTTAGGGGTTAAACGAAAGGCAATGACGATTAAAGAAAGGATAATAAGAATAACAATAATATTCCCAATATACTTAAGTTGTTTTACCATTTTATTAAGTTACACCAGTAATGATATAACACTAAAAAATTAATGTTAGTAATCATGCAATAAATACAAAATAGCAGAGGGAAGGCGTTTACCCTCTGCCAGTGGTTAATTAACGAGGTTCAATAATAATCTTATTTCCACCTTTAGATACAGCTTGAATATCTCGATCATACATTGCTTCACCATAAGCTGGAGGAACAGCGTACTCGCCAATATTGGTAGCTTTTATCTGATAATTAAATGTTTGTATATGATCATCCATAGTCGAACCATAAATAATGACGCGATCTTCTCTAACATCTGTATATTCTGGATACCAAGTATATTTACCGGTGGCAATTGGTGATATCCACTGTTCTCCAGAATCATAATTATTATCTTCACTCTCATCACTTTGTTCATCGTTTTCAGATTCGGCATGATTATTAATTGCTTTTTGTTGAACAACTTCAAAACCACCTGGTAGCATATCAACAATTGCAATGTTAGTTAATCCTTCTTTAGATAATGAACGGATTCTGACGGTTACATTAATAGTATCACCTAATTTCACCGTATCAATTTGCTTACCATCGTTATCTGTAAATTCACGGTAAATTTCAAGCCCTTTATTAATTGGTTCTTGTTGAATTGAACGATCAAAGCCTTTCTGCGATATTGAATACCATGCAGGCAAATTTTTAGCGTTGTGGAAGCTAATAGACTCTACCGAATTATTGAATTTACCTTTAGCTAACAAGTTTTTCAATTTAGCGATAGTTGCAATTTTTGCCTCTTGATCTTTAGACTTTGTTGTTACGGTTAGATCGTTTTCATCTAACTCATGAGCTTTAATTGCAGAATTATAACTATCTAAAGCCAACATAGTCATGGCAGCCGATTGCGTAGTATAGCGTTCCTCATTCAGCATTAATGTCATATTCTCAATAGCTTGAGCAGGAATGTCATTGATTTTATTATCAAAATGTTTTGCAATTAAATAGATTTTTCCAGCATCAATAACTAATGGATCATAATAATTGTGATTCCACCATGCTTTATCATAGGCTTTGGACAGATCCTTCCAAATCGGTTTTAAAAGTTTATCTGCTTGTTTGTCCATTTTCAGCATTTTGTATGATGATGCTAAATACAATGCCGTAAGATCTGTTGTCCATGATTTATAGTTATGATTTAAATCCTCAACGATTGAAGCAATCTGATTGGTTGTAATGATATTTTGTCTAGTTAGCAAATAAATTGCATAAGCTCGTAATCGTAAGTTGTAACTATCAGTTAAACTTCCAGCAGCAACTAATTTAACATATTTATTTGCATTTTCTAGTAGATCTTTTGGTATCACTAATCCAGCATCTTTTGCTTCAAGTAGGAAATGAACCGTGTAAAGTGTAATAAATGGATCAACATTATATGTTGAATACCATAAACCAATTGCACCGCCACTATTTTGACGACTTTGTAGTTTTTGCATTACTCCGTTAAATGGTATTGTTTTATCGGTGATCAAATTAAAATCAGGATATTTATTGCCAATCACCAGTGGTAAAGCACGACTAACAATCTGTTCAGAACAGAAATATTCATAATCATCTAGGTATTCGGTAAGACCTTTAACTAAGATCATTGGAGAATAAGAGACGCCAGCATTCTGTTCATTAAATTCTGGATACATTTGTCTAAACCCAGAAAAAGTTTGTGTTTTACCATCCATTCGTCCCATAATGGTTTTTATTCGATAAGGATTTACCGGACGAACAGAAGTACTGACTTGTCTTGTTATCGTTTTATCTTTATAAGTTGCAGTAAAGAGTAAATCACCACTACCTAGTTGTTCGGTTGCTTTTAAACGGAAACTTAAAGTACCTTCTTTCATTGACGCTAACTTGACGGTTTTCATTGGCTCATCTAAAACAGTTAGATGTGGCGTTGTTGTTAGCTTAACTTCAATTGGAATTTCTTCATTACCAATTTCAGTAATATTATTTGCAACTAATAAACTTATTTCAAATTCATCGTTTGGCGTGACGAAATAAGGTACATTAGGGCTTAATACAAAGTCATTACGAACTGTAGTAGCCGTTTGTGCAACGCCCATTGTTTTTTTACCGACCGTCACTGCCATCACTCTAATTTTTCCACTGAAAAACTCTGGAACTGTGTAATTCAGTTGTTTTTCACCATTAACGTCTATAATTCCTGACCAGTAGGTAACAGGTTCATCCGTCTTACGTTTAAATGGATTCAAATGAGCATCAATTTTATCATTTGCGCTAGCACTTTCTAGATCACCACCTGGTGCAGATAAAGTAAGTAGGCGTTTATATTCCGGTAAGATAAGATCTAAAATCTGATCCGTTCTTACTGATAAAGCTTTTTTACGCATAAACTCTTTAATTGGATTTTTTAACTGATAGCCAGCAACTTGTAATATACCTTCATCAACTGCGAAAACTGCGACACGTTGTTTGCTATTAGTTTTAATCGTAATTGGAATCGTATCTCCAGGTTTGATTAATTTCGGTGTTTCTAATGTTACCTTCTCTACAAATTTATCATCTGAAACCTTAAATGGAACAACACCATAACTAAGTGGGCTCATGAATATTTCTTCTGAATTTGGATCACGAACAAACTGCACATTGATATAGGCATTTCCTTCCACTTCTTTAGGTAAAGTGATTTTTTGTACTGAACTTGTCGTATCGGTTTTAAACCATTTCCAAGCATAAACCTTATCCCTTTCTATAGTGATGATTCCACTTCCGGTATAAGGTGCCGTTATTGCTATTTCTATATCTTGACCCGGTTTATATTGATTAGCGTCAATTTTTAACATTAATTCACTGTTACGATCTAATGAACGTGTTACATTTGCTGATCCTGCAACTGTATATTCGGTTTGATAAATTACTTGATTTTTGTTATTTAACAATTGAAGAATATAGTTACCCGGGGTTTGAGTTGGAATTTGATAAACAGTTCCTTTATTATCAATTTCAAAAGGGACTTGTGAAATTAATACATCTTTTTGTTTTGATTCATACTTATAAACACCTGAAGGCTGTTTAACTAACACTGAAAGATATTTTTTCTCAAGGGTAACGAGTTTGAGACTATCTAGTGTAATTTGATCTAGCGCTGGATTTATCGCTATGAGATTAAGTAAACGTTTGCTATCCCGTTTAATATAGCTTAATCGACCATCAGGTTTTGCCCCAACTAAATAATCAGATGCAGAAATCAAAATAGAATCAGTTGCTGCAACACTACGACCACTATTTGGTTCAAATACATCAGTCAAGAATTTGGCTTCATATTGACCTTCAAAGTCTTCAATATGTAAATCAATATCAGCAATTCCTTCTTCATTTGTATAATTATCTTCAAGTTCAATTTTGAAATTATTACGGTTATTACTTACTTGATAAAATTGATAATCTTCATATTTTTTAAAACTAAATCTTGTTGGTTGTAAATATAATTTACTCTCAACCCGACGGTCTTGAGCAGGGGTACCAAAAAGATTTTTCGCAGTCACTTTAGCAATTATGTCAGATTGATTAACCCATCCTTGTTTGTTTTCTGTCACTATTTGTGCTGTAACTTTAGTTTTATCTGGTTCAAATTCTCGAATAATGACAGAAGTAGAACCTAGGTAATCCCGATCATCATACTCTGAATCTTTTTTAACATTATCAATGTATAGATATACATACCATTGTCCGGTTGGAGAACTTTCTTCCGTTTTAAATGAAATCTCATTAAAACCATACTCATCAAGTTTGATTTTTTTAGTTGCAACAATATTATATTTAGCATCATAAATATCGGCTACTAACTTAATTCCATTCAATGATTTAGTCCAATCCTCTGCTTTAATTATCATTCCAATGTGGAATGTATCACCAGGTCGATAGATTCCTCTATCAGAAAATAGATGTGCATGTAGCTCTCCTCGGTCAATTGTTTCGTATTGGCCATCTACATCAAAACGAGAGTAATTAAGTTGTCTATCATGATTGCGATAACCTTTAGAAATTGGCAAAAATGACATATCTTTATCTTTTTCAATCAAGAATAACAACGGTTTAATACCTTTGTAGTAATCCGATAATGGTGCGAAATGGACATGACCAGTGTTATCGGTGATTGAAGACGTAATTTCAATACCATTGGCGCCGAGTATTGAAACTTTAGCACCGTTGACAGGTAAACCACTGTTAATAGATTGCACAAAGAGATCATAAGAGCCATCAAGTGATTTTTTATTTATAATGCCTAAATCGGTCACTAATATGAATCGAGAATTGTAATAATCGTAAGGTTCTTCACCTTTTTTTACATTATCTTTTTTGGCATAGAGATTTAATAAAAATACACCGTGATTAGCTTCGTTTTCCTTAACATCTTTGTTAAGGTATGGTGTTATATCAAAGTCAGAGTATTGAATAGCTCCTGATTTACCCTTAACATCTTTTATAATTGAATATTTTTCAACAAAATTATCACTGTTATAATATTCAAAATTCATATAACTAAAATCGCTTTCATTATCGTAGACCAAATGCTGTAATTGGGATGGGATAACACGTTTGAGTTCTAGCTTTATTTGATTAACATTACGAGAAACGACAGGAATCTTTTTATCACCTGATAGTGATAATAGGGAACCGGATGCAGCAAAATTAAGTAATTTATTATATTCACTAATTCGCATCAATTTCTCATATTTATTTTTAAATGTGTAACCACCTTCGGACGTTAAAGATGGATCAATAGTGAGAAATATTTGTTGACGTTGATCACCGTTTATTTCAAAGCTAAATTGATTTTGATAAGTTCTATTGTCGTCAGTTTCAATGTATTTAGTGGTTAATCGTTTTGATTTATCTAAAATGGCTTTATCGATAAAATATTTAGTTTTGTAGGTATTATCGATTTTATCGTAATATTCTTCACTATATTTGGCTTTTGGATCGGGTAACTGCCAGATTGACAATGCTTTCTGTAAATCTCTCGCTTTAACGTTATAATCTAAAGTAATTGTGATAATTTGACGCATTTCATTATTCGACAGTTCAACAATGGAAATATTAGTTGAATAGATACTAAGATTATATTTATTCGGTATGGAGATATCTTTCCTAGTTTCTGAGGTCGTTGGAAATCCGCCTATTGAAGATGTTACACCTTTTGCAATAGTTAATGATAAATACCTATCCATATCAGCGAATTCTAATTTATCACTTTTTATATAGGCACGTGTTTTATCTTTATTATAATCAATTGTAAAGTTTACATTTTGGACAAATTTATTTGGCTGATATTTTTCATTTGATATTTCAAATAGTGATAATTTTAATTTTTTTTCAAAGGTTGAGGGATCGACAGGATGAGAGAATTTTATTTCATAAATACCCTGTTTTTCATCAAGATCAATAGGATTTTGATAAAATTCACTACTTATAAATCCATAAGAAAAACCGTTTGTCTTGAATGTAAAAATATTATCTTTTTTTCTGATTAAATTGTTAGCATCAAGTAACTTTGAATCATCTAACTTAACCGTATAGGTTTCACCTATTGGCCATGGTTGTTCTGGTTTAAAAAGGATATTTTCATCATCATGCCAACGCCATGTACCTTTAATTTCAGGTGAAATTTGAATACCTTCAGTTATTTCCTTACCAATTTTATCTATTGGAGCGGGTGATCGTGTATGTCCAGTAAATCGGATTTTTAAATAAGATTCATTAGGATTATTATTATTAAAGGTACCTGATTCTTCAGGCGCATAATAAGAAATGCCATACGTATTAACTATTACCGGGGCTGGCTCAATAGGTTTTGGTCTATTTAAGTACCAATGGTAGGCATAATTACCACTGAAATAGGCAATAATTCCAAAAATAACAACACTACCAATAATCATACTATAATTATTGAGTCTTTTAATTGATGCTTGATAAATATCTTTAACCCGTGGATACCATTTAGGTATTGACCAATTAACTTGACCAATAATCGGGCTTATAAACCATAATATGGATCGTAATACAATTAGTAGAAAAAATGCAAAATAGATAATCGCTTCTAGACAGATACAGAAGATGCGATAGGGTAGACGGAGAATGAAACGTATTATGTCCATGGTATTCCTTATCATCTCAATTAATTATTATCAATAATAGATTTTTAATCGCAAAAAAACTTAATATATAATTTATATTAAGTTTTATTGTTTTGTGTTGTTATATTATTAGTGTGAATAATTTGATGTTACTAAAAAAAGTAAATACTTTGATAAAAGTATAAACCATAAATAAAATTAATTGAATGGCAATGATTATTTTTTAGCAATAAAAACCGCTCGCATTGGTGCTGGATAACCTTCAATGGTTTTTTGTCGGTCATGTGGGTCAAGAAAATCACTAAGCGAATCCGATGTCATCCAATCTGTTTTACGCTGTTCTTCTAAACTGGTAATGGATACATCAACTACTTTAATGTCATGGAAACCACATTTTGCGAGCCAAATTTTCATTGTTTGAATGGATGGTATAAAATAAACATTGCGCATCTGTGCATAACGTTCACCCGGCATGAGTACTTGATGCTCATCACCTTCAATGACTAACGTTTCAAGTATCAATTCACCCTTGTTTTTTAACTGATCTTTTAATTGATAAAGGTGATCCAGTGGCGAACGGCGATGATATAATACCCCCATTGAGAAAACCGTATCAAATGCTGCCAATTTTGGCATATCTTCGATTCCGATAGGAATAAAATGAGCACGTTGATCATTACCAAGTAATTTCCGGATCGCTTCAAATTGACATAAGAATAATGGCATAGGGTCAATCCCTACTGCAAGTTTTGCTCCCGCACCAATCATTCGCCAAAGATGATAACCACTATTACACCCTACATCTAAAACTGTTCTTCCTTCCAAATTAGTAATAAAAGGAATTAAGCGTTGCCATTTCCAATCTGAGCGCCATTCAGCATCAACATTAATGCCATATAGAGAAAAGGGACCTTTACGCCAAGGTGATAAATTCATTAATAAATGGCGAATTCGTTTTTGTTCACCATCGGATAAAGGGATTTGATTATTAGCCGTTACACTATGTAAAAAATCTAAATAATTGGGTTTTAACATCGGTAGATGTTCAATAATATTCAACCATTGATTATAACGATTATCAATATTATGTTTTTGCCAAGTTGCTAACTGCGCCGGTAGTGTTTCAAGCCAAGGTGCAAGTTGGTTTTTAGCAATTATTTGATAAAAATTACCAAAATCTATCATTTTGTTATTCACTTTAAATTAATTCAATTAAATTGTTAAAAAGTTTAATTATTATCACGCGTTTATATCGTATTTAGAGGATTTTTGCATTTTCCATATGTATTAACTTTTATCAGACTGCTATTTTATAGCAATCATCGAACCAAAATTAAAACATTGATACCACATATTAACATGCATAAATCCAGCTTTACTTAACCTTAGTTGATGTGTTTCAAAAGTATCTGTGATCATAACGTTTTCTAGCATACTCCGTTTTTGGCTAATTTCTAATTCGCTATAGCCATTGGCACGTTTAAAATCGTAATGCATTTCAAATAATAATTCGTCAATAATGTTATCAGCGAAACTGAATTTTTCTGATAAGACTAAAATACCTCCAGGTTGTAAGGCTTGATAAACTTTATTAATTAATAATTGACGATTTTCAGGTGTTAAAAATTGTAAGGTAAAATTTAGAACAATCATTGAGGCATTGTGCATTTCTATTTCATTAATATCAGCACAAATCACTTCTACAGGCGTAATACCTTTATAAGCTCTTAAATGTGTTTTACAACGTTCAATCATAGCTGGAGAATTATCAATAGCAAAAATAGTACAATTATTGTGTACAATGTTCCGGCGAATGGAAAGTGTAGCTGCGCCAAGTGAACAACCTAGATCATAAATATTGGAACTAGGGGTGATAAATCGCTTGGCTAACATACCAATCATAGCTAGTATATTAGAATAACCTGGTACTGAACGCTTAATCATATCTGGAAAAACTTCTGCGACTTTTTCATCAAAAGTCCAATCACCTAATTGCTCAATTGGTGAAGAAAAAAGGGAATCTTTTTTATTTTTCATTACTTAATAATACTAAATACTTATAAATTTCTGATATGATAACATTAATATTGCTTTTATAGATGTAAAATTTATGGAATGGAATTTAATTGTTGAATTATGTGGTAGCCTTTTTATTGCTTTGTATTTAGGTTTTAGATCAATCAATCTTTTTAATTTGCAGTATTTTGGTTATGTTAACACTATTGCTAAAAAACTATATTGGTTCATTCTTTTAATCGGCTCGTTTTCCTTTATAGGATGTATGCTATTAAGGGATTTGTCTGATTATTGGTTACCGATGATTGGTTATATAGTCTTTTCCATTATAATCTGTTTTTTTTACGGAATCATTGTTGTAGATATTATTCGATTTATTCTAAAACAAAGCACTAAAAATAGTATTGTATTGCAAGGATTCTATATATTTTTCTCTTTTTGTCTATTTTTCGTTGGATTATATTGTGCAAGTTTTCCAAGGATTGTAACTTATCAAGTTGATATTAATAAACCAGCTGAAGTAGAACAATTAAAAATTGTTCAGGTTTCTGATATTCATTTAAGTGAAATCACTGCAAAACAGTTCATCCAAACTATGGTTAGTAATATAAATAAACTGAAACCGGACTATGTATTTATTACTGGTGATACATTAGATAATAAGCTACAACCTTATCTTGAAAAAAATCTGGCCGAAGATTTTAGTAAAATTAAATCAACTTATGGCACAATTATTATTTTTGGTAACCATGAACATTATGGGATCGAACGAGATCATTATAATACGACAGAAGATGTTATTACTGCTTTCAAAGCAGGTAATATGAAAGTTCTTCATGATGATGTTTTTTATGATAGTCGAACCGGTATTTATATTATCGGTCGTGATGATGAATCTGTTCAGCGTATGGATTTGCCATTTCTAATGAATTTTGTCGAAAAGGATAAACCTATTATATTGTTAGATCACCGCCCGAGTGATTTAGTTGAGCCTGAGAAGGTTGGGATTGATGTAATGTTTGCGGGTCACACACATGGCGGGCAATTATTTCCTATGACACTTGTGGTTAAACAACAATATACTAATGCTTGGGGGATTTATCACCCGAAAGGTAATGACAGTTTTACCAGTATTGTTACTAGCGGGTATGGTCTATGGGGACCACCGATACGATTAATGTCTCGGGCTGAAATTGTTGTTGCTGAACTACATTTTAAAAAACATATGTGATAATTATTAAGGAATAATTTTGTCTTATCAATTCATTAATAGCGATGTCGCTTTAAAAGAATTTTGTACACATTTACAAATATCAAATGGTTTGGCATTAGATACGGAATTTATGCGAACCAAAACTTTTTATCCGAGCTTAGCGTTACTACAGGTATATGATGGTATAAATCTAGCGCTTATTGATCCTTTATTAATTGAAGATTGGCAACCTTTCGTCGATATATTGAAAAACAACAAAATTGAAAAGTATTTTCATGCGTGTAGTGAAGATATTGAAGTATTTATACGTCACTTTGATTGTGTGCCTGAAAATATACTTGATAGTCAAATTTTGGCATCTTTTCTAGATAACCCACTTAGTTCGGGTTATGCAACATTAATAGACAAATATCTATCAATTAAATTGGATAAAAGTGAAACTCGCACTGATTGGTTACAACGTCCATTGACAGATAGACAATGTCTTTATGCGGCGAATGATGTGTTATATCTTTTACCATTAATGCATAAATTAAAATCGTTACTTTTTGATAATGGTTTTTTAAATGCAGCCTATGAGGAATGCCTTAATGCAGTAAAACGTCGTAGCCAATCACCTCAAGCTGATGAGGCTTATTTACAAATCAAAAATGCTTGGCAACTGCGCCCCATACAATTAGGCTATTTGAAAAAACTAGCAAGTTGGCGTTTTGAATATGCTAAAACTCATGATATGGCACTTAATTTTGTAATTCATCAAGATATACTTTGGTCTTTAGCGCGTTATCAGCCAAAATCATTAAGTGAATTATCAGCTTTAGGTATGAATGGCAAACAATTACGTTTATTTGGTGATACGCTTTTATCTATCCTCAAAAAAGCGAGTGAACCAGTAGCGCAGATCAAGCGCATGACTGATTATCCTGATTATAAAAAATGGTCAACGCTCATCAAAGAAGCTGCTGAAGAGATCTCAATGAAAACAGGTTTAAATAGTGAGCTTTTAGTGAGTAAACGACATATTGAACAATTTTTAAGATGGCATAATCATGATATGACTGAGCAGCCCGAAATCTTAACAGGCTGGCGTGGTAAGTTATTTAAAAGAATATTAATTAAGGATGAATGATTAAAACACGTTAATGAGCACACTTAACGGTGCTCATAGCTATTTTTATTTTAAGTATTGAAAGGTTATGATACCTAATATTGTCATTAATAATGAGCCCATAACATGAATAAAAATAGTTGAACAACCTAAAGCAATTTGCCCACGCTGAAAAAATGAAATTACTTCGACTGAAAAGGTGGAAAATGTTGAAAGTCCACCACAGAACCCCGTCATAATGAATAAACGCCATTCAGATGAAATATTAGGATTATGGGAAAAAAACATCATCGCAAAACCTATAATGTAGCCAGCAATAAGATTCGATAATAAAGTACCAAAAGGGATTGTTATCAATGTGTTAAAACGTATTGATAATAACCAACGTAATAAACCTCCCATACTTGAACCAAGTATTATGGCAAACATAGTTTTTAACATAGACATTTCCTAATCTTTTAACCAACTAGTTGAAGTTTTTATTATAAATGAGTTAATCATGATAAAGATATCATTAAATAATACCTGTTAAAAAGATGATGGTTATTAACATGTTGATGATAGGTTAAAACTGAAAGAAAAAAATAAATAAAAAGTGCTAAAATAGCGCTTACACTTAAATAGCATAGTTCAGGATTATATTGTATGTTTACTGGAATTGTTCAGGGCGTAGGAAAAATAATACAGATTATAGATAAAGACAAATTGCGGAGTTTTAAAATAGAATTGCCTAAACACCTAATGCAAAACTTACAAATAGGTGCTTCAATCGCTAATGACGGTTGTTGCTTAACATTAACGGGGTTTGGTGATAATTGGGTACTATTTGACATTATGCAAGAGACTTTATCTATAACTACACTCGGAGATAAAAAAGTCGGAGATTATATTAATATTGAGCGTAGTGCTAAATATGGTGATGAAGTAGGGGGGCATATTATGTCCGGTCATGTTGCTTGTACTGCAAAGATTACTCAAATTATAAAGACAGAAACAAATTGTACGATGGTCATTGAAATACCATCGCTTTTTCAGAAATATATTTTATATAAAGGGTTTATTGGTATTGATGGAGCAAGCTTAACGATTGGCAAAATAAATGATAATCAATTTTCAATTCATCTAATTCCCGAAACATTAGCCATAACTACACTTAAAGATAAAAAAGAAGGTGATAAAGTCAATATTGAAATAGATAGTCAAACACAAGCTATTGTTGATACTGTCGAAAGAGTAATGGCTATGAAAGAAGGAAAATTGGATTAGTTTTTTAATTTCTTTGTTTATGCTACTTTAGCAAAATATTCTAAGGTAGCATAAAAAAGATTAAGGTATTATTCCTCATAAACCTTATCAACTTCAGGAATATTAATATAATAGCTAAAGAATAAATCTTTATCAAAATTATCAACTACACGTTGGGTATAATCATAATCGATTGATTTACCATTAATTATCATTTTGTTATCCTCTAATGAGATAATGATATTAGATTCAATACTATTATTATCTTCGTTGATAACAAAGAATGGATAAAAAGTGTAATCATCATAAGTATATGATTCACGGATTGTTAACCAATTACTAGCAATTTGACGTTTTGGATCTATGAATAAATCAGGAAAGCTGATTATTTGATGCTTGTTTTGAAACTGAGAAGACAATAATGCTAAAGCTTTAGCAGGCAAACTGACATGTGTCTCAATATTGAGTTCATTGAATTCATTTTCTGAAAAAATATCAGAAGGATCGTAATAAAGGTCACTTTTCATAAAATATTTATTTTTATACTGTGCTTTAAGTGTACCTTGAGATGTCTCTAAGGAAATATTTTCAATATCTAATTCCATATTTTCAAATAAATCTCTACTATCTTTTGCATGATAAGATAGTTTTGTATTGAACTTACCTAGGTTTTGCTCACTATAGGTAATGCTTCCAATATCGAAATTAATGGTTCCTGTGCTGTTTATAGTATCTTGATTAGTCAGTAATAAAATATCTTTGAAACGAACGCTCGTTTCAGATTTATCCGTTATACTGAATTCATTAGTTTGCATCTTGGCAGTGGCAGAAAAATTCTTTTTTATGAAATCATAATTTACATTGCTCTGTAAATTAAAATTATCCAGTTTAAAGATTATGTCAAAATAGGGACTATAAACTGTAAAATCAATATTTTTAATAATGAAATCTGAGTGTTGATTAAATAAGTCACCATCAGTTGATTGGTCTAAAATAACTTTGTTGGCACTGACGGTTAAAGAATAATCTCGGTTTTTGATGTTGATGGGAGGGGTTTCTATAATGACATGACTATTATCATTAAGATCAAAATTAGCCTCTAATGTTAATAAAGGCTTATTATCAATCGCTTTTTGTATAAATTTAGGTGTTTTAGTTAATTGATAAGTTAGTAAAGCCTGTTTAGGGATCAGATCACCCTTTAAAATGCTAAAAATAGGAAATGGACCATGATAGATAGTTAAATAATCGCTAAATCTTGCCAGCTCTTCATATGAATAAGGTTCTTTAGAGTCAAGTAACTTAATTTCCTTTTGTGTTAATCCATAATTATCTATTAGAACAATTTCTATTTTCAAATCGCTGCTAAAAATATTTTGTTCATATTCACTAATAACTAATTGGATTTCTTTATCATAAAACAAATCATTGTCTGCTAAAATATCATTTAATCTTTGTTGTACAAGGGGTAATGTTTCATAAACGGTATGTTTAATTTTAGAACCAAAATACCATGAACTCCCTGTATAACTAATTGCTAATATTCCTACTATTCCAACGATTAATGCACTTTTCTTCATTATTTTTAATCCTTAAAAGTTGCTTATTTTTCGTATTGAATATTTTATAAAATTGATAATTTAACAAAATGATGTAATTTAATAATTATATATATTGTTTTTTTCAATTATACGATGGCTATTTATACTATCAAACCTTATCTTAACTTTCTAACGTTATTGAACAAAAAAGAAAATAAAATCCTTTAGAATAAGTAGAGTTTCATAAATAAAGAAATTATTTATTTCTAATAGATTTTATTTTCACATTATCCTTATTATTTGTTTATATTTTAGAAACCAAATTCTAACGGATCGTAGGATTTACCATTAATTTCTAGTTTATTTTCTCTTGGTGAATAATATATGCTACTAGAGATAACATTTTTAGAAAAATCATTTTCATCGTTTTTAATAACAATAAATGGCGTTCTTGCTGTCATCATACTAATAAACGGTATCGTTTGATAAGTGGCTTGATCAATGTCTTCTTGTGAAATTGTTGTTTTTTCACTATTTTGGCATCTAGCGATTATTGAAAATAGTGCGTTGTAAGGTAATTCAATACGAGTTTGTAAAAATTCATAATTATTAAAGGAACCGAAAGAGAATGGATTTTTAAACAAGTTATCAGTCTTCATCTTCATATTAATGTCAGCTTCAAGTGAACCATGCATTGTTTCAAATGAAAGTTGATTAGTTTTTAGTGTATATTCACTAGTATTATTGAAGTCATAGACAAATCCTAAATCCATATTTGCTTTAAATTTACCTAAATTTTGTTTATTAAAATATATACTATCAATTAAAAGCGATGAATTACTCGAAATATTATTATTATTTTGCAATGAATCCTGATTAATAGATAATCCATTAATTTTGAATGTTTTTTCAACTTCATACTCATCATCAGAAATAGATAGAGAACCAAGATTTAATACTAATTTCCCCACAATTTTCATATTATCCGAATTTTGTTTAGAATCGCTAATTAATGATAAGTCTTTGAGTTCTATTTTTTTATTATTTTTAATTAATGTGAAATTATTTATTGACAGATTTGTTTGTAATAAATCTGTAGTGGAATCATAATTTATTATCATTTTGTTAGCACTTAGATCAATAGAATTTGAATCTTCAAATTTATGAATTGCCGCATTTTTTAACACGATTTTATTAGTATTATCAAAATATCTTGTTAAAGAAAGATTAATGAAAGGTTTATTTCCTGCCATTTCCCATAAATCTTCATTATATTTTTTATCTAAATCATAGGTAATCACGGCAAGTTTAGGATAAAAATCACCTTCGGTAAAACTATATAGTGGGAATGGTCCATGATGTATTTTAATTATATCATCAAAATTCATATCATTATAATCAGCAAATTCTACTTTAAGACGAACTGTACTAGAAAATATCCCTTTTTGATAATCGCTTAATTCAGCATAAACATGTGAATCTGGATATTCTGCTCTTATTTTAGCTAAAACATTTTTTAAATTCGTATCAATTCCAGCTTCAATTTGATTGCCAACTTGCCATGAAGCTATGGTATAGGTACCGCCAACTACAAGTAGGATTCCTGCTAGTAATAATTTTTTTTTCATTAATTTATTTCCTCTTTTGGTTTATTCTTTATTCAATGCAAATTGTTCTAATAAATTCATAAGATAGTCAATTCGTTGTTGTCCTTGAAGTTCCATTCTTAATAATTTAAGTCTATTTTGACCATCCAAACGATAACTTCTAGGGTCTTTCTGGATTAGGCTAATAAGATAATCTACCGATACTTGATTCGCTTCACTAAATTCTATGTAACCTCCTTTTTTAGTTAATTCTATTTTCTTAATTCCAAGTTGTTGAGCAATATAACGGAGTTTAGTCAATTCTAATAAAAATAAAACCGGATCAGGTAATTTACCAAAGCGATCTATCATTTCTATTTTGATATCAGTTAATTGATTAAGATCATCAATTGATGCTATTCGTTTATATAAAGATAAACGAGCGTTTACATCTGGAATAAAATCATCAGGAATTAACGCCGGTAATCTAAGTTCGATTTCAGTTTGCTGATTGTTAAGTAATGTATCTAGCGACGGTTCTTTCCCTGATTTGAGAGATTTTACTGCCTCATCAAGTAATTCAATATATAAATTAAATCCGATTGATTCAATTTGACCACTTTGATCTTCACCTAATAGCTCTCCAGCACCGCGTATTTCGAGATCATGAGTAGCTAAAGCAAAACCTGCTCCTAAATCTTCTAATGAAGCGATCGCATCTAATCGCATTTTTGCTTCTTTCGTTAATGCTTTTGGTGGGGGAGTTAATAAATAAGCATATGCTTGATGGTAGGAGCGTCCAACTCGTCCACGTAATTGATGTAATTGTGCTAGCCCAAATTTATCAGCCCGTTCAATAATAATTGTATTAGCATTAGGAATATCTATTCCCGTTTCAATAATTGTTGTACAAATTAATAAATTATAGCGCTGGTGATGAAAGTCATTCATTACACGTTCTAATTCTCTTTCATGCATTTGACCGTGACCGATAGCAATCCTTGCTTCAGGAATAAGCTCCTGTAATTTATCACGCCGATTTTCAATATCCGCCACATCATTATGCAAATAATAAACCTGACCGCCACGTAATATCTCACGTAAGATGGCTTCTCGAATTACATAATTATCATATTCTCTAACAAAGGTTTTTACAGCTAATCTTCTAGCGGGTGCAGTGGCGATGATCGATAAATCACGCATACCACTCATTGCCATATTTAAAGTTCTTGGAATAGGTGTAGCGGTTAATGTTAAAATATCAACATTAGCGCGCATAGCTTTAATTCGTTCTTTCTGTCTAACGCCAAACCGATGTTCTTCATCAATAATTAATAAACCTAAATCATGCCATTTGACGTCAGCTTGTAGCAATTTATGAGTACCAATAACGATGTCAACTTTGCCATCTTCTAATGCTTGTATAACCTGTTGTTGTTGTTTGGCTGTTTTAAAGCGTGATAATGATTCAATTCTGATAGGCCAATTTGCAAAACGATCACAAAAATTCTCATAATGTTGCTGAGCTAGTAGCGTTGTTGGAACTAAAACTGCGACTTGTTTATGGTTAATGACGGCTAAAAAAGCAGCCCGCATGGCCACTTCAGTTTTGCCAAAACCTACATCACCACAAACCAATCTATCCATTGCATATGGAGCGCACATATCACCAATCACAGCACCAATAGCATTTAATTGATCATCCGTTTCTTGATAGGGAAAACTTTGACAAAATAATTCATACTGTTCACGATCTTGTTTAAATGCAAATCCTGGTTTAGATTCACGTTGCGCATAAATGTCCAATAATTCTGCAGCAACATCACGTACTTTTTCGGCAGCTTTTAGACGTGCCTTACTCCAAGCATCGGTACCTAATTTATTGAGTGGTGCATTTTCTTCATTCCCACCAGAATAACGACTGATCAAGTTTAATGAGGAAACAGGAACATAGAGTTTGGTATCATTTGCATAAATTAATATTAAATATTCAGCTGTAACGCCACCTGCTTCTAGAGTGGTTAATCCTGCATAACGACCAATACCATGCTCTAAATGAACTACGGGTTTACCCGGCGTCAATTCAGCTAAACTACCGATTAAAGCGTCTGTATTTATTGTTTGCTTAGTTTCTTTTCGTCGACGAATGATTCGTCTACCTAATAACTCGTTTTCAGTTATGATGGCAAAGTGATTTGTTTGATCGATAAACCCTTTTTCACTTGCCCCTATCATTAAATAAAACTGATTAACTGAATCTACTTGAATATCATCTATTTTTTTAATGAAAGTAGGAAAAATTTGAATACGTCTCAATATATCTTGCAGGGCTTCACGACGGCCTTCAGATTCGACTGAAAATATAATATTTCCTTCAAAGTTATTAATAAATTGTTTGAATAATAAATAGGGCTCTTTTTGTTGAATTTGGATTGCTAAATCGGGTAATTCGGTAAAGTGCATGTTTACCGCGTTTTTAGTCATTAAGTTTTCTTGACTAATAGATATTCGGGGATAGCGCTTAAATAAAGCAAAGGTTTCATTGGTATTTAACCAAATATCCTTTGGTTGAAGTAGGGGACGCATTGGATCCACATTACGACTTTCGTATTGAGCCTGTATATCTAACCAAAATTTTTCAGCATGATTATGGATATTCTTTGTTGATATTAATAACGTATTTTCAGGTAAGTAATCAAATAAAGGGATGAGTGGTTCATTAAAAAAAAGTCGCTGCCAATACTCAATACCGGTGGGAAGAATATTTTTTGATACTTGTTGATAAAGACTTTCTGATTCTAAGCGTACGGGAAAATTTTCACGCCATTGGGAACGAAACAATTCTATTGCTGATTTATCAAAAGGAAACTCATGGGCAGGCAATAATTGAATTTGATTAATTTCGTCTAAAGTTCGTTGTGTCTCAACATCAAAAATACGGATACTATCAACTTCATTATCAAAGAAATCAATACGATAAGGAACATCACTTCCCATAGGGAAAATATCGAATAATGCCCCTCTGGTTGCATATTCTCCATGCTCCATGACTTGACTTACATGTCGATAACTAGCATTTTCCAATTGTAATCTTAGATTTTCGCGAGATAAAATTTGCCCTTTTTGCATAATAAAAACATGCCCATTCAAATAGGAAATAGGACAAACTTTCTGCATCAGGGTATTAATAGGTAGAATTAATACGCCTTGAGTCAATTGAGGCAATTGATGAAGCGTTGATAACCGTTCAGATATGATATCTTGGTGCGGAGAGAAGCTGTCATAGGGTAGAGTTTCCCAATCTGGAAATAATAGGGTTGGATAGGAAGTATATTGCTTTAATTCCTCATGCAAGCGTGTTGTTTGTTGCATGTCATCTGTAATAATTACAATGGTTCCCTGATGTTGAGCTAATACCTGCGCACAAAATAATGCTAAGGAAGAACCGATTAACTGACCATATTCCAATACCGTGCCAGCTTTTGTGGGTAGTTTTATATCAGACATAGATAAATTATAAAATTACATAAAATATTATGTGTTTAATTATACCGAAATGTAAGAAAAAAACAGATTTTATTATCTTACTTATTTTACTTTAGTATTTTTCAAAATATTCAAAGCTAACTATTTATTAACCTACAAATAGTAAAGCTAAGTATTATTTAGCAAATTATTATTATTTACGCTAATTGAGCCGCATTAGTCATTGTCGCAATAACTTGTCTTCATCACTAATAGCCGTTATCATGGAATTATTAATGCGACATTTAATCAAATTAGCTATTCTTAAGATTATTTCGAGAATTCACTATGTTTTATCCTTTGCCGTTCTTTATCGGTCTACGCTATGCCTACAGTAGAAAATCAGA